>CBDHHR010000995.1:5000-12046 GCA_965263245.1 Metamycoplasmataceae bacterium | reverse complement strand
CGTCTAACGTGTATGTGAGTATAACGCACACCTGTAATCAATCAGGATATGTGAGCGAACGCACGCACACACTCACATACACACACGTATACACTTAGACACGCACATATATACGCGCGCACACACACGTACACACACACACACACATATATATAATATATAAATATATGTGTGTACGTGTGTGTGTGCGCGTGTATATGTGCGTGTCGTGTATGTATATGTGTGTGTATGTGAGTGTGTGCGTGTGTTCGCTCACATATCCTGTTTGATTACAGGTGTGCGCTATACTCACATACACGTTACACGCAGGCCGTTGTTGTGATAAAACACGACGTTAGTTCCATATATATTTCCATTGTTAGTCCACTGACTACTACATCTTTGTTCGGTGTTGTGTTGGGGCAATTACGACAGAAATTCACAACACGTGTTCTTTCGATTCTGCACAGAAATCTCGTCTACGTGAAATCAATCACCAACTCACCAACGGAAAATTCCACTGCTTAGATTTCAATTGAATATTTTATCCTGGGGAATTTTCCTGCTATTTCGTCACAGTTTCCACGACATGATTCCACAGTATTTGACAGACATGTTGAGCTGCCATTAGGGAGTGGAAAGGTATGTTGTGTAAACTAAGTGATCAAGCATGTGGAACATAACCAACCCTTCGGTGAAAAGGTTACATTTATCAGAATTTTATTGTTTGTTTAACTGGTTCCATTCGTCTTTTCGGTCTTAATTATTCTTTGGGTGCATTGACACGTTTGTCCCTCTCAATGGATTTCTCTGTAATTTTAGCACAGTTGTTTTCTCACCCAACGTTATTTTTCTTAGGGTATGCGTTGTTGATTTCAACATTTTTAGACACCCTAATATATATATATATATATATATATATATATATATATATATATATATATATATATATATATATATATGTGTGTGTGTGTGTGTGTGTTTGTGTGTGTGTGTGTGTGTGTGTGTGTGTGTGTGTGTGTGTGTGTGTGTGTGTTGTGTGTGTGTGGTGTGTGTGTGTGTGTGTGTGTGTGTGTGTGTGTGTGTGTGTGTGTGTGTTGTGTGTGTGTGTGTGTGTGTGTGTGTGTGTGTGTGTGTATATATGTATATATATATGTGTGTGTGTGTGTGTGTGTCTGTGTGTGTGTCTGTGTGGAACGTTTTATTATATAATTATAATAACCATAGCCACTGTGGAAATCCCCTTGAAAACACAACCACCGCGAAACATAACCACCACAACGCCATCGCCAGTAACTATTGCGTCGGCCGGGGGCACGGTGCAAATATCAGCCCCAATTTGAAGACGGATACAAGAACTAAACAACTTATAACTAACAGACCGTCGCTGTTGTATGCATACACCTGGATTACAGGGCTTTGATCTCGTCAGCCACTCGTCACGGAAAGCACTAACTAAATCTCGTCTCCAAAGACAATTCTGTATACGCCAGTACCGGTGAATCCCTGTGTCAGTAGCAGGCCAGTCGTCGCAATATTGCGGCATAGTAACACTACTGACTATGCAATATGACCAGCACCTCTTTCAACCAATAAACCCTTATATGAAGGTTAAAATATTAATTACAATACCTCTTACCGCAAATATATTAATACATCGACTTGAATATTATCCACGTTGTCGGCGTTCAACGATAAGATCTTACTAACATGCTAATGGCAATAGAACTTTGTCACTACATGGTCGACAACACCATTGGCACGATTAACATATTGACGACCGGTGATTCAAATAACAACATTCGAGACATGACAAAAGATGGATTTCCCCAAAATGAAGGACCAACCAAAAGGTCATAAGAACACTTTTGGGGAAGTCATCAATTGAATGACCCAGTAATAAAGTGTGGCTTAGATCCGGTCATTGACGAAATGAGCACAGACCATGACAAAAGAGTGGCTTAGGTCCGGTCATGGACGAAATCAGCACAGACCAAGACAAAAGAGATAGTACAATCGTATTGAGAAAAACTGTACATTAGCTAAGCTGGAGGCAATAATGACATTACAGCAGCATTGGTGAAAACAGCCATCAGGATAACACAACACAACAACAGAGAATCGGCTATTATGAGTATTTGACATATTGTGGCAAGAGGAATAACGTACAAAAAGCCAGGGACGTATTATTATTAAAATACAATAATACAAATTTGCAGAGTGTGGAAATTGGGGAGTAATTATGTTGTGACGAAGCACGTTTCTTTGACGGCAAAGTGAGTAAAGTTATATTTGTGTTCAGACGACTGGTTAATGTATTCTTTTTTCTGAAGTGTCTCATAATTTTTCAAACAAAGCGGTAGATCTACCAGTGTTCATGGTGACGCTATATGAGGATCGTAGTGTAAATCGCTATTGAGCGATCGTGGAGATTGTCGCCCTAGAACCTTCACCTAAGACCACATTGCTACGGGGAACGAAGCTGCTCGGGACGGGGGGTGTTTACAGTTGTAGGTTGTATTTTGTCACGTGCATTTTCTACAGGAAAGGTTGATCAGGCAGTAACCAGTAATACTTCTATAAACGTTGGTCCCAAACTTTAACATTCAACAAATTTAAACATATTTCAAATTTGTAAAGTATATAACCATAGACTACGGGTCGGTACGAACACAGCAGACCGCACGATTCCTCAACAATGGAGAAAAGAAAAGCGAGTTATACTAACGCGGTTTACCTTGCAGCTCAGCTATAGAAGGAAAATAAGCAGTGACAATATTATACAGGAATACCATGGCATTTAGATTGCAAATATATAACCACAGACGCTAAGCATAGGTGGTGACGTGTCACCGTCGCACCCTTGTCAATTATGTCCGGAATGTTGCATCAGCCGTGAGAACAACGCGAACACTCGCCTCAATTTGAAGACGGAACTTACCCAAAATTATATCACATGACTACAGGTGTTTTTCAAAAGGGTGCGCCAAGAACAGTGAAATGTCCTGTTAATTACATAGCCCGAGTCTGTCCAGAATTGCGCGCCGTTTTTGATGTCACGGTTGACCGAACTTGAGCTCTTGTGCGTTTCGCGTATACGACCATGGCCTGTATTCAACGGGACGTAACTGTTGTAAAATGTGGTGAAATCATCTGTTATAGACATAATCAGCCATAGCGACCCATAGCGATAAGATGAGAAGGACTGCCTCCTAAATCACATTTAAGATTTAAAGTTCACTGTTTCAACATAGAACACAACTACAAAATGTGTATATTCTCATAGATATAATCAATATTAGGGAAGACGGGGGCTAGTTGTAACCAAAACAACACATTTCAAGACTTCTGGTAGGTTTCTTAACCGATCGAAATTTTGTCAAGCCATATATCCGCGTATATCTCTCACAGATAATTAGGGGATAATTATTTGTCACAACTACATTTATCAATATCAAGTCGAGAATAGCATGTTGTCGCCTTGCTGATTAATTTGCATTAACAGTTTTGTCTGCAAGGCCGCTGCTACAACTTGCCCGTGTTACAACTGTAGCCCCGGCCTCTCCCACGTGATTGGTTAAACCAGCATAACTCTACGCACTCTCCACGTATCGGCATGCAGGGTAATATTAGACATTCGTAACCGCAAGCATTATGTTATTTCTATTACTAGTGAAACTGCTTATAAAATTGGGATTGTAATATTAAATCAAGATTCTTCTGAAATACAACTATGTTCTTAACGTAACTGTAACATTCAGTAACCTTATTCGGGAACTGAATAATAATAATAATAATAATAATAATAATAATAATAATAATAATAATAATAATAATAATAATAATAATAATAATAATAATAATAATAATAATAATAATAACAATAATAGTTTATTTCTTATATAGCGCCCCATCCAAATAATTGTTCTGGGGCGCTTCACACTGATTATTCCTAAAATAATGATAATAAAAATACATATTAATAACATAATATATATATATATATATATATATATATATATATATATATATATATATATATAATACTAAAAAGTTAATACAATACTACTTTGATAAAATGTATTGACGCAAGAGGGGTCATATAAATCCCTTGCGGGACACCACATGTCAGCTTGTGTGGTTTTGTCTGCTCACCGGCAATCAACACCGTGTATAGGGCGTGCATGTCTCGCGCGCGAAAACGAGGCTGGGGGCAGTTGGGGGCAGGAGGTCCATATACTCCATGTTAACATATAGGACTTTGTTTTGTTTTGGTCGTAATAATAGAACTGTCCCGAAATAGCGTATTTCAGTTATATTGTCCGAAGGATTATTACAAGCAGAAGCAGTGGAACACTTTGCCGGTGACAATGATCACGGATATCATGAATTGTAATCGATTATTAGTGTGGTAAACTCAATATTAAATCGGACATTTAAGATAAGAAACGTATAACACAAGATATTTATGAACTGATTTTCCTAGTATTCATCAGTCGGAAGCTACAACTGTCATCCATCGTTAGAATATTATTCTTGTGTCCAGTCCCCCAATTAGTCTCGCTTAGTGCCCAATAAGCTCCAGTCGCGCGGAGTCACGCCATGTATCGTGACCCACTTGCAGGCCCTATTGTCTGTGTTGTAAGTAGGCAGCGAACCATGACAAGTAGTTTACAGTTTGTTCGTTGGCACGACGCGCTCGTGTAGACTGCTGGTGAACACGACACACTGAGAGTGAGTAAGCTTACATGTCTGCTCCGACGAATTCGTTCGTATTATATTATTTTTTTCTAACGTGTCACATAATATTTCAAACAAAGCGGTAGACCTGCTTCTATTCAGCGGTATATGAGGGTCGTCGTGTAAAGCGCTTTTGAACGATTCTGGAGATTGGTGCGCTGTACTTTTATCTACGGTCACATTGCTGCGGCGCAAACGAAACTACTCGGGCGGAGGTGTTTTCTATAATAGGTTATATTTCTTCACGTACATTTTCTATAGGAAACGTTTGTCAGGCAGTGACCAGTAATAACTGTAAATAACTTGTAAAGTTTGGGATCATTCACCGTTGTTCCCAAATTTTAGCATTCAGTAGATTAAAACAGATTTCAAATTTGTAAAATATATTTAGTCATGGATGGTCGGTATGAAAGCAGCAGGCCACGCGATTCTTCAAAAGTGGAGAAACAGAAGATTGAGTTGTAATAAGGCAACTCAGCCACAGAAGGAAAATAAACAATGACAATGTTAAACAGGAATACCATGGCATTTAGAGTGCAAATGTATAACCATACACGTTAAGCATTTGTGGTTATGTGTCGCACCCTTTTACATTTTGTCCCGGATGTGACTTGAATGAATGTTTGCTATTTACTAGACCTACACGACGGAAGGCGCGGAAAGAAAATATATTTTAAAGTTAGTTGGTACCCTTAAGTCAGTCTACATAGCGGTTGGTAATTATGGAGTATGTCAGTTGTTGAAGTCGATGTACGTGGCTGTGTGTAACGTCTCAGTTACTCACCAGGTGGCGACATTGGATTTGTTATTGACGCAAAGCGAATACCATGGTTTTATGCAAAGCTGCCAATTCTCCCAATTTATCGGGAGATCTCCCGGAAATATAGCAAAATAAACCCAATCTCCCGATCTCCTGCTTTTGATTTGCAATCTCCCGCAAAATAATCGTTTTGTCTTTTTTTACGCGTATGTTTCTATTTTATTTGCCGGCGCACCGTTTTGCCAGCTGTGAGTCATCTACGGTACACGGAAAGTGCCGAGAATAGCCGAGCGGAGACTATACAAGACGCATATAATAGAACTTTTCTGATTGGTCAGCTAACAGGGAGTGACTATATCCAATGGCCAATGGAAACGTTTGTTACGAATTGGGTAGGAATAAGTTTAGCTGCTGCTACGGGACAGAAGACTGGCAGATGGTGTCAGGAAGGCAGCCAGCAAGGCGAATGCTGACCTTGCAGTAGCAAGAGCTGAAGAACACATGGTGGAAATGAAGACGCTAAAAGAGCGCATATAGAAATGGACAGAAATGCAGTTCTGCTTCAACTATTTATTTTGTGACTGCTGTTTATAGCTAAAATAAAATGTTACAATACCATAGCCATGTCCATTTTTATAATAGTGAAAGAATCTTGAAAGTCTCTGTAAACCCCAATAAAAAATATAAATTAATTATATATCCACACATGAAAGCTTAAAATATAAAATATTGTTATTTAAAATATAGTTAACTTTCGAAGAGTTATAGGTGCTAAATATAAGCGAAAAAGGCAGGAAATCACGTATTTGGCATTCTCAATTACAAAATGTTTCCGGGGGGAATGCCCCCGGAATCCCCTAGAATTCTCGGTTGCTTCGCAACCTGGGGCAAGGCATTTCGCGTCTTGCATATATTTCTCCCTCTTTTGACATACTGTAGGAGGGAGAGCTCCCTCATCACACTGAATTCAACTTGGCAGCTCTGTTTATGTTATGTTACCACAACGTCACATTGAAATACCGGCTAATTTGTATTAACAGCGAGTCCAAGGTTACCTAATTTCGGACAGTTAAATACATTACATTAATTCAATTGAACTTGTTTATATTATTTAGCATAACATTTGTAAATTCTGAAAATTTTAATACTAATAGCGTGTTTTCAAGTATCAGTCAATGAGACGACATATCAGGCATCACTGTAATAATAATATTGCTTATAAACATGTACTTACATAACCGGATGTGAGAACACAGTCTCGTGAAGGCTGATGGGTAGATCATGTTATCCGGATGTTGGTATTCCTTTTGGGATGACGTCATTTGTATCAATATTCATTATATCCGAATGTATGGTATGCGCTTTGCAATCATCCCACACATGTCACGCCATCACTGTCTAAATGCATAACGTCCACTTATATCAACGTATACTGCACACGAATGTAGGTCGTTGTTCTTTGCGTCGTTTATCGACGAGCATATGTCACCCAGGTGTGCCACTGCCCGTGTTGCAATGTTACGTTTACTCAAATGCAATCGAGCAAATATGCCGTCTATCCAACTGG
>CBDHHR010000994.1:0-7500 GCA_965263245.1 Metamycoplasmataceae bacterium | reverse complement strand
ATGAGTCGAACCACTTCGGTGCATGTTTTTACAGTTTGAATCGCTAAGTCGTTGCCGCGTCATTAAACAATGTAATGGGTGTGTGCTGGCACCCGATGTTGCATCGAGTGGTCGGGAACCAGATCACACGCTTTAAGGGAAAAACGCGTCGCCGACTTGGTTACAACAATCTTAAAAACAAACTGGTAATAATAACCAAAGAACTTCGTTTAATCACGCAAATAAATATTAGTTTATTCATCACCATTACGGGAAAGAAGAACATAATATAATTTCAGTTATACCTAATATAAACAATGTAATGGTGGGTGTGTGCATTCGTGCGCGCGTTATTAAAATGCAGTGGTTACGAGGTGCTCAAGATGTTCATATGAATATTGATGATAAATGTTTCGGTGAATGAAAGATGTCTAATCGAGTCAACATGCCCATCATATATAGGAATCTCAGTTGTAGATCTGGAGTGATTATAAAAACTCCTTTACTTGGTCACTCGCCAATGGATACGACCGTCTCCAAAAGGGTCCCCGGTACCGTGGCATTAAAAAAATAAAACAAGAGAACAACACTCGATATCAGTCGACCGTAGGAATGTTAATGGTCTAATAGATAAGGATAACACATTTATATGTGCAACATCCTGGACACTATCACCGTTTAACGCATTAATAGTGCAGTTGCTCATACATTCAAAGCCGTGATTCTTCATTACATAAACAATGGTCAGCTAACCTCCACTTCAAGGAACATTTGCCAACAATCGTATAGTTATATTGTTCAATACCAAATTAGAATCGCCATATCCAGTCTGGTTGTGAGATGTATTAGTGCTGGGTACAGTCGTTGCCACTAGCACTTTGGTGTGTCTAGAATTTAATTGTGTTAAACGTCGCAGTAGCATGATGAAAACACATTAATTCCGTTTCGCCCTGAGCGATGTATGCACTGATAACTAAACCGCAAAACATAACACCTGGTGGAGAATACAACAAGCTCCAATAGACCGTGGCAAGTTTGCAGTACAAGAACGTCATCAGCACGCCAGGCAATTCCTGCAATTATTTGCCTTGAATTGTACAAGACATATTTATAAAACCTAAAAGTGCAACAGTTTCTGGCACATCAGCATCGCATGTAGCTAAACTAATAAAGGTCACTGCGGGTAGTTAAGAGTGTGGCTACGCGGCTGCTTTGTTGGTTGTTGGTGTATTTGCTGGCTGATACTTATTTGCACTTTACAGGAAGAGTGGATTTCTTTAACACGGGAACAATTAATCCAGTGTTGAATAATGCTGACGTGCATTCATAGACGCAAGAAGAATAATATACAGCCACGTAGGCTATGAATATAGTAATGCCAATGGGGATGATTTACTGTAAATGTGATGTTCATCAGTTACACCGCCGAGTCCGAACGATTTCCCCGTATGAATGTTGAATATAAGCTTGATCTGCCGCTTGATCTGCGATATATATTTAACGACGTACTTCAATTTGGCATAAACAGTTTAATAACACGCTAAAACTGCCAACAAACAAACAACTCGACCACGCTTCCCGCTCTGCTCCTCGCTGCTCTCCAGTTCCGCAGACCCGCGGGGGTGTCACAATCGCAGGCGGGGGGTCACTATCACACCCCCCCTCTTTACCGCGTTCGCCCCCGAACGAACTCAGAAATTGTTTAAAGATCACATGACACAGGCTGCATCTTGCAAACCGCAAATAATATATCTCATTTATCAAACATTACAGCTTTAACAAGAGATTTGACAAGATTGCCACTTAGAAATTCAACTCTAGATGGCAGGTGGACTAGGAAGACTTTGGCTTATCGAGAGTCCAACCTATCTATCTAAGTATACCCCGCCAGTCTTAGGTATATGTCGATTTTATTTTTAAATATATTAACACTACTAGCACCTACACAATCACCTGATAATCTGTTCCATTCATTTACTGGTCTTTATGAAAATGTATATATATATATATATATATATATATATATATATATATATATAACGTATGTATATTTGTGGGTATGTGTGTGACATCAACAAATCTGGCACACACACACACACACACACACATACAAACACACACACGCGCGCACACACACACACACACACACACACACACACACACACACACACACACATACATACACACACACACACACGCACACGCACACGCACACGCACACGCACACGCACACGCACACGCACACGCCACGCCACGCCACGCACACGCACACGCACACGCACACGCACACGCACACGCACACGCACACGCACACGCACACGCACACGCACACGCACACGCACACGCACACACACACACACACACACACACACACACACACACACACACACACACACACACACACACACACACACACACACACACACATTAGACACGAGCACTCATACACACATTAGAATAAAATGTTTTTACAAATTATCTTAACAAAATAATACCCGGCAGTTGGGAAAGTCTTGCTGCAAATGTGACCATTGAAAATGCTTGAAAATGTATGGTCTTTCACAACTCAGCATAAAATAACTTACTATTTTAAATGTCCAATTCGAGTAAGTCAACCAGGCACTTATTTAAGGATTACATTGCTTGTGTGTCATTGATCCGTATATTTCCATGAATATCCACCATTCACTTCAGTTGTCTCGTTTGATAGGCCGCTTTTGAGCGCTGGGTCGTTAAGTCTTCATACATTTGCTCCTCTGATTTCGTGTTGTGCGGTGTTTGAAAACACCGTCTCACTTTCTCTAGCCGCGGTGACCTGATGAATTTTATTAGTTAATTCTATCAGAAACAGCACAAATGTGATCGAGTTTTTAATCGCCGAGCTAGTAAAGAGGTGTATTATCCTGGGTGCGTGTTGATCAGCGTCAGAGCTTTTCTTTGTAACACACCTGCTGTCGAGTATTACGCAAGACAGAGAGTGCAATGTGCAATATCAGAAGGCCTACCAGTCACTGCTGTGCATCGTGACAGTGACGCGTACTGAAAAGCAATACGCTTCGCAATGTTCCGTTGACACTTTTTAACCGAGTCTACTCACATATATGTCAATGTTATTTTGGCTGTAGATCAAAACGCGACACATGTTTGCTTATTGATTATAATTATAATGTGTTTTGACAATGAAGTTCGTAGTTGGTTAGATTATTGTGTGTGTTTTGGTATTGTTTGTGTTTTGGTTTTGTCATATGCACATTTGCTTATAACCATGTTTCCAATAACGGAATAAATTTGCAGAAACCTATCGTATATCAAAATGCAGTTGGGCATCTATGTATCGCACTGTTAAGCATGTTTGATACAGGCGGCATCGAATAAAACGAGGACACAGCAGGTCGTTGGCAATCGTCCACTCAGATAGATGCGTCACCAGACACAGTAACTAGGTCAACGGTTTACCGTGTACCTCATAAAGATGCAGACAATGTCGGGTGGAGTTGCGGAAAGGGAGTCTTCTGACACAACAACTACCACAACAGAGAGTGCTTCTATGATTGAGTGCATTGTGAAGTCGGTACGCTGCACCCGTTTTGATGTATTACGTGCCATGTTGTATTTTTTCTTAGTATAGATTGTGTGATCATCCGCTCAACGAACGATTGCCAACTATTTCCCACCACAGTGCAATGGCTCAGTGGTAGAAGAAAACCCGTGTTCGAATCACGTGCTGCGGTGTTAAAACCTTGGGCAAGTTTTTTTCACACTACATTGCTCTAGTTCACTCAGCTGTATAAATTAGTACCTGGCTATATATGTATACGAGCAAACTTCGGGCATTAATTATATCATATGGCTGGATGCTTCACAGAGAAGCTGAGATGGTATCTGATTAAATAGCTCTGCCAGGGAAGTGAAGTGTAAAAGCGCTTTGAGCAGTCCTGAGAACCGGATACTGCGCTATACTTACCTTTACTTTTACATTTTTGTATTCAGAGGTTGACTTAAACAGATTGCTAAGCTACTTGAAGGTGTTTCTCACTGCTGCCTTGAGCAGCGTGTTTTTTTTAAATATCTGAATCAGCAGCGTTTTGTAATATATGCAATCGTTGTCATCATTCATAAAAAGCAACGTTTGTTATTAAATTCCCCTTGGAATATGGAATTGACCGGATAGAATCACCATTTCTACGATGCATCCTAAATAAATAATATTTCAAATTTGTAATTAGAGTTACACTGTTTTAATAGGTCAACTGCTGTTACGCTTTACGTCTTTACTTAATTTCAGACAAAACAGACCGTATAAAAACTAGTACATACATTTGTGTGCATCCTTGAACAATAAAATTGTCCATATTTGCCCCCCCCCACACTCTCAATGAACACGTGTTATTTGTTTCAGTCCCGTGTACATCGTTATGCAGCAGTGAGTCGCACTATTTATTATTTCCTCCAAGGTAGGGAGTGCTAAGAAAAGGTAGTTAGAGAGGTTGAGACGGACATAAGAAAATAATGACAGAAGGGAGAGGTAGAGAAATAGAGAGGGCAGAAGAGAGAGAGAGAGAGAGAGAGAGAGAGAGAGAGAGAGAGAGAGAGAGAGAGAGAGAGAGAGCGAGAGAGAGAGAGAGAGAGAGAGAGAGAGAGAGAGAGAGAGAGAGAGAGAGAGAGAGAGAGAGAGAGAGAGAGAGAGACAGTGAGATAGTGAGAAAGAGAGGGGGGGACAAAGTGAGAGAGACAGAGAAAATGAGAGAATGAGAGAAGTAGAAATGGAGAAAGGTAGAGTGAGAGAAACAGACAGAGAGAGAGAGAGAGAGAGAGAGAGAGAGAGAGAGAGAGAGAGAGAGAGAGAGAGAGAGAGAGAGAGAGAGAGAGAGAGAGAGAGAGAGAGAGAGAGAGAGAGAGAGAGAGAGAGAGAGAGAAAGACAGATATGGGAAAATGGGTAGTTTGTGTGTATGCGTTCGTGCGTGCGTGCGTGCGGGCGGGTGGGCTAGCGGGCGGGCGGGCTGGCGTGCGCGCGGGCGGGCGTGCATGCGTGCGTTCGTGTGAGTTTGTGTGTATGTGCGGTTTTTTGCCTGTGTGTGCGTGCGTGCGTGCGTGCGTGCCTGTGTGCGTGTGTGCGTGTGTGTACGTATTATTACACTACTACGTATGAGTGTGCGTATACGTCAGCACGCGTGCGTGTACGTGTAAGTGTAAGTTTGTAAGTGGGTGCTTTGTATGTGTGCGTGCATGTGCTTGTGTATGTTGCCATTTTGTACGTGTGTGTGCGAGCGCGGATGCGAGTGCAGACGACTGGTGGCGTTGGAGTCGTGTAAGTTTCTCTAGTGTCGGGGAGTAAGGGGACAGGTGAAAGGGAGAGGAGGGGTCATTGCCCTCTATTTACTTACAACAGCCGTTGTGGAGATGTGTGCTGCCATCTAGTGATTAAATTGAGAACAACAGATTTCGCGATGATTACACTGGGCCAACGTAAGATCTACGTGTATTTCATATAGCTGTGTCCAACAAAACAGTGGGAAACAGGGCGCTTGTTCGTGGCCCCATGTTGTGCCAGCAAAAATTGTCGTGGAAATCCCTTTTTTTATTTCCAAATCCTGTATTCGTTATATATGTACGATGATACGTAATGTACACGTAAACACATTCATCACTATATCCGTCTCCCCTTAGTTGCTTATGGTAATTAATGAGTAACACCATATTACATCATCCACATTTCCGAGAAAATTCAGTATTGTATTGTATATAGATGTAAGTGTCGGCCTCCTAAGTGGAATTAGTCTTCGGCAGTAGATTGGCGCTGACAATATATCTTCGTCAAAAAGCTTGCCATACATATTGCTGTTACTTTTGAAATATGTTTCAGTAACTCAGGAAGAAGCACCAAGTCCCGCGTGTGGCTGTATATCGACCCTCCCTCTGGTTGTTGTCGCCGTGTCCGTCGTAAACCCAATTGTCGTCGCCGTCGCCGTCGCCGTCGCCGTCGCCCGTCGCCGTCGCCGTCGCCGTCGCCGTCGCCGTCGCCGTCGTCGTTGCCGTCTTACATGTGAAAGTAAAAAAATAGGTTACGAATGTAAAAACGACCTTACAACACAGTGTGTAGGGCCTATGTATTACAACAGATCAGCATATATTAAAAGTAGACATTGCGATAATAACATAATGTACACAATTATGTAAACAAATAAGTAAAGGCCTGTTTAAACAAAAACTTAAGAATATCCAGAAACACGTTGTGTTCTCGGATGTAATGGAAGCGCTGGACCATCTCAGGTCGATGTAGCACCATCCCAGTAATACCGTACAGGGCTGCCTTTACAAAATTTACTAGCGCAAGTACCAGTGATTTGCAGGCTTTAAGCGTTAGAGCAGATCGTGTTTGCTCTACGCAACGAAGCTGGGCGTCGGCAGTCCGGCAAAGTGGATCCGAGATGCACGCCAAGGTCGCGTATGTTGGCCGAAGTGATGACGTTGCGTCCACAGATGTCGATGGTTCGGTGTAGTAAAGAGAATAGCCTCTGTTTTCGCTTCGTTCAAAAGTAGGTAGCGCGACGCCAGCCATACCTTTACGTCCACGTCACAGCCGGATATTCGGTCGGCTGCAAACGCAGAATCATTTGATGTAAAGTCAACATAAAGGTGTGGATCATCAACATAGCGAACACCGTGCTTCGCGAACACATCTGATGGGCCAGCCCAGTGTACAGTGACAAGTAGAGGACCCAAGACACTGCCCTGTGGAACTCCGTGTCGCAGTCGGGTTCTGCGAGAATATTGACCGTCCACACTGACGCACTGTGTTCGGACGGTAAAATAAGATGCGAGCCAGCAACGTGCTTCGCCTCCCACGCCGATTCGATCTAGATCCGTTAACAGAATGTCATGGTCGATGGTGTCAAACGTGGCGCTAAGATCGAGTAGTACAAATACTACATGCTTATGAACATCCAGAGATCGTAATACGTCGTCTTGAATACATACAATCGCTGCTTCGACGCTCTGTGCCGGGCGATAGGGGCTCTGAAATGGATATTCGAGGTTATAGCGTTGCAGTTGGGCAGAGACGTGACGTTCGAGTAATATGGATGCACGCGGAAGGTTGGAGAGAGGTCGGTAGCGGAAAAACCGGAGCGTTTTGGACGAGGCGTAATTACAGCTTGTGTCATGCTTGTCGGAACACTAGATGATTCCTACGATAGGCTGATGATATTCCTGAGAATCGGCGCCAAGATGGAGTTATTAGCTTTCATGAAAACGCAGGGCAGAGGATCGATTTTGGACGTCTTTATCTTGCCCTTTTGAATAATCAAGCGAAGCCGGCTGAAATGTCAGCAGTGGCGACAAAATAACACACGCATGCGCGTTACAGATATTCGCTGACGGCACTCAGATTTGGCTGCGGATCGTGTCGATCTTCTTGGCAAGAATAGCAAGGCCACCACTGTCATTCGGAAGAGAAATTTGCGCATTTTCGGCCAAGCAAGCGGTTCGCAATATTGCTCTATTATCATTTGAGGCGGTTT
>CBDHHR010000993.1:0-15325 GCA_965263245.1 Metamycoplasmataceae bacterium | reverse complement strand
CTGTGTATTCTAGTATTCTACTAGTGGTACAGTGACTGTGTATTCTAGCTGTGTACTGGTGGTACAGTGACTGTATTCTAGCTGTGTACTGGGGGTGCAGTGACTGTATTGTGGCTGTGTACTGGTGGTGCAGTGACTGTGTATTGTGGCTGTGTACTGGGGTACAGTGACTATGTATTCTAGTTGTGTACTGGGGTACAGTGACTGTATACTGGCTGTGTACTGGGGGTACAGTGACATTGTATTCTAGCTGTGTACTGGGGGTACAGTTACTGTGTATTCTAGTTGTGTACTAGTGGTACAGTGACTGTGTATTCTGGCTCTGTAATGGTGGTACAGTGAATGTATTCTAGCTGTGTTCTGGTGGTACAGTGACTGTGTATTCCGGCTGTGTACTGGTAGTACAGTGACTGTATATTCTGGCTGTGTACTGGTGGTACAATGACTGTATTCTAGCTGTGTTCTGGTGGTGCAGTGACTGTGTGTTGTGGCTGTGTACTTGGGTACAGTGACTGTGTATTCTAGCTGTGTACTAGGGTACAGTGACTGTGTATTCTAGCTGTGTACTGGGGGTACAGTGACTTTGTATTCTAGCTGTGTACTGGGGGTACAGTTAGTGTGTATTCTAGTTGTGTACTAGTGGTACAGTGACTGTGTATTCTGGCTCTGTAATGGTGGTACAATGACTGTATTCTGGCTGTGTTCTGGTGGTACAGTGACTGTGTATTCTAGTTGTGTACTGGTGGAACAATGACTGTATTCTGGCTCTGTAATGGTGGTACAGTGACTGTATTCTAGCTGTGTTCTGGTGGTACAGTGACTGTGTATTCTGGTTGTGTACTGGTAGTACAGTGACTGTGTATTCTGGCTGTGTACTGGTGGTACAATGACTATATTCTAGCTGTGTACTGGTGGTGCAGTGAATGTGTATTGTGGCTGTTTACTGGTGATACAGTGACTGTGTATTCTGTGTGGGTACTGGTGGTACAGTGACTGTGTATTCTAGCTGTGTACTGTTGATACAGTGACTGTGTATTCTGGCTGTGTACTGGGGGTACATTGACTGTGTATTCTACCTGTGTACTGGTGGTACAGTGTCTGTATTCTGGCTGTGTACTCGTGGTACAGTGACTGTGTATTCTGGCTGTGTACTGGAGGTATAGTGCATGTATTGTGGCTGTGTACTGGGGTACAGTGTCTGTGTATTCTGGCTGTGTACTGGTGGTACAGTGACTGTATTCCAGCTGTGTACTTGTGGAACAGTGTCTGTGTATTCTGGCTGTGTACTCGTGGTACAGTGACTGTGTATTCTGGCTGTGTACTGGGGGTATAGTGCATGTATTGTGGCTGTGTACTGGTGGTACAGTGTGTGTATTATGGCTGTGTACTCGTGGTACAGTGACTGTATTCTGGCTGTGTACTGGGGGTATAGTGCATGTATTGTGGCTGTGTACTGGGGGTACAGTGTCTGTGTATTCTGGCTGTGTACTCGTGGTACAGTGACTGTGTATTCTGGCTGTGTACTAGGGGTATAGTGCATGTATTGTAGCTGTGTACTGGGGGTACAGTGACTGTATTCTAGCTGTGTACTGGGGGTGAATCCACCTTGTTTTCATTCTTATTGTGTAGTAGGGGTATAGTTGGTTAGTGGCTCTGTATTGTAGCTATGTACTGGGGGTGTTGTGATGGTATATGCTAGCAGTGTTTCCCTTGAGTAAAATGATACGCGAGGTGGTAGGATGGGCTGAGCAAGCACCAAAGGCATGATGTAACACTATTTGGTCCGGGGAATGGCCAACCAGAATTGTTTTTAAAAACTACCTTCAAATTGTAGTATACGTTAACTTACTTTGGAACTTAATTGTTGATGATGAGTATGACGTTTCGACCAGTAATCTACGGGCCTTGTTCACATTCTGTCACATGTGTTGCCTCAGATTCAGTTTGTTTTTAAACATGATTTAATCCAGATTTGTGATGTGTTTTATCCATCATGTAATCAGCAGGATGGTCACTCATGGAATTGCAACGAAATATCTTGGAATCTAGCAACACCAAACTTCGCTCATTATTATGTTTGCACATTGAAGATACCTCTATAGTCCTGTTTTGGGTCCTGGTATATTGCAGCCTGTCACTGACACTGGATAGCATGTCTCTTCTGAGTCAAATGTTTGTGACAGAACTATGATATGATCTAAGCACGAGTGCACCCAAAGGTAAAACTGAGTACACCATTAAAACTAGATGCTTAATATTTTTGATGTCTTGTTCTCTCACGAGATTCTATTCCACAACTAATACAAACTCATCTTGGCCAGCTGCTTGGAACTTGTCAGACAATACATGGATGGATGATTCTGTGGAGTTCTCTAATGACTGAGGGGCCATGTCATCCAAGATAATTTGGTTGTAGATGGCAGGGATATGGTATCCCTGGTCTCTGTTCATGGTAGGAGCTCCTTGTTTGATATATATATATATATATATATATATATATATATATATATATATATAGAGAGCCTCCTTCACTTTTATCTTGTGCCTGTTGGAATAACGGGTCAGTACTGGTCTCCTACACTTGTTGATTTATCCAGGTTTGTATGTTCTTTGAATCTCTGGCTGAGTTTCTCTATGTATGTGTGGCTGCTGTCAATGTCACACGTGATGTTATAGATGGTTCCACATCAGTGTTCTTTAGGTGTTTTATCTTTATGGTGTAGTACCATCGAGCGGAGGATGTTCGCTGGCTTTTGGTATATGTGTATGTTATGTGACTTCGGTGTCTTCCCGTTATAGAGCTCTACTTCCATTTATAGCTACTTCCCGTTATAGCTACTTTTTCCCCGTTATAGCTACTCATTAAAATTTGACAGTTGAACTACCCCGGTAGTCCCGTTATGGCTACTTTTCTATTTCTCCATTTTATAATAGTAACAAGATAAGGGAGCATTAACTATTTCATCTCCATCCAGCTGATGTCCATGAGTGCTGTGACATCATATGACACTAGTTTCCGAGCAGGTGGTATTTCTAGGCCTCTTAGCTTGTCGACTAGTTTCTTGGTGTTTTTGATGCTGTGACAGTTCTTACCCACAAGGGGGGCTGAGTATGCTAGTCCAGGTATTTGGCTGCATTGTATGTAATACTGCCACAACTGGATACTATCTGTCTAAGCGGTGTGTCCTATATAATTTTTGGGGTTCTTCCGACTCTGGGTATAGCTTCCAGTACAGTTTGTCTGAGATGGATCCATTTCTCTTCCACTTCCTTAGGATGTTGATCATTCTGTTTTTGTGTTTGTGCATGGGGTCTTTGCTAAGTCTGGTGTACGTGTTCGTATCCCCCACCATGTCGGTCATTTTCTCTCTATTTTTGGTAGTGTTTATAATTACCGCGGCTCTACCTTTGTCTGCAGAGAGGTATGATGATGGAGTTGTCTTTTTTCAGTGTCTGTGTAGCTATCCTCTCCCCCTTGCTGATGTTAGATTTCGGGAGTTTAGCTCGTTTGATGGTACATACAACCTGCCCTCTGCGTTCTTCTGCCGCGATCTCTGTCATGTATTTCGCGACTTCCTCGGAACCGGCTATGATTCCTTCGACGAAGTAATGGCAAAGTTTAAACCTTTACTAACTTTAAAATTAAGAATAGGAGGTATTAAAATGGTTGTGGTTGCATTTAAACTAATTTTCTTTTATGCTTCCCCAAAATTCAAGGCCCATTTGCAGTTCAGTACTCAAATGAACCAAGTTAAGTACAGTGTTTCCCCTGGGTAAAATGATGGACGAGGTGGTAGGGTTTAAAAAACCCTTTAAATTGTGCTTTACAAAGGGTGTTTTAACCTATCCCAGACATATAGTGGTAACAAATAAATTACGTCTTAATTAGCATATAAACATGTTTATAGCATTCGGTGTACATGAAATAACTATCAGGTGGCAATTTTGGCATATACTGGCATTTATATACTGGTCTAGATTACAGTTATTTTGCCAGGCCAATATAATTTATGCGGGCAGCAAGGTGAGCTGAGAGGGAGCCTGCCCTGTCATATGACATCGTCATAATTAAACAGCAGGGCCACTGGGAAGTAATCTCTTTTCTTGCATGGCCTAAATTTGTTGTACTAAAGTTCCTTACTCCGGAAGTACCCAGTAGGTGGATAATGGCATCAATTTAGGTTAATTATGGACTGGCAAAAATTTGATCCTATATAAAAGCCTGATGGGTTTTGATCTATGATTACTACATGTATCAGCACTTAGGAAACCTATTCTATATTGGCGCCATTTCATGGGCGAAACATTGAAACTGAGAGTGACATTTATTGAATAGTTGTGGATGATGAACATTGCATGACTCACGACACATATAGTTATACAAATATTGGTTGGGGTGGAGGTGAGTTAAAGCAGTATTAAAGTATGTTGTTTTTGGAACTTAGCTGATTTTTTGAGTAAGCTGATGTTTGTGTGGTTTCAGCTGAACATATTATATATGACAGTGAACAATATCAACATTTTAAAATGTTAAGAGACCCGACTGTCAACATATATTGCTAGAGATGATTCAATCTATGCTCCTAATTGTGTATCTGTCATTATGGATACATGATTTGGAAAACATAATCATGATTATAACTACTACCCGGGGTAGGTATGTTGTATTTCACATGCGTACGTCCAACACCAATTTAAAATACGTCCGAACAAACTCATCTGTAACTGTTCTATACAACACAAACATATAATTCTTTTGGGTTTAGTCAACATATTAATATCTGCCCTCTGGATATATTTCAGTGTTTGCAATGTACCCTCACACATCACAAAGTTTCAAACATAACCTTACAAGGGTGAACATTTTAGGTCCATGTGAATACATCCAACACCATGCATGTTTTTCACTGTATGGCTAAATGATTACAGGAGGGAACTCACTTCATATGGGACAATTATGTCCTAGTGGGTTCTTATAATATCTGATAGTACAGAGTTGTGGCACTGTCTATCCCTTGATGCAGAGAATAGCTAAAGTGTCTGAATTGTACATCCGACACAGCTGAACTGCCCACACACTGTATATCATTTATGACAGAATAGCTATATGCAGAGACCCGTCGATCCGTCATTTGGACAGGTGAACCTCGTTGTTGATGGGTAGAAACATAACTGGATGGGTGGTGGATGGGTAAAAACTAAGGACAAAAAAGTATAATAAAATCATAGATAATGGCAGTTATGCTTTGAAAATAGATGTAGTTTATTTCAGGTCATTAACATATCTCAACTGGCTACACATGAATTAACATCCACAGGTCTACCAAAAATGTTTCACTGGTAAAACATTTATCCTCCATAAGGCCATCGGGTCATTCTGAGCAATTTTGTGTGTGAATTTGTTAATGGCAAGAATATCCTCATTATATTTTCAATGTATTTTGTGTGGAAGGTAGACAGGTGTTTGAGGTCGAGTTCAGTCATATTCCAGCATCTGCAGCCATAGTTAGGAGAGTTGAGAGGACACAACTTTGGTATAGCTTAGTTTCGTTCTTCTAGAATGTATTGCCGATCTCCAGACAGGTTTCAGTATGAAGAAAACACCTGGGTGTTTATGGACAATTCTACGGTAACGTAATTACAATTCAGAACTTTTTTTGAGCTGATGTTGTTTACATGTTTTCATTCCGACTGTATCTAGAATGGAGACTTAAACACAGCTAATTGAAATACTCACCATTCCCTATAAGAAACAGTGGTAGCTTTCAAGAAATGTAATAAATTGATTAAACTATGGCTGTTTAAATTTTGGTAACTCAATTAAACAAACTATTTTTAATATCAGTAAGATCAATTGTTAACATATGTCAAGAAAATCTTTCTGAAATCAGCAATCTACTAGTGCTGACTGACAGCTAGCGTTAATAAAAATCATATAACATCACCTTGTATTCATGATATATGCACCATTCTTTTATAGTGTGCAAGTTTTGGTTGGCAACAGAATTACATGATGTGGTAACAAAACTACAAGACTGACTATTTTTGGAATAAAACATCAAATTGGTACTCACTTTTGGTCCAGTATATAGACCGTGCAGTATTTCCAAGTTCTAATTAAAAAAACCAGTTGCACTGGCTAATAATTATACACAATATTTTGTATTTAATTCAAGACCAATTGAAGGCATTTGTTGAGTTCCTGTTTATCTATGGCTCATAGAGGATATTACTGTCACAACCCTGATCAGATGAGGCAGACAATATGATCAGCAACATCATGCCAGAAAGGTGATAGAGGTCAGTGCTCTTCAAAGAAGTTGTCATCTCAGTTTCAGAACACATTTGTATTTTTCTATAATCGTCCTCTTTAAGTCCAGTTTTGTTTGTAGTTCACTGCACCGGCTTTATGTGGCGAATTAGACTGATGTCATGCTAGTCTTTTGAACTAAATAATTCTTAATTTACCCATGGCTTAGGTGATGCGTTCATGCAGAATATTCTGACTTTTCCTGGCAACAACCATGGTAAAGTCATTTGGTTAGATCACATTTGCGTTACCTATATCACTTAATAGACTACCAGGTACTTGGGTAATAAACTTCAACCATATATTTGGAGAAAAAAATGCCATGTAGAATTTCTTTGAAAAGCCCTCAAAACATTCTGCAACCTATCTTTGGTAGATATCTGGCTAATCTTGTTGATTTACCCATTCTTTCCACACGACCAGCTCATTTCAACCTTCTCCTCACCAGTTACCTCCGATGGCAATTGTTGATATATTTTGGGCAAAGGTAGAAAAACAGTGAGGTGGTCCACCTCGCTTGTCATGATGGAGGGAAAACACTGACTTGGAAGGCATAGCTTTATCTAAATACACATCCACCTGTCAATTTGCCATTATAATACCAGTTTGGTGGCAGAAATGTGAGCTGAAAGGGGCTACCATGTCCTATGACTTGGGCATCATAAAACAGCAGGGCCACTGGGAAATGATATATTTTATTTGCATGATCTAAATTTGTTGTCCTACAGAAGCCAAACCTGTCTCTCATCCCATGGAGTACCCATCAGGTGGATAATGCAATGGCATTACCATTTAATTTAGGGTAATGTTGGACTGGTGGGTCTGGTGGTTTAGGTCTATGATCACTACATGTATCAGTGGAAAATCTATTCTACAGTGACACCATCTTGTGGTCAAAACATGCAAACTGACAGTGACATTTATCGAATAGTTTTGGATCATAAGCACTGCATATATCTCAGAAAACCTCTTGAAATGTTGGATGGGATGTTAATGAGTTAAGGCAATACTAAAGCCATAATTATTGATTTTGGAAGTTGGCTAATTTTTGAGTAAACTGATGTTTGTGTGGTTTCAGCTCAAAGCGTCACCAGTGACATTGGTGACAATGTGACAACATGACTGGGGATCACTTTGTTTATACAAACATTCTTCACCACTTGGATGACATGGACCATCAGTCATTAGAGAACTCTCTCTCTCTCTCTCTCTCTCTCTCTCTCTCTCTCTCTCTCTCTCTCTCTCTCTCTCTCTCTCTCTCTCTCTCTCTCTCTCTCTCTCTCTCTCTCTCTCTCTCTCTCTCTCTCTCTCTCTCTCTCTCTCTCTCTCTCTCTCTCTCTCTCTCTCTCTCTCTCTATATATATATATATATATATATATATATATATATATATATATATATATATATATATATATATATATATATACATACTCAGTCACTCCACATATATATATATATATATATATATATATATATATATATATATATATATATATATATAATAATACTGTTTTTCTATAGCGGTAATTCCCGCATGGCGGATCGATGCGCTGTACAAGACATATCATTAATGTTTTAATAAATGTATATTATATAAATTAGTATAAATCAAAAGAAATTTTGGTTTTAAGATGTACTCTAGTAAATCTTTGTATGTAAATTATTTAAATCATATGAATCAATTTAAAATAAATTAAACACTGTTTTAAAGATGTATACACCTGTAGTATTAAACCTCTGTAAATTTATTAAATTAATATAAAATTAAAACATTTACTAAATTTTTGTACATAAATTATCTATACATCAATCTACAAAACAGATAAACTAATTAAAACTAATTATAACAAGAAAACAAAATTATAAAGAAGTGTCCGTCATTTGATAACATTTGAATTAATTAAAATGTATAATAAAAAGATAAATCTTTAAACACTTTGTAAATATAGATAATGGTCCAGATGCACGAATGTTCACATATACATTATATATATATATATATATATATATATATATATATATATATATATATATATATATATATATATATATATATGTAGACTGTATTCTAGCTGTATACTTGGGGTGCAGTGACTATGTATTCAAACTGTGTACTTGTGGTGCAGTTACTATGTATTCAAGTTGTGTAGTTGCAGTGTAGTGACTGTACATTCTAGTTGTGTATTACGGGTGAAGTGACTGTGTATTCTAGCTATGTACCAGGGGTGTATAGCTGTATATTGGGGGTGTAGTGACTGTATTCTAGCTGTAAACTAGGGGTTCAGTGACTGTGTATTCTAGCTGTGTACTGGGGTACAGTGGCTGTGTATTCTATCTGTGTACTGGGGTACAGTGACTGTGTATTCTAGCTGTGTACTGGGGTACAGTGACTGTGTATTCTAGCTGTGTATTGGTAGTACAGTGACTGTGTATTCTAGCTGTGTATTGGTAGTACAGAGCCTGTGTATTTTAGGTGTTTACTGGTGGTACAGTAACTGTGTTTTCTAGCTGTGTACTGGGGTACAGTGACTGTGTATTCTAGCTGTGTATTGGTACTACAGAGATTGTGTATTTTACGTGTGTACTGGTGGTACAGTGACTGTGTATTTTGGCTGTGTACTGCTGGTACAGTGACTGTGTATTTTGGCTGTGTACTGGTGGTACAGTGACTGTGTTTTCTAGCTGTGTACTGGTGGTACAGTGACTGTGTATTCTAGCTGTGTACTGGGGGTACAGTGACTGTGTATTCTACCTGTGTACTGGGGTACAGTGACTATGTATTATGGCTGTTTACTGGGGGTACAGTGACTGTATTCTAGCTGTGTACTAGGGGTACAGTGATTGTGTATTCTGGCTGTGTACTGGTGTACAGTGACTGTGTATTCTAGCTGTGTACTGGGGAACAGTGACTGTATTCTGGCTGTGTACTGGGGTACAGTGACTGTGTGTTCTAGCTGTGTACTGAGGTACAGTGACTTTGTATTCTAGCTGTGTACTGGGGGTACAGTTACTGTGTATTCTAGTATTCTACTAGTGGTACAGTGACTGTGTATTCTAGCTGTGTACTGGTGGTACAGTGACTGTATTCTAGCTGTGTACTGGGGGTGCAGTGACTGTATTGTGGCTGTGTACTGGTGGTGCAGTGACTGTGTATTGTGGCTGTGTACTTGGGTACAGTGACTATGTATTCTAGTTGTGTACTGGGGTACAGTGACTGTATACTGGCTGTGTACTGGAGGTACAGTGACATTGTATTCTAGCTGTGTACTGGGGGTACAGTTACTGTGTATTCTAGTTGTGTACTAGTGGTACAGTGACTGTGTATTCTGGCTCTGTAATGGTGGTACAGTGAATGTATTCTAGCTGTGTTCTGGTGGTGCAGTGACTGTGTGTTGTGGCTGTGTACTGGTGATACAGTGACTCTATTATGGCTGTGTACTTGGGTACAGTGACTGTGTATACTAGCTGTGTACTAGGGTACAGTGACTGTGTATTCTAGCTGTGTACTGGGGGTACAGTGACTTTGTATTCTAGCTGTGTACTGGGGGTACAGTTAGTGTGTATTCTAGTTGTGTACTAGTGGTACAGTGACATTCTGTGTACAATGACTGTATTCTGGCTGTGTTCTGGTGGTACAGTGGTGTATTCTAGTTGTGTACTGGTGGAACAATGACTGTATTCTGGCTCTGTAATGGTGGTACAGTGACTGTATTCTAGCTGTGTTCTGGTGGTACAGTGACTGTGTATTCCGGTTGTGTACTGGTAGTACAGTGACTGTGTATTCTGGCTGTGTACTGGTGGTACAATGACTATATTCTAGCTGTGTACTGGTGGTGCAGTGAATGTGTATTGTGGCTGTTTACTGGTGATACAGTGAATGTGTATTCTGTGTGGGTACTGGTGGTACAGTGACTGTGTATTCTAGTATTCTACTAGTGGTACAGTGACTGTGTATTCTAGCTGTGTACTGGTGGTACAGTGACTGTATTCTAGCTGTGTACTGGGGGTGCAGTGACTGTATTGTGGCTGTGTACTGGTGGTGCAGTGACTGTGTATTGTGGCTGTGTACTGGGGTACAGTGACTATGTATTCTAGTTGTGTACTGGGGTACAGTGACTGTATACTGGCTGTGTACTGGGGGTACAGTGACATTGTATTCTAGCTGTGTACTGGGGGTACAGCTACTGTGTATTCTAGTTGTGTACTAGTGGTACAGTGACTGTGTATTCTGGCTCTGTAATGGTGGTACAGTGAATGTATTCTAGCTGTGTTCTGGTGGTACAGTGACTGTGTATTCCGGCTGTGTACTGGTAGTACAGTGACTGTATATTCTGGCTGTGTACTGGTGGTACAATGACTGTATTCTAGCTGTGTTCTGGTGGTGCAGTGACTGTGTGTTGTGGCTGTGTACTGGTGATACAGTGACTCTATTATGGCTGTGTACTTGGGTACAGTGACTGTGTATTCTAGCTGTGTACTAGGGTACAGTGACTGTGTATTCTAGCTGTGTACTGGGGGTACAGTGACTTTGTATTCTAGCTGTGTACTGGGGGTACAGTTAGTGTGTATTCTAGTTGTGTACTAGTGGTACAGTGACTGTGTATTCTGGCTCTGTAATGGTGGTACAATGACTGTATTCTGGCTGTGTTCTGGTGGTACAGTGACTGTGTATTCTAGTTGTGTACTGGTGGAACAATGACTGTATTCTGGCTCTGTAATGGTGGTACAGTGACTGTATTCTAGCTGTGTTCTGGTGGTAGAGTGACTGTGTATTCCGGTTGTGTACTGGTAGTACAGTGACTGTGTATTCTGGCTGTGTACTGGTGGTACAATGACTATATTCTAGCTGTGTACTGGTGGTGCAGTGAATGTGTATTGTGGCTGTTTACTGGTGATACAGTGACTGTGTATTCTGTGTGGGTACTGGTGGTACAGTGACTGTGTATTCTAGCTGTGTACTGTTGATACAGTGACTGTGTATTCTGGCTGTGTACTGGGGGTACATTGACTTTAAAAACTACCTTCAAATTGTGTATTCTACCTGTGTACTGGTGGTACAGTGTCTGTATTCTGGCTGTGTACTCGTGGTACAGTGACTGTGTATTCTGGCTGTGTACTGGAGGTATAGTGCATGTATTGTGGCTGTGTACTGGGGTACAGTGTCTGTGTATTCTGGCTGTGTACTGGTGGTACAGTGACTGTATTCCAGCTGTGTACTTGTGGAACAGTGTCTGTGTATTCTGGCTGTGTACTCGTGGTACAGTGACTGTGTATTCTGGCTGTGTACTGGGGGTATAGTGCATGTATTGTGGCTGTGTACTGGTGGTACAGTGTGTGTATTATGGCTGTGTACTCGTGGTACAGTGACTGTATTCTGGCTGTGTACTGGGGGTATAGTGCATGTATTGTGGCTGTGTACTGGGGGTACAGTGTCTGTGTATTCTGGCTGTGTACTCGTGGTACAGTGACTGTGTATTCTGGCTGTGTACTAGGGGTATAGTGCATGTATTGTAGCTGTGTACTGGGGGTACAGTGACTGTATTCTAGCTGTGTACTGGGGGTGAATCCACCTTGTTTTCATTCTTATTGTGTAGTAGGGGTATAGTTGGTTAGTGGCTCTGTATTGTAGCTATGTACTGGGGGTGTTGTGATGGTATATGCTAGCAGTGTTTCCCTTGAGTAAAATGATACGCGAGGTGGTAGGATGGGCTGAGCAAGCACCAAAGGCATGATGTAACACTATTTGGTCCGGGGAATGGCCAACCAGAATTGTTTTTAAAAACTACCTTCAAATTGTAGTATACGTTAACTTACTTTGGAACTTAATTGTTGATGATGAGTATGACGTTTCGACCAGTAATCTACGGGCCTTGTTCACATTCTGTCACATGTGTTGCCTCAGATTCAGTTTGTTTTTAAACATGATTTAATCCAGATTTGTGATGTGTTTTATCCATCATGTAATCAGCAGGATGGTCACTCATGGAATTGCAACGAAATATCTTGGAATCTAGCAACACCAAACTTCGCTCATTATTATGTTTGCACATTGAAGATACCTCTATAGTCCTGTTTTGGGTCCTGGTATATTGCAGCCTGTCAGTGACACTGGATAGCATGTCTCTTCTGAGTCAAATGTTTGTGACAGAACTATGATATGATCTAAGCACGAGTGCACCCAAAGGTAAAACTGAGTACACCATTAAAACTAGATGCTTAATATTTTTGATGTCTTGTTCTCTCACGAGATTCTATTCCACAACTAATACAAACTCATCTTGGCCAGCTGCTTGGAACTTGTCAGACAATACATGGATGGATGATTCTGTGGAGTTCTCTAATGACTGAGGGGCCATGTCATCCAAGATAATTTGGTTGTAGATGGCAGGGATATGGTATCCCTGGTCTCTGTTCATGGTAGGGGCTCCTTGTTTGATATATATATATATATATATATATATATATATATATATATATATATATATATATATATATATATATATATATAACTATATATATATAGAGCCTCCTTCACTTTTATCTTGTGCCTGTTGGAATAACGGGTCAGTACTGGTCTCCTACACTTGTTGATTTATCCAGGTTTGTATGTTCTTTGAATCTCTGGCTGAGTTTCTCTATGTATGTGTGGCTGCTGTCAATGTCACACGTGATGTTATAGATGGTTCCACATCAGTGTTCTTTAGGTGTTTTATCTTTATGGTGTAGTACCATCGAGCGGAGGATGTTCGCTGGCTTCGGTGTCTTCCCGTTATAGAGCTCTACTTCCATTTATAGCTTCTTCCCGTTATAGCTACTTTTTCCCCGTTATAGCTACTCATTAAGTTGACAGTTGAACTACCCCGGTAGTCCCGTTATGGCTACTTTTCTATTTCTCCATTTTATAATAGTAACAAGATAAGGGAGCATTAACTATTTCATCTCCATCCAGCTGATGTCCATGAGTGCTGTGACATCATATGACACTAGTTTCCGAGCAGGTGGTATTTCTAGGCCTCTTAGCTTGTCGACTAGTTTCTTGGTGTTTTTGATGCTGTGACAGTTCTTACCCACAAGGGGGGCTGAGTATGCTAGTCCAGGTATTTGGCTGCATTGTATGTAATACTGCCACAACTGGATACTATCTGTCTAAGCGGTGTGTCCTATACAATTTTTGGGGTTCTTCCGACTCTGGGTATAGCTTCCAGTACAGTTTGTCTGAGATGGATCCATTTCTCTTCCACTTCCTTAGGATGTTGATCATTCTGTTTTTGTGTTTGTGCATGGGGTCTTTGCTAAGTCTGGTGTACGTGTTCGTATCCCCCACCATGTCGGTCATTTTCTCTCTATTTTTGGTAGTGTTTATAATTACCGCGGCTCTACCTTTGTCTGCAGAGAGTATGATGATGGAGTTGTCTTTTTTCAGTGTCTGTGTAGCTATCCTCTCCCCCTTGCTGATGTTAGATTTCGGGAGTTTAGCTCGTTTGATGGTACATACAACCTGCCCTCTGCGTTCTTCTGCCGCGATCTCTGTCATGTATTTCGCGACTACCTCGGAACCGGCTATGATTTCTTCGACGAAGTAATGGCAAAGTTTAAACCTTTACTAACTTTAAAATTAAGAATAGGAGGTATTAGAATGGTTGTGGTTGCATTTAAACTAATTTTCTTTTATGCTTCCCCAAAATTCAAGGCCCATTTGCAGTTCAGTACTCAAATGAACCAAGTTAAGTACAGTGTTTCCCCTGGGTAAAATGATGGACGAGGTGGTAGGGTTTAAAAAACCTTTTAAATTGTGCTTTACAAAGGGTGTTTTAACCTATCCCAGACATATAGTGGTAACAAATAAATTACGTCTTAATTAGCATATAAACATGTTTATAGCATTCGGTGTACATGAAATAACTATCAGGTGGCAATTTTGGCATATACTGGCATTTATATACTGGTCTAGATTACAGTTATTTTGCCAGGCCAATATAATTTATGCGGGCAGCAAGGTGAGCTGAGAGGGAGCCTGCCCTGTCATATGACATCGTCATAATTAAACAGCAGGGCCACTGGGAAGTAATCTCTTTTCTTGCATGGCCTAAATTTGTTGTACTAAAGTTCCTTACTCCGGAAGTACCCAGTAGGTGGATAATGGCATCAATTTAGGTTAATTATGGACTGGCAAAAATTTGATCCTATATAAAAGCCTGATGGGTTTTGATCTATGATTACTACATGTATCAGCACTTAGGAAACCTATTCTATATTGGCGCCATTTCATGGGCGAAACATTGAAACTGAGAGTGACATTTATTGAATAGTTGTGGATGATGAACATTGCATGACTCACGACACATATAGTTATACAAATATTGGTTGGGGTGGAGGTGAGTTAAAGCAGTATTAAAGTATGTTGTTTTTGGAACTTAGCTGATTTTTTGAGTAAGCTGATGTTTGTGTGGTTTCAGCTGAACATATTATATATGACAGTGAACAATATCAACATTTTAAAATGTTAAGAGACCCGACTGTCAACATATATTGCTAGAGATGATTCAATCTATGCTCCTAATTGTGTATCTGTCATTATGGATACATGATTTGGAAAACATAATCATGATTATAACTACTACCCGGGGTAGGTATGTTGTATTTCACATGCGTACGTCCAACACCAATTTAAAATACGTCCGAACAAACTCATCTGTAACTGTTCTATACAACACAAACATATAATTCTTTTGGGTTTAGTCAACATATTAATATCTGCCCTCTGGATATATTTCAGTGTTTGCAATGTACCCTCACACATCACAAAGTTTCAAACATAACCTTACAAGGGTGAACATTTTAGGTCCATGTGAATACATCCAACACCATGCATGTTTTTCACTGTATGGCTAAATGGTTACAGGAGGGAACTCTCTTTATATGGGACAATTATGTCCTAGTGGGTTCTTATAATATCTGATAGTACAGAGTTGTGGCACTGTCTATCCCTTGATGCAGAGAATAGCTAAAGTGTC
>CBDHHR010000992.1:0-7500 GCA_965263245.1 Metamycoplasmataceae bacterium | reverse complement strand
CATGTCGTTGCAGCGCTGACCGCATTCCTTCCCAGTCTTCCAGGGGCTGCAGAAGCTGGCCGCCATCTCGCATGACGCCTGCAGAAGTCAGCGTGGAACAGCAACGAAGTGTCATAAATCCGTTTGCACGCACCCGCACTAACACGCTAACACATACATGCAGACTGGCACTCACGTATGTGTGTGTGTTCACAAATGTGCATGTAATGATATATATATATATATATATATATATATATATATATATTATATATATATATATATGTATATATGTATATATATATATATATATATTTATTTATTTATATATTTATTTTTTTGACATGCACCTAAACATGGAATGGAATAATAGCCTAGACATCGATTTTCTTCACTAAGCGGGGATTCGGGCAAATATTGTTTCATTAAGTAGGTTTTAATTTAATATATATATATATATATATATATATATATATTTATTTATTTATTACCTTTTTTGGCATGCACCTAAACATTCATCACATGGAATAATAGCCTAGACATCGATTTTCTTCATTAAGCAGGGATTCGGGCAAATATTGTTTCATTAAGTGGGGTTGTTGGCATCGAGGTATTTATAACATGTTAACATGTAGGAATGTTAACAAGCGTGCCTTGGCACCATAACAAAAATATATTAAATGTTCCTTAATTGGTCACACTATGAAACAAACCTAGAAGAGCGGAATGTTTGACCTCGACTTCAAATCACATACAGCCGTGACGTGCGTGTGACAAGAGCGAGTGGACGAGTGGAGAAGGGTCACACTTTAGCCCCGAAGCAACAACTCAATATGAAAAGCGAAACGGAGCGAACGTAAATTTCGGATGAAATCGCGCATTACAGGTCACACGAAGGGAAATCGAGGTCTGTCAGAGTAGGACAGACAATTCATTGTACAGCCGGACAAACCAGACTGATAGGTCGGCCACAGTAAGACATACAATTCATAGTAGAATCGGACCAATCAGACTAGCAGGTATGTTAGTGTACTCTAGTACAATCGTATCACAGACTGCTGCCAGTACAGTCCAAGCAACTCATTCTAAAGTCAAGAAACCCAAAATGACAATCAAGACATATTCACCCTATCGCCACAACATTTCCGGCTCCGTACGGCCACTTACCTATTTTCACCTGTCGTTCTGTAGCCGCGCAACCGGCGACTATCATAGCGACAAACAGCCACATGATACTCGTGAAGTGGTCACAGTTCGCCCGCGTCGTTCTCCGTCGCCTTGTCGTATGCTACATGCTCGTCGTATCGACCCATCATATGCCCTTGTAATATTTACGTGCACCGAGTCACATGACATGACGCTACGACTGTGCATGCTGACGCTACAGGCCCACAGGTAACACACACCGCGTGTCAAATTGTTATATTGGATTTACGGCAGCTCGCTCGCCGGGGAGACCACTTAGTGCTAAATGCCAGCTCTTAGAGCTATGTACATGATTTTGCATAGGTTCTATGTTAAATATGCGTGTTCACCATTGTGTAATAATAGAGTGTAATGTAATATATATATATATATATATATATATATATATATATATATATATATATATATATATATATATATGTATATATATATATATATATATATATATATATATATATATATATATATATATATATATATATATATATATATACACCGGGTGACCCAAACAAATGCCACCCACAGAAATGTTAATAACGTCTAAATGTGTTCAGCGAATTACTTCATACACTTCAGTTTGTAGGTTAAATAGTCCGACTTTGATGTTCTCTCCTAAATGTGTTCCGAGTGATCCCCGGACGACGTGTGGTCCTAGAATGAAGCGCAGTTCCTTCTCTCGGGCCACGTAAACAGCAAGGATAACACTTTCTAGGATACAGCTCCGCAAGAGGACGTTCTACAGCGTCCACTACATTCAATAAAATGCACATCGTGGGTAGCCATTTCGAAAGACGGCATCACAGAACAACTTTAAAATGAGCACAACAATTTAACAATAACTTTACATACACTCGGTAGTGTATTTTCTAAGTTATCTGTCATCAATGAGTAGGCACAACACAACCGTAAATGTCGATTGATTTGATCAGGAATAAATATAATGTCAGGTTAATTACACCATTCACTCTCTAAAATAAGTTATTATTATTATCACGTCATCGCCGTTGTTTAAGAATTACAATACCATTGCACGAAAAAACTGTCGTTGATTTTCCGACCAGAAATTAAGGATGTAGTTACATTAGTCCGGTTATTCCAACATCAATCGCTGTTTTATGTCGCGAGGTAATTAGGTAGTTACTAGCAGTGTTCTGCTGTCGATGAGAATAATATGATATATTATTTACGATGTAATACATTAATGCGGGTCTGATCAATCACATTACATGTCGATCGCTTCATTCGTGTTTCGACTGACTAAATATATAGAATGAGTGGAGACCGTCTGATCCTTATTGTCGACAATGGCACCTATATCGACGCGGTTCACCACCGAATTACCTGTGAGCACGGGTGTGTGCATGCGCACAGTGATTACTGGACCGAGTATAAGCAAATATCGAAATGTTTAATCAGTCAATTAATAATTGATCGCCAAACAGTCAGGTATCACACCAGCTTAATGCCTGGCGTTGGCTGTTTAGGAAAACACCCGTCTGTCACAGACGCACCCACCCAAGAACGCACGAACCCACGAACGCACGAACGCACGAACGCACGAACGCACGAACGCGCACACACACACACACACACACACACACACACACACACACACACACACACACACACACACACATACACACACACACACACACACACACACACACACACACACACACACACACACACACACACACACACACACACACACACACGCACGGATATGCACGCATGTACACAAACACATGTTTACAGGCGGGCACCCGCTATGATAAAATGCACAGAAACATCATAAGCAGGAAATAACAGAAATCTGTACAAGGGGCTATGTAAAAATCACCTGACAAGTTCAGGAACATTTGTACATGTTCAAGTCATACGACTTGAGGATTTATGGAGAATAGCTCAGTCAGTTTCGCTTCGCCTACGATGTGCTCGTGCACTGATATCACGCATGAATTACAGCAAATATTGCAGGAGCTAGCTGATGAAAGTAAAAATCAGAGTTTGAAGATGAACAAGTCGAAGATGTAAAATTACAGTTGAAAGCTACGTCTACTTGGGACAACGTTACAGCACTAGAGACAAACATCAAGCCAAGGAGATTCGGCCGGCTGGGCTGTATCTGCCGGGCACCTCGACACCTTCTTGAAACCTGCTCGAAGAGACAAGTCGACAACTCATGCGTACTTCCAGCAATGACATATGGTGGCGTGCGGAAACATGGACACCTACCAGGCAACGATGCTAGCAACACACCATCAAAGATGGAAAGAAGCATGCCAAACATCACATACTGGTACACTAAAAAAAAAAACATGTTGGATAAGAGACAAGACATAAGTCATACACATGATTTAGTCAGACGACGGCAGAAGACAATGGAAACAGCAAGCGTGCTAAGACATTTTCCCGGCCATGAAGCATTACCACTGGACAGTGATGATGACGACGACAACTGAACCGTTGAAGAAGCGATTGTTAAGAATACGAAATAATGCATAGTTGAACAATGTAAAGTTTGTTTAATTAGATTGTATTAACACAGCATTATGGTAACTGCTTTCCTCGTTTTGATTATCGCTATTACATCTTCGCGAAAGTATGTGACAGCAATGGTACTATATTATTGAAAACCAAATACACTAAGATAGCTGTACTAAATCAACTATAAATATCACTACAATGGTGAAATACAAATTAATGAGATAACGTATGAAGGTCGTAAGGATTATAGTAATCCATTGTCTCTCTTCGCCAGTGTCCTATTTCTGGTGTGTAGTTCAAATGCTATCTAACTGTCAATGAAGCGTGCCATGACTCAGTTAGCAGCAACTGCCGCTGTTGCACAATGTTGCGAGTCACGTCAAAATATTAATATTTCATGATATAAGTGATTAACGAAACAGCCATAGCCGGCTGATTAGTGCACCCGGCTGGACGGGTTGGTCTTGATGACGGCTTACAAAGTTAGCAGAACTCAAACTGTTCGCGTCATGACAGTTCTACGGCTAATTTCGCCATTGTGCAAAGCAATATATATTCCTCATTTGGAATGTTGAATGTAAGTACGGACACCATGTCGTAAGGACATACGTCAACTATAAAGAAAATACACGAATGCATGTACTGGATTGCCTTAATCGTGAATCCCGACTAACAGAGTCTGAAGGGAGATTATAGTTTTGTTACTAAAGATAATAGACACGAAGTCCTGACTGTCCTGTTTATAGAGACAACTTAACCCGTAGGGACATAACGCATAATTAGTCAAGGAACACCGCAGATTGGATATAAAATACTAATTATCTCAGAAAACAAACCTATAATGGCTCATTTTCCTACTGCCTTCATATTGGCCTGATGGTAGTCGGGTTAACCCGATGATTAATATGGCTGCAAGAAGCCTAATAACATAGCAATACGAATATGATATGATTAATCTTTTTCATTAATTGACAATTAATTAACGTTAAGTTAACTCTCTGATCGGCCTTTGAAATTTCGCACTAGCAATAACGTGAAAATCAATTCCCGTATTTCCCATGCTCAAAAAATGCCAGGTACGTGTCGATGCGTGTTGATATGTTTGACGTTACACTAATGTCATACGGTAACGCTCCTGGTGAACTCGGCCAGTAGTACCGGTGAACTTGGTCGCAGTACGGACGAATTATGTCAACATTGCACCTGACTACGGATCATCCAGCAACACGATTCAGAAGGCAACGACGTTATTTATTGGTCGTTTATGTTGTATTCAGGCAACATCGATATCAATTAACAAATTACTGTAATAAATGTATACTGGGTATTAATTCTAGGATGTTTCAATGTATAAAGCTCATATATATATATATATATATATATATATATATATATATATATATATATATATATATATATATATATATATACACTGTAATTACATATAATATACATATATATAATGTTATATATATAAACTATATATATATAATGTTATATATGATGTATGTATATACTATACATCAGAGCCGTAATGTAACAAAGTACTTTTACTTCGCTACTTTACTTAAGTAGAAAAGTTTACTTTTCTTGAGTAACGAAGTAAATCTTTTTGGAAGTACTTTTACTTGCAACGAAGTACAAATATGTGTACTTTGTCTAAAATTGTAGTGAAGTACACATCATTTCTTTGCCAAATTTGCAAATGTCCTATAACTTTCGCGAATGATCTGCATCGGAAGCAAGGCAATGTTTGCAGTTAGCATAGATTTCTTTATAAATATCAGTACATCAAACATACATGTTAAATGTCCTGGACTGGCCAGAATTCTACTTCAGTTGAACAAACGATTTGCTCCGTTACCTGATGAAGCCAGCGAGGTAATTGCAATCTGGGGTCTGGTGTTGGTGCTGCTGAGCCTGACCTGGGTGTCACAACTGCAGTGCAAGACTTCCTAACTGGGCAGCTAAGACAACAATGCCTATGATAAAATTCATAACATGTCCATCTATAATCCACGATGATAAGAACATTTTAAGAAAGATATAATACCCGTGAATTACTACTAGTCCAACTTATGCATACTATTATTAATAAAGCATGGTGTATTTACAACTTGTAGGCCTAGTTGGCCTCTGCAGTGTTGTTTGCATCTTTATAGTTCATAGTATTAAATGTATTTTTAAGCATAGAACAAACAAAAACAAACACTTTATATATCTGTTTGGTGTACACACTAATAAATTATAATTGTGAATGTTTTGTTTTATCCCCAACAGTTGGCCCATTGAGAACTAGTTTCAGGAGAAAAGTACTTTTGTGTTTACTTCAAGTACATGTTTTTACTTTTTATTTGTACTTCTTTCTAGAAGTACTTTTACTTTTACTTGAGTAGCTTTTTCTAGGGTTACTTTTATTTTTACTCAAGTACAAAATAAATGTACTTGTTACAGCTCTGCTATATATATATATATATATATATATATATATATATATATATATATATATATATATATATATATATATACATATAAATAATATATATATATATATATGATGATAAAGAAGATGACGGGTCATGGATACTACACTTCCATAAGCCAAATGCTGCCTTGATTGTGCAAACGCATTGGGAAACTACATATGGCATGTGTTAACCCGCATGTTGCATTAACACATATACAATTACTGCTAGATTTCACCACCCCAGAGTTAGAAAATTAATTATTCTCTTATAGTTCTACTAGTGTGTTCTCTCCGTCTTGTGTGTGTGTGTGTGTGCGTGCGTGCGTGCCGTGCGTGCGTGCGTGCGTGCGTGCGTGCGTGCGTGCGTGCGTGCGTGCGTGCGTGCGTGCGTGCGTGCGTGCGTGCGTGCGTGCGTGCGTGCGTGTGTGTGTGTGCACTAGCCATAGAGCACCAACGCAGTGGCACCAGGTATGATGTCAATGGTGGCGCCATCTGGGGACTATCACCGAATTCCCACAGACAGGAGATAGGTTGTTTAGAAAAACAGAGTATAAATATTATCAGAAAGGATGTAATATCTACAAATACCTATCATTGTACATTCTGAAATACATCGCCGCCGATTATATTGGAAAAGTTTAAAGTTGTTATTGAGCACGACAGTACACAATGAAAAAATACACATGGGTCATTCAGTAGTATTTTCACGGACTTATATGCATATAAGTCCGTGGTATTTTATTCACATACACACTGTAGGACTAGAAGTGCTAACACATTTGCAGTATGTGGCGTGTGCTGCCGGCAGTCGTGTGTTGTTGCTGTGGTTGAATCACTGCTGCTCAAATCACTGCAAAGCCCAGTTGAAATAAAAGTATGAGGAGCTGCTATAATTACTAATACCCTTATAAGTAGCACCAATTTTCCTGTATAATGTCCAGGGCGTATGTTTCTGCACCGCCAGCGACCAGGGCTTCAGCGATGCCTTTTCCAATCCCTGTCATGAAATAGAGAATAGTTGATTAAAGAGATCAATTAGTTAAAGCAGATGGTAAAAGGGAACTTATTGGTTTTTTGACGTTTTGAGGAAATACTTGAGTACGTGTAATAGACAGAATTAAATTGTGTACATTTTTCTCTCAAAAAAAATCTTTGTTTTTCTCTGTATAATTATGTGCGTATAGAACGGTCTTCGTCAACAGACTGAATTTATGCACCTGTGTGTTACATGACCTGTGTCATGTGACAACATGACCTATGTCATGTGACAACATGACCTATGTCATGTGACTAAAACTATCTAGAGCATGATTGGCCAGAACTCATAGCTGATGTCTTGTTCAGTGACTTTGGGGTGTACT
>CBDHHR010000991.1:17500-20000 GCA_965263245.1 Metamycoplasmataceae bacterium | reverse complement strand
GTTGATGAGGAAATAAATTTACGTTATTGTTTCACGATGGCTTCCGTTTTCGCTTAAGAGTGTTTTTGTAAGGTCGTCGGGTACAAGGCGTGGATGGGTTGTGTACGTGACGCGCCCAGGGTCGGGCATGGCGGATGTGCACTCCTTCAGACAGGTGCAACGACGCGACAGATGGCCGTACGAATGCCGACCTATACAAACTATGCCCACTCGGATAAATGCGTGTCTGTAACGTTCCCACGGCGACGTGCGAGTGCGCCAGCGCGTGCACACGCGTCGTGGCGTTGCCATCTGGCGCGTGCAAGCCGCCGTGTGCTAAGTCGCACCGTTAAGACGAGCAGGCACGCACGTTTTAGCGCTTACATTTTTCCGGCGTTAGAAACGTTCCGGTTGACTTTTCTGCGCATGCGCGATATATGTAAAATCATCAATGTGCAGCGAAAAGACAAAGCATTTATGGTATAAATATTACCGGTTGTTCGTTAGGATGTATATAACCTCTCAGTAAAGTTATTTGTCGCAAATTAACACGAGGCAAACAAGTTTTGAGGCATATTTTGATAGCAAGCGTAAATCACGTGACTATAGTGCGCCATAATCCGTGACAGTGATTTATAAAACGTAATATGTTATTGCATTGAACGACTTTTCAAGAAACTCTTCACAGTAATCATCACAGGAATGTTTACGAACGGCTCGTGGCATTTATACCGAAAATGCTTTGTTGTTTCGCTGGACATTGATGACTTTATATTTATTGCGCATGCGCAGAAACGTTAACCGGAACGTTTTTAACGACCGGACAAATGTAAGAGCGTCACTAGTGGATGGGTGTGTTGTGGCCCTATCATGCGCCATCGTTGTTCCCCCCCCCCCCGTCTCACTCCTCGTTTCAGGGGTCTACAGCATGTATTAATTTCACTTGGTCGTTACCAATCATGTTACCTAATTTTTCAGGTTTATGTTTTCGCTTTTTCAAAGTTTTATTCAACTGTAACAATAGCGAAGGCCGTGGTTTTTGTCACATGTCTAGCTGTAGTGGAGCTGTTACACGTTCACGTGTATTGTGGCATTTTAACGTTTTCATGCTATCCGGCTTGAATCACTGTGTGACGCCTGGAATAGGACGTAATGACTATAATAATTTTATTATTGTAGTCAAACTTTCTATAATTTTAAGGGTTATTGGTCTTTTGATCTAATGACTTGTTAACTTAACACATGTAACACGTAAATAAAAAAAATTACACCATATATCGTAATTGAATAACTTTTACATGTCTAAATGTAACTGGAAAATCACTTCTAGCTATAATGTCCGTCTTAGTTTGGACAGTGATCCATTTTGTTTCTCGGCAATGAAGGTACGGCATTTTATATGATCATGCGGTGGAAAATCGACAGATGTTTTCAAGGATTGCCGTCTCGTAAAATGCGATAGAGCCGCACATTTTCTGATCAAAATCAAATTTAAGCCAGTGCTCTAAACATTGACTTTTTGTTATTCATGGACCAATCACTTGACAAAGTTGGATGTCCTGTGGTCCGACAGGTTTCGCGGAATATATTTCGCGGTCGACAATTATATTATTAATACACTTTACTAATAACAATATTACTACTAGTAGTAGTAGTAGTAGTAGTAGTACCACTACTACTACTAATAATAATAATAATAATATAAAACATTTCTTATATAGCGGCCCACCCACACAATTGTTCTGGTAAGCTGGACGCTGGAATAGTTACGCGGTTTTACAACAAAAAAACATTTCAAAACAGTTCCGCGGGACCAGTAGATTGTACCAGTCGACATTCAGGTTTCTGCTGGCGGTCGATGCTTCTGCTCGCCGCCCGCACGTCCCTAATTATGTCCGCACCTTTCCGCAAATACTTGCCCGCCCTCTTGGCTGGCGTCCAAGCAATTAACGCGGCTAGCAAGTTAGTGGAGTGCCTTGGGGAATGACCGTGACACGCTGAAACAAAACACCAAATTTGGCACAGTTGCGCCTTAGGACCGTACAATAGCTGTATGGGTTGCCCGAATTTTAAAGGTCACGGTCATGTCAGACATTGCTAAAGTTACTTTTTTCTGTTGAAAACACTCCATTAAGCAGGCTGACTTACTAATTTGCATTAATTCGATATTGCCGCTAATTGAAAAAATGCATGTAGATCGTCTTCTTTTTAATAAAACAAGTTCCACGCAGACTCCAAATAATGTGCTGTTCATAGTTGTACCATGCGGACGTTTTAAAAGGGATTTTAAAGGTCAGGTCATTCAAATAATGTTATAATTATATGTCTACTATAACATGACAAATGAATAACACTTTTGAAAGTATTAAAGAGCTAAACTATTTTACATGATAACATCCCTTCTGTTAGAGAATGTACTGGTTTTTATATAAGAAACAAAATGGCTGCCCAAAGCTAATGCATTTATATCGTCGTGTTGTTGTCAGGGCAAATTTCCATACACCATACACATGCTTTGAAA
>CBDHHR010000991.1:5000-10000 GCA_965263245.1 Metamycoplasmataceae bacterium | reverse complement strand
CAACAACAACAACCTACATTTGTTTGGTGGTTGTACACATTAACGAGGACGACTGGGTAGGGATAATTAATATGGAAGCGAAAAGGATAGAGAACGAACAACAATCAACCGAGGGAAGGTGGTGTGGCCCATGAGAGCTTAATGTGGAAATACAAAGACGCCGGAAGACGAGGCTGGGTTCACAGGGTGCGGGAGTAGGCAGCAGGCTAACGATGGGCGCTGAGGCGGGAAAACGGCGAGTCCACAGGTACACGTCCCAGGCCACAACTAGAGTGGGAAGGCTGCTTTAAGAGGGACGGGAGAGAGGCGGGAATGAAATGGTCAGGCGGAAGGAGAAGACTGGCGGCGAGGAGACATAAGCGACAACAGACGGGACGGTGAAGGCGTGAATTAGTATCACACATCGACAAAAGAAACCAAGAGGGGGAATGTGTAGTATACTTCTGAGGCGGTTTTAGCACGTAGATTATCAAAGTTGTATTCGTGTACATTTCCCCAAAGTATTAGTTTTACGTATAAATCTTGTGGCATAGCATTAATTAGTTACGACAAGTATGATACATGATAAGTATGGGAACCCAACAAGAGTGCTTTCACCTTACGTAAATAAACCCGATATTTAATTAATGTTTATCCACGCAACTCTTCTCTAGTATTTATTTATTCATTTAAGTTTGCAGATGTTTGTAGAAATGACATATTTCCTTCCTCTGTTATATATATATATATATATATATATATATATATATATATATATATATATATATACACACCAACATAATATTATTACCGAACGGTTGAACCTGATGTCGATGTGGATACGATTGGAAGTATAAACCTGTTGCGATACGATTTTCGTTTCATGTTTAGGTTTAACCTCAGTTCCAACACTGAGAGTATAATTTACTTGTAGACGGGAATATCTTTAGAATTCTTTCATCGATTCAGTGGTTGTGAGCATTACGCCGTCGGTTTGGTAAAAGCGTGCATACATTTGACATAAAATCGTCATAACTTACTTTGCTCTTTACATTTGTTAATTTGCCAATGTGCCACTAGCCTTGTGGTACAATCACGCTAACAAGTTCTGAACGGTAACATTCACAGCAGATGGCGCATCAGAGAATGATGCAATTTTACCGTGTGTTGAATCAGCAAATATCAACAGCTGTGTGGCGTATTTGGATACTATACATCAGCAGGAAGACTCAAGCTTATCTTCCGCCTTTGAAACATACCGACATTGAGAAGAACTTTAAAACCATCTGCGATGACACATCAGTGTAAATCTGGAGACGAAAGGAAAATGCACTCATAAGCAATGGAAGCGTTTCCTAACTTTTTGTTTATCTGTGCGCCAACTTCGTAGAAAGTATTGTGAGAGTTTCTTGGCGATATATGCATTTAAACTGCTAACCTGTCCTGTGTAACTGATGAAATAGGTAGGCAGAAATATAAAATATGAGATCGGTAATGTTATATGATTTCCACAATATGTGTAAAATGTTCCGCTATTTTACTACATTTCCTACGACGCAGTAAATCGTACGCACAAAGACTCCTGGTCATGGTAATTGACATAATCCTTGATTGATACCGTTTGTTTGGAAAGCTTCGTTATGGATTAAATTGAGCATGCCAACTACAATACAATTATTAATTAATAAGATATAACCTTAAACACTAAACCACACAATAAATCGGGCAAATGAGTGCGCAGATATTTATATCGTCAACATCTGCAGGTAATATTTTCTTTATGAATAAAAACATGTTGCGATTACGGAAATAAATTGCTTCGCACTGCTCAAGGTGATACATTCCAACTGTGCCCTCATTTTCGGTTGCATCAAAGAAAACTTGAATTGCCTATAGATATGCACGCGAGAAGAACAATTTACAATTCCCGTGGATCTAGGAGCAATGCGTGACATTCATATTCGCGCAGCATGTGGCATTCGTTACCGCGTTCACGTGCCTCTGGTGCAAGTCATTAAGAACCGCTGAGTTATGATTTACGTACATCAAGTAGGCGTACATTTTGTACATGGGTCAGAAAACAATATTGGTACACGCTGTTCATTATACATATTGCCTTGATTACAAGAGTAGCTTCTAGCTGGTTCTAGTCCACTTCTGGCAGTGACCATATACTAAACTGATAATTATATTTGTCAATGTTATCTGCTGATCTCAACCAGCAGGGTCAATCTAGTATCGCTACTTAAAAGAACGCCAAACGTGTATGGAGTTTCTGACATATCTCATGCTTGGGTCTCGCTGATTTTTAAGTTAAAGTGTAATCAGGATATCATGGGCATATTTGTCTCAATATATATATATATATATATATATATATATATATATATATATATATATATATATATATATATATTAGGCACGACGAATGTTATTCCAACTTCCGATTTTCGTTATGCCAGTTACCTCCTGCTTCAATATGTACACATTTTGAATCAAAATTATGCATTTTAATTTAGATGTCACACGTCCCTTTTTGTGTACCAGTACTGTCTCACATAGCATATGAAACACGATGGAGTGTGTCTTCATTGATTTTGTTGAGTTTCTACTGGAAGCAGTTACAAATTACGTTTTCAACAAATATTCGCGACGAATTTTTCACAATTTTGCACAACCGGGTCAGATATCGTAGCCGTTGCGGGAGTGGGTAGGACAGGTGTCGCTACCCTAATCCCACATCCCTTGTCCCGCACATGTTGAGTTCAACCTCCCATACCGAACCCCTCATTCTCTCCCACACCCCGCATAGATACCTGTGATTGTGCACGGGTTTATTCCGAACCAGACGAAGGGGGAAAGTAACTAACCGTCGATGTTGTTGCACATATGACGTCATATGCAGCGACGACAGAAAACGGTTCAAGGTGGTCGGACAAGACCACCGTGTATAGCCTCGGGTCGTGCCTCGAGCCGACAACATCCGTACACACGAGAGCCCAACACTCGCCCCGTACAACAGGTGTCGGACAGGGCGGCGAACTAAATTGACACACAGGAAGTAGCTACAACGGGACCACGGCGCGTACTTGATGCCAGCATGTTATACTGGTATCATAATGTCATATACAGATGTATCGCTTTCTCTTTATCATTTCAGAAAGTATTCAAACTGAATGGGACAGATTGTGTGCTGATTGTGTGGGTGAATATGTTTAAAAATAAAATCGAAATATACCTCAGAATGGCGGGATACGTATGGATATATAGATTCGATTCTTGATAAACCAAAATGCTTCCATGTCCTCCTGTCATCCAGAGTTAATTATGAAAGCGGCAATATTGTTAAATCTTGTTCATTTTTGTAAAATGTCAAATGTTGTTAATTATTTTCATTATTAATGTGTTTTTCTTAATCACTTACATATATAACCGTGTGTGTGTGAGTGATAGTGTATATGCATGTGTGTAATAGTATATATGTGAGTGTGTGTGTGTGTGTGTGCGTGCGTGCGTGTGTGTGTGTGTGTGTGTGTTTGTGTGTGGTGGCGTGTGGCGTGTGGCGTGTGGCGTGTGGCGTGTGGCGTGTGGCGTGTGGCGTGTGGCGTGTGGCGTGTGGCGTGTGGCGTGTGGCGTGTGGCGTGTGGCGTGTGGCGTGTGGCGTGTGGCGTGTGGCGTGTGGCGTGTGGCGTGTGGCGTGTGGCGTGTGGCGTGTGGCGTGTGGCGTGTGGCGTGTGGCGTGTGGCGTGTGGCGTGTGGCGTGTGGCGTGTGGCGTGTGGCGTGTGGCGTGTGGCGGGTGGCGGGTGGCGGGTGGCGTGTGGCGGGTGGCGGGTGGCGTGTGGCGTGTGGCGTGTGGCGTGTGGCGTGTGGCGTGTGGCGTGTGGCGTGTGGCGTGTGGCGTGTGGCGTGTGGCGTGTGGCGTGTGGCGTGTGGCGTGTGGCGTGTGGCGTGTGGCGTATGAGTATGAGTATGAGTATGAGTATGAGTATGAGTATGAGTATGAGTATGAGTATGAGTATGAGTATGAGTATGAGTATGAGTATGAGTATGAGTATGAGTATGAGTATGAGTATGAGTATGAGTATGAGTATGAGTATGAGTATGAGTATGAGTATGAGTATGAGTATGAGTATGAGTATGAGTATGAGTATGAGTATGAGTATGAGTATGAGTATGAGTATGAGTATGAGTATGAGTATGAGTATGAGTATGAGTATGAGTATGAGTATGAGTATGAGTATGAGTATGAGTATGAGTATGAGTATGAGTATGAGTATGAGTATGAGTATGAGTATGAGTATGAGTATGAGTATGAGTATGAGTATGAGTATGAGTATGAGTATGAGTATGAGTATGAGTATGAGTATGAGTATGAGTATGAGTATGAGTATGAGTATGAGTATGAGTATGAGTATGAGTATGAGTATGAGTATGAGTATGAGTATGAGTATGAGTATGAGTATGAGTATGAGTATGAGTATGAGTATGAGTATGAGTATGAGTATGAGTATGAGTATGAGTATGAGTATGAGTATGAGTATGAGTATGAGTATGAGTATGAGTATGAGTATGAGTATGAGTATGAGTATGAGTATGAGTATGAGTATGAGTATGAGTATGAGTATGAGTATGAGTATGAGTATGAGTATGAGTTCGTTAGGAAACCATGTTCAGACGCCAGACATCTAGAAAGGTGGCAGAATGGCGTGTGGGACATAAAGTAAGGCGGCCTTAAAAAAAACGTAACACTGTATTATTTGTGTCGCAAAGAAGTAATCGATACATTTCGCAGTATGTAGCTAGCCCCATTACAGGACGCTGGAAATGAGCACGGGTTGGCGGTTGTCTTTCTTTGATAATCAGTTGTCAGATGTAGGCAAACACTCCAAGTCGCGGTCAGTGATATAAATAGAGTTTCGCGCGCTGTGTTTATGCTTGTGCACTCGTCTCTTGTCTCGCTGCATCACCCGTTTGTATCGGAGCGTTGATCTGACGAGGTTATATAGTTACGTCTGCGGTT
>CBDHHR010000990.1:10000-16137 GCA_965263245.1 Metamycoplasmataceae bacterium | reverse complement strand
ACAGTCCATTAGAAGGGCTGCCGTCTTGGAATCACGTCGGAGTCTACGTCGGAGGCAATAAAGTGGTGCACTTTGTTTCGACCTGGAGAGCAGTACAACCCTTAGCCATCACTCAACCGCTTTCCTTTTTACCTGCATGGCTTACGTATGGCCACCTTGGTCAAGTAGAACGCGTGAACCTTGATGAATTCATAGGTTCCAATGAATATGTCTATCGTGTGATTTACAAGGATAAGGTGTATGAAGCACAAACCATCGTCAAACATGCACTCGATGCCCTTAAAGATGACGATTATCCGTTTACCGGCTATTCAATATTGTCCAACAACTCGAAGCATTTTGCAAGCTACGTGTCCACGACAAAACGAGGAACGTTCTATGTTCGACATCAGCACATCGGGTAAACTATGATTAAAATCAATGGCCTGGATCATAAGGTTCAATGCGAAAACTGTTGCGCAAGTGTTATGGGTCATGAGTAGTAACTAATGAACACACTTACAAATGCGTCGCGTGACTGTGTAACCAAGTCACTTTTCAGTCGTGCGTTTAATACAATAGCAGAAGACATATAGATTAGTATGCATGGCATAGAATTGTGTGCGTAAATTGCCGTGCATTAGCATTTGACTTAGTAATATAATATGTTGTTTGTGTCCGGTGGTTATTCACCCTGATAACAACAAATTGTTTAATAGCAGTCCACGTACCTATGTGACTAAGCAAAAGGTGGATGCCCAAAAATAAAAATGGTGAAAAGTGAGAGTTTCCTTATTGTCTTCAATACACCCATATGTCCGAGGGTGTGTGTGTGTGTGTGTGTGTGTGTGTGTGTGTGTGTGTGTGTGTGTGTGTGTGTGTGTGTGTGCGTGTGTGTGTGTGTGTGTGTGAGAGAGAGAGAGTTTGTAGGTGTGTGTGCTTGCGTGCGTGCGTGCGTGTGCGTATGTGTGTATGTGCGTACATATATACATACATACATACATACATACATACATACATACATACATACATACATACATACATACATACATACATACATACATACATACATACATACATACATACATACATACATACATACATACATACATACATACATACATACATACATACATACATACATACATACATACATACATACATACACAATATAAATACAAATGACACGTTGAGAGAAAAAATTGGTTTAGAATTGGACAAAGTAAACAATGCCAAACATAAGTTACAGTAAGAAAATTGTTACTTTTGGATTAATTCTCGAGGAAAGTAAACCGGACATGACGTACATAGATGTGTATGTTTGGCTCAAAAGGAGCTCGTTGTGGCTGGTCGCATATCAGAGTATATGGACAACGGTACATCTTCACATTTAATATCATAGCATAATATCACCTACTTACTACTGGGCATCGCGAGTTCTGGAAGGGCATTATATATATATATATATATATAATCACACCCGAGCCCTCGTTAACGTAGAGAATGCTTCAGCAAGAAATTCCAGACAGCTTCGATCAATCAGTAATTCACATTCCCCAGGTGAAATCGAACCTTGGAACCCGAGCTTTCTCTGTTGCCGCTCCAAGTCTGTGGAATTCGTTTCCTGGCAATGTTAAATTACAAGGACATATAGTTTCATTTGCCAACGTCTAAAAACGTATCTCTTTAAAGCTTCCTTAGATCCCTACCACCTTCATCCATCCGTCAACGATTCACGCACTGTTTACGATTATGAGATTGTTTAATCCTTTGGTTTTTGTTGCTCCACTGAGCTCGATCTTTGGGGAAATTGGCCCATAAAGAAGTCATTATTATTATTATTTATGCTGCCACTTAGCGACCACCCCACCCCACATCCGGCCTGAAAAAAAATGGTGGTGTTTGCAATCTGGCTTAAATGACAATTCCTTGAACGTAGACAACCATAGCACCACGGTAGGCTACTATAACCGTTTCGCTTTAGCTTTACTTCGCGATATGTTACACTTTGTTCCGGGAATGATCGCCATTTGGCATTTACAGAAACCGAAACTACACACACACACGCGCACGCACGCGCGCGCGCACGCACGCACGCACGCACGCACTCACGCACGCACGCACGCACGCACGCACACACACACACAAACACGCACGCACGCACGCGCACAGCGTGTGCGTCAGCCTGGACTCTTTCGTTTTTTGCCTCCGGTACATGTATCGCGTGAAATACCGGATCTGGACGTACGCTGCAGACACCATCGTTGAACGGGCACTTGGTGCCTTAGACAATCCCAAGAAACATTCGCTTGTCGAATATTCACGACCCTACAACTAACTCGAAGCATTTTGTCAGCTAAAAACGGGGGCTGTTTTATGTTGTCAGTCTTCTCGTCGGTTAAAATCAATGCTCCGAATGTTACCGCGCCAGTGTTTTGTTGTGTTGTGAGCTATGATTAATAAACACAAGCACGCCATGTCATTGATGTATGTTCGTACCTGTAACCAAAATAGCATTGAATGGTGTGCTTAGCTTGTGTGCTTAGCTTGTCGATTAGTCATCGCCGACATTTGTATAAGGGCATTATGTAGTTCTACAAAAGGCGAACTGTCGAAAAGTTTCGCCCCCCCCCCCCCGAGGCTCAGGCTATGAATGACAATCTTGTGTCATCTAACTTTCACTTTCACTTTCACTTTACTTTATTGTCCTTAAAAGGATATGCATTTTACAACTCATGGTCACATCTAAAATATATGGGATGGTCTCAACAAAATGCAAATGAATTTCCAGATGTATACACTACAAGAACAATTCAACCGGGTGACTAACTATCTAACTCGGGATATATTTCGACAGTTCGCCTTTTGTAGAACTACATAATGCCATTATACAAATGTTTATTAATCATAGCTCACAACACAAGAAAACACTGGCGCGGTAACATTCGGAGCACTGGTTTTAACCGACGAGAAGACTGACAACATAAAACAGCCTCCGTTTTTAGCTGACAAAATGCTTCGAGTTGTCGTGAATGCCCCTGCTGTCACGACTACCTAAACAATGGGGACATAGTATTCAATCCAGTTAGAATATTCCGGAATACTAAATCAATAAGATATTACGAAGAATACATATACACACACACACACACATATATATATATATATATATATATATATATATATATATATATATATATATATATATATATATATATATATATATATATACTTTTAATATAATTATGCTTTATTGTTTTCATTAGTCTATTGTATTCTTTGTAATATCTTATTGATTTAGTATTCCTGAATATTCTGACTGGATTGAATACTATTTCCCCATTGCTTAGGTAGTCGTGACAGCAGGGGCATTCACTTGGGCACGTAGCACCACAGATCGACAGGTCGTCCCCATTGTTTCGGTAGTCGTGACAACAGGAGCATTCACTTGGGCACGTAGCACCACAGATCGACAGGTCGTCCCCATTGTTTCGGTAGTCGTGACAACAGGGGCATTCACTTGGGCACGTAGCACCACAGATCGACAGGTCTGGGGTTACACGTATTGTGCTGCCATCTGGCGAATAACGCTAACATTACGATATCCAACGGCCGATCAACGGTTCAGTAGTGTGGCCGTCGTCTCGGGTTTTTTGCAATGATCATAAATTATTCAAACTTACCCAGCCAACGTGAGCCATTTTATTCACGGGTGACATACACTCATTGCCCAAAGCGGTTCCTTCCAGGTGAGACCGGTGTCAGATAGAATATTGACCCGCGTAGAAAAGTGACCCGGGGGTCAAAATACCATAATAGAAAATTGACCCCCCTATGGAAAAAAGACCCACCCTTTGTTTCTTCGTGGATTTTTCTTTTTTGTATGTATTTGAGTATTAATCACATTGAGGGTAATGTTTTATTTATATTGATGCAACATTGCACTTTGATACATTAATAATATAATTGTTAAGCCATAATACTTTTTCCAGTGAAAAATCTCCTTTTCAAAATGACACTGCCCAGTGGGCATATTTTGTTGACACTAACACCAGCACCAGTATTTTATTTTGTGTCCAATTTCATGGAAAACATTGTGCTTGGTCCACGTTCTGCCAACTGCCTTAAGCAAATGAAATGAGGTGGGGGGGTCATATTTCTATAGTATATATATAGTATACACACACACACACACACACACACACACACACACACACACACACACACACACACACACACACACACACACACACACACACACACACACACACACACACACACACACACACACACACACACACACACACCACACACACACTGTACCTCTGTGGATAGAGGTTTTTGAGTCAGCTGTCACTGTAATGTAGTCAGCAATAACAAGAATCCCTAGCACTGGTTTGCATGTCATCATATGAGCAAAACACTAATTATACCTATAAACTAGATATCTCGATATATGATTTTCTTTTCTTTTAGCAATAAAATAATACATCCTGATAACGAAAAGTATTTGAAAAAATATTTGAAATACTTTCTAATGCATTTGTATTTAAATATATTTTTACATTTAAAATTATTTGCAATTGGATTTGAATCCATCAGTAGTATTTGTATTTAAATGCATTTCAATGTATTTATCCCCACGTCTGTTTACTACAAGGGTTGTAGGTGCGTGTATATACACGGACCATTTGTGGAGAAAAAGCACACTTGCGGTTGTGAGAACGAGATGATGTGGTGCCATCTACCGGAACACGGTTAATCGAAGCAGAGTTTAAAAATAGACCGTGGCTATTTGACCGTGGAACTATTCGTCAGGAAACAGACACATAGCTCATGTTTGCGTGTACTATTTAACCGGATAAATACACGACAGCATAGTATTTAGAGAAATTATGAACACACGCTAACTATATTTAGTAAGCATGTAATAAAACCTACGCACTCAGTTCTAATGATCCAATAAGTATCATTTCCTACCAGCTCTAGCTGCGAATACTAGCAACTTTGTTTTCTTAAGTCGCTGAGCATTGACGTCACTATTCTACGAATAGCCAGATGAAAAAATTATAATAATGAAAGTAGTAAGCCAAACTTACTATAGCCTCGATTACCCAGGCTCCGCGAGGTAGCAGCACTTTCAGCCCCTCAACTCAGCCTGGGGGTTGCCCTTGTAACGGCCAGGGCGGCATTACCCCGGATTAGGGTAGAGACGCTCAGTATTCAACACTGAACTTATATTAACATAAAACTAAGTAAACATAAACATTTGCTGTTGTTTATAAAATAGGAATTACGGCTGGATTAACCAGTATCCGCGAGAGGGCAGCATTGTTCAGCCCCATACGGATAATATAAAAAAGCCGGCAAGGTCACCGATCGACAGTCGCCTATGCAAGACTAAACGTATAACTACTAGCGGATGTATCGCATGTGTCGTGTCGATGCCCACTTGATTTCACACAAACACTAAACATTACATTTGGATTCCGCTGGACTAACGTTCGTCTGTGTCTACAATGTTTGCACTCTTCAGGAATGCTGGCGACACCATCGTGGTTGACTTGAAACAACTGAGAGCTGATAACCTTCGGTGAGCAATTTCGTAATTAATGTTTTTTTCTGAAATATTATTATCATAGACCTGTTTAGGAATCAAAGTGGGTCATGGAGGAATTAAGCCCACAATGTTTATGGTACGGGTGTTTGTAGGCCACAATTATTCGGGATGGGGTGAGAATTTGTTAGTGTGGGATGATTGGGATAAGTTACCCTCCCAAATAGTCATGGAAGCAGTTGCAAACTTGTTATAAAGTTACCGTATTAATTGCGAGTGGTCGGGGAACTTTATCGAGGCATGTTCCATTCGCGTAGCACTAGCCGACATGTTTCACGAACTCCGGTAAACACGAGGACAAAGACACTGTGCTAGTGTACGTTCACACTGAAGCAATATCAACCAGTGCGTTTCAACACTATTGATACGACTCCGCAAATTTGTTTAACCAGATATTAGCAGTGATATGCCGCTTACCACAGACCTGGGCGTCCGCAGTTTTGCACGGCAAGTTTTCCAAAAACACTGCCAGTTTAACCATGAACGGCCTAGACTTGACTATGGCTCGGCGATGCGCACGCCAGGTCCACCGGCCGAATGT
>CBDHHR010000990.1:2500-5000 GCA_965263245.1 Metamycoplasmataceae bacterium | reverse complement strand
GGCACGTAGCACCACAGATCGACAGGTCGTCCCCATTGTTTCGGTAGTCGTGACAACAGGGGCATTCACTTGGGAACGTAGCACCACAGATCGACAGATCGTCCCCATTGTTTCGGTAGTCGTGACAAGAGAGGCATTCACTTGGGCACGTAGCACCACAGATCGACAGGTCTGGGGTTACACGTATTGTGCTGCCATCTGGCGAGTAACGCTAACATTACGATATCGAACGGCCGATCAACGGTTCAGTAGTGTGGCCGTCGTCTCGGGTTTTTTGCAATGATCATAAATTATTCAAACTTACCCAGCCAACGTGAGCCATTTTATTCACGGGTGACATACATTCATTGCCCAAAGCGGTTCCTTCCAGGTGAGACCGGTGTCAGATAGAATATTGACCCGCGTAGAAAAGTGACCCGGGGGTCAAAATACCATAATAGAAAATTTACCCCCTATGGAAAAAAGACCCACCCTTTGTTTCTTCATGGATTTTTCTTCTTTGTATGTATTTGAGTATTAATCACATTGAGGGTAATGTTTTATTTATATTGATGCAACATTGCACTTTGATACATTAATAATATTATTGTTAAGCCATAATACTTTTTCCAGTGAAAAATCTCCTTTTCAAAATGACACTGCCCAGTGGGCATATTTTGTTGACACTAACACCAGCACCAGTATTTTATTTTGTGTCCAATTTCATGGAAAACATTGTGCTTGGTCCACCTTCTGCCAACTGCCTTAAGCAAATGAAATGAGGTGGGGGGGTCATATTTCTATAGTATATATATAGTATACACACACACACACACACACACACACACACACACACACACACACACACACACACACACACACACACACACACACACACACACACACACACACACACACACACACACACACACACACAACACACACACACACACACACACACACACACACACACACACACACACACACACACACACACACACACACACACACACACACACACACACACACACACACACACACACACACACACACACACACACACACACACACACACACACACACACACACACACACACACACACACACACAACACACTGTACCTCTGTGGATAGAGGTTTTTGAGTCAGCTGTCACTGTAATGTAGTCAGCAATAACAAGAATCCCTAGCACTGGTTTGCATGTCATCATATGAGCAAAACACTAATTATACCTATAAACTAGATATCTCGATATATGATTTTCTTTTCTTTTAGCAATAAAATAATACATCCTGATAACGAAAAGTATTTGAAAAAATATTTGAAATACTTTCTAATGCATTTGTATTTAAATATATTTTTACATTTAAAATTATTTGCAATTGGATTTGAATCCATCAGTAGTAATTTGTATTTAAATGCATTTCAATGTATTTATCCCCACGTCTGTTTACTACAAGGGTTGTAGGTGCGTGTATATACACGGACCATTTGTGGAGAAAAAGCACACTTGCGGTTGTGAGAACGAGATGATGTGGTGCCATCTACCGGAACACGGTTAATCGAAGCAGAGTTTAAAAATAGACCGTGGCTATTTGACCGTGGAACTATTCGTCAGGAAACAGACACATAGCTCATGTTTGCGTGTACTATTTAACCGGATAAATACACGACAGCATAGTATTTAGAGAAATTATGAACACACGCTAACTATATTTAGTAAGCATGTAATAAAACCTACGCACTCAGTTCTAATGATCCAATAAGTATCATTTCCTACCAGCTCTAGCTGCGAATACTAGCAACTTTGTTTTCTTAAGTCGCTGAGCATTGACGTCACTATTCTACGAATAGCCAGATGAAAAAATTATAATAATGAAAGTAGTAAGCCAAACTTACTATAGCCTCGATTACCCAGGCTCCGCGAGGTAGCAGCACTTTCAGCCCCTCAACTCAGCCTGGGGGTTGCCCTTGTAACGGCCAGGGCGGCATTACCCCGGATTAGGGTAGAGACGCTCAGTATTCAACACTGAACTTATATTAACATAAAACTAAGTAAACATAAACATTTGCTGTTGTTTATAAAATAGGAATTACGGCTGGATTAACCAGTATCCGCGAGAGGGCAGCATTGTTCAGCCCCATACGGATAATATAAAAAAGCCGGCAAGGTCACCGATCGACAGTCGCCTATGCAAGACTAAACGTATAACTACTAGCGGATGTATCGCATGTGTCGTGTCGATGCCCACTTGATTTCACACAAACACTAAACATTACATTTGGATTCCGCTGGACTAACGTTCGTCTGTGTCTACAATGTTTGCACTCTTCAGGAATGCTGGCGACACCATCGTGGTTGACTTGAAACAACTGAGAGCTGATAACCTTCGGTGAGCAATTTCGTAATTAATGTTTTTTTCTGAAATATTATTATCATAGACCTGTTTAGGAATCAAAGTGGGTCATGGAGGAATTAAGCCCACAATGTTTATGGTACGGGTGTTTGTAGGCCACAATTA
>CBDHHR010000989.1:7500-8938 GCA_965263245.1 Metamycoplasmataceae bacterium | reverse complement strand
GAATACTCAATGCTCCGTGTTTTGTCCCAAGTTGAAAGGGAAAAATTAACAATAAGGGTCAAGCTTAAAGGAAATAAAACTATGCATTACCTAAAATTCGTTTACAATGTATACACAAAGATTACCTGTGTATGTAACATTTGACAACATTCAACAAATAAATAAAACTACAGTTGTAACATAAATGATGTTTAAACTCATCTGTAGCCTATAGCGATTACCCCAGAAACCGGACATTTAATTAGCTACGCGATCACAGGGTATCGTGGATTCAGACATGACACATTGACATTTGGCGGACCCGTTCTACACATTCAGAGCATGTTTGCAATGATAGCTTTTGGGTCGAAACGAGCAGTATGCGATATTCCGATGTAATACAAACGCTACTCATCACAGCCTGTGACGACTAGCGTTTGTTCCCTGTGACACTGGGAACAAATATTTATTTTACGCTTCGACACGAAACAAATTTTGTTAAAAACAATTGAAGCCGGATGTTTCGCGGAGGCATGGCAGAGCTTCGGGCTCGCTGCCGTCTTCGGGCTCGGCTCATTTTCATATCAATGTTATCGATTGCAGCCCATGTGAGATAATCCACACAAGGCCACATACATTAGAAACATAATTATGTGATATTTAACTTCAGAATGAAATGTTATGTAATCGATTAATATCACTAATATGCCGATGTGTTAAGGAAGAGCTTATTCGCCACGAAAATGTGATAATTGAATGTAACGATGATGTACATTTCTAAATAACGACTATTGTAAATAGATATATGAAAACAACTTGTGATTTGTCTGGATAAATGAAATTTTAAAATTTACATTATTACGTTAAATTTACAACTCCTCCTTTATACATCAGCATACTAGTGATATTAATGGATTACGTAGCATTTCTTTCTGAAGTTAAATCTAACACATGTTTGTAATGTATGTGTAATTGTGTAGATTATCTCCAGTGGGCTGCAATTACTCTGAAAACGACGGCGATCTCGAAGTTTAGCCAGGCCTCCGCGAAATATCTAGCTACATTTGTTATGAAAATTTGATTCGTATGGAATCGTAAGATAATTTTCAAAACAAAACTGCCTGTGTGAGTGTATTCCAACTTTAACTAACGCAGTAGGGGTATTCCAACTACAACTGCCGCAGGAGGGGCATTCCAACTACAAGATCCGCAGTAGGGGCATTCCAACTACAACAGCCGCTGTGGGGACATTCCAATTATAACTGCCGCAATATGGGTATTCCAACTATAACTACTGCAATATGGGTATTCCAACTACAACTGCCGCAATATGGGTATTCCAACTATAACTGCGGCAGTAGGCCTTTTCTAACTATAACTATAACTATAACAGTTTGCGTATTTGAGCTACAACTACACCGCTAACTGACTACAGCTTCTGACTACAACTACCGCAGTA
>CBDHHR010000988.1:10000-11835 GCA_965263245.1 Metamycoplasmataceae bacterium | reverse complement strand
TTTAGACATCCAGTGGATAGTCCTGGCAAGTGGCTTAACCTGCACAAAAGAATTATATATCGTGACTGCTACAATGTCACAAGACAGAGCAAGCAGGAACGACAGAAAGCCAAGATTGGTGTAGATTCTGTGTAAATGTTCGCTGCGGCATCTTGACACATCGCACGAAGTTAAATGAAACAAATCATTCTATACATTCGTATTAAAGCCTGTGCGAATGTCGATGAGTGAACATTTCAGAACAAGTTGATGTTTTCGTGTGCCCACCAGCCGCTGGGGGCTTGATGAGTTGGAAATGGACGACAGGGTGTCACGGGGACAGGGGGCTTGTGAGGCTTCCTAATTGTCAGCCGAAACGTTGTGTCTACGAGATGTGACATCAGTGGAGTACTCCGTTCTGCAGAATCGGCATCAACGTCATGTCCTCAACCGCTGGTCAACATTATCAGCAGACCGCGACGTGTCGTTGAGTCTAGGCATTCAGTATGATAGTCATGTGTTGTTGAGTCTAGACATTCAGTATGGTAGCCACAGCAATAAACCTACCTCTAATGTTCAAGCTTAGCTCAAACCAAATCAATATCAAATCCAAATTACCTTTATTTATCCCTCATCGCGAAATTCTCCCGTGATGTTCTAGAGAGTACACTAAAACAAGTTTACAGAAGTGATGAATCTGCAGTCTCCGGATTGCAGCATTGACACAACCTGACACCGGCGAAAGCATATCACATGCAGGGAAAATAAAATGCCAATTAATTCCGAGAATTACTCACACCGTTGTGAAAGCAAACGTTTCTCGGTGCCTGGGAGTTTTTTTCTTCAAAAACGCCAACGCTTATTGTGGCGGATTTCTTGCGTGCAAACCCAGCCAAAAGAGTGTTAATAAAAATGTTGTCTATTGTTGGCTTTTTAGAAAGGTTTCCATGCTGAAACATTGATTTCACACATAAAATAAGTAATTTATTTTTGTATATATTTGTGAACTACTGGTATTTTATTTATGTGTATCAATTGCATATGCGTTTTAGCTTAAAAAATACATTCTAATAGAATCTAAACTTTAATCACACTATATAATACAACATGTCCTTAGACATCATTGTTTGTGTGGGCGTGTCGAACAATAGTACGTGAATAACAATGCGTTGTGTGTGATGTGTTGACACGTAATATAACAAATATAAAACCAAAACATTAATCACGGCATTCTTTTTTATTCATCGCTAAGTAACGTAACAAGATCGGCAAATCTCTGAGCGGATTTTCGTCATACGTAACTCTCATATACAGAACCGTAAATATACGAAACTGCTTTTCGGATGCATTCTCTACTTCATGTGGTGTCCGCTATATTCCTGTTCATTTCGGACGACATTGGACAACATGTCTCTTTGTTTGGAAATATATATATATATATATATATATATATATATATATATATATATATATATATATACATTTATATATATTCAAACATGTGTGCACCTTCCGCCCTTTCTGACTACCGGATATGTCACTGATTATGTTCTTGGGTCGAGATATGTATACTCTGCTCTGCACCAATTCGCTTTGTTCTAACTTCGATTATTACCTTTACGCAGATCTACAGTTTTGTTTGGCTTTGGTAAATTTCACCCTAACCCAGCTCAGCGATCGTCTCCAATATATCTTTTACTGGACAGAAAATTAAAGTAAGCAGTTGAATTTCTTATCATTTGTATTCCAAAGTGGCGCTTTTGCCAACGCATGTACCGAGTCAAAGATTCACACCACCTCATTCGGCGCTGAATACATGGGTTGTTATGATGAGAACAAATTTAAATGAAAATAAT
>CBDHHR010000988.1:0-5000 GCA_965263245.1 Metamycoplasmataceae bacterium | reverse complement strand
ATTATATCCGAGCTGACGTAACCAAATGTTGTGAAGGTCCTAACCACTTCTGCCCGTCATGCGGCGAAGACCTCGTATCTAGAACGGAGACCCGGAAGTCTTCCGTCTCCCGTCCAAACAAGGCACTCGACACTAGCATTAACTTGACTTAATTTAACGTGTCTTGCATGTATTTGGCGTGGCTATGTAAAGCCTTGTTGTCTGTTCGTAATGTCTACCTATACTGTCGGTAAAGTGTTCCTTTACTAGTGACACTATAGCCAGTTTCCGTACTTCTCGCTAGTTGTAATTCTTGAAGAAGTTGTCATACTGGGTACATCGACTTTCAATGAAAACGGTCATTATAATCGTAAGTAACATATAAACGTTATATGTTAAAAACACTACATTCACATAGACAAGTACAGATAAATACAATGTGAAATTAGGTTGTTATCTATGTTATGTAGTTAATTGTCAAATATTAAATAAATTCCTGGTTGATCGATGTCGTACAAACAGCACAAAGTCAGAAATTAAAATATAACCATTGGGCGACAGTAATTATTTTCGATCCTGGAATCTCGTAAACACTGGTAATTATATATGTGGATCTTTGTGTTTTATCCCAGAATATTATATTACATCACCGCAAATATATTCAGTCAACACACGGTGTATTTCCATTGTGAGCGTCACTTTTTACTACATGGAGATATTCGACTACCAAATTGAAACTGAATCATGTCCTCAATGTTTTAAGCTTTGATCCTCTGATTGCTCTACATAAGTTGAACTCCCAATGACAGATGGGTAGATGACACAAACAGAAAAACAAGTGTCGTTGTGATACTGTGATCCGCGTCTGGACGTTGTAGTATTATTTAATGTAATTCACTAAAATAGTTTTGTAGATAGTTCTATAGGTCCAGTCGCCATCATATGAACATTTAGCAGCGGACTGAGCTGACGTCACAACTTAATTCCACAGGTTCACTTGTGTTTCGTCCTGATGGCGATCGACTGCACTAAAGAGGGAACACCGCCGGAACTTCCGGACAACTACAAGGATTGCATTACCCGTTGCTACGACCAGTATCAGGCTTGTCTGTATGACTGTCATGCGGGGTCGATGAAGTGGCTGGCTGCTAGCATGGAACGCATTTGTCTAAATCTATATTTGGACTGTATTCACAACTGCGACGAGCTGCTAAGATTAGAATTGATAGCTTGAATAAAACATGTACGTTGTCTTCCATTCAACCTCACTTTGGATCATTTTCGAAATATTGGGTTTTCGGTAATTTCCCATTAAACATTAATAAACCAACTATATGGCTGAAATTATGTTGAATGTCTTTCTGAGGATTTTGAAAATAATCGACATTTGTGTACTGTATTATGACAATTCAGAATATTTTCTCTAAAAGTATTGTTATCCGTTTTGAACAACATATTCCTAATTTCGTTTTTATATCTGCTGTATCATTCTACCAACAAACAACATTGACACTTCTGATCAGATCCTTTCCTTATCTTGTCATTATTTGTGTTGTGAGCATATTTTGGGAAGCCGTATCTGTACGGTATTTATACATCGAAATGTAACACAAAATGTCACAAAATAATGCGAATATATTACGTAGCTTTATGGAATCGACCAAGTTGTTATTCAGCTGAACGATATAAAGGTTTCGAGGTTCCAGTCACTTTCAGATGCTTGAAACCGTCGAGTAGACTTTCCGGCAACATACAGACACAGAATTGCATTTAACATTATTTATTTTATTGACTTTACTTATTATTTAAATCATTTTAAGATGTTTATTTAACCTATTTATTGAACTTATTTATTTAGCTTACATGTACATAATGTGTTACGTAGTATATAACCAGTATATGTATTTACCTATTTTATGTTGTTAGCGCCTTCGAATAGGTTTTTAACCTGAAGACATGGCGCTTTACAAATGTTTAAAAATAAATACTACATACAAATACAGACGCACGCACGCGCGCGCGCGCGCCCACAAACACGCACATACGCACGCATCTATACATATACATACACAAACACATAAACACAAACACACAAACATACACACATATACGCACAAATAAATACATAAACACACATACACGCCACATGATAAATCTGGATATATTATATCCGAGCTGACGTAACCAAATGTTGTGAAGGTCCTAACCACTTCTGCCCGTCATGCGGCGAAGACCTCGTATCTAGAACGGAGACCCGGAAGTCTTCCGTCTCCCGTCCAAACAAGGCACTCGACACTAGCATTAACTTGACTTAATTTAACGTGTCTTGCATGTATTTGGCGTGATTATGTAAAGCCTAGTTGTCTGTTCGTAATGTCTACCTATCTAAGTCACTGTCGTTAAAGTGTTCACTTTACGAGTGACACTATAGCCAGTTTCCGTACTTCTCGCTAGTTGTAATTCTTGAAGAAGTTGTCATACTGGGTACATCGACTTTCAATGAAAACAGTCATTATAATCGTAAGTAACATATAAACGTTATATGTTAAAAACACTACATTCACATAGACAAGTACAGATAAATACAATGTGAAATTAGGTTGTTATCTATGTTATGTATTTAATTGTCAAATATTAAATAAATTCCTCGTGGATCGATGTCGTACAAACCGCACAAAGTCAGAAATTAAAATATAACCATTGGGCGACAGTAATTATTTTCGATCCTGGAATCTCGTAAACACTGGTAATTATATATGTGGATCTTTGTGTTTTATCCCAGAATATTATATTACATCACCGCAAATATATTCAGTCAACACACGGTGTATTTCCATTGTGAGCGTCACTTTTTACTACATGGAGATATTCGACTACCAAATTGAAACTGAATCATGTCCTCAATGTTTTAAGCTTTGATCCTCTGATTGCTCTACATAAGTTGAACTCCCAAAGACAGCTGGGTTGATGACACAAACAGAAAAACAATTATCTTGTGATACTGTGATCCGCGTCTCGACGCTGTAGTATTGTTTAATGTAATTCACTAAAATAGTTTTTGTTAGTTTCCTACCTTCGCAGTAATGTAGATAATGCTGTTTTGTTGTATTGTAGCCGAAGTAGGTCTAGTCTAGGACCTTGCCTGGTGTAGGTCCAGTATATGACCGTGGCAGATAAAAGTCCAGTATATGACCGTGCCAGAAACAGGTCCATTATAGAAGGTCCAGTATAGGCCCAGTGTAGGCCGTGCCAGAAATATGTCCAGTATAGAACCATGCCAGGATTATGTCCAGTCTAGGACTGTGCCAGAAATATGTCAAGTAGGGTAACCTGGGGCAAAACGGCCCCTGGGGGTATTACGGCCCCCCGTCTTATCTGCCAAACGTGTGAACACAAACTAACGTTGAATAGTGGAACATGATGCTGCTACCTAGCGAATACTCTTACCGACCGCAAGGCCAAAGGCTATTAAAAGTAAGTTCACAAACCTTTTTAAAAGTTGTGCAAACCCTGTGATCTAATAATCACTCTTCGGACAAATCGATGCTAACATGTCCACCGTGTGATGATAAACCAGCGACTGGTACTAATGCACTTACGTCTGTACACGTTTTCAATGACTTTAATCGAAATGGGAGCGATATTAAAGGATTACATGTGAAGGTGAAAAGGTCAGCACTGGTGTGTATGGGGGTAAGACGGCCCTGTCAGAACGGGGCAAAACGGTCCCGGGGCCGTCTTGCCCCGCCATGCAGTACGAATATGGTATGTAAACGTAATAAAGCTGTGATGTATTTATAGCATACACAATAATTTAAATAAAAAGTGAAAGAAAGTCGACGAAAGCAGCGATGAAGAGGAATGGCCGTGTTTGGTGTGCGGAGAACCATTCAGTTGCAGTCGGCCACGAGAAGTCTGGGTTCAATGCCAAGAATGCAAGAATTGGGCTCACAGTGAGGGCACCCCAGGACTCCCGTATTTCGTGTGTCGCAACCGCGAGTCAGAATGTGATTAGACAATAGAGTATCTGCAAGCCATTCGTTAATACAATATGTTAATTATTTGAAGGCTTGTGATGATGCAAATTCAAAAGCTGATGAGTGTTTTCAGTGACGAGTGTAATGGTAATGCAGAATATTGCTTCTAATAACAACTGTAATTTTGTTGACATATTATAATTAATGATGAGTGGTTTCGATTGAAGATTAGGCTATTGTATCTGCCGCGAAGTATCTGCATGTCATTACTTTAGTATAATATATTCAATACTATAGTGATTTTAAGGTCTGTGATGATGCAGATGCCAAAGGTGATCGTAATGTCGAATAATACAGACAGAAGCTGATAGGTAGGAAACCGCGATGTGCCGGGTGTAAGATCAACAAAAAGTGCAACAAATATTATCAGTATTATGTGACCGTGTCGTATTATCGAAAAAGCAATAGAAGACGGACATAACAGTGATGAGTCTAATGTAATTCACGATGAGTGATGCGGAGTGGTGATTATTTCTGTTCACGATGATTGATAACAATAGTAGTCTTAATGACGGTTTAAATAAATAATGGATAAAACACATTGTTTTTATATCATTAACCTAATATTAGAGTAAATAGGCGAGGGGCCATTTTACCTCAGGCGAGGGGCCGTTTTACCCCAAGCATGGGGCAAAACGGTTTTATTGGAGCACATTTTAAACTTGCTATAACTTACGTTTTGGTTATTCAACCGATCAGAGACATGTGTCATACACAAAGTATATATATATATATATATATATATATATATATATATATATATATATATATATATATATATATATATATATATATATATATATATATATACGTCAACGCTATTACTGCACAATTATGCATCGACAAGTTATGGATACAAAAATACACAACTTTTCCCTTAGGGGGGCCGGGCTGCCCCAGGTTACCCTATGGAACCACACCAGGAGTATGTCCAGTCTAGGACTGTTCCAGAAATATGTCCAGTATAGAACCATGCCAGGGGTA
>CBDHHR010000987.1:5000-10000 GCA_965263245.1 Metamycoplasmataceae bacterium | reverse complement strand
GCCGTGCCGGTGTTGGTGCGGGATGGCAAGCCGTGTCAGTCGTATATGCCGTCACTCATGAAGTCGCCCCAGGAGTTGGGCGCCATGCACGGCGACGGCATGTGTACGCTAAACCAGAACTACGCCAACATGAACTCGTTGAACGCCGTGCCGCCGCAACTGAACCACATTACGTCACTTCCGCCGCTGCAATCCAGCATGGGGGCGAATCTCACGTGCATGTCCAACATGGCGGCGGCGAACGCCAGTTCCTTCGGTCACGTGGCTGGCCCGCCGCTCAATGGGAGCATAACTGTCAATCCGGCGTATAGCTCCGGCTCTGTCGCCACCTATGGGACTGTGAACACACTAAGTTCCCTCCCCGCTTACAATCACCATCTGATGCAATCGCAGTCGAAGTGGTGGTGATGTGGTGTGTGTGAATGGGACATGAACTTGTGCGCAGGGTAATTCTGACGATCGACACGGCAGAGGAAATGTTCAATTTCGCCGACCCGTTGATACTAACTGTTAAGTTTAAGTTTATGTTAATGGATTGTTATTGAAGACTCGCGTATGTTCTATGCACGGTTTCAATATATTTAAAGCTGTACTGGTAGCCGCGTTGGTCACCTATAAAGTAAGATGTATAACTAATTATCTCTGTATTCTATATAAAATAAAAATAAATGGCGCAGAGATAATTATTACGAAAATAACAAAGATTGAAATGAGTATTTGCTTATTACTTTCTGATTATATAATACTGTTTACTTTCAACACGCGACTACCAGAACAGCTTTAAGCGATTAATCGACATATCAATAAATTATATTTATAACAAATAAGTGGTAATACAACTTCACGAGATGACACAACAGTGATGACTAACAATTACGCGAGGTAAAGGATAAGAATATAAGTCTAATATTATACGAATTAAATGTCGAAATCAGCAAAGATTTCGCAGTGAATCTAGTCTATTGTACAGTACGCGATTTCTATTATGAAATTTAGTGTAAAGACGAATGACACTGTAAATTATGATTGCATTAGACTGACGTACGTCGTCTAGTTCAGGCTGCACCATTACGTTATCGTTAAGCATCCGTACAAAAGCTACGGCTTACGCACAACTTATCGCGGCTGTGGCATGTGTATGGTTTACGACGCGATATCTTATGGCAACTACAAGGTTTATAAATACAATCATATATGCGTCTTTGTCTACGCTCATGATATAGTTTGTGTGAAATAATAAATTTGTAATTTTATAGTATATACACACCAGCAGTTTGCATCGTGTCTCGCTCGGGCTCACATTCGTTGACAATATCGTGGATACCACCGTAACCCAGGAGTAGAAGTGTTTGCCCTATAAAAGTGTTCTTTACAAGAAAATTAATTCATATTTGCTGACTTACGTATATAGCATATAATAAGCAAACAAAAGTGCCGAGTCTGGAGGTTTAACTGGAACTCTCCGCTAGTGGGAAAACAGTTTCTAAATCTAGAGATCGACATTTTATCACACATGTCTGCAGTTTCTTAACTGACGATACGATACGTTTTTTCGTCAGTTTTTAACCGTTAAATCTTCTTCGTCCGTACAATCAATCACAATATTGATTCTCGTCCTACTTCATCTTCACCAGTAAGTCTTGAACTGACACAGGGTTAGTACACCCGAATAGGCATTCACCATGTGTCCGTGATGTCCACCATGTGTCCGTGCAGTCTATCGTGTGTCCGTGCAGTCCACCATGTGTCCGTGCAGTCACCATGTGTCCGTGCAGTCAATCATGTGTCCGTACAGTCCACCATGTGTCCGTGCAGTCCACCATGTGTCCGTGCAGTCCACCATGTGTCAATGCAGTCCAACACGTGTCAATGCAGTCCACCATGTGTCAGTGCAGTCCAACACGTGTCAGTGCAGTCCAACATGTATCAATGCAATCCACCATGCGCGCGTACAGTCCACCATGTCTCCGTACAGTCCAGCATGTGTCCGTGCAGTCCATCATGTGTCCGTGCAGTCCACCATGTACCCGTGCAGTCCCCAATGTACCCGTGCAATCCATCATGTGCCCGTACAGTCCAGCATGTGTCCGTGCAGTCCATCATGTGTCCGTGCAGTCCACCATGTACCCGTGCAGTCCCCAATGTACCCGTGCAATCCACCATGTGCCCGTACAGTTAACCATGTTAACCATGTTAACCATGTGCCCGTACAGTCCAGCATGTGTCCGTGCAGTCCATCGTGTGTCCGTGCAGCCCACCAAGTACCCGTGCAGTCCCCAATGTACCCGTGCAATCCACAGTACAGTCAATCATGTAGTCGGGCAGTCCACCATGTAGCCATGCAGTCCACCATGTACCCGTGCAATCCACCATATGTCAGTGCAGTCCACCATGTGTCCGTGCAGTCCATCATGTGTCCGTGCAGTCCACCTTGAATCCATGCAGTCCACAATGTACCCGTGCAATCTAGCATGTACCCGTGCAATCCACCAGGTGCTCGTACAGTCCTCCATGTATCCGTGCAGTCCACCATGTAGCCGTGCAGTTCACCATGTACCCGTGCAATCTACCTTGTACCCGTGCAATAAACCATGTGCCCGTTCAGTCCACCATGTGCCCTTACAGTCCACCATGTGCCCGTACAGTCCACCATGTACCCGTACAGTCCACCATGTACTCGTGCAATCCACCATGTGCACGAACAGTCCACCATGCGCATGTACAGTCCACCATGTCTCCGTACCATGTGCCCGTGCAGTCCCAAATGTACCCGTTTAATCCATCATGTGCCCGTACAGCCCACCATGTAGCCGGGCAGTCCACCATGTAGCCGTGCAGTCCACCGTGTACCCGTGCAATCCACCATGTGTCAGTGCAGTCCACCATGTGTCCGCACTGTCCACCATGTGTCCGTGCAGTCCATCATGTGTCCATGCAGTCCACCGTGAATCCGTGCAGTCCACAATGTACCCGTGCAATCTACCATGTGTCCGTGCTGTCTATCATGTGTCCGTGCAATCTACCATGTACCCGTGCTGTCTGTCATGTGTCCGTGCAGTCCACAATGTGTCAGTGCAATCTACCATGTACCCGTGCTGTCTAACATGTGTCCGTGCAGTCCACAATGTGTCAGTGCAATGTACCATGTACCCGTGCTGTCTGTCATGTGTCCGTGTAGTCCACAATGTGTCAGTGCAATCTACCATGTACCCGTGCTGTCTATCGTGTGACCGTGCAGTCCACCATGTGTCCGTGCAGTCTACAATGTGTCAGTGCAATCTACCATGTACCCGTGTTGTCTATCATGTACCCGTGCAGTCCACCATGTGTCCGTGCAGTCCACCATGTGTCAATGCAGTCCAACATGTGTCAATGCAGTCCAACATATGTCCATGCAGTCCACCATGTGTCAGTGCAGTCCACCATGTGTCAGTGCAGTCCGCCGTGCGTCAGTGCAGTCCACTATATGTCAATGCAGTCCGCTATGTATCCGTGCAGTCCACCATGTGTCCGTGTAGTCCACCATGTGTCCGTGCAGTCCAACAAGTGTCCGTGCAGTCCACCATGTGTCCGTACAGTCCACAATGTGTCCGTACAGTCCACCATGTGTCCGTATAGTCCACCATGTGTCCGTGCAGCCCACCATGTGTCCGTGCAGTCTACCATGTGCCAGTATAGTCCACCATGTGTCCGTGCAGTCCATCATGTGTCCGTACAGTTCACCTTGAATCCGTGCAGTCCACAATGTACCCGTGCTATCTACCATTTGCCCGCACAGTCCACCATGTACCCGTGCAATCCACCATGTGCCCCTACAGTCAACCATGTATCCGTGCAATCCACCGTGTGCCCGTACAGTCCACCATGTACTCGTGCAATCCTCCATGTTCCCATACAGTCCACCGTGTATCTGTGCAATCCACCATTGCCCGTACAGTCCACCATGTATCCGTGCAATCCACCATGTGCCCGAGCAGTCCACCATGTACCCGTGCAGTCCCCAATGTACCCGTGCAATCCACCATGTGCCCGTACAGTCCACCTTGTGTCCGTGCAGTCCACCATGTGTCCGTACTGTCCACCTTGTGTCCGTGCAGTCCATCATGTGTCCGTGCAGTCCACCGTGAATCCCTGCAGTCCACAATGTACCCGTGCAATCTACCATGTACCCGTGCAATCCACCATGTGCCCGTACAGTCCACCATGTATCCGTGCAGTTCACCATGTACCCGTGCAATCTACCTTGTACCCGTGCAACAAACCATGTGCCCGTTCAGTCCTCCATGTATCCGTGCAGTCTACCATTTGCCCGTACAGTCCACCATGTACCCGTGCAATCCACCATGTGCTCCTACAGTCCACCATGTATCCGTGCTATCCACCATGTGCCCTTGCAGCCTATATTCCACGAAAAGCCAATATGTGAGGATAACTTTCCGTAACTTGAATGAAGACTTCCGCCAGAGTTCTAGACAGAGAAGCCACTGAGGGTGAGAAGCAGCGGCAGCTGAGGTTTTGTGTTATCAATGATAATGGAAAACGCATACAATCAAACATGTCTACGACGAACCTACAGTTGGGTCAGCCACTCACGCATGCACAGTTGAGGTGTTTGCTGGCAACCATATTCCGACCCCCACCCCCAAGATAGCTACGTGCCCGCTATTCGGTCAGCCACTCACGGAAGCGCCGTACCGCTCACAGCCGTCACTGCTTCGTGATCGATTTCGTTCGCTGTGCTATGACGGCGTATTATCATAGCTACTTGAGCCTACTTCCGCGTGCCACGCTCGACTCCTTGCGTCCGTGGTCACGCATCCACGACTAAGCACCGCTGTTAAGTGAACGACGAGTTTTGATTGCTTGTTATTAGGCTGTCAATGCGTGCCATTTCGGTTCGTCATTTTGCGAGTAAAATTGAGACGGTTTGCCGGAGGCCAGGACAACAAACACGGGGACGTCTTTATATATATATATATATATATATATATATATATATA
>CBDHHR010000986.1:0-2500 GCA_965263245.1 Metamycoplasmataceae bacterium | reverse complement strand
TAGATAAAACTAACTTTGGTACGACGGCAGCAACAAGATTGAATCAAACTCGTGATCTTAGTGTAGAGTCCGATGTCCTAGCTACTGCGTCTCTTGCATGTGCAACCACGGACGTCGGTACCCACCTGTACAGTTGCCCACCTGTCCCTGCCAATCGCTGCCGAAACAGACGAGATGCCAACTCTCGCCCGTCCTGTTACAGGTGACAATGAGAGTGTCCCGTGTCCTCGTGTGTGTCATGTGTGGCTGGACGGCCAGATCGGGACAACCTATCACTGTGTACGGAGGAGGCGTCGGTATGTGCGTGTGCGTGTGCGTGTGCGTGTGCGTGTGCGTGTGCGTGTGCGTGTGCGTGTGCGTGTGCGTGTGCGTGTGCGTGTGCGTGTGCGTGTGCGTGTGCGTGTGCGTGCGCGTGCGCGTGCGCGTGCGCGTGTGCGCGTTCGCGTGCGCGTGTGCGTGTTCGTACGCGCGCGCGTGAGCGTGTGTGCGTCTGTGCGTCTGTGCGTCTGTGTGTTGATGCGCGCATGTATGTGTGGGTGGGAGCAATGTGTGTGTGTGTGTGTGTGCGTGTGTGCGCGTGTGCGCGTGTGCGCGTGTGTGCGCGTGTGTGCGTGTGTGCGTGTTTGCGTGTGTGCGTGTGTGCGTGTGTGCGTGTGTGCGTGTGTGCGCGTGTGCGCGTGTGTGCGCGGATTTGTGTTTCTGCGTGTCTGCGTGTCTGCGTGTCTGCGTGTCTGCGTGTCTGCGTGTCTGCGTGTATGTGTGTGTGTGTGTGTGTGTGTGTGTGTGTGTGTGTGTGTGTGTGTGTGTGTGTGTGTGTGTGTGTGTGTGTGTGTGTGTGTGTGTGTGTGTCTGTGTGTGTGTGTGTGTGTGTGTGTGTGTGTGTGTGTGTGTGTGTGTGTGTGTGTGTGTGTGTGTGTGTGTGTGTGTGTGTGTGTGTGTGTGTTTGTGTGCATGTGTATGCATGGATGCGTGATTGTGTGTGTTTCTATGTATGCGCATTCGTATGTAAAAATACAATATGTGTAAGTTGTACTTTATGTTACTTACACTTAGGAAGTTGCATGCATTCCATTTTCACTATTATATTTCTTACTTATAAATTATACTATGCCACTTTAAATTATAAAAGCCAAGCATTACTGCGCCATATAATGTAGCGTCAATGGCAGACATGTCCCCACTGGTATCACATGAACATCTCACCTTCGTAGTATAAAAGGAAATGTGGCATCGATCTTTCTTTGAAGTCGACGATCAGCGACACGGCGCTGCTGTCAGACGTGGCGACGACACGATCACGCGATCCGTCCAAACTGCACAGCTTCACTGGTTTAAAATGATCTTCATTAACCTCTTTCATCGTCATTGTAACGGGGCATGCGTTGTCGTCGGCTCTCAGGGTAGCTTCTGTAGAGTTGGTGCGCGTAAAATCATATATTTTCAATTTCACTTGCTGTCCGATCGACGTCTTTATGGACAATGTGCAGTTTCCCCGTCCGTCAATGACGTCCATCTCGGCCGACGAGGCGAGCGATAAGTATGCTCGATCAGCAGCCAGGGGCACGGGTGGAGCTGACGTGTTCTGGCAGAAGTCGTGCACTGGATCCACCACAGAAACACAGCACCGTCCACATGTATAGGTCTAGTCTTTACATGTCATATGTCATAGTTATATACAGTGCATATAGTTGCTATATCAGCAGCTTAAAGGTGAAACACGGGATGTAGAATTGCAAAATTAATATGCACGCCATTCACACACGCAAGCACGCACGCACGCACGCACACAGACACACACACGCACGCACGCACACGCACGCACGCTCGCTCGCTCGCACGCACGCACGCACAGACACACACACACACACACACACACACACACACACACACACACACACACACACACACACACACACACACACACACACACACACACACACACACACACACACACACACACACACACACACACACACACACACACACACACACTCACACTCACTCACTCACCTTCCACGCAATCATACTCCGCCTCGAGGTACGACTTGAAGTCTTTCGAGCAGGCAGTGGGCAGTCGGTCTAATTCCGCCACGGACTTCTCGCAACGCCGTTGACCGGAGCAGAGCTTGTCAAACGTCGGCAAGACATCAGTTGTACACCCGAGGTAGCCGGACTGACCAGGTATACATCGCCCGGCCTTCATGCGCCCGTAGGAAGCTGTCTTCATCAGGACCACCTCATTGCTTCCGTTGCACGAGGCAGAGAACGAATCCGAAATGCAATACTCAACAGCACCTGAAAAACGTACCTGTCTGTCAGCGTCACCTAATTACCTTGTCAAATGCTGTGTGCGTCCGGTCGATTAACTCTTCATATAATTACTACATTTATCGACATATTAATGGCTTCCGTTGACGACTGTTGATCTGTGTGTGTGTGTGTGTGTGTGTGTGTGTGTGTGTGTGTGTGTGTGTGTGTGTGTGTGTGTGCTTGCGCGTGT
>CBDHHR010000985.1:12500-15567 GCA_965263245.1 Metamycoplasmataceae bacterium | reverse complement strand
TAAACACTTACACAGGAAGTGCACATTTGTTGATGAACGCTGACACCGGAAGTGCAAATTTGATGATGAACATTGACACCGGAAATGCAAATCTGGTGATGAATACATACACCGGAAGTAGAAACTTACGCTGCAGGTGTCCTTGCCGCCTTCTGGGTAGCCGGCACAGAGCATGTCGTCCGTGATGTTGTTTCCGTGCCAGGTCGGCTGTCTGCACACCTTCTGGTCGACTATTGGGATCTTCACTTGGTGCAACACGTCTGGCCACTCGACTGTCACAAGAACAAGAACAAGATGTTTATTTGCGACCCCAAAACGTAACGATGACATAATGAATACAATAAAATATAGTAGGCTTATACATTTTCACAAAATGGTAATGCCAACATACACATAATAGTAAAGGTAATACACCTATTAACCAGTGTTGTGATTAACAATAAACAAACTAAAACACATTTAGGTTAGTGGCTCCCATTAAGACAGTCACTATCACAGGAGCAACCGCAGTAATAGCAGAAATTCCTTCTTACATATCTTGTTGGCCGTTTAAACATTTAAGCTGTATACTTATCTGAGAGCAAGTGTTCATTGTATGTACTAATTTAATAAAATGAATGCACATACCTAATTAATTAATTAGTGGTTCCGTCCATGTATTAACAATTAATATTGATTACACACAAGAGAGTCAGTAATGTAGCGCGTAAACGTGTTGGCAATACGGATTGGAAAAAATGCCACCTAGAGAATTAACTCTAGATGGAAGGTCTATAAGTATCCCGCCCTTCTGAAGTATGTGTTGATTTCATTTTAAACATATTAACACTACTAGCGCCCATACAATCAGCAGGTAATTTGTTCCATTAATTTACTGTTCTTTATGAAAATGGGAACTTTCTAATATTTAATCTACACTGCTCCTTTGCTAATGTAACTCCATGTCCTCTAGTACTTCCATCTTCCTTAACCGAGAAAACATATTTCTGTCAATATTTTTATAATCATTCAGTATTTTAAGCACTTCTATTTGATCTCCTCTCAATCTCCTGATCTCAAGTGTTGTTAAACCACACCCATTTAGACTCCTTACATAATTAATTTCCCTCTGTTTGATACTGTTATAATTTTGGTTGTTCCCCTTTGTGCTCTTTCTAGCACGTCTATGTCCTTCTCGCGATTATTCACGCCTACGACAATTACGTAGTTGGGAACATTTGTAGAAAGGACGTGGGACATTATTAAAACCATGCAGAAAATATCGTGATGAAACATTGTTTTAGGTGATGAAAAATGGAATCATTACAACGTTCTAGAAAAGAATTCTTTAGATTCCCTCGTATGCAAATGTAGATCACGTGTTTCATCCAGGCATTTATCCAGAGAGTGTTGTAATGAAGCTTACATATAAAGGGGCACATCCCAAAAATCAGAACAAGAAAAACACAACCGACCGACTGACATGTCAGTGGCGATAGCGTATTATTCATGAAGCAAAAGAAGAACTTCCCAATACTCGTCTACCTACCAGCGGTCTTTCCCCAGCCCGTGATGACGCACATCTTGTTGGCTTTCGCGGCTCTCTTAGGGAGACAGATCGGCGACACTTGTGGGCTGAAGTGGATGTCATCGGCCAGGTACACCATGGCGATGTCGTTCTTGAAGATAGCCGTCTCGTAATCCTCGTGAATGTACCAGTTGATGACTTTAACCGTTTGTCGGGAAGGTTCCTCGGCGCCGCTCTTCGACGTGTTGAACATGCCGGCGATAATCGACATATCCTCTGGGCCCCACGGGGAGCCGCTGTGAGAAGGAATCACAGACATCATCGATTGAGTGGTTACGTTGTAGCGCTTACAGTTTTCCGGCGTTATAAACGTTCCGGTTGACGTTTCTGCGCATGCGCGATATATGTAAAATCATCAATATGCAGCGAAAAGATAAAGCATGTATGGTATAAATACTACGGGTTGTTCGTTAGGATGTATATAACCTCTCAGTAAAGTTATTTGTCGCAAATTAACACCAGACGAACAAGTTTTGAGGCATATTTTGATAGCAAGCGTAAATCACGTGACAGTAGTGCGACATAATCGTGATATTGATTTATAAAAAAACGTAATATTTTATTGCATTGAACGACATTTTAAGAAACTCTTCACAGTAAACATCACAGGAAAGTTAACGAACAGCTCGTGGCATTTATAGCGAAAACGCTTTGTTGTTTCGCTGGACATTGATGATTTTACATTTATTGTGCGCAGAAACGTCAACCGGAACGTTTATAACGCCCGGAAAAATGTAAACGCGACAACGTCACGCAATTGCAATGAGTTACTTCGTTGTATTATATCACGCTAGTCCATTATGTTATTGTCACGCCCCATTGCACTTAAACGCCATGCAGCTACGGGACGCCGCTGCATAACCACGTTAATTCAGAGTGAAATAGAGGAGAATAGCGTTAAATAAATATGCTATTATAGCTACTAACAATCTCTTTGTGCGTGTTTGAATTCCAGAAAAACGAAGTGCGTAAGTCGATTTATTCTGTTCCTCCTCAGTGACGATTTAACGCGGTTCTGTCCGTGGAGTGACGCCACCACTAATGCAGTGATATATTCTAATTATGAATCACCAACGTTTGACTGAAAGTAAAAACAAGCGTATTTATGACTACCCATTACCAACAGTTATTTATTGTATTTGAAACATCTGCAGAAAAAATATTACCTGCAATAGTTTGTGTTATGTTATGTTATGTTATTTTGTGTTTCATGAAAAAGGGCTACGTTTGATTAAGTAGAGCGATTTGTCTAAAATATATAACTGCCGCAAGGCCGAGTTGTGTCTACCGTTGGGTCTGTCTTCGTAACAAAACGTGACAGTTGACATTTGAAGACAACTCAAGAAAAAGAGGCATCTTCATTACTCGTCTACGGGGGGAGGGGCCGCTAAGGTGAAGTTGTACAAATGAGAGCAAGTAGACAGTGATGTGTACGCTGGCGATGCAAGAGGGTTACGTAAAATGACATATTATAGGCGTTGCCGTGTCCACATTTGAGGA
>CBDHHR010000985.1:0-7500 GCA_965263245.1 Metamycoplasmataceae bacterium | reverse complement strand
TCCTCCCATCGAGGTCAATCAAGCTCTTCCTCGCTTATAGGCCATACATGTATGCCGGAGTAACACAAAAGCAGAGTCTCTTTCTTTTGAGGTTATGCGATATGCGGCTATTTCCAATCACCGCTTCGATTTCCCCCGAAGCCTTTGCCCCTGCTGTATCCACTGAGAATGTTGGTGCCTGAATTGCCATTCCCGCATATTGCTCCACCCCGGTATACAAAATATTGTCTCTGGTTGGCTTCTTTTTATTGAAATCAGATAACGCTTTCCGCATTAAAAGAGCTTTGTTAATTCATGCAATTGTTCTTAAATACCATCAGGTGGACCAAATCTCGACTTATACCAGACTCGACTTATATAAGCTGGGTTTTTGAGAAACTGATCAACATTTTACGACAAGCATACGTAAAGCTACGCCTCAATTGAATTGGCCCAATGAAAAATTTAATTGTGGCGTAGTAATACATTTGTACTCACACGCAGTGCGCCGCTGTGACGACCCAGCGTTTGTTGATGATGGTTCCGCCGCAGAAGTTAAACCCCACGAAGTTGACGGCCACATGCCACGGCCACGAGAACGGCACCGTCTCGAAGCCACCGATGATACGAACGCTGGGAGGCAGGGGGAGCTCTCCAGGTCTCAGGGGCAGAGTCCCCGGGGGAAGGATGCCCCCTGCCCCGTTGTTTCCGCTCGACCCCGGCACGAACGGCTCGATGCGGGGAACACCACAGGGACCTACACCCGGGAGAGGGAGATGATGGTGACGACGGTGATGAATGTAATAATAGCAATGTTTTATTGCAGACACACACAGTTCATGCGTAAACAGAATAAAAATAAAATAAATAAAGATAATAAATAAATAAATAAAATACAAATATATAGGCAAACATGAAATAAAAATTACATGGTTAAAGCAACACACACACACACACACACACACACACACACACACACACACACACACACACACACACACACACACACACACACACACACACACACACACACACACACACACACACACACACACACACACACACACACACACACACACACACACACACACACACACACACACACACACACACACACACACACACACACACACACACACACACACACACACACACACTCACACAAACAAACAAACAAACAAACAAACAAACAAACAAACAAACAAACACACACACACGCACGCACGCACGCACGCACACACGCACGCACACGCACACACACACGCACACACACACACACACACATATATATATATATATATATATATATATATATATATATATATATATATATATATATATATATATATAATATGTGTTCCACTCTAAATATTACACAATCAAGATAATCATTTAATTAGTATAAATACGATATTATGATTACGTAGATACTTGCTGTAATCGAGTACAATTATTTTAAAAAATTGCGATGACATTAATGCATTTGCCATAGTATGTATTCATGGTTATCGGGGAACACCGCAGTAGCATCTATTTCGGTAGATGCTACTAAATCATAGTTTAGACGTGGAATTTGCTGGATGTATGTTAGCCTTTGTTGTAATTTGGACCCGGGTTACAAAATCTTCTACACGAAATGTGTATAATTGTGTCAGCGACCCTGATTATGCAATCGCGTTCGTTTACGATTACTTGCGAATTTGTTTAACAACGTACACACACATGCTCTCGGAATAAAATGTTCGGATTGTATCGAGTTCAGATTAGCGGGGTTTAGGAAACAGTACACGTACGGTCTTCCGGATCAACAAGGGTGTATCTGATTATGAAGCCAGCTCCTCTTTTCCTGCCCGGGAACGTGCGGAAGGTCACGTAGGCACCATTTGTGTCCGAGTAGATGGCAGTATTGTCATTTCCAATCTTGTTTTTCCTTTTCCGACCACACACTGTAGCCAGGTGGTAGCCGGCGTGACCACTGCCCGCGTAGTTGAATAGTTCCAGCCCATCCGGACACCGGATGTCAGCGAACAACACGACCATGCGCACTATCTAATGCGCAACACCGGAAGCAATGAGTGAATATCATACAAGTCATTTGGTAGGAACCGAATGTGAGCACACACATGCACGCATGAACAGTTTCTTGCACATACAAGCGCAACGACATAACACAACACTCCACTTAACACACACATTCGCGCGCAAATACACATGCACACCCAGCACGCACGCATGCACCCACGCATGCATCTTCGCACACAAATTATTTTATTATCACACGACGCAACCCATATCCCGGACGCGAGAACTGCATAGGTCACGTTGATAACTAGTGATAAATGATTGACTAAATGATGATGAAATAAATGGATATAATGACAAATGAGAACACCAGTATTGAATTTAATTAAAAAGAACATGTAGAAATCACCAATTCAACTTGGTGGCTTATCGGCAAAGGAAGGGATACCATTTTTGAAGCACATAGCAAAATGGCAGATAGTATTGGGAAGATGTTGAAATAATTGAAAGGATATCATGCTCATTTACTTTATGACGCTTATCGGTGGAAACAAGCAGAATAGTACGTGCCTGTTCCTCACGATTGTTTGACAAACAACATTTGCCAGATGTCGCATGAAAATCAAAGTTATGATGTTTGAATTTTATCTCACGGTTTTTGTTTTAATTCATAACGTATTTATCGTTCAGACGTCGTCTCGTTTGTATTCGATACGAGAAAGCTGGATAACAAAGGAAGGTGTGTGGTCACTGTGGACTTTTGGCGACCCAACTAACATGTCATAGGCATAGGTTAAGGACAAGACAAATTTCAAGAACGTAATTCAAGATGAATCAAATGACATAAAACGTAGCGGTAGGAAAAACCAATAGCACACAACTGTCGCAAACCATGCGCAGATAAAGAACAATTTATGGCTTTTGTTCCGGGATCGGGTTGCTAATTCCCAGGTCAGCGCACGTTGCAGATTTGTGTTATCTTTCGAAGTCGTAGATAACATTGGCCATGTGACTAAACACACACCGGAAGTCACCATCGTTGCTTTATCATCACAAACGAATATTTGATTTGAATAATCGCACTACTTGCACGCGAATGAAATAGTGACATATACCCGGCACCATGTGAATATAAGTATGGTGTGCAATGTAATGTTGGCCGATATCGCATATGCATTACGAGGATCTCGCATTCGTCTTCGAGATGACATCTGCATGGAAACAGCCACGTTCGCGAGACGACAAAGGGGGAACATAGGTCTGCTTTCTCCGCTGGCGTGCACTGATTTATGTCGGATGGCACAGCCGATGTGCATCATTCATGTGGAGTAGGATTCGTGTATCTGTTTCTTCATGAGTGCATGGAGCAAGCCAGGATACGTCTCGGGGTTGAGTACACAGCACATCAGTGTGATATGTGCTAATGACTTGTTTATCGGTGGCAACTATATTATGTTGTCGAAACAACTATATTATGTTGTCGTCAATTAGGAGAAATTCGTGCTAGTTACCAGGAATTGAGTTAGGTTCTACGCGTCGGCGGATACATTTCCCTGTCCGTGTTCGTGTCTCAGCCTTCAAGTATCTGCGAGATTTTCATCCCACACAGCATCTAGTCTACTCACATGTTGCAATTGTGATGCAATGTACGGCAGGAACACTTTGGTCGCGTAATAAGATAATGTATTTGCAAAACCCTTCAATATTAAGTCCCGGCAAACGCGATGCCATGATAATCAGAGTATATTTCACGTTCATCAGATGTTGCCACTTCGTGTGCTTTTTTGTACAAAAATACCAGGCATTGGGTATGGTATTAGGCCTCTTGTGTGATCATGTTCCCAGCACTTAGTTTCGCAAGAAGGGCACGGTTATCTTCTTGGATGCATCTGTATTTTCTTAAATGTGAGATTTCCTCTTCTCTGCTCGCTGAAGTTTTGTCTTGCTGAATTGCAATCCTGACATTTGCTTTTGTGTTGCCATAAAATTGCCCCAATGCCCACACGATCATCTCAAGTTTACAGGTTGATTGTGGTAAGCAACCAACCCTGTCGAAACCCATGCTATTATTAGTGACTGTCTTGTAACCCACCCCCTCTGCGTCACATTTTGAATAAGCAGGGCAGCGAAGCACCTCCGGTGTCTCCTCTTGACGCAGAACAGATTTTCTCCAATTTATCGTCAGACATTGTACACTGGATGTCCCGAGGCCAGACAAGGCCATTCAAATATTATGACAATTACACTCTTCTGGTGAAAAAAGCTTTATAGAAGGGTGTCATAACTCTACGGATTACATACAGTGCACTCACTATATTCTGAAGATACCTATTTGGGTTATTGTTAATACACTCGACATTTATAATCATCTAGAGGATCACATATTCAAAACGAAGCGCGAGCTTCCTCTATTGTTGGTCATGTGACATCCTCGCAGCCACATGATCAGCTGCTAAACCTCGTATCGATCTAACATACACGATATCAATATGTGCTACAATCAATGTGTGCTATTAAAATTATTGGAAGTAATAAGACGAAATCAAAGGCCTGAATTCGTTTTAACGGCCGTCATTTTATAAAATGACGAATATGAAATTCGACGAAGGTCAAATACAAAATATTTCACAACACAGAAATCGGCTGTCCACTTATCTATCTGTGACAACAACATTTCAGTTCTAGGTAATGTAGTTCATGATATATAAAACTTTAGTTTTGGCGGCCGCCATCTTTAGAAATGGCGGATGTTAATGTCGGAGAAGGTCAAATTAACATATTTGAAATCATTGACCCAGAAAACCTATGTTTTGGTTCCACAATGACTGCTCTACGTTGCACAGGTTTTTAGACACAACAAAATAATGTTTTCGGCGGCCATCTTGAAACTACCAACCCCTTCCAGTGCGAAATCTGAGGTGACCCTATATCCAAATATTTTTATAAGTATAAGTGTGTGCCAAATTTAATGCTTGTATCACAAAGCGCACAATTCGGCCATGTTTTGTCACATATCGGCGGGGCTAGAAGAACAGCGCATTGTATCGATGACCGCTGGGGTGACATAGCTGTAATAAATAACCGTGTCAGTCAAAGCATAAATACATACGAATACAAAAGACGACATCCCATAAAAAACGTATGTCGCCGAGAATACATTTTGCACGTTAACAATGACTCAGTGAGACCAGTAAACCCGTCGCTCACAATGACAACGAGACCATTTCGGGTGCCAGCTACTTCAGGTTGATGAATGATGCGTTGTCTCTGACTTGGCACATGTTTAACCTTCACCGCGAAATTAGCCACTGTTTTGTAGGTTTTGTTGCCTATGACAGAACTATGTATTTCTGGGGCTTTATCAACGCGGCGCCATTATTAACACGTGCAAAATATTTCGTTTTTACTTAATACGTACATAATAAAGATGTTCAGATCATTCATTCATACTAATGGTTTGAAAACTCTCTTTTTCATGGAATAATTTAATAAGTATCGTAAGAAGCTCGACAGCAACCAAACAATGAATCTGACAACGTTTTCGGCTCGTGTATCAGTACGATTATTAGTGTAAGTTACGGTTTTTAAAGAGGCACAGTTAATACTGTAGAGGTTGATCACCTTACCTTGTTAGGAGGACTTCTTATTATCCAAGCACAGTTGACCTGTTTTGGATAATTGGCCCGTCTCGTGTAACCCGGGGAAATAATCTTCCCAGAACGGCCAGACAGAATGACGCGGTGCCTGCATGCTGAAGGAAAAATTGCCGAGAGTTTTCACTTCGTCAAACCGAGCCAGGCTGCTCTTCGTAATTAAACATAATGTTCACAAGACTTTATAGTGCCTCTGGTACGGTTTTAGTTATGCTGTGTTTGTTTGTATTCAAAAAGACAAAAAATAAAGTAATAAATATGATAATTTGTTTGCAAATTAGGTGTTATATTGTAGACACGTTTTCAATTTACGCCAGGCATTGATAACGAGTAGGAGAAATTAGATATGACGTCAGCTAGGGACAGTACGTAATACGTACACTGTTAACGTCCACGTAAGTTGTTTTGGCGCGTCACGAGCATAAAACCCAACTGCGAGATCACAACGGATGATGACACGCATTTTTGAATACGTCTGTTCTACCAGTGGAGCCTTTCAATTGTAACTCAGTGAATGCATTTTATATAGCTAAAAATAACCTTTTTTTAAAAGAAATAAGACTTGCACTGATACAGTTAATACAGAAACAGTGTTGGCAATTGTGAAGCTACGCCCTTACTTGTATACACACCATCCCAAAATATAAACACAGGTAAACGTAACTGTTACACATTTAAGATTGGCGACGGTAAACGGAACGTCCTCGTTCCTGACCACCTGGTTTCTGCGATAAAAACCAAAAGCGGGTCTAAGTACAGCTCATTCAACATATTTCTTATTATCAATTCCAATACAGTTCCAACAAACGAACAAACGATCTGTCTTGACATAACACAACGCCACAGTTACGACGTTGCATTGTTCGTTCTACAATGGAGCGATTAAAAGGTACGCTAATTAGCAACAATGTCTCGACGTCGATAGTTTTGGAAGTTCCATCCTAGCCGGAACGAGCTATTAGAATTACACAAAAACTAATACATATTGCTCTTCAAATTGCATCAATGCCAATCGTGGCAGACACGTCTGTATTGTGTTGAAAAAGATCAACTCTAAACCTGCTGCGCGAAACCATGTGTCATAATGCTATGTGAACAGCCTTGTAACGTATGTTTAATGTGACTCACTCTATCATATGTGTAACACAAACTGATGTATCCGATCATGGATATCGTTTTGGTTGAAGAAGTATCGGTTTTCGTAAAATGAAAACATGCTGCCCAATCAATAATATATATATATATATACATATATATATATATATATATATATATATATATATATATATATATATATATATATATATATATATATATGACTTAATACTATCTTAATACTATTAATAACAAAGTACTTTAAAGTTTCGTAAAATGAAAACATGCTGCCCAATCAATAATATATATATATATATATATATATATATATATATATATATATATATATATATATATATATATATGACTTAATACTATTAATAACAAAGTACTTTAAAGTTATATATATATATATAATATATATATATATATATATATATATATATATATATATATATATATATATATATATATATATATTCATATTTGAACAATTATTACGCTGAAAGGAGGCACATGCAGCAGTTCGTAACTTCTGGGTCGCGTCATAAAATTCGCCACCGAGCTACCGAGTCACCGAGCCATTCTGGGTGGTTCCCAGGTACTCATTTATTGTGCCGCTTGCTTGACCCTGGTATACGATAGACGAGTAAATTACGCCAACGTTGCATGAATATAACGCCGTGTGATATAGCATCTCTTGGCATTTAAAATTCCTGCGACACATAGCGTAACATTTTCGTTTCAAATG
>CBDHHR010000984.1:15000-19697 GCA_965263245.1 Metamycoplasmataceae bacterium | reverse complement strand
ACCGGAGAGACCGGAGTGACCGGAGACACCGGAGAGACCGGGGAGACCGGGGAGACCGGCGAGACCGGGGAGACCGGGGAGACCGGGGAGATCGGTGAGACCGAAGAAACCGGGGAGACCGGAGAGATCGGGGAGACCAGAGAGACCGGAGAGACCGGAGAGACCGGGGAGACCGGAGAGACCGGTGAGATCGGGGAGACCGGAGAGTCCGGGAGACCGGAGAGACCGGGAGACCGGAGAGAGCGGGGAGACCGGAGAGACCGAAGATATCGGGGAGACCGGAGAGACCGGGGAGATCGGGAGCTACAGAAGATGCTCGCGATTTACCCTCATTTTGGCTGTTCATATTCATATTTAAATTTGAACAGCCAAAATGAGGGTAAATCGCGAGCATCTTCTGTAGCTCCCGATCTCCCCGGTCTCTCCGGTCTCCCGATGTCTTCGGTCTCTCCGGTCTCCCCGCTCTCTCCGGTCTCCCCGTCTCTCCGGTCTCCCCGGACTCTCCGGTCTCCCGGACTCTCCGGTCTCCCCGATCTCACCGGTCTCTCCGGTCTCCCGGTCTCTCCGGTCTCTCCGGTCTCCCCGGTCTCTCCGTCTCCCCCGGTCTCTCTGGTCTCCCCGGTCTCTCCGGTCTCCGCGGTCTCCCCGGTCTACCCGGTCTCCCCGGTCTCCCCGGTCTCCCCGGTCTCCCCGGTCATCCGCCGGTCTCCCCGGTCTCCCCGGTCTCTCCCGATCTCCCCGGTCTCCCCGGTCTCTCCGGTCTCCCCCATCTCCCCGGTCTCTCCGGTCTCCCCGGTCTCCCGGTCTCTCCGGTCTCCCCGGTCTCCCCAGTCTCCCCGATCTCCCCGGTCTCCCCGGTCTCCCCGGTCATCCGCCGGTCTCCCCGGTCTCCCGGTCTCTCCGATCTCCCGGTCTCCCGGTCTCTCCGGTCTCCCCCATCTCCCCGGTCTCTCCGGTCTCCCCGGTCTCCCCGGTCTCCCCGGTCTCTCCGGTCTCCCCAGTCTCTCTGGTCTCTCTCGGTGTGTGTGTGTGTGTGTGTGTGTGTGTGTCTGTGTGTGTGTGTGTGTGTGTGTGTGTGTGTGTGTGTGTGTGTGTCTATCTCTCTCTCTCTCTTCTCGTGTCCGCTCGCCAGAATCGGTTTGACCCCGATTCAGTGTAAAGTGACAGACGCTCGTTCCACGTTCGATCTCGGATATTTTATTCACAGTTGGACGTTCACGTTCGTATGCAATATTTCAAAAGATATACATTGCGTTGGCAATAGAGTTTAACATAGTACTTGTAACATCGAAGTCACTGAGTGTCTGTTGCCAGATCGGGAGCTACAGAAGATGCTCGCGATTTACCCTCATTTTGGCTGTTCAAATTTAAATATGAATATGAGACTGAAGCTCATATTACACGAGACTATCAAAATTACCGGCATTTATCTAAAACTTTAAAATGTAGGAGCACTGGAGTGGACTGGCAACAGACACTCAGTGACTTCGATGTTACAAGTACTATGTTAAACTCTATTGCCAACGCAATGTATATCTTTTGAAATATTGCATACGAACGTGAACGTCCAACTGTGAATAAAATATCCGAGATCGAACGTGGAACGAGCGTCTGTCACTTTACACTGAATCGGGGGTCAAACCGATTCTGGCGAGCGGACACGAGAAGAGAGAGAGAGAGATAGACACACACACACACACACACACACACACACACACACACACACACACACACACACACACACACACACACACACACACACACACACAGACACACACACACACACACACACGGAGAGAGACCAGAGAGACCGGGGAGACCGGAGAGACCGGGGAGACCGGGGAGACCGGGGAGACCGGGGAGACCGGGGAGACCGGGGAGACCGGGGAGACCGGCGGATGACCGGGGAGACCGGGGAGACCGGGGAGATCGGGGAGCCCGGGAGACCGGGGAGACCGGAGAGGCCGGGGAGACACGGTAGACCGGGGAGACCGGGGAGACCGGGTAGACCGGGGAGACCGCGGAGACCGGAGAGACCGGGGAGACCGGGGAGACCGGAGAGACCGGGGAGACCGGAGAGACCGGGGAGACCGGAGAGACCGGAGAGATCGGGGAGACCGGAGAGACCGGGAAGACCGGGGAGACCGGCGAGACCGGGGAGACCGGAGAGACCGGAGAGACCGGGGAGACCGGAGAGACCGGGGAGACTGGGGAGACCGGAGAGACCGGGGAGACCAGGGAGACCGGAGAGACCGGAGAGACCTTGGAGACCGGGGAGACCGGGGAGACCGGGGAGATCGGGGAGACCGGAGAGACCGGGGTGACCGGAGAGATCGGGGAGACCGGAGAGAGCGGGGAGACCGGAGAGACCGAAGATATCGGGGAGACCGGAGAGACCGGGGAGATCGGGAGCTACAGAAGATGCTCGCGATTTACCCTCATTTTGGCTGTTCAAATTTAAACATGAATATGAGACTGAAGCTCATATTACACGAGACTATCAAAATTACCGGCATTTATCTAAAACTTTAAAATGTAGGAGCACTGGAGTGGACTGGCAACAGACACTCAGTGACTTCGATGTTACAAGTACTATGTTAAACTCTATTGCCAACGCAATGTATATCTTTTGAAATATTGCATACGAACGTGAACGTCCAACTGTGAATAAAATATCCGAGATCGAACGTGGAACGAGCGTCTGTCACTTTACACTGAATCGGGGGTCAAACCGATTCTGGCGAGCGGACACGAGAAGAGAGAGAGAGAGATAGATAGACACACACACACACACACACACACACACACACACACACACACACACACACACACACAGACACACACACACACACACACACACACACACACACACCGAGAGAGACCAGAGAGACTGGGGAGACCGGAGAGACCGGGGAGACCGGGGAGACCGGGGAGACCGGAGAGACCGGGGAGATGGGGGAGACCGGAGAGACCGGGGAGACCGGGGAGATCGGAGAGACCGGGGAGACCGGGGAGACCGGCGGATGACCGGGGAGACCGGGGAGACCGGGGAGATCGGGGAGACTGGGGAGACCGGGGAGACCGGAGAGACCGGGGAGACCGGGGAGACCGGAGAGACCGGGGAGATGGGGGAGACCGGAGAGACCGGGGAGACCGGGGAGATCGGAGAGACCGGGGAGACCGGGGAGACCGGCGGATGACCGGGGAGACCGGGGAGACCGGGGAGACCGGGGAGACCGGGTAGACCGGGGAGACCGCGGAGACCGGAGAGACCGGGGAGACCGGGGAGACCAGAGAGACCGGGGAGACCGGAGAGACCGGGGAGACCGGAGAGACCGGAGAGACCGGGGAGACCGGGGAGACCGGAGAGATCCGGGGAGACCGGGGAGACCGGAGAGACCGGGGAGACCGGAGAGAGCGGGGAGACCGGAGAGACCGAAGACATCGGGGAGACCGGAGAGACCGGGGAGATCGGGAGCTACAGAAGATGCTCGCGATTTACCCTCATTTTGGCTGTTCAAATTTAAATATGAATATGAGACTGAAGCTCATATTACACGAGACTATCAAAATTACCGGCATTTATCTAAAACTTTAAAATGTAGGAGCACTGGAGTGGACTGGCAACAGACACTCAGTGACTTCGATGTTACAAGTACTATGTTAAACTCTATTGCCAACGCAATGTATATCTTTTGAAATATTGCATACGAACGTGAACGTCCAACTGTGAATAAAATATCCGAGATCGAACGTGGAACGAGCGTCTGTCACTTTACACTGAATCGGGGGTCAAACCGATTCTGGCGAGCGGACACGAGAAGAGAGAGAGAGAGATAGACACACACACACACACACACACACACAGACACACACACACACACACACACACACACACACACACACACACACACAGACACACACACACACACACACACGGAGAGAGACCAGAGAGACCGGGGAGACCGGAGAGACCGGGGAGACCGGGGAGACCGGGGAGACCGGGGAGACCGGGGAGACCGGGGAGACCGGGGAGACCGGCGGATGACCGGGGAGACCGGGGAGTCCGGGGAGATCGGGGAGCCCGGGAGACCGGGGAGACCGGAGAGGCCGGGGAGACACGGTAGACCGGGGAGACCGGGGAGACCGGGTAGACCGGGGAGACCGCGGAGACCGGAGAGACCGGGGAGACCGGGGAGACCGGAGAGACCGGGGAGACCGGAGAGACCGGGGAGACCGGAGAGACCGGAGAGATCGGGGAGACCGGAGAGACCGGGAAGACCGGGGAGACCGGCGAGACCGGGGAGACCGGAGAGACCGGAGAGACCGGGGAGACCGGAGAGACCGGGGAGACTGGGGAGACCGGAGAGACCGGGGAGACCAGGGAGACCGGAGAGACCGGAGAGACCTTGGAGACCGGGGAGACCGGGGAGACCGGGGAGATCGGGGAGACCGGAGAGACCGGGGTGACCGGAGAGATCGGGGAGACCGGAGAGACCGGAGAGACCGGAGATACCGGGGAGACCGGAGAGACCGGTGGGATCGGGGAGACCGGAGAGACCGGGGAGACCGGAGAGACCGGGGAGACCGGAGAGAGCGGGGAGACCGGAGAGACCGAAGATATCGGGGAGACCGGAGAGACCGGGGAGATCGGGAGCTGCAGAAGATGCTCGCGATTTACCCTCATTTTGGCTGTT
>CBDHHR010000984.1:2500-10000 GCA_965263245.1 Metamycoplasmataceae bacterium | reverse complement strand
GGGGAGACCGGAGAGACCGGGGAGACCGGAGAGAGCGGGGAGACCGGAGAGACCGAAGATATCGGGGAGACCGGAGAGACCGGGGAGATCGGGAGCTACAGAAGATGCTCGCGATTTACCCTCATTTTGGCTGTTCAAATTTAAACATGAATATGAGACTGAAGCTCATATTACACGAGACTATCAAAATTACCGGCATGTATTTAAAACTTTAAAATGTAGGAGCATTGGAGTGGACTGGCAACAGACACTCAGTGACTTCGATGTTACAAGTACTATGTTAAACTCTATTGCCAACGCAATGTATATCTTTTGAAATATTGCATACGAACGTGAACGTCCAACTGTGAATAAAATATCCGAGATCGAACGTGGAACGAGCGTCTGTCACTTTACACTGAATCGGGGGTCAAACCGATTCTGGCGAGCGGACACGAGAAGAGAGAGAGAGAGAGAGATAGACACACACACACACACACACACACACACACACACACACACACACACACACACACACACACACAGACACACACACACACACACACACACACACACACCGAGAGAGACCAGAGAGACTGGGGAGACCGGAGAGACCGGGGAGACCGGGGAGACCGGGGAGACCGGAGAGACCGGGGAGATGGGGGAGACCGGAGAGACCGGGGAGACCGGGGAGATCGGAGAGACCGGGGAGACCGGGGAGACCGGCGGATGACCGGGGAGACCGGGGAGACCGGGGAGATCGGGGAGACTGGGGAGACCGGGGAGACCGGAGAGACCGGGGAGACCGGGGAGACCGGAGAGACCGGGGAGATGGGGGAGACCGGAGAGACCGGGGAGACCGGGGAGATCGGAGAGACCGGGGAGACCGGGGAGACCGGCGGATGACCGGGGAGACCGGGGAGACCGGGGAGACCGGGGAGACCGGGTAGACCGGGGAGACCGCGGAGACCGGAGAGACCGGGGAGACCGGGGAGACCAGAGAGACCGGGGAGACCGGAGAGACCGGGGAGACCGGAGAGACCGGAGAGATCGGGGAGACCGGAGAGACCGGGAAGACCGGCGAGACCGGCGAGACCGGGGAGACCGGAGAGACCGGAGAGACCGGGGAGACCGGAGAGACCGGGGAGACCGGGGAGACCGGAGAGACCGTGGAGACCGGGGAGACCAGGGAGACCGGGGAGACCGGGGAGACCGGAGAGACCGGAGTGACCGGAGACACCGGAGAGACCGGGGAGACCGGGGAGACCGGCGAGACCGGGGAGACCGGGGAGACCGGGGAGATCGGTGAGACCGAAGAGACCGGGGAGACCGGAGAGATCGGGGAGACCAGAGAGACCGGAGAGACCGGAGAGACCGGGGAGACCGGAGAGACCGGTGAGATCGGGGAGACCGGAGAGTCCGGGGAGACCGGAGAGACCGGGGAGACCGGAGAGAGCGGGGAGACCGGAGAGACCGAAGATATCGGGGAGACCGGAGAGACCGGGGAGACCGGAGAGACCGGGGAGACCGGGGAGAACAGACCGGGGAGACCGGAGAGACCGGGGAGACCGGAGAGGGAAGATATCGGGAGCTACAGAAGATGCCGGGATTTACCCGAAGAAACCGGGGAGACCGGAGAGATCGGGGAGACCAGATCGGGAGCTACAGAAGATGCTCGCGATTTACCCTCATTTTGGCTGTTCAAATTTAAATATGAATATGAGACTGAAGCTCATATTACACGAGACTATCAAAATTACCGGCATTTATCTAAAACTTTAAAATGTAGGAGCACTGGAGTGGACTGGCAACAGACACTCAGTGACTTCGATGTTACAAGTACTATGTTAAACTCTATTGCCAACGCAATGTATATCTTTTGAAATATTGCATACGAACGTGAACGTCCAACTGTGAATAAAATATCCGAGATCGAACGTGGAACGAGCGTCTGTCACTTTACACTGAATCGGGGGTCAAACCGATTCTGGCGAGCGGACACGAGAAGAGAGAGAGAGAGATAGACACACACACACACACACACACACACACACACACACACACACACACACACACACACACACACACACACACACACACACACACACACACACAGACACACACACACACACACACACACGGAGAGAGACCAGAGAGACCGGGGAGACCGGAGAGACCGGGGAGACCGGGGAGACCGGGGAGACCGGGGAGACCGGGGAGACCGGGGAGACCGGGGAGACCGGCGGATGACCGGGGAGACCGGGGAGACCGGGGAGATCGGGGAGCCCGGGAGACCGGGGAGACCGGAGAGGCCGGGGAGACACGGTAGACCGGGGAGACCGGGGAGACCGGGTAGACCGGGGAGACCGCGGAGACCGGAGAGACCGGGGAGACCGGGGAGACCGGAGAGACCGGGGAGACCGGAGAGACCGGGGAGACCGGAGAGACCGGAGAGATCGGGGAGACCGGAGAGACCGGGAAGACCGGGGAGACCGGCGAGACCGGGGAGACCGGAGAGACCGGAGAGACCGGGGAGACCGGAGAGACCGGGGAGACTGGGGAGACCGGAGAGACCGGGGAGACCAGGGAGACCGGAGAGACCGGAGAGACCTTGGAGACCGGGGAGACCGGGGAGACCGGGGAGATCGGGGAGACCGGAGAGACCGGGGTGACCGGAGAGATCGGGGAGACCGGAGAGAGCGGGGAGACCGGAGAGACCGAAGATATCGGGGAGACCGGAGAGACCGGGGAGATCGGGAGCTACAGAAGATGCTCGCGATTTACCCTCATTTTGGCTGTTCAAATTTAAACATGAATATGAGACTGAAGCTCATATTACACGAGACTATCAAAATTACCGGCATTTATCTAAAACTTTAAAATGTAGGAGCACTGGAGTGGACTGGCAACAGACACTCAGTGACTTCGATGTTACAAGTACTATGTTAAACTCTATTGCCAACGCAATGTATATCTTTTGAAATATTGCATACGAACGTGAACGTCCAACTGTGAATAAAATATCCGAGATCGAACGTGGAACGAGCGTCTGTCACTTTACACTGAATCGGGGGTCAAACCGATTCTGGCGAGCGGACACGAGAAGAGAGAGAGAGAGAGAGATAGACACACACACACACACACACACACACACACACACACACACACACACACACACACACACAGACACACACACACACACACACACACACACACACACACACCGAGAGAGACCAGAGAGACTGGGGAGACCGGAGAGACCGGGGAGACCGGGGAGACCGGGGAGACCGGAGAGACCGGGGAGATGGGGGAGACCGGAGAGACCGGGGAGACCGGGGAGATCGGAGAGACCGGGGAGACCGGGGAGACCGGCGGATGACCGGGGAGACCGGGGAGACCGGGGAGATCGGGGAGACTGGGGAGACCGGGGAGACCGGAGAGACCGGGGAGACCGGGGAGACCGGAGAGACCGGGGAGATGGGGGAGACCGGAGAGACCGGGGAGACCGGGGAGATCGGAGAGACCGGGGAGACCGGGGAGACCGGCGGATGACCGGGGAGACCGGGGAGACCGGGGAGACCGGGGAGACCGGGTAGACCGGGGAGACCGCGGAGACCGGAGAGACCGGGGAGACCGGGGAGACCAGAGAGACCGGGGAGACCGGAGAGACCGGGGAGACCGGAGAGACCGGAGAGACCGGGGAGACCGGAGAGACCGGTGAGATCGGGGAGACCGGAGAGTCCGGGGAGACCGGAGAGACCGGGGAGACCGGAGAGAGCGGGGAGACCGGAGAGACCGAAGACATCGGGGAGACCGGAGAGACCGGGGAGATCGGGAGCTACAGAAGATGCTCGCGATTTACCCTCATTTTGGCTGTTCAAATTTAAATATGAATATGAGACTGAAGCTCATATTACACGAGACTATCAAAATTACCGGCATTTATCTAAAACTTTAAAATGTAGGAGCACTGGAGTGGACTGGCAACAGACACTCAGTGACTTCGATGTTACAAGTACTATGTTAAACTCTATTGCCAACGCAATGTATATCTTTTGAAATATTGCATACGAACGTGAACGTCCAACTGTGAATAAAATATCCGAGATCGAACGTGGAACGAGCGTCTGTCACTTTACACTGAATCGGGGGTCAAACCGATTCTGGCGAGCGGACACGAGAAGAGAGAGAGAGAGATAGACACACACACACACACACACACACACACACACACACACACACACACACACACACACACACACACACACACACACACACACACACACACGGAGAGAGACCAGAGAGACCGGGGAGACCGGAGAGACCGGGGAGACCGGGGAGACCGGGGAGACCGGGGAGACCGGGGAGACCGGGGAGACCGGGGAGACCGGCGGATGACCGGGGAGACCGGGGAGTCCGGGGAGATCGGGGAGCCCGGGAGACCGGGGAGACCGGAGAGGCCGGGGAGACACGGTAGACCGGGGAGACCGGGGAGACCGGGTAGACCGGGGAGACCGCGGAGACCGGAGAGACCGGGGAGACCGGGGAGACCGGAGAGACCGGGGAGACCGGAGAGACCGGGGAGACCGGAGAGACCGGAGAGATCGGGGAGACCGGAGAGACCGGGAAGACCGGGGAGACCGGCGAGACCGGGGAGACCGGAGAGACCGGAGAGACCGGGGAGACCGGAGAGACCGGGGAGACTGGGGAGACCGGAGAGACCGGGGAGACCAGGGAGACCGGAGAGACCGGAGAGACCTTGGAGACCGGGGAGACCGGGGAGACCGGGGAGATCGGGGAGACCGGAGAGACCGGGGTGACCGGAGAGATCGGGGAGACCGGAGAGACCGGAGAGACCGGAGATACCGGGGAGACCGGAGAGACCGGTGGGATCGGGGAGACCGGAGAGACCGGGGAGACCGGAGAGACCGGGGAGACCGGAGAGAGCGGGGAGACCGGAGAGACCGAAGATATCGGGGAGACCGGAGAGACCGGGGAGATCGGGAGCTGCAGAAGATGCTCGCGATTTACCCTCATTTTGGCTGTTCAAATTTAAACATGAATATGAGACTGAAGCTCATATTACACGAGACTATCAAAATTACCGGCATTTATTTAAAACTTTAAAATGTAGGAGCACTGGAGTGGACTGGCAACAGACACTCAGTGACTTCGATGTTACAAGTACTATGTTAAACTCTATTGCCAACGCAATGTATATCTTTTGAAATATTGCATACGAACGTGAACGTCCAACTGTGAATAAAATATCCGAGATCGAACGTGGAACGAGCGTCTGTCACTTTACACTGAATCGGGGGTCAAACCGATTCTGGCGAGCGGACACGAGAAGAGAGAGAGAGAGATAGACACACACACACACACACACACACACACACACACACACACACACACACACACACACACACACACACACACACACACACACACACACACACAGACACACACACACACACACACACACGGAGAGAGACCAGAGAGACCGGGTAGACCGGAGAGACCGGGGAGACCGGGGAGACCGGGGAGACCGGAGAGACCGGGGAGATGGGGGAGACCGGAGAGACCGGGGAGACCGGGGAGATCGGAGAGACCGGGGAGACCGGGGAGACCGGCGGATCCGGGGAGACCGGGGAGACCGGGGAGACCGGAGAGGCCGGGGAGACAGGGTAGACCGGGGAGACCGGGGAGACCGGGTAGACCGGGGAGACCGCGGAGACCGGAGAGACCGGGGAGACCGGGGAGACCGGAGAGACCGGGGAGACCGGAGAGACCGGGGAGACCGGAGAGACCGGAGAGATCGGGGAGACGGAGAGACCGGGAAGACCGGGGAGACCGGCGAGACCGGGGAGACCGGAGAGACCGGAGAGACCGGGGAGAACGGAGAGACCGGGGAGACCGGGGAGACCGGAGAGACCGGGGAGACCGGGGAGACCGGGGAGACCGGGGAGACCGGGGAGACCGGAGAGACCGGAGAGACCGGAGACACCGGAGAGACCGAGGAGACCGGCGAGACCGGGGAGACCGGGGAGACCGGGGAGATCGGTGAGACCGGAGAGATCGGGGAGACCGGAGAGATCGGGGAGACCGGAGAGACCGGAGAGACCGGAGAGACCGGGGAGACCGGAGAGACCGGTGAGATCGGGGAGACCGGAGAGTCCGGGGAGACCGGAGAGACCGGGGAGACCGGAGAGAGCGGGGAGACCGGAGAGACCGAAGATATCGGGGGGACCGGAGAGACCGGGGAGATCGGGAGCTACAGAAGATACTCGCGATTTACCCTGATTTTGGCTGTTCAAATTTAAACATGAATATGAGACTGAAGCTCATATTACACGAGACTATCAAAATTACCGGCATTTATTTAAAACTTTAAAATGTAGGAGCACTGGAGTGGACTGGCAACAGACACTCAGTGACTTCGATGTTACAAGTACTATATTAAACTCTATTGCCAACGCAATGTATATCTTTTGAAATATTGCATACGAACGTGAACGTCCAACTGTGAATAAAATATCCGAGATCGAACGTGGAACGAGCGTCTGTCACTTTACACTGAATCGGGGGTCAAACCGATTCTGGCGAGCGGACACGAGAAGAGAGAGAGAGAGATAGACACACACACACACACACACACACACACACACACACACACACACACACACACACACACACACACACACACACACACACACAGACACACACACACACACACACACACACACACACACACACGGAGAGAGACCAGAGAGACCGGGGAGACCGGAGAGACCGGGGAGACCGGGGAGACCGGGGAGACCGGAGAGACCGGGGAGATGGGGGAGACCGGGGAGACCGGGGAGACCGGGGAGATCGGAGAGACCGGCTGATGACCGGGGAGACGGGGGAGACCGGGGAGATCGGGGAGACCGGGGAGACCGGGGAGACCGGAGAGGCCGGGGAGACAGGGTAGACCAGGGAGACCGGGGAGACCGGGTAGACCAGGAAGACCGCGGAGACCGGAGAGACCTGGGAGACCGGGGAGACCGGAGAGACCGGGGAGACCGGAGAGACCGAGGAGACCGGAGAGACCGGAGAGATCGGGGAGACGGAGAGACCGGGAAGACCGGGGAGACCGGCGAGACCGGGGAGACCGGAGAGACCGGAGAGACCGGGGAGACCGGAGAGACCGGGGAGACCGGGGAGACCGGAGAGACCGGGGAGACCGGGGAGACCGGGGAGACCGGGGAGACCGGGGAGACCGGAGAGACCGGAGAGACCGGAGACACCGGAGAGACCGGGGAGACCGGCGAGACCGGGGAGACCGGGGAGACCGGGGAGATCGGTGAGACCGGAGAGACCGGGGAGACCGGAGAGAGCGGGGAGACCGGAGAGACCAAAGATATCGGGGAGACCGGAGAGACCGGGGAGATCGGGAGCTACAGAAGATGCTCGCGATTTACCCTCATTTTGGCTGTTCAAATTTAAACATGAATATGAGACTGAAGCTCATATTACACG
>CBDHHR010000983.1:22500-27346 GCA_965263245.1 Metamycoplasmataceae bacterium | reverse complement strand
AAATATCCACCATTGTCTATAGCCAGGTGCTTATTCATACTGAATAGAATATGGGTTGAACTCACTAGAGACTAGAAGAATATGAGATCAAATATAATTTTGTAAAGCTATCGAATGGTTATGACGATGTTGATAGAATATTTTATTCAAAGTGAAACGTGCCAGAGAGCATAATGCAACGTGCCAGAGAGCACAGTACAACGTTCCAGAGAACACAACGAAACGTTCCAGTGAGCACAATGCAACGTGGCAGAGAGCACAATGCAACGTTCCAGAGAACACAACGAAACGTTCCAGAGAGCACAACGAAACGTTCCAGAGAGCACAATGCAACGTGGCAGAGAGCACAATGCAACACAATGCAACGTGCCAGAGAGCACAGTACAACGTTCCAGAGAACACAATGCAACGTGGCAGAGAGCACAATGCAACGTGGCAGGGAGCACAATGCAACGTGCCAGAGAGCAAAATGCAACGTTCCAGAGAACACAACGAAACGTTCCAGAGACCACAATGCAACGTTCCAGAGAGCACAATGCAACGTGGCAGAGAGCAAAATGCAACGTTCCAGAGAACACAATGAAACGTTCCAGAGAGCACAATGCAACGTTCAAGAGAACACAATGCAACGTTCCAGAGAGCACAATGCAACGTTCAAGGGAACACAATGAAACGTTCCAGAGAGCACAATGCAACGTTCCAGAGAACACAATGCAACGTGCCAGAGAGCACAATGAAACGTTCCAGAGAGCACAATGCAACGTTCAAGGGAACACAATGAAACGTTCCAGAGAGCACAATGCAACGTTCCAGAGAACACAATGCAACGTGCCAGAGAGCACAATGCAACGTTCAAGAGAACACAATGAAACGTGGCAGAGAGCACAATGCAACGTGGCAGAAAGCAAAATGCAACGTTCAAGAGAACACAATGAAACGTGCCAGAGAACACAATGCAACGTTCCAGAGAGCACAATGCAACGTTCCAGAGAACACAATGCAACGTTCCAGAGAGCACAATGCACCGTGACAGGGAGCACAATGCAACGTTCCAGAGAGCACAATGCTACGTGGCAGGGAGTAAAATGCAACGTTCCAGAGAACATAACGAAACGTTCCAGGGAGCACAATGCAACGTGGCAGGGAGCACATAGCAACGTGGCAGAGAGCAAAATGCAACGTTCCAGAGAACACAACGAAACGTTCCAGAAATAACAATGCAACGTTCCAGAGAGCACAATGCAACGTTCCAGAGAGCACAATGCAACGTGTCAGGGAGCAAAATTCAACGTTCCAGAGAACACAACGAAACGTTCCAGAGAGCACAATGCAACGTTCCAGAGAGCACAATGCAACGTGGCAGGGAGCACATTGCAACGTAGCAGAGAGCAAAATGCAACGTTCCAGAGAACACAATGAAACGTTCCAGAGAACACAATGCAACGTTCCAGAGAGCACAATGCAACATTGAAGAGAGCACAATGCAACGTGGCATAGAGCACAATGCAACGTGGCAGAGAGCACAATGCAACGTGCCAGAGAGCACAGTGTCACATGGCAGAGAGCACAATGCAACATTAGTCCAAAAAGGACCAGTGCAGTTTGTGTACGAGACTTAAATAAATGACTGGAAAGAATTCAGCGACCATTCTGTTAATGATTGTAGAGTGAATGTGTTTATAAATAAAACTGGCAGTTACCTGGCGAGGGCTGATTATAAGTAATTGGAAAATGATCGGACTCACGACAAGTCAACTGCTTCCTTGACTATACACCATCGGGAGCGTGTAGCTGTAGACGGCAAACTTGTTAAATCTTCTTAAATATTGTTACATTTGGTTAAATCATGAATGTTGACACACGCAGAAGGGAATATTTAGAGACGGTGGACAACACGTACCTGCAGTATTCCACCAATTTCCGCACGATTTCCAAGGTAGTTGCTCCGATAAAGAGGCTACTATATAAAAGACGGCATAGGCGATCAACATGTTGTAGTATATTGTGCATAACCAACTGCTAACAACCATCGTCCAGCCAATTCCTGCAAGTTGAACTATAAATTGTACCTATGACCCCCTAACGATGGTGCTTGTTGACCGTTGATGTTCCTTTGCTACATAATATAACCATGGGCATGCTTGCAATATTTGTGAGGATATGGTAGCGTACACATATGTAATCGGCACTTAGATATAGTGAGACCATAAAACGTTAATATAGTGCATTATTTAGTACATAAGACTGTTCAAACCACCCAACACTCATACACACCATACACCACACACACACTTGCATATGCACACGCACATACACGCACGCACACATATACACACGCATGCACATGTACGCCCGCACGCACGTACCCACACACTCAAAACACACATGCACACACGTGTACACCCACACATGCACACTCCCGCATACCACACATACACACACAAACACACACACACACACACACACACACACACACACACACACACACACACACACACACACACATATATATATATATATATATATATATATATATATATATATATAGGCACACACGCACGTACGCACGCACGTATACGCACACACACATACACACACACACACACACACACACACACACACACACACACACACACACACACATGGATATCATGGATATCATGGATATGCTCAGGCACATACAACCACACCCATTCCACTTACACACACATGCACTCGCTCACACGCGCAGATGCATACACGCGCACATGCACACACACACACACACACACACACACACACACACACACACACACACACACACACACACACACACACACACACATGGATATCATGGATATCATGGATATCATGGATATCATGGATATCATGGATATCATGGATATCATGGATATCATGGATATCATGGATATCATGGATATCATGGATATCATGGATATCATGGATATCATGGATATGCTCAGGCACATACAACCACACCCATTCCACTTACACACGCATGCACTCGCTCACACGCGCACATGCACACACGCGCACATGCACATGCACACGCACACACACACACACACACACACACACACACACACACACACACACACACACACACACACACACACACACACACATACATACATACATACATACATACATACATACATACATACATACATACACACACCACCGACACATGCATGTGCACATGCACTTACCACTACTGTTATTCGAAGCGTCACGTACCTTGGAATAATGGAGAAACTTTCCAGTTATTTGTAACACATTCGCTGCCGAACTGACCAAAACATAACTCGAGTAAAACGAGCGGAAATCCGGCAACGCCAATAATGACAAAGTAGGATAAAAGGAATGTTCCTGGAAGCAAGAAAACAGGCGATGAAGTTTAAAATTTAAACGACGATGATTTGCTTCCAGACAGGGGGACTTGAAGTGTGAAGGTCAACAAAACGATGAGACATTCGAACATCTTTAGACAGACCTAGACAAAAGAGCAAATGCACGATTGCCGTATCTGTTAGATATAATTTCCCCTAGTAATATCAATAAACATTCAATGTGAGAACGAGGATACAAACAGTGATGCAATGTGTACAGTGATGCATAAATTCGTGTACAGATATATTAAAGGCCATGGTCAGTTAACATTTTAACATCTTTTTTGCATAACACTCTACTTCGGTGCGTGGTTAAACAATCCCATTCCATGTTGGCTGTTCTTGATCATTTGTATTATTGTAGCATCGTCGAGAAGTTGTGGCCTGGCGTCTGTCTCAGCACGGTTCGTCCATTTCATGCCCGACGTGTGTGACGTCACAACAGCAATCATATCCAATCCACAATGTGCTTAACTGGGTGTACCATGAGTTGAACAGCAGTGATTGGTCGCATTGTTCTTTGAATCGCAAGTACCGATAACGTGTACATGCAGAAACAGAAATGTCGATTGAGCAATACCTATACAAGTTTTATTTTAGGGTTTCTTCTTAAAACAGTGCAACAATTAGTATGGATGAAAGCATCTGGTTATGGTGAAAATATGTTGACGGGTGTAGGTTTTACTGAGAAAAATGCTTTACAAATCCCAATTTCACTTTGATTCTTCTGAAAAGTGAAAGGTATATAGGTATTTGGTAATTGACGGCCCATCGACCCGCTGATTTTACAGGGAATACAGGGAACATAATCTTCGCACGTGTATTTCTCCGCCATTTGCTCTCGTTGTACCCTTCTACTTCTTCTTCGCCTTTTCCCGCTAGGTGACATCAGCGGCCCGAATTCATGATTTCCAGAATGTTCTGTCCTGGGCATCCTCCGGGGTGATCCGCAGTTCCTGCATATCCCTTCGGACGCAATCCATCCATCTTCGTCTTGGTCTTTTTCCTGGCACCATCATATCAACAACTGCTCTCACTTCGTAATTTTCTTCCATTCTCTGCATGTGTCCATGCCAGCGTAGTCTCATTTCTCTTACTTTCTCTTGTATACTAGTCACTCCTAGCTCCTTTCTGATGTCCACACTCTTTACTTTGTCTCTCAGTGTTACACCTTTAATTCTTCTCAACATCCTCATATCTGTTTTCTCTGTTTGTACACTATTTTAATAGTCCTATTAACATAATTATTTAACACAGTTCTAAGCCTACATTTCATTACAAATGTGTTTTATTAATTACTTATGACCCTGACAATATATCGAAAAAAAGATATTCTGCGTACGCCGAATTTTGGGCTGCCTCAGTGCTATCCGTATAAGGTATGGTTATGAATATTCAGTTCATTTCGCCAGACTTCAGCCGTATCCGACACGTTCACAGTGCTAAAATTGAACAGC
>CBDHHR010000983.1:10000-17500 GCA_965263245.1 Metamycoplasmataceae bacterium | reverse complement strand
TTATAACTATTGTAGTGTCCTGACCGCCAATAAATGTTTTAACGAAGCAGAACTGACTTCGTAATGTTAACCGTCGAATGTTTATAAGAATCCCGACGCTGTCACTCAAATCGCCGCGTTGTCACTCAAATTCCGGAAGAGCGAGGTCGTGACCCGACGGGGCGGAGCTACATATGACGCTCGCAATCCATCGAACGCTATGTTCGTGCTAACACTGATTATCTTGTAAAAGTAACGTGGTATGACTAGTTATGCAGGAGGTAAAAGCATAAGTTATTAAATAAAAAAAATCTACCATATAGGCATACAATTAAATTAGTTATATAGAGAAAATTGATTCAAAATCACAGAGTTGAATACTAAGATAAACTGTTGTCTTTATTATTATGTTATGTCCTTATACGTGGAGTGACACCGACATGTTTGTGGTGACACCCATCCCTTGACCTTTACCAACTGGGAGCCGTGCACCTGGCTCGGGTGTGGCAGTTAGTTAATAGGGCGTGTAAGTCTCGCGCGCGAAAAAACGAGGCTGGGGACAGTTGGGGGCAGGAAGAACATATTCTCCAAACTTTGTTTTGTTTTTTGTTGTAATAATCGAACTGTTCCCAAATAGCGTATTTCAGTTATATTGTCCGAAGCAGAAGCAATGAAACACTTTGCCGGTGAAAATGATCACGGAAATCATGAATTGTAATCGGTTATTACGGTGGTTGCCATGGCATTAGCGGTAAGTACTTGTGTTTGGCGATCTTGACTAATAACGAAGAGTGCCATTTTTAGCGCAGTGCAACCTGTTTGGGGCAAACGTATACATGTGTTATGCTTATGTGCATTTAGAAAACGTGTCAGATATAAGTGCTTATCTAAACCACAACGTACAGCAATGTAAAATGCAAATCCCGTAAAAGACGGCCTAAAACCGTGTCTATTATTTGCGCTACGTAAATCGCTATATGTCAATGATAATGTGGTAAACTCAATATTAAATCGGACATTTAAGATAAGAAAGGTATAACACAACATATTTATGACCTGATTTTCCTAGTATTCATCAGTCGGAAGCTACAACTGTCATCCATCGTTAGAATATTATTCTTGTGTCCAGTCCCCAATCGGCTCCAATCGCGCGGAGTCTCGCCATGTATCGTGACCCACTTACAGGCCCTATTAGTTGTTATTGGCTATAAAGGTTTTGTAATAATAGGATGTCTCTTGTCTGGTCTTATGATGTGCACACAACATATTACTACAAATATATATATATATATATATATATATATATATATATATATATATATATATATGTATGTTTTTATAATAAATGTAACGCCCCTGGAGAAAAAAAACACCCACCTATACAAATCGTGTTCACACATAAACATTGACTTCATACCATTACGAATGACAACAAATAAACAACTTGTGTTCACGTGACACTGCATCACGTGATCATGCATTTCCTTCTGGGTTTTGTATACAGTAAGTAAGCGCCCCCTTACTATGTCTATTTCAAAAACCAAAATGGGACATGAAAACATCTTTGGGCCGTCAGTACGCTATACTTTATACCGTATAACATTATTTTGCAATAAAAAGCAACGAACTTTTCACGTCGGTTTAAATGCCTGTTCTGTTCACGGATTTAGCTGTAAGGGCAGGCATACATTTATCCAAATATAAAGGGAAATATAATGTTTGTTTGGGTGATAGCAATTAGTCGATCTGAGGCTGAGCTAGACAGAAAATTATAGAAGCAAACATTGATAACAACAGGGTAGTGTGAGGCTTATTTCAAGACGACGGATTATAATTTAAACCATTAATTGGAACGGATGCAATTTTGTGAGAATTTCCCGTGAATAGTACGGCTTTTATTTCGTGTAACCTGTCAAGTTGTATTAGAGCCTGCGGAGGGAGGAAGCGCGTCGTGTTCAGGATATTAAGAACAGGCCAGAATTCGTGGTACTTAATTACAGAAATCTTACGTTCTAACTTGGCGTATGTTACCTTGTTTCCACAGCATTTCTATCAGGTATTGATTTGTATCTCGCATATTCCCCACGCCAGTGATAAATGAGTTATTATTATTACGCGTATACATTTATACCTATATGAAATAATACATTCAATCAAGGCAGTAATTACACTGCCGGGCAATTTGTTAGTTTTCATTAGTTGGAAACCAGAATTGGCAACAATTGTCTAGCTGTATTTTCTCTCAATAAATGTTATTGAAATACTCAAACTTTTGTAGTTGTATTTAGTTATAGTGTATTGCTCGCTGTACACTGTAGGCTCAACACTTCGTAAATATAGTATACAGCTGACATGACTGTATTCATGACATAGCAATGCCAATATTCACAGTTGATTGTCCCATCAATCCATGGAACGGTAATTTATAGATATTCACACCATGTTGCAAACGTTCTGCAGGCTAAGCAATACTTATATTTAGGTGTTTCGTCACGTCATGCATATGCTATAATAATATGTCAATAAATTACTTAAACGAATTCCGTGTGGTGTATGTTTAGTTACTTACTTCCTTTCTGCTGTTACGCCCTCTGGCGATTACGACAGCGACGAAATCCCTCCATGCATTCGCCTAGTCTCGCTTAACCGACTGTCGGTCGGCTGCGGAACTACGCCGAGAAGACAGTCTAATTCTTAGTCGACTTTTGTTTGTTTATCCGCGTGATCTATACAATGCTGCCACGTCACGGACACTGGTAATCCTGCCGTAATTTCTATTTTATAAACAACTGCAAATTTGTATTTTTATTTATTTTGTATTAATATAATATAAGTTTAATTTTGAATAGTTTTTATAATAGAGAATTGTTTGATAAAAAGGTATCCTTATTTAATTTGTATGTTATTCGTGTGGGGCTAAGCAAAGCTGCCACCTCACGGATACTGGTTAATCCTGCCGTAATTCTTATTTTATAAACAACTGTAAATTTGAATTTTTACTTATTTTTTTATTAATATAAGTTCAATGTTGAATACTTTTCATAGGATATCATTATCTTGTAAAAGTATATCGTTATTTGAATTTTTATTTCGTAGTTGGCCTGAGAACCAATCAGCGTCTCTACCCTAATCTGGGGTAAGGCCTAACAAATATGAAAATGTATGAAAATATTGACAGAAATATTTTTTCACAGTCAAGGAAGAGAGAAGGACTAGAGGACATGGAGTTACATTAGCAAAGAAGCAGTGTAGACTAGATATTAGAAAATTTTAATTTTCACAAAGAACAGTAAACGAATGGAACAGATTATCAGCTGATTGTGTAGGTGCTAGTAGTGTTAATATATTTAAAAATAAAATCGACATATACCTAAGACGGGCGGGGTATACTTACATAGATAGGTTGGACTCTCGATAAGCCAAATGGCTTCCTAGTCCACCTGCCATCTAGAGTTGAATCTCTAGGTGGCAATCTTGTTAAATCTTGTTAAAATGCAGAGGCTTTCTTTCCATAGGCAGAGTTGAGAGGCTTAAAAGTGCTGCCACGGAGCCTGTATAAGCGAGGCTACTCATCGCCGGCCTTTCGCTGTATGGTGCTGTATGGTGCTATATGGTGCTGTATGGTGGCACTTATATCAGCTCCCATCGGTTATTTTCAAACACTGTTGCGTATCTACGATTTTGCATTGGAGGGGGCGATCCGACAAATAAGCAAATTATATATATATATATATATATATATATATATATATATATATATATATATATATATATATATATATATATATATATGTATATATATAATATGTATATGTATGTATATATATATATATATATATATATATATATATATATATAATTCAAAACCAACTCGCTTAACTTCAATACCGATGACAACCAAGTTCACTGACCAATGTCGCTGGTAATTCAGCAAAACCATTCACAAAAGGCGTCAAAGTTTATAATATAAGACGCAAACGATACTTTTTTTAAAGAGACACGAAAGCAACGCCCCTACGTGATATCCGGCCACCACATTTCTCACGCTACATCTCCCAAACCTACTGACAAATACCAATATGTAGTCACTTACTCTGATGAAACAATAATTAAACATTCCTACCATAACATTGATGAAGTAGCGTTGGCATTCGACCAGAAAGTTCATAACATGTAACGTTGCTTATTTCAAGTTTTAAATTCACGATAGGAAGTGGCATTTATTCAGTGGAAAATCGACTATGTTAATTGTTTTGTTTACCAAGAGGACTACAGCAGATGCAAACGCTTGGACGGAAGTCGAAGGGTTGAAGGGAGATAGACGCATATCACGTGAACTTAAAAGAAAGGTGTTTAGCTCGTGTGTTTTCCGGGTATGCACGAATGCACTTGAGCCGATGGCAGTAGCAGAGAAACAACAGGAGAAGGTCCGAGTTTGCGAAAATCAACCCGGTAAGAATAATCGTGAGAGTTAAGAGAGCTGATCAGAGAAGAATGGATTAAGTGATAGTGGAGGTTGGAGTGAAGGGAAGTGCTAAGAAGAAATTGGAGGAGTACATGGGCTGGGCATGTGGAAAGAATGGGAGATGAAAAACTGGCAAAGAGAGCAGATGCTCAGAAAGTTGAAGGGAACTGGACGCGAGGATGACCGAAATTGCACCGGGGAACTGCATTAATAGTGACTTAGAAAGAGTGGGACACGAATGGAAAAAGAGCAACAGATAGAAGGAATTGGAGATTGCTGACAGAGAATGTAGTGAGAGAAAAGTGAGAGGAAGAAAAAAGACAATGGAAAAGGAAATCATAGCCAAATCATCATGACGACAGTGATGCCAAGAAAAATAACACCAAAATGCGAGTTGGCCGTAGTCTCGTAACCGGGCAACTATTATTTGGAATACTTGACAGCCATTAGCCATCGTGCAAATTGAGAATGATGCATTTGCATTGCTCTATCACCTCTTATGCGGCAGCTACCGACAGAAGTGTAGAATTCCTAACTTAGTCCTATTTGAATTATGAAAAATTTCTTTGCGAAAGGGTAGGACTGGGAAGGAAAATCTTACACAGGCATCCTTATATACTTTGTGACTGTGTGAATCAGGCAGCCAGTTATTGGTCCTCCTTTCCCCACCATCCAAATTTTTTACCGGGGTTGTATTGTATAGCCCTCTGGCCCCCCTCTGGCTACGCTATTGTTCAATCATGTCGTATTTGGGCGTTCGTTTTTCCGGTTTCCTACTGGTATCCATCAGACGCCTGTTTATGTGATGGCAGGTATATGCATCCATGAGAAGGTTGATTTTATCCACCTCCTGGGTATGGCTTTGATTATTCGTGGGCAAATCGTCATGCTGGTTTTGGACAAACAACTCCTGGACAGATTGGATAGGTCGTACTCTGTAATTTCCCAGCTGTCTGCTGGCTGAGGGGTAGAGCTTCGGACTCTCGACTATGAGAGCCCGGGTTCGAATCCTATGCTGCGGTGTTAAAACCTTGGGCAAGTTGTCTACATTGCTCCAGTTCACTCAGCTGTATGAATGAGTACCTGGCTATAGACAGTGGTGGATATGTGAAAGAGCAGCCTTCGCGCATTAATTGTAGCATATGGCTGGATGCTTCCCAGAAAAGCCGAGATGGTGTTTGAGTGAACAGGTATGTCAGGGAAGTAAAGTGTAAAGCACTTTGAACGGTCCTGAGGACTGGATACTGCGCTATACAAGAACTTGCCTTTTTATCAGCACGCTAATCTGGTAAATCCCGAGTTTTGTCCTTATTCGTCATAGTTTATTGATATGTACATTTATTTATATTCGTTTTTTATTTAATGTATTGTTTAATTTATCTTACTTTTATTAATATGTAGTTTAATAATAGTTTGTTTTGTATTTTTTACTTATTTGATATAACCTTACAGTTGTATTATATTTCATTTATTCTCTTAAAACATCCCATTCAATCGATTTTGCAATCACCCGTGAACCGGAAGTAGTCCCGGAGTTGACGGTGACTAAATAAACTACAAAATAAATTAAACAAGAAATTGTGAATAACGTCTATCATTCTCTATTAAGGACAACTGTCGTTGTTATTGTTATTGTTAAACAGCCTCAGATAACCGACACCGGGGATCAGATGGATGTCAACATTTCCGGAAGTTCTCCGAGTTAGACCGAAAATTTCCCGAAATTCTCCGAGATAGACCGAAAATTATCGAAGTTCTCCGGAATGTTCTGATGCCGGCGTACCAGGAAGACACGCTGGCGTCCCTCTACAATGCACACACTGGCCCGGTCGAACAAACACGTACATCCGTCGGTCCATTCGGTTAAATAGCGTAACTCTTGCAACTGAATGCACCGCGCTATAGCGTGTTTGCGCATTTTTGAGCGTGATTACAAGTATCACCTAGTGAAATCTAAAAATTTGCGGACAATAACGTAAACAGCGTAACTAACGCATGTTACTAAGCATCTAGTCACCGAAAATGTTGTGACGTAGTACAACATCAATCCCACGTTGCATTGCGGCTGTTGTTTCCGGCCAATATTGTCGTATGCATGTATACAGGCAACCGAAACGTAACGGGAGGTATCAAAGCACTGCACAGGTGTCGATCGTTCTGTTCGCATAGGCTATTCATTGTAAGTTTCAAAATCATTAAGATGATCAAGCCTACATTTCTTTTTCAGAAAACCATGACAATCTATTAAATAATCCATCGGCATTGTAAGTGTTCACCATATGTTGCACTAATCACTCGTTCTGTCATTGCCACGATACTTCCTATTGGTCACAATCGTAACAACAAATGTTATTGTAATCACTTCCTTTGCAATCCGTTATCCATTTAAGAATAAACTGTTTAGATGTCAACTGTGTTCCTACCTTAATCGACCCCGCTGATTTAGCGAGTATCACGAAAAGACACGGCTTGACCCAGAAACCATTTGTCAGTAGAGGGGTCGCCAACACTGGTCGGTGAATTATGGAGAGCAGTATTACGACTGGAGTGGCTGCAGATCGACAGGTATGCACATCATGCTTACATACATACACGCATGTATGATGCGTCCGTCGGTCCGTCGGTCCGTCGGTCCGTCGGTCCGTCGGTGCGTCGGTGCGTCGGTCCGTCGGTGCGTCGGTCCGTCGGTCCGTCGGTGCGTCGGTCCGTCGGTCCGTCGGTCCGTCGGTCCGTCGGTCCGTCGGTCCGTCGGTCCGTCGGTCCGTCGGTCCGTCGGATCCGTCGGTCCGTCGGTTCCGTCGGTCCGTCGGTCCGTCGGTCCGTCGGTCCGTCGGTCCGTCGGTCCGTCGGTCCGTCGGTCCGTCGGTCCGTCGGTCCGTCGGTCCGTCGGTCCGTCGGTCGGTCCGTCCGCCCGCCCGCCCGCCCGCCCGCCCGCCCGCCCGCCCGCCCGCCCGTCCGTCCGTCCGTCCGTCCGTCCGTCCGTCCGTCCGTCCGTCCGTCCGTCCGTCCGTCCGTCCGTCCGTCCGTCCGTCCGTCCGTCCGTCCGTCCGTCCGTC
>CBDHHR010000982.1:2500-16637 GCA_965263245.1 Metamycoplasmataceae bacterium | reverse complement strand
CACACTAAAAACATCAGCCCTCTGGATATCATCACTTTGGTGTTATCATCACCCCGCGCATATCACCATCACTTTGGTGTTATCCCGAAGACATCACCCCGCGCATACCACCCCATGAACATCACCTCGTGGACAATATATTCTTCGACCATACCCTATGGACATCACACCTGTATGGATCACTCCGTGGACATAACCACTGGGTGTTGTCCCATTTACATCGCCCCCCAGATATTATCCCATGGACACCATTCTCTAGAAATCGCTACTTGGTTAATACCCCACAGTGAACAATACCCCTATTAGGATAATACCCTCGATAAGGGACAGTTTTAAGTAGAAAACGTGGGTAAGTATATACTGAAATTTGTTAATCTGAAAATAGTCATGTTTGTATCACATATAAAGTCACGATTACTATCAGTAGTACACATAATAATACGCAACACATCAATACGCCTAATTAATAAACTAAAAACACACAACAAAACGCCAAATTAGTAATACTTTGAATACCCATACGCCAAACTGATAATACCCAACACACCCATACGCCAACCTAATAATCATCAACACGTCCATACGCCAAACAAATAATACCTAACACACACATACGCCGAACCAATTCTGCTCAACACACCCATACGCCAAACTTGACGTGTTCACGGTTGACCACGCACAGGTCGTCGATGTTCTTCGTGAAGACATACTGCGGGAATTTGAGGCCGAGGATGAGCGCAAGAGCGACGACGAAGCCGCCCACAGCGATCAGTCCCGCCACCAGAATGTTGTTCGGCATCCCTTTGCACGTCTGCATCGGGGCTCGTTATGCGCCGCTGATATTGTGTTTCGTCACGCGCGGCCGACTTCAGTTCCGTCACGCGTGGCTAACGCTGTGATACCTACCGCAAAAGAGGAAGTACGGGTTGTGTTTTAAATACATGAAGTTCGTATAAATATGTATCTGTCCTTCGTGTATATTATGTGTATATGCCTATTTCATACTGATAATGTGTGTGGGGGGAAATGCTGTATTTTTTGCTATTATTGATGTAATTATAAGTATGTTTATCCTCTCTTTCATTCTTTCTTTCTAACACGTTTTCCCTTTAATGAAGCCTGTCTGTTTTGTTCCATGTTTTCGATGCGATTGCAAACGTGTATGTTAATATAAAAGTGGCCTAAAAGTAAAGAACGAAGGCGCCTAAATGTGTATCCTGTTTTACTGCATCAATGACTTCGTTTACCTAGCAATGTTCGCCTTGCAATCGTGTGTAAAATAACAACGTTGGATCCTGTCTGCGGCTACAGTGCTAGTGTTACAAAACCAATATAATGTTTTAATATATTTAACGTTCTCCCTATCGGTTTGGTTCGTATGTGTTATATGTGTACACATTTGTGTATAAGTGTTTATATGTATTTACACGTGAGTACGTCTGTTTTCATGTGTCCATGTGGCCAAATATGTATCTCTAAGGGCACTTGCATGCATACGTACGAGCACACGTATGCATGTGTACATGCCTCCCCATAATAGCAATCACTCTACGATGCGATGATAACTTTATTTCATAATAACCGCTGTTATTATTTTAGTCCCCCAATAACCGTGCTTACCTTTAGCTTCTTTCTAGTCGTGTTTTCGCTGTCTCTCTCTCTCTCTCTCTCTCTCTCTCTCTCTCTCTCTCTCTCTCTCTCTCTCTCTCTCTCTCTCTCTCTCTCTCTCTCTCGTCCTTGGTTCGATCGTCGGTTCTTCACGGCACGACAAAGGCGGCTGGCGCATCCTTGCCAGGGCGACCCGGAACGGCTATCATCACCGTGTCATCGTGTAATCATCGGTAAATACTCGCGATTTGCCTTCACGCGTGTTACCGCTGCCACTGATTGCCGCTGAATGATCGCCAACAGACTACGCACGCTGTGATACCAGCGCACTCGTCCATCGATTAAGCTTGCCCAACTCTGACGCGGCGTGTTTCCGTGCAAGCCGCTTACTTGGAACGTACGTTTTGCCGTCAGGGCGTTGGCAGATATCGTGGTGTCGATCTCTGCGCATATTTCTTGTGAAGTTTATTCAACATTGCATTGGCGGCTGTTGATTTAAAATGTGTGGTCGTGTTGTTATACAGAAGCATTCGGCGATATTATATCAACGAGTAAGTAGTATGACTCGTAATCGCTCAATACGTTTCACGCCTGCAAAATACCACAAACAACTCACAGAGTATGGAAGATGTCTTTGAATCATGCCTTACGTAACATAACGTAGAATGTTTTCTACGTTCGTTTTAGAAAGATTAGAAAGCGGAATTATTGATGTACATTCTGGCACTTACTAGAACCAGTTTCCTGCATTGACGTATACTACAGTGTCATTTCGCCATCTACGAAAAGTAAACATCCGTTTACACGATAAATAGTTCCAATTTATTTCCGATTGTGTCGTACGACATCACTTTACGGAACCAAAATCGCTCATATAAACTCATCTTAGATACGATTGGCGAGTTCAGCTTGTGGTTATCGCTGCATTGTACATTTGGAAACGATTTCAATTTTGCAACAGTAGGATGTGATTGTTGAAGATGTATGAATAAGAGACGGCCGCAAGTAAAGACGTGAGACTGATCGTGACATTTCACAACAATAAAGTTAGGCGTTAGCACGAGTCACTTATTCGGACTGTTGATTTCTAGCCAAGTACCATCATGTGTCGGACACGATACTCCAAATCCAATCGGAGATCAATCGCTCGTGTAAATGGGTCTTTATGTCATGTGTGAAATTCGTATGATTGTGAATCTGTGATTCTTCATGTATGATTCAATCTGGCGATTTGGTATATTTAGAGACAATCGATATTATTTTTTCTACCGTATAACAGGTCATCGATAGATAGATAGGTTAATTAGTGGTGTAAGTCTGGTAAGGTCAGGGCCGCCCCCTCGGTTGCACTCGACCAATCAATTAGTGCACGTCTTGTTTATTGTATGTGATCGCGACACCATGCCATACGGTACGCTACTGATATTCCAGGACCAGACAGCTTTTGTTCAAGCAGCAGGCAAATTATTACATGCCAACCCATCTTTAGGTGGAACCATTGATTTTACAGACGTCCTTGTACTGTGGTCTCCATGGCAAGTTAATGCGACTCACATAAATAAACGATTCGCACTACTCGGCGTAATTCGTGCCGATCTATTTATATCGTTTATAGATGGATTATATAAAACGGCGGTTAAAACGAAATCCCGTGAATATCTTGTCTGCGATTCCGATATTAAATTATTGTGTCGCAAACTAATTTGGAATTTGGACATAAAAACGGTCATTCGTTGTGTAAGCATTTAACCTGGAATATATCACTTGACTTTGGTTGGCAAAGGCATATATTATATGTGGAAGCATTTCGAACTTACCATTGAATAAGTATCAAATAATTAGTGGTACAACAACAATTCAGATGAAAAGTAAAGACGCTGGTTTTTGTTTTTGAAACAACACGACAACAAACCATATAAAAATGATCTGGCACAGTGTTTATACAATTTAAAAATGATCTGGCACAGTGTTTATACAATTTAAAAATGATCTGGCATAGTGTTTATACAATTTTAAAAAGATCTGGCATAGTGTTTATACAATTTTAAAATAATCTGGCATAGTGTTTATATAATTTAAAAATAATCTGGCATAGTGTTTATATAATGTGAAACAAATCTGGCATAGTGTTTATTCAATTTTAAAATGATCTGGCATAGTGTTTATATAATTTAAAAATAATCTGGTATAGTGTTTATACAATTTAAAAATGATCTGGCATAGTGTTTATACAATTTTTAAATGATCTGGCATAGTGTTTATTCAATTTTAAAATGATCTGGCATAGTGTTTATACAATTTTTAAATGATCTGGCATAGTGTTTATATAATTTAAAAATAATCTGGCATAGTGTTTATACAATTTTTAAATGATCTGGCATAGTGTTTATACAATTTTTAAATGATCTGGCATAGTGTTTATACAATTTTTAAATGATCTGGCATAGTGTTTATACAATTTTTAAATGATCTGGCATAGTGTTTATACAATTTTTAAATGATCTGGCATAGTGTTTATACAATTTTAAAATGATCTGGCATAGTGTTTATATAATTTAAAATGATCTGGCATAGTGTTTATTCAATTTTTAAATGATCTGGCATAGTGTTTATATAATTTTAAAATGATCTGGCATAGTGTTTATACATTTTTTAAATGATCTGGCATAGTGTTTATACATTTTTAAATGATCTGGCATAGTGTTTATTCAATTTTAAAATGATCTGGCATAGTGTTTATATAATTTAAAAATGATCTGGCATAGTGTTTATACAATTTAAAAATGATCTGGCATAGTGTTTATTCAATTTTAAAATGATCTGGCATAGTGTTTATATAATTTAAAAATGATCTGGCATAGTGTTTATTCAATTTTAAAATGATCTGGCATAGTGTTTATACAATTTTTTAATGATCTGGCATAGTGTTTATTCAATTTAAAAATAATCTGGCATAGTGTTTATATAATTTAAAAATAATCTGGCATAGTGCTTATACAATTTTTAAATGATCTGGCATAGTGTTTATACAATTTTTAAATGATCTGGCATAGTGTTTATTCAATTTTAAAATGATCTGGCATAGTGTTTATACAATTTTAAAATGATCTGGCATAGTGTTTATACAATTTTAAAATGATCTGGCATAGTGTTTATATAATTTTAAATGATCTGGCATAGTGTTTATTCAATTTTAAAATGATCTGGCATAGTGTTTATATAATTTAAAAATGATCTGGCATAGTGTTTATTCAATTTAAAAATGATCTGGCATAGTGTTAATATAATTTAAAAATAATCTGGCATAGTGTTTATACAATTTTTAAATGATCTGGCATAGTGTTTATTCAATTTTAAAATGATCTGGCATAGTGTTTATATAATTTAAAAATAATCTGGCATAGTGTTTATACAATTTTTAAATGATCTGGCATAGTGTTTATTCAATTTTAAAATGATCTGGCATAGTGTTTATATAATTTAAAAATAATCTGGCATAGTGTTTATACAATTTTTAAATGATCTGGCATAGTGTTTATACAATTTTTAAATGATCTGGCATAGTGTTTATACAATTTTTAAATGATCTGGCATAGTGTTTATACAATTTTTAAATGATCTGGCATAGTGTTTATACAATTTTAAAATGATCTGGCATAGTGTTTATATAATTTAAAAATGATCTGGCATAGTGTTTATACAATTTTTAAATGATCCGGCATAGTGTTTATATAATTAAAAAATGATCTGGCGTAGTGTTTATTCAATTTTTAAATGATCCGGCATAGTGTTTATATAATTAAAAAATGATCTGGCATAGTGTTTATTCAATTTTAAAATGATCTGGCGTAGTGTTTATATAATAAAAAAATGATCTGGCATAGTGTGTATACAATAATAGTTCATTAACTTTCATTCTACTTCATGAGTTTACTCGTGTGCCTATGCATGTACGTCACAATCAAAGCTACATTTTACAGCCATTCAGTTCCTTTAAATCGTCTCAGTTTAGTAATTGTCAACACCAAGCTGCCGGCATAATTGCCCTACTTTCGAAATGTCAGACGTCTTACGTCATTGGTCGGTTGGGGACGTGTCCACGGTATGCCATACTGTCACACCTGGTTGCCCGCTCGCCTGTACCGAATGTCCCCGGTCGGCTGTAATTCGACGTATCCCAAACATCGATCCGACATCTTTTGGCGACGTCGGGCCAGTGCAGACGCTTGTGTTGAAATGTCTAGCTCGCATGTGAAACTATTATCAATACAGAGGCATGATTGGGTTTGTGTTTATTCGGTCATCGTTCGATTTTTGTTTCAGACAACGTCCACCTCGTACGAGCGAGTGACAGAGCGGTTATGTTTTAGGGTCTATTTGGTGCAGGCGTCTCCCTGTCACCGGATGTTAAAAGGAACCGACACGCGAGGCAGTTCATAGATACGGCACCTGCACAATTAATGCTTTTCCGACGCCACGTGATAGAAAGTTGCGAGTAAATGAATTAGGTGAGGGATTGCGTGTTCTTCCGTCAACGTAATCTGCTCGCGCGGTGTTGCATCACTACGCAGAATTCACCAAGGTTTCCTTTTTCACATATCTGCCATCAGGATGTGGAACCCTCTCCCAGACTCCTGAAAAGCAAAGTCCCTCCCCGATTGCCAAGCAATAGCCATAAGCCACGCTCTCTCACCCTTTCTCCCTATCCTTAAATACATATCGACATGAAATTAACTGTATCGACAAAGTGGACGATGAGATGGGATTTGAAATCATTGCACTGACTGACCGAGAATTTATGCAATGAGTAATAACAATTCGGGGTAGTATACCATATTAGGAGTATCAAAGGTGTACAATAGCTACATGTGTGTGTGTGTGTGTGTGTGTGTGTGTGTGTGTGTGTGTGTGTGTGTGTGTGTGTGTGTGTGTGTGTGTGTGTGTGTGTGTGTGTGTGTGTGTGTGTGTGTGTGTGTGTGTGTGTGTGTGTGTGTGTGTGTGTGTGTGTGTGTGTGTGTGTGTGTGTGTGTGTGTGTGTGTGTGTGTGTGTGTGTGTGTGTGTGTGTGTGTGTGTGTGTGTGTGTGTGTGTGTGTGTGTGTGTGTGTGTGTGTGTGTGTGTGTGTGTGTGTGTGTGTGTGTGTGTGTGTGTGTGTGTGTGTGTGTGTGTGTGTGTGTGTGTGTGTGTGTGTGTGTGTGTGTGTGTGTGTGTGTGTGTGTGTGTGTGTGTGTGTGTGTGTGTGTGTGTGTGTGTGTGTGTGTGTGTGTGTGTGTGTGTGTGTGTGTGTGTGTGTGTGTGTGTGTGTGTGTGTGTGTGTGTGTGTGTGTGTGTGTGTGTGTGTGTGTGTGTGTGTGTGTGTGTGTGTGTGTGTGTGTGTGTGTGTGTTGTGTGTGTGTGTTTGTGTGCGTGCGTGCGTGCGTGCGTGCGTGCGTGCGTGCGTGCGTGCGTGCGTGCGTGCGTGCGTGCGTGCGTGCGTGCGTGCGTGCGTGTGTGTGTGTGATATCTTCTTCAAATCTAAATCTGCTCTAGACTGCTCCCATTTTAACATGGTTCTTTGTGCCAATCTCTTGTATTTTATCAATTTGCCTCATATATTTTATATATTCTTTAGGACGTATATTATTTGTCGCGACGTTATAACAGTTCCTTCTTTATAATCCGATATCATACTTCCCTCAAAACTGTATGTACCCTTATGACGCGTTGGCGAGTACATACAGGAACACATTCCTGATATATATGTCACATTTCTGACATATATGTTAGGAATGTGATCTTGCGAGTTGACGAGGTTCAACGCCTACTGCAATTAATATCTACCTCAAAACATGTCAGTATATAATTAATTCAAGACATGTGACGAAGCTTGATTCTCATTCCTGGAATTTATTGCTTTCTATGCAATATATCCTGAATACAGACATAAATCTGAACCCAGCATGGCATATAATTTGCTGACGTACTGACAGTTTATACGTGCCGCCCTCAACATTACAGCATTGACGTCAATCCACCATTGCCGAGCGGGTGTTTCTGGGTCAATCAAAATAACGTTACTTCTTTAACATCATTTGCGTATAGCTTGAAGGACCAATACAGGACGTTCAGTGATAGTATTGCAAACAAAAGACGAGAGATGCTGTGAAAGAACTGCTTGGTAAGAAAACATTTCAGTCCGGCTGTAAACTCTTCGGTTAATGGTCTAATAAGTGATTCAGTAGGACGCGGCGACACTGCAATTTTATGTCGCAGAGTTAAAACGATTTATTCATCTAATTATAGTCAAGCTTGACGGGCTAGACTCCGAGAATCACATTTCCAGGAATTAATCTGTGACCACAAAGGTACGAAGTAAAACATTTGTCTTTTGAAAATAACCCACATTTGCCAAGATGTTTAACGTTTATAAGGTAAATCAGATGTTCGGAACGTAATACGTAATACGTAACGAGTGCGTAAGACGCAAGACGTAACTTAACAATCGCAGAAACAATGGGCGCACGCGACGAACGTCGCAGGAAAAACGGCCCCATGTGTCATGGATTAAGTTGTTTGGAATGTGAAGTAGTCGCCCAGGCGCTGAACTTGCGTTTACTCTAGTATCATTGCTACAGAAATACGACTATTATTTGACAATTCTATACTATTACGACAGTTGTTGGAGAAGCGCGTTAGCGTGTGGTTTGCGCGGTAATCGTAAGGTGTGTGCCGGGCACAACATGTTATTGGTAAATATTACTATCACGACTGTTACATATTAACTACCAAACTATCCTGCCATAGGACGGATTTATTTTGTAGTTTTGAGTAATATATATATATATATATATATATATATATATATATATATATATATATATATATATATATATATATATCTTCTTATTCTTCCCCTTTTCCCACTAGGTGGGGTCAGTGGCCCAAATTCTTAGTTTCCAGAATGTTCTGTCCTGGGGATCCTCTGGGGTGATCCGCAGAGGATGCCCAGGACAGAACATTCTGGAAATAAAGAATTTCCAAGAATATATAATATATAGATATATAGATACATATTATACATTCTGGAAATAAAGAATTTCCAAGAATATATAATATATAGATACATATTATATATATATATATATATATATATATATATATATATATATATGTGTGTGTGTGTGTGTGTGTGTGTGTGTGTGGGTGGATGGATGGATGGATGGATGGATGGATAGATATATATATATATATATATATATATATATATATATATATATATATATATATGTGTGTGTGTGTGTAGATATATATATATATATATATATATATATATATATATATATATATATATAAATAGATATATATATATATATGTGTGTGTGTGGGTGGGTGGGTGGATGGATGGATATATATATATATATATATATATATATATATATATATATATATATATATATATATATATATATATATGTAGATATATATAGATAGATAGATAGATAGATAGATATATATAGATATATATATATAGAGAGAGAGAGATGGATAGATAGATAGATAGATAGATAGATAGATAGATAGATAGATAGATAGATAGATAGATAGATAGATAGATAGATAGATAGATAGATAGATAGATAGATAGATAGATAGATAAATAGATAGATAGATAGATTTTTGCAATTATTGTCAAAATTACAATTATTAGGGTTATTTGATTAAAGATTTACGTTAATATAAAACGATGTCATCCAACGCAACAGTAGGATGAACTTATTTTTTCTCAGGCATTATCAGTCTTAATATACACACGGTTCTCTGAAATGTTCATTATGTTCTTGTCTATGATATGCGAACAGGACGTAGACAATTTCGAAATCAATTTATCGTCTGCTCGTGATGAATTCGCTACATTAGTGTGGTTGTCGCGGTATTTGCGTGATTAACGTCAAGGCCATCTACGCGTGTTTCTGCATAATTGTCTCTTGTTTCTACTCTTGGCTCGTGATAAATTCACAATATTAATCCCGTTGACACATTATTTGTATGTGTTTTTCATCGTGCCACTAAGTTTTTTCTGTGTTGCTTACGTGTAAAAAAGCAAATGTCTACATCGCATCGTAGGCCTTATGTGAACGGTTGTCTATCTTACAAGTACAGCTCATTGTCAATAAATTGTGTGATGTGATTTCAACATTGTGGAAAGGAAAAAGCTGGCATAATACGACTTTTGAGTGTTTCTTCGTTAAGCATTGTTGCTAATCTTATTTCATGTGTCATACTATCTAATTTTCGCGATAACACTGATTATACAAACAGGTAACACACATAGTATTGCATAATAACTATATAATAATAATAGTAATAACAATAATAATAATAATTATAATTATTATTAGAAAACTTCTACTGCGCATAAATCCTTGGAAACCAAGCCCGGAGGCGCATCACTACAAAAGGGTTAATCGATCTCAGAGTCAATAAATAAGTCCAGTTGTCATCAGATTGATTGATAAGCCAGGGAACTATGGTGGATAGGCAAGGTTGTAAGGGTATATATTTTAAATGACGGCGAATATCATTCCAAAAACATTTCAAAAACATTATGAGTGTCAACTTGCATAACACATAACTAACTGCCAAACTGGTAGCTAATTGTGAGCTCATTAGTAATGTGTTACTAATATAGTAAGTCATATTTTCAAGTGCTGTCCAATAACAAATGAATCTTTACAAATCCGTTGTTTCGCATGACAAAATAAGCATCATAAGTCATGATTTCGATAAACACGTTATGACATGTAACAGATTAGCGTTTCCTCGAAATCAAAGGCGACACAAAATGCGTGCGAATATGAATCCACCACATAGCCATACAATACCGTAGCCACGCCAGCATGCAGCCGACGCTTGCACTATGCTACATTGCCTTCACCTGGCCAGCCAGCGCGCCTGCTAAGCTGTGACGTGGTCGTGTCGCAGAACCGATCAATACCAAAACATACAAGTGCTGATTGTAATTACCTATAACTGAATCCCAAAGCTGAGGTTGTGCTCAAAATTCACCGATCGACAGTCGTCATTATAGGCTTGGCTCGGGGCCAGACACATACCTGCATACCATTGAGACTAGCCAGCGAACGTCGCGTCCGGCTAATGATTCGAGTCCGGCTAATTATTCTATTCGATGCAATTAACGGACCGCTGGTTGGTGCAGGCGAAATAAGGTGGTCAGTGGTCACGCACGGTTAGGCAGCCGATAGTTGGAACTTGGAAGACTACAGTGGAACATGTGAACAAATATAACGCCTCCTACGATTTCATATCCCTCTCCCTATCTCGGTAACTCGCTCTCACCCTCTGTCTTTGTCTTTGTCTTTGTCTTTGTCTTTGTCTTTGTCTTTGTCTTTGTCTTTGTCTTTGTCTTTGTCTTTGTCTTTGTCTTTGTCTTTGTCTTTGTCTTTGTCTTTGTCTTTGTCTTTGTCTTTGTCTTTGTCTTTGTCTTTGTCTTTGTCTTTGTCTTTGTCTTTGTCTTTGTCTTTGTCTTTGTCTTTGTCTTTGTCTTTGTCTTTGTCTTTGTCTTTGTCTTTGTCTTTGTATCTGTCTCCGTGTCTCCGTGTCTCCGTGTCTCCGTGTCTCCGTGTCTCCGTGTCTCCGTGTCTCCGTGTCTCCGTGTCTCCGTGCCTCCGTGCCTCCGTGCCTCCGTGCCTCCGTGCCTCCGTGCCTCCGTGCCTCCGTGCCTCCGCGCCTCCGTGTCTCCGCGCCTCCGCCCCTCCGCGCCTCCGCGCCTCCGCGCCTCCGCGCCTCCGCGCCTCCGCCTCTCCGCCTCTCCGCCTCTCCGCCTCTCCGCCTCTCCGCCTCTCCGCCTCTCCGCCTCTCCGCCTCTCCGCCTCTCCGCCTCTCCGCCTCTCCGCCTCTCCGCCTCTCCGCCTCTCCGCCTCTCCGCCTCTCCGCCTCTCCGCCTCTCCGCCTCTCCGCCTCTCCGCCTCTCCGCCTCTCCGCCTCTCCGCCTCTCCGCCTCTCCGCCTCTCCGCCTCTCCGCCTCTCCGCCTCTCCGCCTCTCCGCCTCTCCGCCTCTCCGCCTCTCCGCCTCTCCGCCTGTCCGCCTGTCCGCCTGTCCGCCTGTCCGCCTGTCCGCCTGTCCGCTTGTCCGCTTGTCCGCCTGTCTCTCTCTCTCTCTCTCTCTCTCTCTCTCTCTCTCTCTCTCTCTCTCTCTCTCTCTCTCGCTCGCTCGCTCGCTCGCTCGCTCGCTCTCTCTCTCTCTCTCTCTCTCCTCCCTCATTTTGGGTAATTTTCGTCAATTAAAAGTGCTGTACGTAAATGCCGACAATCCTGTGCGGATATGACTTTATATGGCACTGGTCGGTGGCTTCGTGTGACAATTTGGACGACGTTTAGCTATGTGTGCCGAAAGCGTGACCAATGGCCAATAGCGAGACAAAGTTGCGCGAGATTAAAAGTGACCTGCAGTTGGAAGAAATTATGAAATGGCTTAGCATCTCCAGCTAATAATTACGGTGAATCAGAAGATTTTGTGACGCGAGAACTACTTACGTTAAGACAATGTTGCCATGACTACCGATCTGTTAACTGATTAACCGGTGTTCAGTATTTATTGCTATCGGTATTTGAATAGCATTTTTCTTTTCTTTGCCCTGTCATTTATGACGTATTCTCTTTACTCTTTTGTGTGTCGTTGTCTTGCTTACGTATGTGTTCAGAATGCACATTTGCATATGGTCGTCGTAAGCCTACACTGCTAAGTTCTTGTATCAAGTCTTTCAATTGCGAGCAAAAACTGTAACGTTGTTATGAGACTGAGTCAGTGTACATTCTATAACTGGTCAATGAAAACTATGCTCCGTGAAACTTTGAGATATATGAAAACATTCCTTATTTTCATTTTTGCCGTGTTATTTTGTCTGTAATTTCCATGAAACACAGGCCTTATCTGGTGCATGTTACGCAATACGGGTTACTGCGATTCAACTGTCGAATCGGGTCAACAACTGCTGTGCCAGGCAAATCAACTCAACTCGCGACTCGAATTTTGCCGTATTGTGGACAATCGTGCATTGCATTGCGTAGCTTCGCTTAACCAACTATCGCTAGGCTGCGAAACTTCGCCGAGAGGATAGTCTGGTGCTTAGCCGGCTTTTTAATGTTATCCTTATGAGGGGTTAAAAGTGCTGCCACCTCACGGAGCCTGTGTAATTGAGGGTAATTTTTCCATAATTCCTGTTTCATAAACATCTGCAAATTTGTATTTCTGTTTATTTTTGTATGAATATAAGTTTAATAATTTTTAATAGTTTTTTTAATAAAATAATATCTTACAATAAGGATATCCTTACATATGTCGTTATTTCAAATTTGGCCGGAGAACCAATCAGTGTCTCTACCCTAGTCTGGAGTAATGTCGTCCTGGTGGCAATATTGGCAGCGCATTAATTACCCAAGCGGATGTTAGGGGCTAAAAATGCTGTGTAATTGAGGCAATGCATTGCGCGGCTGTTCAGTGTATAGTCGAACAAACCCACGACCATCAACAAAACTTCAGCAATGTACGCCTAGCCTAGCATTACAAGTCCCTCTCCCCGTGAACTAATCGCGCCCGCCTAATTAGGTCCAATAATAAAGCCAGGCGACTTTGTTGGCACAATCACCAACGGCTTTGAGCAGGAGCTCAGGCAATAAACAGCCATTGTCTAAATCGCCGCTATACGCCTACTCTACACTCGCATTAGCGACCGCTCAAAGGAACTCGTGAAATGAATCGCGGCTTTGAGGCTACGGCAGAGCGTCGTATATGCCTGCTGTGAATCTACGCGTGGGTCTATGTGTGGTGTGCGTGGCACGCTTCGGATTCTTATCAGTTACACACGCGACGACTGTTGGAATGCTGGCGTTTTCGTAGGACATCTACGTATTGTGGACAGAGACACGGGTAGGTAGTCAGTTGTTATGTTCGTCTTGGTCGTTTTGTTAACATATCGTTTCAGTATCCACCCTCATTGAAATATATAATCATTCTAAACCTGGACGATAGGGGAGACTGGGGCTAGGTGTAACACAGGTAAGTTGTAACATATGGCTTGTAGATAACACTGCTAATGCAAATTATTCTACAAGACGACAGCATGTTCATCAATATATTTGAGCATGTCGTGAGTAATATCACGTGAATCCGTCGACACGCCATACAGTTACGCCATGTTAGAAGAACAGAGGTATTGCCGTACCGGGGTAACTTGTTACACTTTAGGACACCTCATATAACACATTATGCCACAAATATATAATAAGCCAGGCATTTAATTATGCACCAGTTATATGTGGGGACCATTTGGCATGACAAAAGTTTCGATCGGTTAAGAAACCTACCCGCAATCATGAAATGTGTGCTAGCGTCCCCCACCGCAAAGAATTAGCCGGAAGTTCGCTGATTCGGTTTGTGTCTAGTCTGACTGTATATATTGACTGTGGAAAAGAAAGAATTTTAATACGTTTACCGGCGTCTGCCTGACCATTAGCTGTTGTGTTGACAGTTT
>CBDHHR010000981.1:15000-22997 GCA_965263245.1 Metamycoplasmataceae bacterium | reverse complement strand
TCGTTTATGCATATTTCGCGTGTTTGCTCCACGATAAATGTCATGTACAATGAAATTTGTCAAATTAGTATTATTCACACTTTGTTTCAGACATACCACTGTTGACAAACGACGGTAACTAGTCGATTGCTGTTTTCAATTCAAATGACCCATTAACACCGGTTGCCTTTGGTTTATGTGGCGCCATCTACCGATCATAATTGTGTATTGAGCCAATCGGTGGAATTAATGTAAACCACGTACAGCAACGTTATAACAACGGTATAGCTAAAAGGATTTAAGAAGATTAACAAGCAACACGCTCCACACAGCAAGTTGAGGTAGAAGTCGGTGTTTCATCGGTGAATGTAGGGGCGCATTCAGATGGAAAATGCATACAAGGCGGGACCAACAAATTCCAGTTACATCCCTTGAGACTCGCCAAACCAATCTGCACTGGCGGCATAACGAAATGTATGTTCGGTGCTTGCAGCGGTGTCGCATTCGTGACAATCGCGCCGTAAGCTCACACCGTTGGGAGCCGGGGAAGGGGGAGAGATACAATTGGCTGTTGACAGGTTTTCGCCGCGGCTCCACTGTAAGTACCGCGTGGTCTAATATAAACGGGGGGAGGGGACACCCCACAGTTCTGGAGTGGCAAACAGAGGTGTGTGCGTGTGTGCGTGTGTGCGTGTGTGCGTGTGTGCGTGTGTGCGTGTGTGCGTGTGTGCGTGTGTGCGTGTGTGCGTGTGTGCGTGTGTGCGTGTGTGCGTGTGTGCGTGTGTGCGTGTGTGCGTGTGTGCGTGTGTGCGTGTGTGCGTGTGTGCGTGTGTGCGTGTGTGCGTGTGTGCGTGTGTGCGTGTGTGCGTGTGTGCGTGTGTGCGTGTGTGCGTGTGTGCGTGTGTGCGTGTGTGCGTGTGCGCGTGTGCGCGTGTGCGCGTGTGCGCGTGTGCGCGTGTGCGCGTGTGCGAGCGAGAGAGCGTGTGCGTGTGCGTGTGCGTGTGCGTGTGCGTGTGCGTGTGCGTGTGCGTGTGCGTGTGCGTGTGCGTGTGCGTGTGCGTGTGCGTGTGCGTGTGCGTGTGCGTGTGCGTGTGCGTGTGCGTGTGCGTGTGCGTGTGCGTGTGCGTGTGCGTGTGCGTGTGCGTGTGCGTGTGCGTGTGCGTGTGCGTGTGCGTGTGCGTGCGCGTGCGCGTGCGCGTGCGCGTGCGCGTGCGCGTGCGTGTATCGTGTATCGTGTATCGTGTATCGTGTATGTGTGTATGCATGTATGTATATAATTATGTATGAGCGTATATACATGCGGACGTACGTGCGTACGCCAAAAACCAATCCTCTCAACTACATGAGCGCTCTAGAAGCTCCATTCGATGTTAAAACATCCTGTCAATACAACTGCGCTGCGCTTCACCCGGCCAGCCGCTTAGCTTAATGAAACACAAACACGTGGCGCTGTCCCCGCTGACTCCCGCGTCCTTCGAGTTATCACAAGAGTCGTTGTAATGGTAGTGTTGGTATGAGTTTTTACTTTGCAGGCGCCAATGCTTTCCACCATTGTGTGGGGCTTGTGGATCGCAACAGGCAAACCCGGACTATTTACACACATCCCTGGATAACTGGACTCGTTACCTCCGAGTCTGTAGTCTCGCGTGGGTTGAGTCTGTAGTCTCGCATGGGTTGAGTCTGTAGTCTCGCGTGGGTTTAGATCATCCATTGACCTAACGCTTAGTGTCTGCGCGATTTCAATGTTGTGAAAGCCCCAGATAATCACACAGACTTAATATAATTATAGTACTGTCATTTATTGTATACAGTAACTTACTTTTAAATGTCCTCTTTGTGGATGATGTGTGTTTGATTTGAGCATATTGAATTTTGTGATCTTGACATTGCAGTTTGGTGTAAGGGTTTTGTTCGAAAGCGCTATATTGGTGTACACACAGTTGGCACATCTGATGGGTTAATAAATAATATTAGTAAATACATATATTTAACAAAAACAATCGTTCGACAAAAATATAATGATATTACTACCATTTATTATAGGATACAATTAAGTAGTTTTACGTTTTGGCTTTGTGGACAATTTTGCGTTTAAAATTAATAATTAATGTATCAAATGTTATTACCTTTAATTAATTCCGTTAAAATAAGTTTATGTAATTGTCTGCTTACATTTAATATTAATAAAAAATTGTTTTATTAATAACGTATAGCCCTGAAAAAGTATCGAACAAATTATTCCGCAAACGCGGAGTTTATATTTTGGACTCCGTCTACATTATCCATATAAAGCATGATCATGAATATTCGGTTCAGTTCACCAGAGTTCGGTTTGATCAAAAATATTCACCGTGATTAAATTCAACGGTCATTACGTGGTTTACTGTGCTTGCCTGAATATTAATTACAATCGGGTTGCATAAACAATCACACACGTGGCAGCGAGCTCACAGTGACAGGCAGAAACACAGGCAGACTATGTACCGGCTTGTTGCGCACATAACACCAAAGTTATGTATTGATTTACTAAACACAAGTAACAGAGAAAGTACTTATTCGAATTTGTCATGCTTTGATATAGTACACCTCAAATGCATATAAGCTTAAATATAATCCGTTTAATAATCAATGTTAGCAAATATTTAAAAAAATCCGGTACAAATGCAAAGACATTAACAAAAACTAATCGGTCGAATACAAATGTAATATTCTTAGCTACTTAATGTTTGTTTTAGCCCCTTTCTCTATCATTGGAGCACAGGGCCGAAACGAAATATTTCTATCGTACTCAGTCGTTTGCATTTGTCTTTACTTCATTTCAAGTCGTATCACATGACTTCTTTGACTCATCGTTCAAGTCGTATCACGTGACTTCTTTGACTCATCAGTCATTGATCTTTTCCGACTGTTTTGGGGCTGCTTCGTTTTCATTTCATCGATGCTTCATTTCTGTGGCTTGTCTTGTCAACATTTCAATGTATGTATCCAATACAAATTCAATTTCGTTTTGTTACGCTTGTCTCTCCTCTTCCTCTGCTTTAGCTATGTTGTCTTGCCATTAGTTATCTCTAATATAACCTTTCTGAATGTTTCAGTGGCTATGTTGTCTTGCCATTAGTTATCTCTAATATAACCTTTCTGAATGTTTCAGTGGCTATGTTGTCTTGCCATTAGTTATCTCTGATATAACCTTTCTGAATGTTTCAGTGGCTATGTTGTCTTGCCATTAGTTATCTCTAATATAACCTTTCTGAATGTTTCAGTGGCTATGTTGTCTTTCCATTAGTTATCTCTAATATAACCTTTCTGAATGTTTCAGTGGCTATGTTGTCTTGCCATTAGTTATCTCTAATATAACCTTTCTGAATGTTTCAGTGGCTATGTTGTCTTGCCATTAGTTATCTCTAATATAACCTTTCTGAATGTTTCAGTGGCTATGTTGTCTTGCCATTAGTTATCTCTAATATAACCTTTCTGAATGTTTCAGTGGCTATGTTGTCTTGCCATTAGTTATCTCTAATATAACCTTTCTGAATGTTTCAGTGGCTATGTTGTCTTGTCATTAGTTATCTCTAATATAACCTTTCTGAATGTTTCAGTGGCTATGTTGTCTTGCCATTAGTTATCTCTAATATAACATTTCTGAATGTTTCAGTGGCTATGTTGTCTTGCCATTAGTTATCTCTAATATAACCTTTCTGAATGTTTCAGTGGATATGTTGTCTTGTCATTAGTTATCTCTAATATAACCTTTCTGAATGTTTGAGTGGCTATGTTGTCTTGTCATTTGTTATCTCTGATATAACCTTTCTGAATGTTTCAGTGGCTATGTTGTCTTGCCATTAGTTATCTCTAATATAACCTTTCTGAATGTTTCAGTGGCTATGTTGTCTTGCCATTAGTTATCTCTAATATAACCTTTCTGAATGTTTCAGTAGCTATGTTGTCTTGCCATTAGTTATCTCTAATATAACCTTTCTGAATGTTTCAGTGGCTATGTTGTCTTGCCATTAGTTATCTCTAATATAACCTTTCTGAATGTTTCAGTGGATATGTTGTCTTGCCATTAGTTATCTCTAATATAACCTTTCTGAATGTTTCAGTGGCTATGTTGTCTTGCCATTAGTTATCTCTAATATGACCTTTCTGAATGTTTCAGTAGCTATGTTGTCTTGCCTTAGTTATCTCTAATATAACCTTTCTGAATGTTTCAGTGGCTATGTTGTCTTGCCATTAGTTATCTCTAATATAACCTTTCTGAATGATTCAGTGGCTATGTTGTCTTGCCATTAGTTATCTCTAATATAACCTTTCTGAATGTTTCAGTGGCTATGTTGTCTTGCCATTAGTTATCTCTAATATAACCTTTCTGAATGTTTCAGTGGCTATGTTGTCTTGCCATTAGTTATCTCTGATATAACCTTTCTGAATGTTTCAGTGGCTATGTTGTCTTGCCATTAGTTATCTCTAATATAACCTTTCTGAATGTTTCAGTGGCTATGTTGTCTTGCCATTAGTTATCTCTAATATAACCTTTCTGAATGTTTCAGTGGCTATGTTGTCTTGCCATTAGTTATCTCTAATATAACCTTTCTGAATGTTTCAGTGGCTATGTTGTCTTGCCATTAGTTATCTCTAATATAACCTTTCTGAATGTTTCAGTGGCTATGTTGTCTTGCCATTAGTTATCTCTAATATAACCTTTCTGAATGTTTCAGTGGCTATGTTGTCTTGCCATTAGTTATCTCTAATATAACCTTTCTGAATGTTTCAGTGGCTATGTTGTCTTGTCATTAGTTATCTCTAATATAACCTTTCTGAATGTTTCAGTGGCTATGTTGTCTTGCCATTAGTTATCTCTAATATAACCTTTCTGAATGTTTCAGTGGCTATGTTGTCTTGCCATTAGTTATCTCTAATATAACCTTTCTGAATGTTTCAGTGGATATGTTGTCTTGTCATTAGTTATCTCTAATATAACCTTTCTGAATGTTTGAGTGGCTATGTTGTCTTGTCATTTGTTATCTCTGATATAACCTTTCTGAATGTTTCAGTGGCTATGTTGTCTTGCCATTAGTTATCTCTAATATAACCTTTCTGAATGTTTCAGTGGCTATGTTGTCTTGCCATTAGTTATCTCTAATATAACCTTTCTGAATGTTTCAGTAGCTATGTTGTCTTGCCATTAGTTATCTCTAATATAACCTTTCTGAATGTTTCAGTGGCTATGTTGTCTTGCCATTAGTTATCTCTAATATAACCTTTCTGAATGTTTCAGTGGCTATGTTGTCTTGCCATTAGTTATCTCTAATATAACCTTTCTGAATGTTTCAGTGGCTATGTTGTCTTGCCATTAGTTATCTCTAATATGACCTTTCTGAATGTTTCAGTAGCTATGTTGTCTTGCCTTAGTTATCTCTAATATAACCTTTCTGAATGTTTCAGTGGCTATGTTGTCTTGCCATTAGTTATCTCTAATATAACCTTTCTGAATGTTTCAGTGGCTATGTTGTCTTGCCATTAGTTATCTCTAATATAACCTTTCTGAATGTTTCAGTGGCTATGTTGTCTTGCCATTAGTTATCTCTAATATAACCTTTCTGAATGTTTCAGTGGCTATGTTGTCTTGCCATTAGTTATCTCTAATATAACCTTTCTGAATGTTTCAGTGGATATGTTGTCTTGTCATTAGTTATCTCTAATATAACCTTTCTGAATGTTTGAGTGGCTATGTTGTCTTGTCATTTGTTATCTCTGATATAACCTTTCTGAATGTTTGAGTGGCTATGTTGTCTTGCCATTAGTTATCTCTGATATAACCTTTCTGAATGTTTCAGTGGCTATGTTGTCTTGCCATTAGTTATCTCTAATATAACCTTTCTGAATGTTTCAGTGGCTATGTTGTCTTGCCATTAGTTATCTCTAATATAACCTTTCTGAATGTTTCAGTGGCTATGTTGTCTTGCCATTAGTTATCTCTAATATAACCTTTCTGAATGTTTCAGTGGCTATGTTGTCTTGTCATTTGTTATCTCTGATATAACCTTTCTGAATGTTTGAGTGGCTATGTTGTCTTGCCATTAGTTATCTCTGATATAACCTTTCTGAATGTTTCAGTGGCTATGTTGTCTTGCCATTAGTTATCTCTAATATAACCTTTTCGAATGTTTCAGTGGCTATGTTGTCTTGCCATTAGTTATCTCTAATATAACCTTTCTGAATGTTTCAGTGGCTATGTTGTCTTGCCATTAGTTATCTCTAATATAACCTTTCTGAATGTTTCAGTGGCTATGTTGTCTTGCCATTAGTTATCTCTGATATAACCTTTCTGAATGTTTCAGTGGCTATGTTGTCTTGCCATTAGTTATCTCTAATATAACCTTTCCGAATGTTTGAGTGGCTATGCTGTTGCTGTTGTAATTCTCTAAGTATCTCGGCTGTACAGCAGTGCAGTTTTCAATTCTGTGTTGAATATATGGAATTATTCTTGTTTAGTTTTTATTTTATCTTCAACGAGATGAATGCATAACTGGTCTTACCGACATCTTGTATTTAACATTTACGTTTTTCCACTTTTCTGGTCACTGCACAACAACGTGACACTTTTGTTCTCTTCTATATCCGTTCCTTTGATCTGTACTTGGCCTAGTTGTGTCTTTTTCACCTTCAAGAGTTTTGTCCTATAGATAGATGGTTGTTGAACCGACATTAATTTCGCTTGCAGGAAAGTCTGCCGGCGCTATATAGCAACTGCTTCTGTGGCGTGATAACATACTTCTCATTTCTGCTAACGAAATTGTTGACAATAATAGTATTAATAGAGTACTAATCCAATTAATGTCTTACAACATCCTATGATTAGTTGCGTGGGCTGACAGTGGCACAGCGAGAGAAGAACACGTGAAGCCACGTCTAAGGGTGACGTGGCAGGGGCCGACAACCACAACTACACGCTATGATAGTGGCTATGCGCAGAGACTGGTGTAATCCTTCGCGAGAACTATTGTTTTCGTCGTCGCCTATTGTAATTTCGTCATGCTTCGTCTTCTTTTGGTTTTGCAGTTCGTTTGTCTTCACAGCACGTAGCATCGTTTGTTTTGTTGCGCAGTTTGTCGCTCACAAAACGGAGGTCTCGGGGGATGCCGCTAATGTGCCCTTGTATCGGTCGTTTTGCCCTCGACAAGAGCAGGTCGCATTTGTCAGCTCACCGTAGAATACCTTCATTGGCTGACATTCTTACACCATCACCAGACACCAAGTCAATACATACATACGTTATATGCATCATACTAGAAAATTAAATACAAATGTTATAAAGCATGTAATGTATGACATGAATTCACCGTCGTACAATGTGTAATGGTTCAGCTCGACTATCCCACAAGGACAAGTAAATAATATATGTGGATTTGTACTTATATTTTATTACGTAATGTTAATGCTAACAATTATTATTTTGTTATTATCTGCACTTTCTCGTTGCAGTTCTAGCCTTTGACTTAACATATCCCGACGATTATGTTGAGTACAATAAATCAATAAAATACATACATCAATAATAATAAACTTATTGCTCAATAGTGCGTTTATTCGTGGTAATGTTGATAAGAAAGTTATCAAAACGAAATAGCCATTCAAATGTTTTGCAGGTCGTCTTTGAAGTAACCTTCTTGTTGAATGTTTTATGCGCTAAACGAGTTCCACTAACCTACATTGACTATGGTGTCAAAAGTAAACTAGCTTTGGGCATAGTGCCTTGAACGCGAACCAACGACCATTCTTTGTACAAGTAGCAGTAGTAGTTATAATAGGGGTAAAACGCATAACTTGCGAACTGTTGTACGTGCATACATATATATATATATATATATATATATATATATATATATATATATATATATATATATATATATATATATATATATATATATATGTGTATGTATGTATATATGTATGTATGTATGTATGTATGTATGTATGTATGTATGTATGTATGTATGTGTGTATGTATGTATGTA
>CBDHHR010000981.1:0-2500 GCA_965263245.1 Metamycoplasmataceae bacterium | reverse complement strand
GCCACACCAAAGACTACTACTTAAACCAAAGGCCCATGGCATAGGAAATGGTATGATTAACTGGATAGAAAAATGGCTTATTGATAGAAGACAAAGAGTAGTAGTTGATGGGGAGGTTTCAAACTGGAAATCGGTTTTGAGTGGAGTACCACAGGGATCAGTACTGGGACCTATCTTATTCTTAATATATATCAATGATTTGGATGATGACATAACAAGCAAGGTGTTGAAGTTTGCAGACAACACAAAAGTGTTTAGGAAAATTAAAAGTGATGCAGATAGACAGCATTTACAAGATGATCTTAATAAGTTGATAGAATGGTCTGAGAAGTGGCAAATGCTGTTTAATTTTGGAACGTGTAAGTGCCTCCACACAGGACATGGGAATGAAGATGCACAATATACAGTGGGTGGTACTGTACTAAATACTACCTTAAAGGAAAGTGACTTAGGGTTAACTATTAGTGCTGACATGAAGGTATCAGAACAGTGTGGAATTGCAGCAGCGAAGGGAAACCAGATTCTAGGATTAATTAGGCGAAATATAGTGTACAAAGAAAAAGAACTAATAATACCGCTGTATAAAACAATAGTTAGGCCTCACTTAGAATATTGTATACAAGCGTGGAGGCCATATCGCAAGAAGGATATTGATATGCTAGAAAGAGTACAAAGGAGAGCAACCAAAATGATACCAAAACTCAGGAATATTAGTTATGAAATGCGTCTAAAAGAATGTGGTTTAACAACAACACTAGAAACCAGAAGATTGAGAGGAGATCAGATTGAGGTCTTTAAAATATTGAATGGGTATGAAAATATTGACAGAAATATATTTTTCACGGTCAAGGAAGAGAGAAGAACTAAAGGACATGGAATTACATTAGCAAAGAAGCAGTGTAGACTAGATATTAGAACAATTTCATTTTCACAAAGAACAGTAAACGAATGGAACAGATTGTCAGCTGATTGTGTAGGTGCTAGCAGTGTTAATATATTTAAAAATAAAATCGACATATACCTAAGACGGGCGGGGTATACATAGATAGATAGGTTGGACTCTCGATAAGCCAAATGGCTTCCTAGTCCACTTGCCATCTAGAGTTGAATCTCTAGGTGGCAACCTTGTTAAATATTGTTAAATCCTTTTCCCGCGACCACACAGAACATATATTATGCCACTCTCCTCTTCCCGCGACCACACAGAACATATATAAAGCCACTCTCCTCTTCCCGCGACCACACAGAACATATATAATGCCACTCTCCTCTTCCCGCCACCACACAGAACATATATAAAGCCACTCTCCTCTTCCCGCGACCACACAGAACATATATAATGCCACTCTCCTCTTCCCGCCACCACACAGAACATATATAATGCCACTCTCCTCTTCCCGCGACCACACAGAACATATATAATGCCACTCTCCCCTTCCCGCGACCACACATAACATATATAATGCCACTCTCCTCTTCCCGCGACGACACAAAACATATATAATGCCACTCTCCTCTTTCCGCGACTACACAGAACATATATAATGCCACTCTCCTCTTCTCGCGACCACACAGAACATATATAATGCCACTCTCCTCTTCCCGCGACCACACAGAACATATATATGCACTTGCAACCCGGCGTACATCGAAGCACAAACACACGCATACAACGACGTCGGATACGTTTGTCTCGTTTGTCCCAACGAAATGAAAGTAACCACTGTGCAATATTGATGCGTTTGGTATCCGTCAATCCTCCACCAGCATATTTACATGACAAGTGTATGACCAGTGCTAGATACATTATAACAAATTTCGCGATGATTTATATTTAAACCCTTGTGCTGCTGCATGTTTTAGCTACAAAGTAAACCAATATTCTGTCTAAACACCACTGGATGTAAGTTGCAATATCCAACAGCTGCTTGTGTTCGGCGAATACAACTGAACATTTTGACACACCTTGTTTAAGTTACTAGTATCTTCACATCGACAAAAATACACATGCACAGCTCAATTGCCTGTTAGCCTTAATGGATACATGAAACTTAATTTATACTTGTTTCCATTCTACTTACACCACAACTTGCTAGCACGTAGCAAGAACATATCTTGTACTACGAAAGGCCTAACAAGTAAAGCATAATTCTAGACGACGGCCCTAGAGAAGCAGGCTCCTTTATGGTCGTGTAACAACAACCGACGCTACAGGAACACGTGTTAACATAATGAACAGCGGACGCGTCACGTACAAATGCCCTAGCGACGAACAGCGGAAGCGTCACGTACTGTTGCTACAACAACATACGAGTCGGCGGCAGTCGCTATTGTGCGCATGCTCCCCCGGTGCGCTATATACCATCTCGCCGGGCTGGTGAGTCGACTACGTCTTCGTCTCGTGATCCGGTGACAGCCTTAAGTGCAGCTCAGCATATCGACTGGTGGAATCGATGCCGAGAAGTCGCCATCTAAAGATTGGTAAGTGGATGGATGAGGG
>CBDHHR010000980.1:5000-7306 GCA_965263245.1 Metamycoplasmataceae bacterium | reverse complement strand
TAGCAAAGATGGCCAGTATCTTCAACTACGGCGATACAATTGCTGTAGTAAGACTATCCCCGATTGTCACCCTAGTAATGAACCTTCGCTTCTGTGTTCGTAGAACTCGCCGGACGAGGTTAGCATGCGGCCGATCCTAACCGGTGGGCCGCCGTATCGCGACACCGTCGACTGAGGCCATCGCAGTTTTGTATATCGTAGTTCTGATGTGAAATGGGTCGTTCAGCGATGTGCAGCCTTTTTCAATCGAAATAAAACTGAAGCGATAACTAAGATGAGCTTGATTTCATAATACAGATTAACAAGCAATACTAGACAATGCTTGTATATTTATATTGATTTTGTACGAAAGTTTGTACTGATCAACGTAGTTATTCTGTATAATGCTGAAGCTGCGCACGTTGGTTTATATATTCTTTGATGCATAGTTAAATGTGGGAATACTTTAACACCTTATATATATATATATATATATATATATATATATATATATATATATATATATATAAGGTGTTAAAGTATATATATATATATATATATATATATATATATATATATATAAGGGTTACACAACTGTTAATCTAGTCAATCATGTGTATTCATATAAGAAATAAGATACTAGAATATTTCTAGGGAATGTGAAATATAAGTTTCTACAACATCACGCATCGTCTTTCAACAATGATTATTGCATGTCATTGTGTCATTCTGTGATTTTGTCATATATATTTTAAATAATTGTGTTTTTTCACTAATATTGATCCTAACGGACTGAAAAAGAAACTGTTTCTGTTTTTAGTCCATTTTTTCGTGGGGAAATTCAAGATGGCCGCTACCGGTCACCAAAATTCTTATAATCGCTGTATCTTTAGCAATAAACGGTATAGAACCTTGAACTCGGGGTCGTTTTATGTCGTATGTACGAGGAATCCAATGCAACTATTGTTTTGATGAAATAAATGAAAATAAAGCTATGTCGGCCAAAATGCGTTAAAATGACCATAAAATGTATATAGTATACGCAATTATGTAACAAATATATGTCCTGTGACTTTTTCATGTAGATTTTTTATATTTGTGTTTTTTTCACTTATATTGACCCGAAGGGACTGACAAAAACACTTTCCATTTTTCGTTCACTTTTTCATGGGAAAATTCAAGATGACCGCCACCGGGCACCGAAATAAAGGGTATGGAAACTTGAACTCGGATTCGTTTTATATGTTTTGAAGCATGATGAATCCAATGCAACCATTATTTTATGAAAATAAAAAGAAGTTATACCAGCCATATAGGTGTCAAAATAGCCATAAAACGTAAGAACCAGCATATGTTTGATCACACATTTTAAGTTTCAATTTATTATACTATACTTATTTCATGTCCATTTATTTATGTGGACACAAATATGGTTCAGTATTGATAAACATCATGTTACTGACAATGGCCCTCAGTAGTAGTACGCAACACGTTTCTCATTATTATTTCGTGTCAATATGTGAATGTACGAATATATGTTTTGTTCGCTTGCGTTTCTGTGGTGTAGTTGCACATCGATGATTGTACATGTCCTGCCATTCTAAAATATGACGTAACAATATAAAAAGTAGTAAATAAATCTAGGCTTTAATCATTTAATGTGTTTGTAATATTTTCTGAAATGGCAATTTATACCAACATGTATATGTACCTCCGTATGAAACAGGTCTGGAAAGACACTTCAGTCATCATTTTCATCTGCAAGATGATTCTCGTCTTCACCCTGGACGTCTTTGTCCAGAACGTTGTACATGTCTCTTCAGCTGTTTCACGCTTGCACAGTTCTGTACATGTCATGATGTGCGCCTTACATAAATATCTAACCGTACACTTGCTCACAGCACATCTGTATTTCACCAGTTAGGCAACTGCTTCTGGTGATGATGGTACGTCTGTAACGGTGGGAATGTATGTTCCGTCATTATCCTCGTGCCATCTTGGTCCTACAGAATCCAGCATAGTGGGTTCTGCAACTGTGTCCTGTGCCCAAATATTGGTTTGGTAGTGTGCACGCAGTATGTGCTGATTGATGGCACCCATTGTAGGAAAGAGTTTCTCTACTCCGTGGTTTGGCATCAGTTGTTTGAACATGTGCCATCTTACCTGCATCACCGTCACAGCAGTAGGGTTAAAACAGGAACTGTTCATAGCAGCCATACAGCATCTGGTCTGACGGATACGCTCCAACCTCAAGGCCACCAAGGGTGTTGATCACATCGTCTGGAGCTTACAGGAATGTATTGATGTATGTAGGTTTTTGCTTTCCC
>CBDHHR010000979.1:0-3695 GCA_965263245.1 Metamycoplasmataceae bacterium | reverse complement strand
AGCCAGGGCAATCGACATGTCCAAGCATATTCCATTGTTCGATTCCGCGGATCGAATCAGATGTCAGCAAACGTCTTATCATGTCTACGTTTAGACACGTGTACTGCGTTGCGCAGACATGGTTAATTCCAACTCGTGTTGGCCAAACAGTTGTGTATATGTCGCATTACGCATTATATGTATATTACGCATTTTATATATATATATATATATATATATATATATATATATATATATATATATATATATATATATATATATATATATATATATATATATTTGGGAATCGCTGTTCTAGAGCATGTTTGGATTCGTGTCGTGCACACGACTATACCATGGGCCACATTGAGCAGGGAGCGCTGTGCTGGTTTTATTTTTCTACGCAGAAATAAGCACAATATATCACAGTCTATGACAACATAATTAGTACTAACACATATTACGTATCAGCATAGATTAATAAAGCATTTGTGCATATGTTAATTACCGGTTGAATAGATACATAATGCAACACAACGTTATTATTGTCCCGTCGGCGATACATCGGTTCTCTGGAGTTATGAACAGACGTCGGCTATCATAATGGTCGTAGCTTCATTTCGACTTTCTTAAGCGAATAGTGATGACCATGCCAAACATACCACTCGATGCCGTCGGCGTATGAATCGTGATGCCCTCTGAGGTAGAGGCCGTTCAAATTGGAATAACGGCATGATTTATATCACCTGGCTCCCTTGTCCAACTGAGCACAATGCGAACCGCTTGCGTCATTTTTACGTTCCTTCGTAGCCTTGAAGGCGCGGAAGTGAATCCCCTGCAACATTCTTATTAATATTGTGATTAGTCGAAATTCAGTGTCCCACGATTATATAGAATTACATACTATATGGTGTTTTATTTGATTTTAATGTTTATGCCGTACGAAGAATGTTAAATGGCACTTCTTAGACATAAGTCGTATTGCTTCGCGAATGCAGTTGCTTGAAAGAAACAATGACATTATTTGACATTAAAGACATAGGCTTATTCGACGGCGGTGTTATATCGCTGTGTGTCGCTGATCTAATACGTCTAGACCACACCTGACATATTGGTCCGACTTGACCAATGTCTCTGAAGGTGTGTGATGTGACTATTTGAAAGTTAACGTTATGTAAGTTTAATAAGAGGTTATGAGCGAATAATTCTGCATCAAAGTAATCATTTACACATGGACAAGTTTGATTACATGTTGGACTAACATATAGCAAATTATCTTATTTAAAAACAAACAATCGTTGGTCAGAGGGAAAAAATCAGAACACAAACGTATCTAATTAATATATGTTTCTATGATATTTATGTTCTGACACCAAGTGTCAGCTTGTATTTCTCTATTTCCGCGCCAACGGGGAAGTTGGAGTAAACTGCATATATGCTTTCGTCCGTAAAGAACTCCATGTCTTCGTAAGAGATATTGTCTTTGTGATGTTATGTCATTGAGGTAATCGTTGCCTGAAATATAAGAGATTAACAATGCCCATCGTCGTTTACAACATACATAATACCAGTAATCAAAAACAGTATCACATTTATCTTGAGTTACCAAAATTTGACTCATAAAACAGGTGTGCACAATTGAACGCATGATCATATATAAATTGAGGTAACATTAAAATATAAACTAATCTATATCACACCACAGTTAATATAAACGTAACGAAACAGGTAGAGGACCTACGGTGTTTATAAGAAATATGTATTTTTTAATTAAATAAAGCCAAGGATGTTTTTAGTATCTCGTTTTGTCAAGAACTATTTTGTTTTGAGAGATCCGACGTTAAGCAATTTTAGACATAAAACCGTGCTTTGTGTATGTGATATAATTACGTAATTAAAATGTATTTACCCACCGAGCCAGAATACTGCGCCCACGTCACCGAATCCTTTTATTACCTGACGCAGTCGCGGTAGATATCGACAGAGCATCTTGTCGTCTCTGGAACACCTACACATGACAATTAATTTCAGCATATAATATACAACAAATGCCTAAATGTGGCAACGAACAGAAAGGGGCTTCATTGAAAACCTTGGCATGGCACATAAAACAAAGGTATGACACATAATATATGCACACGGAAAAAAACACAATGATATGCTACAGAACACATACACGAGACGAAGAACATAAATATGTGACAGCGAACACTTACACGCTACTATGAACACAGAAATATGACTACGATCACCAAAATACAATAACGAACACAAACATGAGATATCGCACACCACACACACACACACACACACACACACACACACACACACACACACACACACACACACACACACACACACACACACACACACACACACACACACACACACACACACACACACACACACACACACACACACACACACACACACACACACACACACACACACACACACACACACACACACACACACACACACACACACACACACACACACACACACACACACACACACACACACACACACACACACACACACACACACACACACACACACACACACACACACAACACACACACCACTACACACACACACACACACACACACACACACACACACACACACACACACACACACACACACACACACACACATACACATACACATACTGAGTGCTTCGTTACTACGCCATGCATTGGTGCTGTATACACAGTGAACAACAATGGACCTTACCGATCCATGTGGGTCATTGTATCTCACAGGGCGTTATTCGGTTGCATCCGTCCCAATCCGGACACGGTGTATACGGTCCTAGATGTATGATCAAAACCATGCAAGATTCACGTCGGAGAATCCCAGGTTGCTATGCATTATTTTTAGAAAGATAGCAGCATCGATAGCGTCAAACGCAGCAGATCAACATAGAAGAACCAGAACGAGACCCATGGAGTGTATATATGTGTCTTTCCATGTTTGTATGTGTTTTTATTGCATGTGCGCACGCATGCGAACTTGCGTGCGTACGGGAATGTATATTGCTATTGGGATATGCATTTGAAAGAGTTAATAAAGACGAATCATATGCAACTACAATCAAGAACAAAAAGTAAATAATTTATTAAGAAACCAGAGATCAGCAAATCAAAGATAACTACATTACTCGTACAATAAAACGTAATGTGAAATTTCCTACAATTTCGATTCTTGCCTGTATAATCGCTCTATGATCGAGTCTCGTGTTTCTTCAGTACCCGTAGATCTATACCCTATGTTCGCATTAGAGGTGGGCGAGTTTTCAGGGACAATTGAGGAAGGAAAACTGGAGGTAGGATTAGCCACTAATATTACAGTAATAAAACCCGAACGTTGGCGAACAATTTTCAGTAATATCACCCTTCTTGGTAGTTGTACGTATTCTATCTGCTGAGCGGACAACGGGTAATCGGAAGTTATAATGACGTGTAGCGGTAAAACATGTTCAACACTTGACCACTCCCCTCCTACATGCCAATATCACGATCCGTCGCAGAGAAGAGTAATGGCTGTTTATTTTATACATAAATGGTGATGGATGCCTACATCGTATACACATACCTATTGGTCGCGTTTACTATATAACTATGATATTAGTAAGCTGATCCGGTAATCCAACGAAGATAGGCCTATATCTGGCTAGATTTCATAGACAACGTAGTCAGCCAGGGCAATCGACA
>CBDHHR010000978.1:0-11685 GCA_965263245.1 Metamycoplasmataceae bacterium | reverse complement strand
TCGAGGCCCTTACTTGTGTCGGGGATAAGCAAAAGGTGAAGTGGATTCGTCTGCCAGACATGAAGGTGAATGATAACGACCGAGAGTATGACATCCCTGGGACGATGCCCGAGTGTCTCCAAACCTGCCTCGCCTACCTCCAGGGCTGTCGTTCCCTCACCTACTGCATCGACTACGGACAATCGCGCTGTGCAGGCTGGGCATCACTTAACAGAAGCCTCGGTTTGAAGCCGATCGCGAGTCCCGGATGTTTCTACATGGAGTGGACATGTGTCGCGGCGGGTGAGGTTTCCTACATGCTGCCAAACAGACAACACTTTATATTCGATTTACTGTATAAGGTTTTGTTCAAGTAATCTCACAGCTTTACTCGCTCGATCACTCGCTACCTCATTCACGCACTCACTCACTCACTCACTCACTCACTCACTCACTCACTCACTCACTCACTCACTCACTCACTCACTCACTCACTCACTCACTCACTCACTCACTCACTCACTCACTCACTCACTCACTCACTCACTCACTCACTCACTCACTCACTCACTCACTCACTCACTCACTCACTCACTCACTCACTCACTCACTCACTCACTCACTCACTCACTCACTCACTCACTCACTCACTCACTCACTCACTCACTCACTCACTCACTCACTCACTCACTCACTCACTCACTCACTCACTCACTCACTCACTCACTCACTCACTCACTCACTCACTCACTCACTCACTCACTCACTCACTCACTCACTCACTCACTCACTCACTCACTCACTCACTCACACACTCACTCACTCACTCACTCACTCACTCACTCACTCACTCACTCACTCACTCACTCACTCACTCACTCACTCACTCACTCACTCACTCACTCACTCACTCACTCACTCACTCACTCACTCACTCACTCACTCACTCACTCACTCACTCACTCACTCACTCACTCACTCACTCACTCACTCACTCACTCACTCACTCACTCACTCACTCACTCACTCACTCACTCACTCACTCACTCACTCACTCACTCACTCACTCACTCACTCACTCACTCACTCACTCACTCACTCACTCACTCACTCACTCACTCACTCACTCACTCACTCACTCACTCACTCACTCACTCACTCACTCACTCACTCACTCACTCACTCACTCACTCACTCACTCACTCACTCACTCACTCACTCACTCACTCACTCACTCACTCACTCACTCACTCACTCACTCACTCACTCACACTCACTCACTCACTCACTCACTCACTCACTCACTCACTCACTCACTCACTCACTCACTCACTCACTCACTCACTCACTCACTCACTCACGCACTCACGCACGCACGCACGCACGCACGCACGCACGCACGCACGCACGCACGCACGCACGCACGCACGCACGCACGCACGCACGCACGCACGCACGCACGCACGCACGCACGCACGCACGCACGCACGCACGCACGCACGCACGCACGCACGCACGCACGCACGCACGCACGCACGCACGCACGCACGCACGCACGCACGCACGCACGCACGCACGCACGCACGCACGCACGCACGCACGCACGCACGCACGCACGCACGCACGCACGCACCCACCCACCCACCCACCCACCCACCCACCCACCCACCCACCCACCCACCCACCCACCCACCCACCCACCCACCCAGTCAGTCAGTCAGTCAGTCAGTCAGTCAGTCAGTCAGTCAGTCAGTCAGTCAGTCAGTCAGTCAGTCAGTCAGTCAGTCAGTCAGTCAGTCAGTCAGTCAGTCAGTCAGTCAGTCAGTCAGTCAGTCAGTCAGTCAGTCAGTCAGTCAGTCAGTCAGTCAGTCAGTCAGTCAGTCAGTCAGTCAGTCAGTCAGTCAGTCAGTCAGTCAGTCAGTCAGTCAGTCAGTCAGTCAGTCAGTCAGTCAGTCAGTCAGTCAGTCAGTCAGTCAGTCAGTCCCTCACTCACTCACTCACTCACTCACTCACTCACTCACTCACTCACTCACTCACTCACTCACTCACTCACTCACTCACTCACTCACTCACTCACCCACATACTCACTCACTCACTCACTCACTCACTCACTCACTCACTCACTCACTCACTCACTCACTCACTCACTCACTCACTCACTCACTCACTCACTCTCTCACTCACCCACCCACCCAACCACTCACTCACTCACTCACTCACTCACTCACTCATTCGCTATCTCATTCAAACACACATACACGCATTCAACATGCACAACACACACAAACACACACACACACACACACACACTTTCTCTCTCACACACACACACCCACACACACACACACACACACACACACACACACACACACACACACACACACACACACACACACACACACACACACACACACACACACACACACACACACACACACACACATATCCGCACATACATATCTACACCATACTGTTCGATTGTTGTGTAGACGAGAATGTGCGCGACGTCTACTATATGCGATCTCCGAGGCCTCTCCCATCCGTTGGTCAGTCGGGCGTGTCGTCACTTCAGCTTCCCAGTCATGTTGCGTGCGCTGTCTTGTGTAACAAGCGACAGTGTTCTTCGTTCGACTATAATGCCGCTCAACGACGATGCTACTATGTAACAGATGCCCTTGTTACTCTTCGTTACGCGAATCGCTTGTCACTTCACTAATGACGCGAACATACAAAGATGCGCGTGTTGTACAACGGCAGTATTCATGAACATGTTTGCGATTGTAAAATACAATTGCGTCATTTGCACTGAGTTTGATCAGATTAATGTGTAGGTTAATGGCAGATGAGATCAGACGGGCTACAGTTAGTGGCAGATGAGATCAGACGGGCTACAGTTAGTGGCAGATGAGATCAGACGGGCTACAGTTAGTGGCAGATGAGATCAGACGGGCTACAGTGAGTGGCAGATGAGATCAGACGGGTTACAGTTAATGGCAGATGAGATCAGACGGGCTACAGTTAGTGGCAGATGAGATCAGACGGGTTACAGTTAGTGGCAGATGAGATCAGACGGGCTACAGTTAGTGGCAGATGAGATCAGACGGGCTACAGTTAGTGGCAGATGAGATCAGACGGGTTACAGTTAGTGGCAGATGAGATCAGACGGGCTACAGTTAGTGGCAGATGAGATCAGACGGGCTACAGTTAGTGGCAGATGAGATCAGACTGGTTACAGTTAGTGGCAAATGAGATCAGACGGGCTACAGTTAGTGGCAGATGAGATCAGACGGGTTACAGTTAGTGGCAAATGAGATCAGACGGGCTACAGTTAGTGGCAGATGAAGAAAGTACAGAAATGTCTAACTGGTGATATATGGCTTGGAATGTAGAACTGGTGATATATGGCTTGGAACGTAGAACTGGTGATATATGGCTTGGAATGTAGAACTGGTGATAGATGGCTTGGAATGTAGAACTGGTGATAGATGGCTTGGAATGTAGAACTGGTGATACATGGCTTGCAATGTAGAACTGGTGATATATGGCTTGGAATGTAGAACTGGTGATAGATGGCTTGGAATGTAGAACTGGTGATAGATGGTTTGGAATGTAGATCTGGTGATATGTGGCTTGGAATGCAGAACTGGTGACATATGGCTTGGAATGTAGAACTGGTGATATATGGCTTGGAATGTAGAACTGGTGATAGATGGCATGGAATGTGGAACTGGTGATATGTGGCTTGGAATGTAGAACTGTTGATAGATGATTGGGAATGTAGAACTGGTGATATATGGTTTGGAATGTAGAAATGGTGATATGTGGCTTGGAATGTAGAACTGGTGTTATGTGGCTTGGAATGTAGAACTGGTGATATATGGCTTGGAATGTAGAACTGGTGATAGATGGTTTGGAATGTAGAACTGGTGATGTATGGCTTGGAATGTGGAACTGGTGGTATATGGCTTGGAATGTAGAACTGGTGATATATGGCTTGGAATGTAGAACTGATGATAAATCGCTTGGAATGTAGAACTGGTGATATATGGCTTGGAATGTAGAACTGGTCATATGTGGCTTGGAATGTAGAACTGGTGATAGGTGGCTTGGAATGTAGAACTGGTGATATATGGCTTGGAATGTAGAAATGGTGATAGATGGCTTAGCACGTAGAACTGGTGATATATGGCTTGGAATGTAGAACTGGTGATATATGGCTTGGAATATAGAACTGGTTATATATGGCTTGGAATGTAGAACTGGTGATAGATGGCATGGAATGTAAAACTGGTGATAGATGGTTTGGAATGTAGAACTGGTGATAGATGGTTGGGAATGTAGAACTGGTGATATATGGCTTGGAATGTAGAACTGGTGATATATGGCTTGGAATGTAGAACTGGCGATATATGGCTTGGAATGTAGAACTGGTGATATATGGCTTGGAATGTAGAACTGGTGATAGGTGGCTTGGAATGTAGAACTGGTGATAGGTGGCTTGGAATGTAGAACTGGCAATATATGGCTTGGAATGTAGAACTGGTGATAGATGGCTTGGAATGTAGAACTGGTGATATATGGCTTGGAATGTAGAACTGATGATAAATCGCTTGGAATGTAGAACTGGTGATATATGGCTTGGAATGTAGAACTGGTCATATGTGGCTTGGAATGTAGAACTGGTGATAGGTGGCTTGGAATGTAGAACTGGTGATATATGGCTTGGAATGTAGAAATGGTGATAGGTGGCTTGGAATGTAGAACTGGTGATATATGGCTTGGAATGTAGAAATGGTGATAGATGGCTTGGCACGTAGAACTGGTGATATATGGCTTGAAATGTAGAACTGGTGATATATGGCTTGGAATATAGAACTGGTGATATATGGCTTGGAATGTAGAACTGGTGATATATGGCTTGGAATGTAGAACTGGTCATATGTGGCTTGGAATGTAGAACTGGTGATATATGGCTTGGAATGTAGAAATGGTGATAGGTGGCTTGGAATGTAGAACTGGTGATATATGGCTTGGAATGTAGAAATGGTGATAGATGGCTTGGCACGTAGAACTGGTGATATATGGCTTGAAATGTAGAACTGGTGATATATGGCTTGGAATATAGAACTGGTGATATATGGCTTGGAATGTAGAACTGGTGATAGATGGCATGGAATGTAGAACTGGTGATATATGGCTTGGAATGTAGAACTGGTGATATATGGCTTGGAATGTAGAACTGGTGATATATGGCTTGGAATGTAGAACTGATGATAGATCGCTTGGAATGTAGAACTGGTGATATATGGCTTGGAATGTAGAACTGGTCATATGTGGCTTGGAATGTAGAACTGTTGATAGGTGGCTTGGAATGTAGAACTGGTGATATATGGCTTGGAATGTAGAACTGGTGATATATGGCTTGGAATGTAGAACTGGCGATATATGGCTTGGAATGTAGAACTGGTGATATATGGCTTGGAATGTAGAATTGGTGATAGATGGCTTGGAATGTAGAACTGGTGATATATGGCTTGGAATGTAGAACTGGTCATATGTGGCTTGGAATGTAGAACTGGTGATATATGGCTTGGAATGTAGAATTTGTGATAGGTGGCTTGGAATGTAGAACTGGTGATAGATGGCTTGGAATGTAGAACTGGTGATATATGGCTTGGAATGTAGAACTGGTGATATATGGCTTGGAATGTAGAAATGGTGATAGATGGCTTGGCACGTAGAACTGGTGATATATGGCTTGGAATGTAGAACTGGTGATATATGGCTTGGAATATAGAACTGGTGATATATGGCTTGGAATGTAGAACTGGTGATAGATGGCATGGAATGTAGAACTGGTGATAGATGGCATGGAATGTAGAACTGGTGATATATGGATTATAATGCAGAACTGGTGATATATGGCTTGGAATGTAGAACTGGTGATATATGGCTTGGAATGTATAACTGGTGATAGATGGCTTGGCATGTAGAACTGGTGATATATGGCTTGGAATGTAGAACTGGTGATATATGGCTTGGAATGTAGAACTGATGATAGATCGCTTGGAATGTAGAACTGGTGATATATGGCTTGGAATGTAGAACTGGTCATATGTGGCTTGGAATGTAGAACTGTTGATAGGTGGCTTGGAATGTAGAACTGGTGATATATGGCTTGGAATGTAGAACTGGTGATAGATGGCTTGGAATGTAGAACTGGTGATAGATGGCTTGGCATGTAGAACTGGTGATATATGGCTTGGAATGTAGAACTGGTGATATATGGCTTGTAATATAGAACTAGTGATATATGGCTTGGAATGTAGAACTGGTGATAGATGGCATGGAATGTAGAACTGGTGATAGATGGTTGGGAATGTAGAACTGGTGATATATGGATTATAATGTAGAACTGGTGATATATGGCTTGGAATGTAGAACTGGTGATATATGGCTTGGAATGTAGAACTGGCGATATATGGCTTGGAATGTAGAACTGGTGATATATGGCTTGGAATGTAGAATTGGTGATAGATGGCATGGAATGTAGAACTGGTGATATATGGCTTGGAATGTAGAACTGGTCATATGTGGCTTGGAATGTAGAACTGGTGATATATGGCTTGGAATGTAGAATTGGTGACAGGTGGCTTGGAATGTAGAACTGGCGATATATGGCTTGGAATGTAGAACTGGTGATAGATGGCTTGGAATGTAGAACTGGTGATATATGGCTTGGAATGTAGAACTGGTCATATGTGGCTTGGAATGTAGAACTGGTGATAGGTGGCTTGGAATGTAGAACTGGTGTTATATGGCTTGGAATGTAGAACTGGTGATAGATGGCTTGGCATGTAGAACTGGTGATATATGGCTTGGAATGTAGATCTGGTGATATATGGCTTGGAATATAGAACTGGTCATATGTGGCTTGGAATGTAGAACTGTTGATAGGTGGCTTGGAATGTAGAGCTGGTGATATATGGTTTGGAATGTAGAACTGGTGATAGATGGCTTGGCATGTAGAACTTGTGATTTATGGCTTGGAATGTAGAACTTGTGATATATGGCTTGGAATGTAGAACTGTTGATAGGTGGCTTGGAATGTAGAACTGGTGATATATGGCTTGGAATGTAGAACTGGTGATAGGTGGCTTGGAATGTAGAACTGGTGATATATGGCTTGGAATATAGAACTGGTGATATATGGCTTGGAATGTAGAACTGGTCATATGTGGCTTGGAATGTAGAACTGTTGATAGGTGGCTTGGAATGTAGAACTGGTGATATATGGCTTGGAATGTAGAACTGGTGATATATGGCTTGGAATGTAGAACTGTTGATAGGTGGCTTGGAATGTAGAACTGGTGATAGATGGCATGGAATGTAGAACTGGTGATATATGGCTTGTAATATAGAACTGGTGATAGATGGCATGGAATGTAGAACTGGTGATAGATGGCATGGAATGTAGAACTGGTGATATATGGCTTGTAATGTAGAACTGGTGATATATGGCTTGGAATGTGGAACTGGTGATAGATGGTTTGGAATGTTGAACTGGTGATAGATGGCTTGGAATGTAGAACGAGACAAGAGAAAGAGACCAACTGAACACATAAGAAATGAACAATGTGTTGTTATCCTCATTCTTTCCTCAGGTTGGGTTCGATGCAAATCCTCGACTTCGTTTCTTTTCTTTTTTACACCTCTTATAATAACAATGTACTGATGGTCGATTTACACGAATAGTTGAATGAAAACCTTAACGTAGATTTCTGCGCGAAAAACAACTGAAATGAGGCTCCTTCAGCGGAATGTACAAGTTACATTGGTCGATTGTTTCACACGCAAAAAAGTATTGTAATTTTGTTGCAATATGCATCAGTTTCCAGTCTGTCATGTCCTGTTAAAATATATATATATATATATATATATATATATATATATATATATATATATATACATATACATATACATATACATATACATATACATATACATATACATATACATATACATATACATATACATATACATATACATATACATATACATACATACATATATATATATATATATATATATATATATATATATATATATATATATATATATATGTGTGTGTGTGTGTGTGTGTGTGTGTGTGTGTGTGTGTGCGTGCGTGCGTGTGTGTATGTATGTGATTCGAAACACACACCATAATGTGTCCTATAAAGAACCCTTTATATTTTGCGTCTGAATGATAAATGTTGTTTATTTAACATCATTATTGTGCAAAAAGAACATGTTCATATGATGAGTTGTTATTCTAAGCAGGTGTGCACTAATAAAACTCAAAAATGCATTTTATGACTGACGAAAATGTCGTTGTAAAGACCATTTTCGTTTACAGATCTATGTGTACGTACATTTTGCGTAGCTGATTATTGTCGTGTCAGCGTTGCTCGATGATTCCCTCAGATTTCGAGACACTGATCAGTGGAACTGATCTTTTGTAAAGTCTTTTGTTTTGAACAGGCTCAATGGTTGTGTTTTAACTACCGCGCTTTCTTACCTTTTACAATGCTAATGTTATAGCCTCGATTACTCAGGCGCCTTTAGATGGGACTACTTTTGCTTCCCTCACAACGGCCCGGGAAAGTTATCACTAAACATCCTCGGTAGAGACGACGACCACCCATGTACAGGTGCCCAGTTGGTTCGCTTTTATGTGGAAAAAGGTTTAGGCTTAGTGTTTAGGTTTGGGTTAGGATTAGGGTTTGGGTTTGGGTTTGGGTTTGGGTTTGGGTTTGGGTTTGGGTTTGGGTTTGGGTTTGGGTTTGGGTTTGGGTTTGGGTTTGGGTTTGGGTTTGGGTTTGGGTTTGGGTTTGGGTTTGGGTTAGGGTTAAGTTGAAGGTAACTTTGACAAGATTGACATTAGGTGTTTTGCACCTGTACGTGGGTGGTTAACATGAAGTCACTACCGACGGCGACTGACTCTCAGGCCCACTATGAAATAATAAATGAAATGCGGCTATATTTTATCACGTCATATTATAATATGAAACCTATCGTTCATTAGTGTTATATTGAAACAAATCGTGCTAAGAACAAATAAACCAAATGACAATTATTATTTTTATTAGCTTTTTCCTGCCATATCACTAGTTTAATCACTAGGTGGCGCATCTCAATTGATCATCTTCTTTCTATGTTATGGGTATATATATATATATATATATATATATATATATATATATATATATATATATAATCCTATCTTCGGATCGGGATTATTTTCTGGGGTCGCTTCAGTTGTCCTCTACATATGAGAAGGTGTAGGAAAAGACAAGCAGGACTCAGTCAGGGGTTTACCAGTTACTGAGGGCCGTTTTTTTATCACAATTGTCGAACTCGCCCTGTGATAGTCTCTTTGTATTGTATCTAGTATTGTATCTGGTCGAAAGCAGGGTTTGTATCAGTAGTTCCAATTACAGAAAGTTAGCTCAAATTAGACCGTGGTCGAAATATAGGTTTTTAAAAGCCACCATATTTACACCCGGTGGGAGAGGAGAAGTGTAAGAACGATTTAACTGTCAGTAAGCCACTATGAATCACGGAACGGATAGATGTATTATATAGAAAAAACACTGGCATTTAGAAAAGATGTTGATATACAAAATAAACTTTATTGTCAATTAATTTTGAATGCTAATTTACAGTAACAATAACAACGCCGAGGAACCTGATTAATTTGCCAATTTAACACATTTTTATGAAAAGGTCTATTCTGTCGATTTGTATGTGAATCATCAAAAGTCTGTAAATAGTTGTTTTCAAACCTACTATTTATGCATGCAACATAATGTAGTTGAACTATTATTGGCAACAAACACCACAAAGTAATGTTGCATTTTAAGTAGGGCGTACTTCGAGACATAACAGTGCCTTCTCAGTAAGGAAATCAATATACGCCCAATAGATTAATCGCGACGTTACTCCCGTCCATGTTTGAAATAAAGTATTACAAATATTAGGCCATGAGCCAAACCCCACAATTTGGGCAACGGGTACATTTTAGGGACTCATACTCATAGTGATTGTTGGTCTACATCCCAAGAGATGACAAATATGTGATAGCAAAGCAGGGCTCGCAGCTTTCTGTGAGAAATCACTCTTCACGACATAAAATATTCAGTAAAATTGCTAAATGAGTGGCCTAAAACAAATCACTATAAAATAATGAGTATACAAGTCAGGAGTATGAATAAGTCACAACAATAGTTCTGCGTCACAGTCGTATAAAAGATATTTTAATCCTTCGAGAATTGTGGATGTTATAACATTTTATCTACTACAATGTAACATTCAAACTAAGCATCACAATCACAGAAAGTTCTTTGTAATGACCTAATATATCATGTTCAGGGTGCTTGTTATGTCCGCATTTATTGCTAGAAATAGACAATAGGTGATATCCTTGCAAAGCTTACAGTATTCTCTATGAAATCACTTATTTTAGCCCTTTTCCCACTTCCGCTGAAACTGTTTTTTTATGGAAATTACTGAAGGGTTGATCGATCACCCATAGCCCATTAAAATAAGTATTTACTGTCCCAGGTGAACGAAGTTTGCACAGAATATGGCATGCATGTTCTCTATCATAATACTATCAAAATGAAGTTAATATCTTAAGAAATGTATCTATCTATCTATCTATCTATCTATCTATCTATCTATCTATCTATCTATCTATCTATCTATCTATCTATCTATCTATCTATCTATCTATCTATCTATCTATCTATCTATCTATCTATCTATCTATCTATCTATCTATCTATCTATCTATCTATCTATCTATCTATCTATCTATCTATCTATCTATCTATCTATCTATCTATCTATCTATCTATCTATCTATCTATCTATCTATCTATCTATCTATCTATCTATCTATCTATCTATCTATCTATCTATCTATCTATATATCTATCTATCTATATATCTATCTATCTATATATCTATCTATCTATCTATCTATCTATCTCTGTTCATGTCTACCCTCTATCTCTCCCTCTTTCTCTCCAAGGAGTTGACGGAATCACACCCTGTATATATATATATATATATATATATATATATATATATATATATATATATATACATATATATATATATACATATATATATATATATATATATATATATACATATATATATATATATATATATATATATATATATATATTTATTTATTTATATATATGAGGAACACAGGGCAAATCACATGACTAATTCCTATAATGCTAATAGGGTACTTTCTAACTAATATTAAAATGTGTGCATCACAGCACCCTTCTTAACCATAATGAACCTGTCCGCTCATGTGTTGTACATTATCACACGTACCATAATATCCAATTAAATAATAAAGGCAGACTTTGTGTTTCCACTGCTAACTCTATAGTCAGTTCATTCGTTATTATATCATGTGATATAGTAGATTGGATCCCAATCATCACACTGATAAGAATTGTTTGATTAACACAAACTTGCTTAGAAAAAACTAGGAAGATGTGCTCAGCTTGACTTTTCTACAAACCAATCGACAAATGTATATTACAACATCTACAGCTGATGCGATAGAAGGCTTCTCTTATCAACATAAACATGTATATTATCATACGATAACGTGATTCGTCCTAACTAGTTCATTT
>CBDHHR010000977.1:0-21648 GCA_965263245.1 Metamycoplasmataceae bacterium | reverse complement strand
CACCTGTCACAACAACAGACAACTGGCAGTGTCATATCACTGTACAATTTAGTGGTGACTGCAGCACCTGTCACAACAACAGACAACTGGCAGTGTCATATCATTGTACAATTTAGTGGTGACTGCAGCACCTGTCACAACAACAGACAACTGGCAGTGTCATATCATTGTACAATTTAGTGGTGACTGCAGCACCTGTCACAACAACAGACAACTGGCAGTGTCATATCATTGTACAATTTAGTGGTGACTGCAGCACCTGTCACAACAACAGACAACTGACAGTGTCATATCATTGTACAATTTAGTGGTGACTGCAGCACCTGTCACAACAACAGACAACTGGCAGTGTCATATCATTGTACAATTTAGTGGTGACTGCAGCACCTGTCACAACAACAGACAACTGGCAGTGTCATATCATTGTACAATTTAGTGGTGACTGCAGCACCTGTCACAACAACAGACAACTGGCAGTGTCATATCATTGTACAATTTAGTGGTGACTGCAGCACCTGTCACAACAACAGACAACTGGCAGTGTCATATCATTGTACAATTTAGTGGTGACTGCAGCACCTGTCACAACAACAGACAACTGGCAGTGTCATATCATTGTACAATTTAGTGGTGACTGCAGCACCTGTCACAACAACAGACAACTGGCAGTGTCATATCACTGTACAATTTAGTGGTGACTGCAGCACCTGTCACAACAACAGACAACTGGCAGTGTCATATCATTGTACAATTTAGTGGTGACTGCAATTGTCACAACAACAGACAACTGGTGTCACACTGTACAATTTAGTGGTGACAGCACCTGTCACAACAACAGACAACTGGCAGTGTCATATCATTGTACAATTTAGTGGTGACTGCAGCACCTGTCACAACAACAGACAACTGGCAGTGTCATATCATTGTACAATTTAGTGGTGACTGCAGCACCTGTCACAACAACAGACAACTGGCAGTGTCATATCACTGTACAATTTAGTGGTGACTGCAGCACCTGTCACAACAACAGACAACTGGCAGTGTCATATCATTGTACAATTTAGTGGTGACTGCAGCACCTGTCACAACAACAGACAACTGGCAGTGTCATATCACTGTACAATTTAGTGGTGACTGCAGCAACTGTCACAACAACAGACAACTGGCAGTGTCATATCATTGTACAATTTAGTGGTGACTGCTGCATCTGTCACAACAACAGACAACTGACAGTGTCATATCATTGTACAATTTAGTGGTGACTGCAGCACCTGTCACAACAACAGACAACTGGCAGTGTCATATCATTGTACAATTTAGTGGTGACTGCAGCACCTGTCACAACAACAGACAACTGGCAGTGTCATATCATTGTACAATTTAGTGGTGACTGCAGCACCTGTCACAACAACAGACAACTGGCAGTGTCATATCATTGTACAATTTAGTGGTGACTGCAGCACCTGTCACAACAACAGACAACTGGCAGTGTCATATCATTGTACAATTTAGTGGTGACTGCAGCACCTGTCACAACAACAGACAACTGGCAGTGTCATATCATTGTACAATTTAGTGGTGACTGCAGCACCTGTCACAACAACAGACAACTGGCAGTGTCATATCACTGTACAATTTAGTGGTGACTGCAGCACCTGTCACAACAACAGACAACTGGCAGTGTCATATCATTGTACAATTTAGTGGTGACTGCAGCACCTGTCACAACAACAGACAACTGGCAGTGTCATATCATTGTACAATTTAGTGGTGACTGCAGCACCTGTCACAACAACAGACAACTGGCAGTGTCATATCACTGTACAATTTAGTGGTGACTGCAGCACCTGTCACAACAACAGACAACTGGCAGTGTCATATCATTGTACAATTTAGTGGTGACTGCAGCACCTGTCACAACAACAGACAACTGGCAGTGTCATATCATTGTACAATTTAGTGGTGACTGCAGCACCTGTCACAACAACAGACAACTGACAGTGTCATATCATTGTACAATTTAGTGGTGACTGCAGCACCTGTCACAACAACAGACAACTGACAGTGTCATATCATTGTACAATTTAGTGGTGACTGCAGCAACTGTCACAACAACAGACAACTGGCAGTGTCACATCATTGTGGTGACTGCAGCAACAACAACAGACAACTGGCAGTGTCATATCATTGTACAATTTAGTGGTGACTGCAGCACCTGTCACAACAACAGACAACTGGCAGTGTCATATCATTGTACAATTTAGTGGTGACTGCAGCACCTGTCACAACAACAGACAACTGGCAGTGTCATATCATTGTACAATTTAGTGGTGACTGCAGCACCTGTCACAACAACAGACAACTGGCAGTGTCATATCACTGTACAATTTAGTGGTGACTGCAGCACCTGTCACAACAACAGACAACTGGCAGTGTCATATCATTGTACAATTTAGTGGTGACTGCAGCACCTGTCACAACAACAGACAACTGGCAGTGTCATATCATTGTACAATTTAGTGGTGACTGCAGCACCTGTCACAACAACAGACAACTGGCAGTGTCATATCACTGTACAATTTAGTGGTGACTGCAGCACCTGTCACAACAACAGACAACTGGCAGTGTCATATCATTGTACAATTTAGTGGTGACTGCAGCACCTGTCACAACAACAGACAACTGGCAGTGTCATATCATTGTACAATTTAGTGGTGACTGCAGCACCTGTCACAACAACAGACAACTGGCAGTGTCATATCATTGTACAATTTAGTGGTGACTGCAGCACTGCAGCACAACAACAGACAACTGGCAGTGTCATAACAACAGTACAATTTAGTGGTGACTGCAGCACCTGTCACAACAACAGACAACTGGCAGTGTCATTGTACAATTTAGTGGTGACTGCAGCACCTGTCACAACAACAGACAACTGGCAGTGTCATATCATTGTACAATTTAGTGGTGACTGCAGCACTGTCACAACAACAGACAACTGGCAGTGTCATATCATTGTACAATTTAGTGGTGACTGCAGCACCTGTCACAACAACAGACAACTGGCAGTGTCATATCATTGTACAATTTAGTGGTGACTGCAGCACCTGTCACAACAACAGACAACTGGCAGTGTACAATTTAGTGGTGACTGCAGCACTGGCAGTGTCACATCATTGTACAATTTAGTGGTGACTGCAGCACCTGTCACAACAACAGACAACTGGCAGTGTCATATCACTGTACAATTTAGTGGTGACTGCAGCACCTGTCACAACAACAGACAACTGGCAGTGTCATATCATTGTACAATTTAGTGGTGACTGCAGCACCTGTCACAACAACAGACAACTGGCAGTGTCATATCATTGTACAATTTAGTGGTGACTGCAGCACCTGTCACAACAACAGACAACTGGCAGTGTCATATCATTGTACAATTTAGTGGTGACTGCAGCACCTGTCACAACAACAGACAACTGGCAGTGTCATATCATTGTACAATTTAGTGGTGACTGCAGCACCTGTCACAACAACAGACAACTGGCAGTGTCATATCATTGTACAATTTAGTGGTGACTGCAGCACCTGTCACAACAACAGACAACTGGCAGTGTCATATCACTGTACAATTTAGTGGTGACTGCAGCACCTGTCACAACAACAGACAACTGGCAGTGTCATATCATTGTACAATTTAGTGGTGACTGCAGCACCTGTCACAACAACAGACAACTGGCAGTGTCATATCATTGTACAATTTAGTGGTGACTGCAGCACCTGTCACAACAACAGACAACTGGCAGTGTCATATCACTGTACAATTTAGTGGTGACTGCAGCAACTGTCACAACAACAGACAACTGGCAGTGTCATATCATTGTACAATTTAGTGGTGACTGCAGCACCTGTCACAACAACAGACAACTGGCAGTGTCATATCATTGTACAATTTAGTGGTGACTGCAGCACCTGTCACAACAACAGACAACTGGCAGTGTCATATCATTGTACAATTTAGTGGTGACTGCAGCACCTGTCACAACAACAGACAACTGGCAGTGTCATATCATTGTACAATTTAGTGGTGACTGCAGCACCTGTCACAACAACAGACAACTGGCAGTGTCATATCATTGTACAATTTAGTGGTGACTGCAGCACCTGTCACAACAACAGACAACTGGCAGTGTCATATCATTGTACAATTTAGTGGTGACTGCAGCACCTGTCACAACAACAGACAACTGGCAGTGTCATATCATTGTACAATTTAGTGGTGACTGCAGCACCTGTCACAACAACAGACAACTGGCAGTGTCATATCATTGTACAATTTAGTGGTGACTGCAGCACCTGTCACAACAACAGACAACTGGCAGTGTCATATCATTGTACAATTTAGTGGTGACTGCAGCACCTGTCACAACAACAGACAACTGGCAGTGTCATATCACTGTACAATTTAGTGGTGACTGCAGCACCTGTCACAACAACAGACAACTGGCAGTGTCATATCATTGTACAATTTAGTGGTGACTGCAGCACCTGTCACAACAACAGACAACTGGCAGTGTCATATCACTGTACAATTTAGTGGTGACTGCAGCACCTGTCACAACAACAGACAACTGGCAGTGTCATATCATTGTACAATTTAGTGGTGACTGCAGCACCTGTCACAACAACAGACAACTGGCAGTGTCACATCATTGTACAATTTAGTGGTGACTGCAGCACCTGTCACAACAACAGACAACTGGCAGTGTCATATCACTGTACAATTTAGTGGTGACTGCAGCACCTGTCACAACAACAGACAACTGGCAGTGTCATATCATTGTACAATTTAGTGGTGACTGCAGCACCTGTCACAACAACAGACAACTGGCAGTGTCATATCATTGTACAATTTAGTGGTGACTGCAGCACCTGTCACAACAACAGACAACTGACAGTGTCACATTATTGTACAATTTAGTGGTGACTGCAGCAACTGTCACAACAACAGACAACTGGCAGTGTCATTTGTACAATTTAGTGGTGACTGCAGCACCTGTCACAACAACAGACAACTGGCAGTGTCATATCATTGTACAATTTAGTGGTGACTGCAGCACCTGTCACAACAACAGACAACTGGCAGTGTCATATCATTGTACAATTTAGTGGTGACTGCAGCACCTGTCACAACAACAGACAACTGGCAGTGTCATATCATTGTACAATTTAGTGGTGACTGCAGCACCTGTCACAACAACAGACAACTGGCAGTGTCATATCATTGTACAATTTAGTGGTGACTGCAGCATCACAACAACAGACAACTGGCAGTGTCATATCATTGTACAATTTAGTGGTGACTGCAGCACCTGTCACAACAACAGACAACTGGCAGTGTCATATCATTGTACAATTTAGTGGTGACTGCAGCACCTGTCACAACAACAGACAACTGGCAGTGTCATATCATTGTACAATTTAGTGGTGACTGCAGCACCTGTCACAACAACAGACAACTGGCAGTGTCATATCATTGTACAATTTAGTGGTGACTGCAGCACCTGTCACAACAACAGACAACTGGCAGTGTCATATCACTGTACAATTTAGTGGTGACTGCAGCACCTGTCACAACAACAGACAACTGGCAGTGTCATATCATTGTACAATTTAGTGGTGACTGCAGCACCTGTCACAACAACAGACAACTGGCAGTGTCATATCATTGTACAATTTAGTGGTGACTGCAGCACCTGTCACAACAACAGACAACTGGCAGTGTCATATCATTGTACAATTTAGTGGTGACTGCAGCACCTGTCACAACAACAGACAACTGGCAGTGTCATATCATTGTACAATTTAGTGGTGACTGCAGCACCTGTCACAACAACAGACAACTGGCAGTGTCATATCATTGTACAATTTAGTGGTGACTGCAGCACCTGTCACAACAACAGACAACTGGCAGTGTCATATCATTGTACAATTTAGTGGTGCATGACTGTCACCTGTCACAACAACAGACAACTGGCAGTGTCATATCATTGTACAATTTAGTGGTGACTGCAGCACCTGTCACAACAACAGACAACTGGCAGTGTCATATCATTGTACAATTTAGTGGTGACTGCAGCACCTGTCACAACAACAGACAACTGGCAGTGTCATATCATTGTACAATTTAGTGGTGACTGCAGCACCTGTCACAACAACAGACAACTGGCAGTGTCATATCATTGTACAATTTAGTGGTGACTGCAGCACCTGTCACAACAACAGACAACTGGCAGTGTCATATCATTGTACAATTTAGTGGTGACTGCAGCACCTGTCACAACAACAGACAACTGGCAGTGTCATATCATTGTACAATTTAGTGGTGATAGCACCTGTCACAACAACAGACAACTGGCAGTGACAACATCACAATTTAGTGGTGACTGCAGCACCTGTCACAACAACAGACAACTGGCAGTGTCATATCATTGTACAATTTAGTGGTGACTGCAGCACCTGTCACAACAACAGACAACTGGCAGTGTCATATCATTGTACAATTTAGTGGTGACTGCAGCACCTGTCACAACAACAGACAACTGGCAGTGTCATATCATTGTACAATTTAGTGGTGACTGCAGCACCTGTCACAACAACAGACAACTGGCAGTGTCATATCATTGTACAATTTAGTGGTGACTGCAGCACCTGTCACAACAACAGACAACTGGCAGTGTCATATCATTGTACAATTTAGTGGTGACTGCAGCACCTGTCACAACAACAGACAACTGGCAGTGTCATATCATTGTACAATTTAGTGGTGACTGCAGCACCTGTCACAACAACAGACAACTGGCAGTGTCATATCATTGTACAATTTAGTGGTGACTGCAGCACCTGTCACAACAACAGACAACTGGCAGTGTCATATCATTGTACAATTTAGTGGTGACTGCAGCACCTGTCACAACAACAGACAACTGGCAGTGTCATATCATTGTACAATTTAGTGGTGACTGCAGCACCTGTCACAACAACAGACAACTGGCAGTGTCATATCACTGTACAATTTAGTGGTGACTGCAGCACCTGTCACAACAACAGACAACTGGCAGTGTCATATCATTGTACAATTTAGTGGTGACTGCAGCACCTGTCACAACAACAGACAACTGGCAGTGTCACAACAATTTAGACTGCAACTGTCACAACAACAGACAACTGGCAGTGTCATATCATTGTACAATTTAGTGGTGACTGCAGCACCTGTCACAACAACAGACAACTGGCAGTGTCATATCACTGTACAATTTAGTGGTGACTGCAGCACCTGTCACAACAACAGACAACTGGCAGTGTCATATCATTGTACAATTTAGTGGTGACTGCAGCACCTGTCACAACAACAGACAACTGGCAGTGTCATATCATTGTACAATTTAGTGGTGACTGCAGCACCTGTCACAACAACAGACAACTGGCAGTGTCATATCATTGTACAATTTAGTGGTGACTGCAGCACCTGTCACAACAACAGACAACTGGCAGTGTCATATCATTGTACAATTTAGTGGTGACTGCAGCACCTGTCACAACAACAGACAACTGGCAGTGTCATATCATTGTACAATTTAGTGGTGACTGCAGCACCTGTCACAACAACAGACAACTGGCAGTGTCATATCATTGTACAATTTAGTGGTGACTGCAGCACCTGTCACAACAACAGACAACTGGCAGTGTCATATCACTGTACAATTTAGTGGTGACTGCAGCACCTGTCACAACAACAGACAACTGGCAGTGTCATATCATTGTACAATTTAGTGGTGACTGCAGCACCTGTCACAACAACAGACAACTGGCAGTGTCATATCATTGTACAATTTAGTGGTGACTGCAGCACCTGTCACAACAACAGACAACTGGCAGTGTCATATCATTGTACAATTTAGTGGTGACTGCAGCACCTGTCACAACAACAGACAACTGGCAGTGTCATATCATTGTACAATTTAGTGGTGACTGCAGCACCTGTCACAACAACAGACAACTGGCAGTGTCATATCATTGTACAATTTAGTGGTGACTGCAGCACCTGTCACAACAACAGACAACAATTTAGTGGTGACTGCAGCACCTGTCACAACAACAGACAACTGGCAGTGTCATATCATTGTACAATTTAGTGGTGACTGCAGCACCTGTCACAACAACAGACAACTGGCAGTGTCATATCATTGTACAATTTAGTGGTGACTGCAGCACCTGTCACAACAACAGACAACTGGCAGTGTCATATCACTGTACAATTTAGTGGTGACTGCAGCACCTGTCACAACAACAGACAACTGGCAGTGTCATATCATTGTACAATTTAGTGGTGACTGCAGCACCTGTCACAACAACAGACAACTGGCAGTGTCATATCATTGTACAATTTAGTGGTGACTGCAGCACCTGTCACAACAACAGACAACTGGCAGTGTCATATCACTGTACAATTTAGTGGTGACTGCAGCACAACTGTCACAACAACAGACAACTGGCAGTGTCATATCATTGTACAATTTAGTGGTGACTGCAGCACCTGTCACAACAACAGACAACTGGCAGTGTCATATCATTGTACAATTTAGTGGTGACTGCAGCACCTGTCACAACAACAGACAACTGGCAGTGTCATATCATTGTACAATTTAGTGGTGACTGCAGCACCTGTCACAACAACAGACAACTGGCAGTGTCATATCATTGTACAATTTAGTGGTGACTGCAGCACCTGTCACAACAACAGACAACTGGCAGTGTCATATCATTGTACAATTTAGTGGTGACTGCAGCACCTGTCACAACAACAGACAACTGGCAGTGTCATATCATTGTACAATTTAGTGGTGACTGCAGCACCTGTCACAACAACAGACAACTGGCAGTGTCATATCATTGTACAATTTAGTGGTGACTGCAGCACCTGTCACAACAACAGACAACTGGCAGTGTCATATCATTGTACAATTTAGTGGTGACTGCAGCACCTGTCACAACAACAGACAACTGGCAGTGTCATATCATTGTACAATTTAGTGGTGACTGCAGCACCTGTCACAACAACAGACAACTGGCAGTGTCATATCATTGTACAATTTAGTGGTGACTGCAGTGTTACTGTGTTTTAGTGACCTGTCACAACAACAGACAACTGGCAGTGTCATATCATTGTACAATTTAGTGGTGACTGCAGCACCTGTCACAACAACAGACAACTGGCAGTGTCATATCATTGTACAATTTAGTGGTGACTGCAGCACCTGTCACAACAACAGACAACTGGCAGTGTCATATCATTGTACAATTTAGTGGTGACTGCAGCACCTGTCACAACAACAGACAACTGGCAGTGTCATATCATTGTACAATTTAGTGGTGACTGCAGCACCTGTCACAACAACAGACAACTGGCAGTGTCATATCATTGTACAATTTAGTGGTGACTGCAGCACCTGTCACAACAACAGACAACTGGCAGTGTCATATCATTGTACAATTTAGTGGTGACTGCAGCACCTGTCACAACAACAGACAACTGGCAGTGTCATATCATTGTACAATTTAGTGGTGACTGCAGCACCTGTCACAACAACAGACAACTGGCAGTGTCATATCATTGTACAATTTAGTGGTGACTGCAGCACCTGTCACAACAACAGACAACTGGCAGTGTCATATCATTGTACAATTTAGTGGTGACTGCAGCACCTGTCACAACAACAGACAACTGGCAGTGTCATATCATTGTACAATTTAGTGGTGACTGCAGCACCTGTCACAACAACAGACAACTGGCAGTGTCATATCATTGTACAATTTAGTGGTGACTGCAGCACCTGTCACAACAACAGACAACTGGCAGTGTCATATCACTGTACAATTTAGTGGTGACTGCAGCACCTGTCACAACAACAGACAACTGGCAGTGTCATATCATTGTACAATTTAGTGGTGACTGCAGCACCTGTCACAACAACAGACAACTGGCAGTGTCATATCATTGTACAATTTAGTGGTGACTGCAGCACCTGTCACAACAACAGACAACTGGCAGTGTCATATCATTGTACAATTTAGTGGTGACTGCAGCACCTGTCACAACAACAGACAACTGGCAGTGTCATATCATTGTACAATTTAGTGGTGACTGCAGCACCTGTCACAACAACAGACAACTGGCAGTGTCATATCATTGTACAATTTAGTGGTGACTGCAGCACCTGTCACAACAACAGACAACTGGCAGTGTCATATCATTGTACAATTTAGTGGTGACTGCAGCACCTGTCACAACAACAGACAACTGGCAGTGTCATATCATTGTACAATTTAGTGGTGACTGCAGCACCTGTCACAACAACAGACAACTGGCAGTGTCATATCATTGTACAATTTAGTGGTGACTGCAGCACCTGTCACAACAACAGACAACTGGCAGTGTCACATCATTGTACAATTTAGTGGTGACTGCAGCACCTGTCACAACAACAGACAACTGGCAGTGTCATATCATTGTACAATTTAGTGGTGACTGCAGCACCTGTCACAACAACAGACAACTGGCAGTGTCATATCATTGTACAATTTAGTGGTGACTGCAGCACCTGTCACAACAACAGACAACTGGCAGTGTCATATCATTGTACAATTTAGTGGTGACTGCAGCACCTGTCACAACAACAGACAACTGGCAGTGTCATATCATTGTACAATTTAGTGGTGACTGCAGCACCTGTCACAACAACAGACAACTGGCAGTGTCATATCATTGTACAATTTAGTGGTGACTGCAGCACCTGTCACAACAACAGACAACTGGCAGTGTCATATCATTGTACAATTTAGTGGTGACTGCAGCACCTGTCACAACAACAGACAACTGGCAGTGTCATATCATGTACAATTTAGTGGTGACTGCAGCACCTGTCACAACAACAGACAACTGGCAGTGTCATATCATTGTACAATTTAGTGGTGACTGCAGCACCTGTCACAACAACAGACAACTGGCAGTGTCATATCATTGTACAATTTAGTGGTGACTGCAGCACCTGTCACAACAACAGACAACTGGCAGTGTCATATCATTGTACAATTTAGTGGTGACTGCAGCACCTGTCACAACAACAGACAACTGGCAGTGTCATATCATTGTACAATTTAGTGGTGACTGCAGCACCTGTCACAACAACAGACAACTGGCAGTGTCATATCATTGTACAATTTAGTGGTGACTGCAGCACCTGTCACAACAACAGACAACTGGCAGTGTCATATCATTGTACAATTTAGTGGTGACTGCAGCACCTGTCACAACAACAGACAACTGGCAGTGTCATATCATTGTACAATTTAGTGGTGCATGACTGCAGCACCTGTCACAACAACAGACAACTGGCAGTGTCATATCATTGTACAATTTAGTGGTGACTGCAGCACCTGTCACAACAACAGACAACTGGCAGTGTCATATCATTGTACAATTTAGTGGTGACTGCAGCACCTGTCACAACAACAGACAACTGGCAGTGTCATATCATTGTACAATTTAGTGGTGACTGCAGCACCTGTCACAACAACAGACAACTGGCAGTGTCATATCACTGTACAATTTAGTGGTGACTGCAGCACCTGTCACAACAACAGACAACTGGCAGTGTCATATCATTGTACAATTTAGTGGTGCATGACTGCAGCACCTGTCACAACAACAGACAACTGGCAGTGTCATATCATTGTACAATTTAGTGGTGACTGCAGCACCTGTCACAACAACAGACAACTGGCAGTGTCATATCACTGTACAATTTAGTGGTGACTGCAGCAGCTGTCACAACAACAGACAACTGGCAGTGTCACATCATTGTACAATTTAGTGGTGACTGCAGCACCTGTCACAACAACAGACAACTGGCAGTGTCATATCACTGTACAATTTAGTGGTGACTGCAGCACCTGTCACAACAACAGACAACTGGCAGTGTCATATCATTGTACAATTTAGTGGTGCATGACTGCAGCACCTGTCACAACAACAGACAACTGGCAGTGTCATATCATTGTACAATTTAGTGGTGACTGCAGCACCTGTCACAACAACAGACAACTGGCAGTGTCATATCATTGTACAATTTAGTGGTGACTGCAGCACCTGTCACAACAACAGACAACTGGCAGTGTCATATCATTGTACAATTTAGTGGTGACTGCAGCACCTGTCACAACAACAGACAACTGGCAGTGTCATATCATTGTACAATTTAGTGGTGACTGCAGCACCTGTCACAACAACAGACAACTGGCAGTGTCATATCATTGTACAATTTAGTGGTGACTGCAGCACCTGTCACAACAACAGACAACTGGCAGTGTCATATCATCTGTACAATTTAGTGGTGACAACAGACAACTGTACAATTTAGTGGTGACTGCAGCACCTGTCACAACAACAGACAACTGGCAGTGTCATATCATTGTACAATTTAGTGGTGACTGCAGCACCTGTCACAACAACAGACAACTGGCAGTGTCATATCATTGTACAATTTAGTGGTGACTGCAGCACCTGTCACAACAACAGACAACTGGCAGTGTCATATCATTGTACAATTTAGTGGTGACTGCAGCACCTGTCACAACAACAGACAACTGGCAGTGTCATATCATTGTACAATTTAGTGGTGACTGCAGCACCTGTCACAACAACAGACAACTGGCAGTGTCATATCATTGTACAATTTAGTGGTGACTGCAGCACCTGTCACAACAACAGACAACTGGCAGTGTCATATCATTGTACAATTTAGTGGTGACTGCAGCACCTGTCACAACAACAGACAACTGGCAGTGTCATATCATTGTACAATTTAGTGGTGACTGCAGCACCTGTCACAACAACAGACAACTGGCAGTGTCATATCATTGTACAATTTAGTGGTGACTGCAGCACCTGTCACAACAACAGACAACTGGCAGTGTCATATCATTGTACAATTTAGTGGTGACTGCAGCACCTGTCACAACAACAGACAACTGGCAGTGTCATATCATTGTACAATTTAGTGGTGACTGCAGCACCTGTCACAACAACAGACAACTGGCAGTGTCATATCATTGTACAATTTAGTGGTGACTGCAGCACCTGTCACAACAACAGACAACTGGCAGTGTCATATCATTGTACAATTTAGTGGTGACTGCAGCACCTGTCACAACAACAGACAACTGACAGTCTGGCAGTGTCATATCATTGTACAATTTAGTGGTGACTGCAGCACCTGTCACAACAACAGACAACTGGCAGTGTCATATCATTGTACAATTTAGTGGTGACTGCAGCACCTGTCACAACAACAGACAACTGGCAGTGTCATATCATTGTACAATTTAGTGGTGACTGCAGCACCTGTCACAACAACAGACAACTGGCAGTGTCATATCATTGTACAATTTAGTGGTGACTGCAGCACCTGTCACAACAACAGACAACTGGCAGTGTCATATCATTGTACAATTTAGTGGTGACTGCAGCACCTGTCACAACAACAGACAACTGGCAGTGTCATATCATTGTACAATTTAGTGGTGACTGCAGCACCTGTCACAACAACAGACAACTGGCAGTGTCATATCATTGTACAATTTAGTGGTGACTGCAGCACCTGTCACAACAACAGACAACTGGCAGTGTCATATCATTGTACAATTTAGTGGTGACTGCAGCACCTGTCACAACAACAGACAACTGGCAGTGTCATATCATTGTACAATTTAGTGGTGACTGCAGCACCTGTCACAACAACAGACAACTGGCAGTGTCATATCATTGTACAATTTAGTGGTGACTGCAGCACCTGTCACAACAACAGACAACTGGCAGTGTCATATCATTGTACAATTTAGTGGTGACTGCAGCACCTGTCACAACAACAGACAACTGGCAGTGTCATATCATTGTACAATTTAGTGGTGACTGCAGCACCTGTCACAACAACAGACAACTGGCAGTGTCATATCATTGTACAATTTAGTGGTGACTGCAGCACCTGTCACAACAACAGACAACTGGCAGTGTCATCATCATTGTACAATTTAGTGGTGACTGCAGCACCTGTCACAACAACAGACAACTGGCAGTGTCATATCATTGTACAATTTAGTGGTGACTGCAGCACCTGTCACAACAACAGACAACTGGCAGTGTCATATCATTGTACAATTTAGTGGTGACTGCAGCACCTGTCACAACAACAGACAACTGGCAGTGTCATATCATTGTACAATTTAGTGGTGACTGCAGCACCTGTCACAACAACAGACAACTGGCAGTGTCATATCATTGTACAATTTAGTGGTGACTGCAGCACCTGTCACAACAACAGACAACTGGCAGTGTCATATCATTGTACAATTTAGTGGTGACTGCAGCACCTGTCACAACAACAGACAACTGGCAGTGTCATATCATTGTACAATTTAGTGGTGACTGCAGCACCTGTCACAACAACAGACAACTGGCAGTGTCATATCATTGTACAATTTAGTGGTGACTGCAGCACCTGTCACAACAACAGACAACTGGCAGTGTCATATCATTGTACAATTTAGTGGTGACTGCAGCACCTGTCACAACAACAGACAACTGGCAGTGTCATATCATTGTACAATTTAGTGGTGACTGCAGCACCTGTCACAACAACAGACAACTGGCAGTGTCATATCATTGTACAATTTAGTGGTGACTGCAGCACCTGTCACAACAACAGACAACTGGCAGTGTCATATCATTGTACAATTTAGTGGTGACTGCAGCACCTGTCACAACAACAGACAACTGGCAGTGTCATATCATTGTACAATTTAGTGGTGACTGCAGCACCTGTCACAACAACAGACAACTGGCAGTGTCATATCATGTACAATTTATGGTGACTGCAGCACCTGTCACAACAACAGACAACTGGCAGTGTCATATCATTGTACAATTTAGTGGTGACTGCAGCACCTGTCACAACAACAGACAACTGGCAGTGTCATATCATTGTACAATTTAGTGGTGACTGCAGCACCTGTCACAACAACAGACAACTGGCAGTGTCATATCATTGTACAATTTAGTGGTGACTGCAGCACCTGTCACAACAACAGACAACTGGCAGTGTCATATCATTGTACAATTTAGTGGTGACTGCAGCACCTGTCACAACAACAGACAACTGGCAGTGTCATATCATTGTACAATTTAGTGGTGACTGCAGCACCTGTCACAACAACAGACAACTGGCAGTGTCATATCATTGTACAATTTAGTGGTGACTGCAGCACCTGTCACAACAACAGACAACTGGCAGTGTCATATCATTGTACAATTTAGTGGTGACTGCAGCACCTGTCACAACAACAGACAACTGGCAGTGTCATATCATTGTACAATTTAGTGGTGACTGCAGCACCTGTCACAACAACAGACAACTGGCAGTGTCATATCATTGTACAATTTAGTGGTGACTGCAGCACCTGTCACAACAACAGACAACTGGCAGTGTCATATCATTGTACAATTTAGTGGTGACTGCAGCAACTGTCACAACAACAGACAACTGGCAGTGTCATATCATTGTACAATTTAGTGGTGACTGCAGCACCTGTCACAACAACAGACAACTGGCAGTGTCATATCATTGTACAATTTAGTGGTGACTGCAGCACCTGTCACAACAACAGACAACTGGCAGTGTCATATCATTGTACAATTTAGTGGTGACTGCAGCACCTGTCACAACAACAGACAACTGGCAGTGTCATATCATTGTACAATTTAGTGGTGACTGCAGCACCTGTCACAACAACAGACAACTGGCAGTGTCATATCATTGTACAATTTAGTGGTGACTGCAGCACCTGTCACAACAACAGACAACTGGCAGTGTCATATCATTGTACAATTTAGTGGTGACTGCAGCACCTGTCACAACAACAGACAACTGGCAGTGTCATATCATTGTACAATTTAGTGGTGACTGCAGCACCTGTCACAACTTACTATGAAAATTCACGAAATCAGTGTATTATTGATTCAAAGCTGCCAGTTAATATGTGATGTAGGATTATAACACCCACGATACATACAAATAGGTGGAATATATATATATAGGTATGACATGTTAAAAAAGTAGGACGTACATTTCTAAATAGGTAAAAATATTAATCAGCTAATTTTAAAAGAATGATTTTTTAAACAATTGTTTTATAAATTATGTCAAAGCAGGTTATAAAGTCACCACTTTACAAAACTATAGTGATTTTTACCACATGGATCCATTAAGAATATTTTTATAATTACACATACCCCTGGTACATTTATTTCGTATTACTATCAATGTTAAGTCCCCGTTTTCTAAAATTATAAAACAAATCTGTCAATAACATCCTTGACAAACATGCTACTTGCACTGTCCGACTGGTTTTATACATCCTAAGATTCATTCATGCATATTATTGCAAGTGATTTTATAGGTATCCTATAAAAATCTACTGTTAGAAACAAGTGACACATAAACAACAAGAGGATCAGGAGTAAGTCAAACACTGTGTACAACACTACTAGTATGTGTACGACGGGGAACGTACTGTGACATAAAATGACTGACTAAACAGTATGGCATATATCCATTGATACAAAACACTCACCATGTTCACAAGTATCTCCTGACGATCCAGGCAGACAATCACACCAAACTCCAGCGGGGATTTGGTGACATGTTCCCCCATTGTGACACGTCAAAGATGCACAGTGATCAACTGAAGCAATGAGAATCACCAGCAGCTTAATACTACACATTATATAACTAGTCACAGAAAAATTATTCAATTTTTTTGGAAATTTATATTGATTAGATACGAGCGAGTGAAAACACATGTAGCTCCAGAGTAATGGCGGTGACCAGCACAAGAGATGTCAAAGTTTAAAAAATTATTTAAACTAGACCATGGCTCTGTGTTCATCAAAGCATGGTCACATACCCTGTAAATGGTATGTTTTTATGTTTTTGCAATTGTATTTCAAGTGTTTCTGTTTGCCTTTAAGACCAAGACGATTGTCACAGTAAAATCTTGCTGACATTGCTTTCTTGTCAGTCTCATCTACAAGACACCTCATAGTGACCCACCTTGCTGACATTGCTTTCCTGTTGTTCCTTGACTACAATGACATCTGTACCCGATTCGGTATTTCTCACACTGGCCTCTGTTGTGACACGGCAAGGAATGACAAGGGTCGATCCCAACTGTGCAAACAACATAACAATGGAACAATCAACTTATGCCATTTCACAATTTGAATATCAGTCATTTTGATGAACAATAAATATATATATATATATATATATATATATATATATATATATATATATATATATATATATATATACAGTCGCGCCTCGCTATAACGCGACTCGCTATAACGCGAATCGGCTATAAGGCGGTCGGTCGTGGACCCCGAATTTCTGCCGCCAGGGGGGAAATGGGCGCTACAGCTAACAATAACGCTGTAATTAACTGTCACTTATTTTTATGAAGTCCTCATGTTTGTCTTGTACAGGTGTATCTAGAAATTTTTTATTGATATTAAGAAATTTAACACAGAAGTACAACTGCGTTGCTGAGTTCGTTGTGCCCCTGGCTTCTGCTCTGCCGTTGGCTTCGCGGCACCAATCCAATCGTTTTTCAAACCGATCTATTGTGTAACCAGCGCTTGGTTTGTGTGGTAATTTCTTAAGTGTTTGTTTAAAACGTTACCAATTCCTTTGATTGCATTTAATTAACTTTAGGCACAGTAAATTTGGTACAAAGTCCTGTTTGTTTGCGCCGATATCAATCGCGTTTGTCTCCTGCCAGTTCGCTGTGGCTTCGGCGAAGGCGCCCGTTCACTGTGGCTTCCGCGAACGAGCGCCTTCGTCGGCTTGTAAATGGCAATTAAATTGCTTACGAATCGGGCGGTGACAAAAAATAATTATGGTACTGAAATGGCAGGCTAAAGTTATGTTATGTTTACTTCATTACGTATACGAAAAAACATTTACTTGTGCGCAAATATACGAACCACCGTGAATTGCATTATAAATCGGCACGGTAAATGTGCGATCTAAATTTATATTTTGGGATTGATTAAAAGATGAAATTAAGCCAACAGTGAGCGCAATTAGTATAAGTATTAATATTTGACCGACTTCGGCAACATGTCAAATCATTTGTGCATTTCGGCTGCTGAGTTCAAGGTTATTTTAGACCGCGACCGCGTACTGTGTTATCGCTCCGCCTCAGTTCGCATTGCCAGACGAGGCGCGTTGGCTCTGAATTTATTTCAAAACTGTACACCATTCGCAAGTTTTACTCAGTTCAACATTCGACACTGTATATTATTTTAACGTAATACACATTTACGTTGGTTTCAATGTCAGTTAGTTTTATAAATCACGCATACACCGTGCAACCAGCACATTGGCTTTGGTTGCTGTTGTAGCGTTTTGGGGGTGGTGACGCCCCTGGCGGAATATAATCTATAACGCGACTCGTTTACAACGCGGTTCCATTTCGTGGACCCCAACTACCGCGTTATAACGAGGCGCAACTGTATATATATATATATATATATATAATTATATAGCTGGTAAATTTATAATCACAGTATGTAATTAAACTGAATGTTGAGGTTTTAAGTAATTTTGGCAGAGCTGACATAGAATAACTTTGTACTGTAATATCCAGACAATTTTGCTTACGATTGATTGATCATGCAATAACATCTTGCAAAACACAACAGATCAAATTTCATAGATTAATGGTATACATTCTACAAATAGGTTATTTCTTGTCATATTCCTCGAGTTAAAATTGTTTTTAAAACACCAAGATAGTTACCGTGTTCACATCTGCTGCCTACGAAATTGTCAGGACAAACACAAAACTCTTCGTTGACACAAGTTCCACCATTAAGACAACGACTGTCATTGCCACATTGTGTCACTGCAAAGACATTCAAAGACATAGTACACAGAACCATTATATGAAACAGTATTAACTAGGCTAATGCTGAGTGTAACGGACATCAACCCACAGATGCTCTGGACAACAGCAATTGCAATTCAGGCAAACCAAACAGAGCCAGGAAACAGCGCCTTCAGACGACAATGATGATGATGGTTAAGAACAGGACTGACATTTATGTAAACTCCTTTAAAACAGAGCAGTAACATAGGGCTCTTGTACAGTCAACAAAATCAGTTTACATCCAGCTGTAACAGATATGACGTACCATATGACTACATACAATGTGACACTTGAAGTTGTCATTTTTCACCAAGACTAACTAATGTTGAGACTTGTGGAATAACACACTGAACCAAAAGGATTTGATCTAGAATACTCTAGGTTTCACAAACCTCATCAAACCAGCCTCTGTTTAGGTGATGGTGGTTTGCTGACTGGAAGCCGATAACAGACCTGATAACCCGCTAGGTTGCATTGCTAGGTGAGTTACTAATGTAAAAAATTTAAGTGTTTTCACTAAGGTCTGAAATAATAGTTAATTTGAACATATTGATGTCATACATTTGTCTTTGGAGGCAGACCAACTTGTCCTTTACAGCTGAATTTGTATTAGACTCGGTTAAAATAGATTATTTTTCAATGACACTAAATAACATATTTGTGCAAATGAGCCAATAATTGGCAGTCGATCCTAGAGAAAAACTGACACCAGTATAACAGTCTGATTGTAGAGCCATATACACGTGCATGCATATACGCATGCACACATACACACCCATATACATGCATGCATTCATGCACACACACACACACGCATGCACGCACACACGCACATTTTACGCTTTAGAAACAAAGCTACCCAAGACAGCATGACATACCTTGATGTATCTGATAGATGATTGAGAAGCCTCGCTTCACAACAGAACTGTCGGTGACAAACAGCCAGCGGGAGTCTCTGTCATTTGGGGCGACACGCACTGCAGATGAGAAAGGTTACACATCCTCCCTGTTTACTCTCCAATATCCCAGTCTTCAACATTTGATGTTACCACCCACCACCCACTACCGATGTCTCGGCTACATACAGAACTAATTTTATTGTAATAAATAAAGAGCCAGGAATCATGACTCCATGACAATTATTACTACAATCAAAATGTTAGGTAACAAACAAAATAGAAATGTACTTGCTTATTTCTTTTGGGCCAAATTTTTCAAAAATTATAACTGCCATTCAAAATAAACACCTTATATTTGCAAATATAAAACCTCACGTATATATGTATATATGTATATATTATATATATATATATATATATATATATATGTATATATATATTTATATATATATATTATATATATATTCTGTGTTGGTTGTTGCATTGTGCAATTAATGAATTAATAATAAAATTAGTGAAATAAAACCTTTAAAATCCCCTTTAAAATAAAAAAGCATTAAAAATTATATAAAGTTGCACTACTTTGTACTAGTATACTCCGGACATTTATTTATTGTAGTGTTAAATTGCAATGATTGCAAGGAGCACTGGTGAAGGAACAATGCAGATTAGATATAAGAAGGGCAGGATATGCACACATCTTGTACATACTTGGACTCCCGATAAGTAACAAAAGGCTTCCTTGTCCACTTGTCATCTGGCGGTCTTGTTAATATTTCGAAATTAATGCTACACTGACCTATATGTACGTTGTTGATAGAGTGGACAAATGCTGTAAAATTCACCTGTGTAATTGTCTTTACTGTACAGTTCCATTGGCTTTCCATCAATCAGCAGGAAATCATGGCCTTGTTCAAGATCAAACTCTTCAACGTCGAGAAAGATGCGCCATTCTTTGAAAGGTCGATTTTCAACTCGCACTACAATTTCACAGTGTGTGTTGTTCCTATAGGCAGGGTAGCCAGGACTCTGAATGCGCCCTCTTTGTCCCCGGTATTCTTGTGGGCAGGAGTCTGAAGGAGAGAAAGAGAGAGAACAATGAGAACACTTACCACTGTAGGTCGACACATTCATGCTACCACCGAACACATGCGTACAGCAGGGTGGATGCTAGGTTTTTGACCAAATTGGGGTAGAATCCAGGATCCAGATACTGGTAATTACATTTGTTTATCTATCACTGAGCTGGTGTATTCTTAAATGTTAAAGTTCCTCCAAATGGCCTGAACCACGGGCACCAAACTCTCAGCCATTAATCTATGATCCTATATATGTTTAGTAAAGCTTCTATCTTTTCAAAATACCTCATATAAGTCAAACTTATCACTGATTAGATTGCTGGTAATATGAAGTTGTAGACGTTGACACAATCAGCTTGTGTCTATCCTCATGTCATTACCATAGTAATGGCTATAGGGCGGACTACTGGTGGATATCAACTTCTGTTTCTATCTGATGTTTGTCATTTTAAACATAAGCGTACAGTCGTGTGTTCACGATGCAGTCGTTGGCATTTTGACCAGCCAGTTATAGTGTTCACGTAATGATGCTGTTTTTCTGACAAATGATGTCATGGTATTGACAC
>CBDHHR010000976.1:17500-21714 GCA_965263245.1 Metamycoplasmataceae bacterium | reverse complement strand
TATAATTTAGTTTTAAAGGACTCTATATATTTATAATGTTATTAATTAAATTATTTAAGATGAGATACCATAAATAAATATAATTTATAATATATATATATATATATATATATATATATATATATATATTTATTTATGGTATCTCATCTTATTGTATAGAAGCACTACGTGGCTCAAACACCAAAACACATTCTTGTTTCACATGAAATGCACCCTGCTTGTTAAGCATGGCGAATAAAGCTTTATTATTATTGTTATTTTAATTTTATTGCAAGAAATCAACTTACTTTGGAGCATATCTTTTGAAATGTTTCAAAAGATATCGTTATAGTTGTTATTATTATTATTACTAGTATTACGTAACAACGTGTGTTATTTTTAATAATAACACGCAATTGCTTTTATTGACTGATTATCCGAAACAATATTGAATACAAACACAGGATATATACATACAAATCATTATAGACAATCAACAATAAGCAGGAAAGAAGCAAACTGCAAATGACCCCCTTTATCAGTTATCAACAAAACACGTATGCCCCGGTGTACCTGGGTGCAATTATGCTGATGCAAGCATACCACAGTTAATCAAATAAATGTCACAAAAACATCATAATGAGTTTTCTCGATTTGCTGTGCTGTTCACAAATATTAATACATACTATTATACTCAAATATACCACAATATCCTAATCGTGCGGTGTTTCTTGTTAATGTGTTCTCCAGCCGTATTGTTTCATTTCCTTTTTAAATACATTCATAGACGTACAATCTTTAATATGATTTTCGTCACTAATCCACACTCACTCCACTTTCTCTAATGTACTTTCGTTAGGACACCAACATAAGGCGAGTCTCACATTACACTTCCAACAAGTAGTTCGTCCTAGATCTAGGAACACGCGTGCATTAAACCACCACTGCACTGTTCCCCGTCTCACATTGTCTACGACTCCACCCTGTGCCGCGAGTACACGAACAAAATCGGAGTTAATCAGCTTTAACGAGCCGAGGCCGTTGAGTGAGGGACTGACGGACGGACTGGCGAGGCTGCGAGGTGACATTCCTCGGCCCCACGCCCGGTCCGTGCCCTCTCCTCTCGCTCTTCAATTACGGTTTTTACGCCGTGCTTCGACAGACGCCTGCCGCAAGACGCAACCCTCGATGGCGTAAGATCAGCGCCCTAATGGCCGCGGAACAAGTCTCCGTCTCCGCCGGCTTTCAACGCCACCGTTCGTCGGCCAAATAAAACTTGCCGTGCTGTCGACTACCGGGGTTGATAGCTTACAGAAGGCAGGCGCTTCTCTTTCTCTCACGCCGGTTCGGCTCGTTTTAGTTTCCTACGTTCGGGTTGTTTTCGTGCGTAGGACGGAATTGTTGTCACATGTAAAGGTCGGTTTCACGTCGGAAAGTACGCCATGTGGGTTACGTTGTATAAACAGTTTTACTGGTTACACAATATTGACGGAAAGCGACAGCACTAATGTAGGATGCGGGCGGGCGGGCGGGCGGGCGGGCGGGCGGGCGGGCGGGCGGGCGGGCGGCGGGCGGGCGGGCGGGCGGGCGGGCGGGCGGGCGGGCGGGCGGGCGGGCGGGCGGGCGGGCGGGCGGGCGGGCGGGCGGGCGGGCGGGCGGGCGGGCGGCGGGCGGGCGGGCGGGCGGGCGGGCGGGCGGGCGGGCGGGCGGGCGGGCGGGCGGGCGGGCGGGCGGGTGGGCGAGCGGGAGAGCGGCCGAGCGGGCGAGCGGGCGAACGACCCTGCCAGCCAGCCAGCCAGCCAGCCAGCCAGCCAGCCAGCCAGCCAGCCAGCCAGCCAGCCAGCCAGCCAGCCAGCCAGCCAGCCAGCCAGCCAGCCAGCCAGCCAGCCAGCCAGCCAGCCAGCCAGCCGGCCGGCCGGCCGGCCGGCCGGCCGGCCGGCCAGCGAACGAACGAACGAACGAACGAACGAACGAACGAACGAACGAACGAACGAACGAACGAACGAACGAACGAACGAACGAACGAACGAACGAACGAACGAACGAACGAACGAACGAACGAACGAACGAACGAACGAACGAACGAACGAACGAACGAACGAACGAACGAACGAACGAACGAACGAACGAACGAACGAACGAACGAACGAACGAACGAACGAACGAACGAACGAACGAACGAACGAACGAACGAACGAACGAACGAACGAACGAACGAACGAACGAACGAACGAACGAACGAACGAACGAACGAACGAACGAACGAACGAACGAACGAACGAACGAACGAACGAACGAACGAACGAACGAACGAACGAACGAACGAACGAACGAACGAACGAACGAACGAACGAACGAACGAACGAACGAACGAACGAACGAACGAACGAACGAACGAACGAACGAACGAACGAACGAACGAACGAACGAACGAACGAACGAACGAACGAACGAACGAACGAACGAACGAACGAACGAACGAACGAACGAACGAACGAACGAACGAACGAACGCGAACGAACGCTCTTACAATGACTATAAGGTATGCACGCCATGCCATGTAAAACCTCTTTTCTTTACGATCAACAACAAGAAAACACCTAAACCGATTATGCATCCGATAGGAATGTGTAGTTATGACGCACGTTACTGGCAGAACTCCGGACGGGGAATACTAGATAAACACGCTCTATCGTGTACGCACGCAGCAATAGTTCCTACTTCATAGGCCCTATTACGCTGCGGTGTCAGCAGAATGTTTGGTCTGAAGCACCAGTTTATCGTGCTCGTTTCACGCGGTTTATTGGTCGCTTAGTTCTGCAAGGACGGAGCCTGACTAATTAAACCGTTCAGTCACTCACTGAAGTTACACGCGAGTTGGGCGCAGAACCATATAATAGTCCTCTCTCGGGGTCTCTCGTTAGAGTGATTTTGTGAACTCATTCTGCACAGAATATGCATATTTTTAAGGAATTGACTAGTCAATATAGCACATTTAATTGAAGTCTATTATTGTACTAACCGCAAACCAGTAATGTGAATAATGCAGTAGTTCCGTCAACGTATTGTGCTTAAGATATTACAATTACGATTGAACATTGAACTAATTAATATTAATATTAAACGCTAGATTGTGTTGTTGTTTACTGCCGGTCTGTTAAATGCGATAATGTCTAAGACAGTGTAAACTTTGGTTTCAATCGGCCTATGTTCAACTTATTTACGTTTTGTTCAATAAGGTATTATCAACACTGAAACTTCGACTTTCTTCCTGTGTTGCTGCATTGATTCCTTGGGTTTTGTCCCCTCATATTGATAGATCGATTAACAATACCACACAATCCCGCAGTCATTAAAACATATATCACTATAGCCTTGTTTTACACCTAACCACTCCTCTGTACAACAGCCAATGTATTGCCAACGTAAACACTGCTAATCGATTTTGGGATTGTCCTTTGTGTCGACCCGCCTCTTAGCTTGGTTTCAAAATAGTTAGGCACAACATTAGTTTCGTATTATAATTATTTTATTACAAATACTTTTATTCAGCTTTATAAAAACGTTATTACACAAATGTACGCGCGTATAAGCCTTTACTCGTTCTTTGGAACGTTCCGAACATAAAGCGAAAACTATAAATATTCCTGAAGAATGTTCAGAAATAATTACAACGCTTCTTAGTGAATAACACACGTCGCACCACACACACGCCTGCACATAAATCCCACGACGTACGGCCGGGCCACGCACGGCTGATCTACGCCTGCTCGCTCGTAGCGCCTCGGTCTGGGGTCGATTAGACGACGAAGAGCGCGCAACGTGGAACCGCTTCGTGCGAGTCGTGCGGAGATTCGGCACCTGCGACAACATGCTAGTCACGTGTCCGTCAACACGGCGTAAACACTGCGAGTGTCAGCCCACGTGATCTACGCTCCCCTCTTGCCGGGTATTCGACCGTGCCAGTAACTCACACATTACCGTGACTTCATCGGAGTGGCTCTCGGCCCGTGGCGGTGGGATAAATCGCGCCGGGCTGGTTAATTGCGGGTCGTTGAAATGAAAGATGGATGCCCATGTTAAGCGGGTGCATCTAAGTCTCCGTGTAACGCTATATTTAAATTGGCTACAGTTACACACCGTACTCTTTCTACTCAACAACTAACATACTTAGATAATCTGCTACATTTCAGTGATATCTCTAGGACCCTAAGTTCGTTCGTTTCCAAACAACG
>CBDHHR010000976.1:0-5000 GCA_965263245.1 Metamycoplasmataceae bacterium | reverse complement strand
GTACTCACCGACCGCCTCGACAAAGAAGCGGCATAAATTACGACCCTTAATTAACCCGGTCAGGTGGCAGCGCAGCTGGGCTCTACGACGTGATAGTGCGTAGGGGGACGGTCACACGGTCCCCGCCGAGAGTTGACGGGATCGCTGGCTCGTCTTTCATCCTGGGACGTTTCTCCTCCTCACGAGGGAGTGACATCGCTTATCAGCTGCGGGATTTAGTGGCGATTTGATTGAGCAGATAACGGACGCGTCCCCAGCCACAAGTTGTGAAGGAATTCCTTGAAGACGGGACGTGTTCAACAGCAGTCGTGGACATTTCGCGAATGCCTGTAACATCGCTAATCAGCCGCGTAATTAATTAGCTTTTCACATTAAAGAACACGCTTCTGTTTGATTGTCCAATGGCGGCGACGGGACGATAGCGACACGAACATAACTTGAGTTCTGTCGACAGGGATATGATAGAAAGGACGTTTTTCTGATCGGATAATTCCATGCTTCAATCTAGGTTCATATATGAAGAAAGACGTCGAGACGCTTGTGATAAATTTAATGTTAAATATGTATTTTATTGAACACGATATTTCCATACACGTGGCACCGGCTATGGTCGAATAAATTATCTCCGAAGGAGTAGAAGAACCACACCAGCAGCGGACAACAACACCATGGCGTATATGATGTCACGACTTGAGAGGGGCGCCACCTGTCTTCAGGTACAAAACCCCGCCGATGTGTACCACGCGAGAATGCCGGACTATCGCGACGCCGACATCGAGTATTACTCCGATTACAACTCGGACGAGAACTGCTACTCGCGCAGCGGCGCCGACGCGTCATATCCGCGCGAGGGCGCTACGAACGCCGACAGACACCTCAATCCGGAACGTCGCCGGATGATGGGTCCGGTGCGGGGCCCGATCCGCCATCGCTACACGGCGAACGCCCGAGAGCGAGACCGGACACACTCCGTAAACGCGGCTTTCGTGACGTTGCGAACTCTCATACCGACCGAGCCGGCCGACCGGAAGTTGTCGAAGATCGAGACTCTGCGCCTCGCCACCAGCTACATCTCGCACCTGCACACCGTGCTGATGGTGGGCATGGACGGTCGTGATCAGCCGTGCGTGAAGCACCAAGCGCTGGTGCGGCGGGGCGTGACGGGAAGGGCAGACATGCAGACGTCCGCCATCTGCACGTTCTGTCTGAGCGCAGCCAAGTTGAAGAGTCCCAACGTGAGTGATGCGTACTTCTATTATTATTATGATGATGTTGATGTGGTGGTGGTGGTGGTGGTGGTGGTGATGGTGATGGTGATGGTGATGGTGATGGTGATGGTGATGGTGATGGTGATGGTGATGGTGATGGTGATGGTGATGGTGATGGTGATGGTGATGGTGATGACGATGGTGATGGTGATGATGATGATGATGATGATGATGATGATGATGATGATGATGATGATGATGATGATGATGATGATGATGATGATGATGATGATGATGATGATAATGATGATAATGATGATAATGATGATAATGATAATGATAATAATGATAATAACGATAATAACGACAACAATGATAACGATAACGATAACGATAACGATGACGATAACGATAACGATAACGATAACGATAACGATAACGATAACGATAACGATAACGATAACGATAACGATAACGATAACGATAATATAATCTTTATTACGTCACATTAAAATGGCAATCGAATAACTCTTTAAAATGCAGTAATATTCGTAATAATACTGTTAACATCATGACCATCATCGTATACAAGCTTACACCTCTATCCTATCCAATGTCTATACTTTCTAATACTCTTAATGTTCTTCTCCTCCTTTCTCTTCTACGGTTCCTTCTCCATATTGTTTCTCATCCTCCGTCGTTTTCTTTTATTTCTTCACCTACGTTGATTTGCGTTTTCTCGTCTCTTCTCTATGTTCTTCTCCTATTTGTATACTCCTTTTTTCATCCTCTGTCGATTCCATATCCTTTTCCTTCTTTTCTTTACCTTTTCCTCCGTACTCTCTCTTCTCAGACTTCTTCTCCCATTCTCCCTTTCACCTTCACCTTGCCGTCCTCTCCTTTTCCTCCTGATACTAACATAAACATAACCTGAGCGGGATCGTCCGCCTGTTTAGTATGGTAGGAGGAAAAAACTGGGGAAATAGAATAAGTCCAGGGAAAACATGTATGAAAAATGATCCCATGTATAGTTGTATACCCAGTATACAAAGAGCAGTAGTTAATCTGATAAGTTGGTCTTCTATGTTAAGAGACATGTAATTGGCGGCCATCATAACGTTTCCTTCAATTTCTAAAAAAATTGAATAGCCGTCTTATCGAATTTTTCACAGCACATTTACCCTCTACTGGTAGACGTGCATTGACAATTCGTGAAATTAATTATAACACCTCAGTTTCTCACAAACCATTTTGAAACCTGTCACCCCTTCATTTCCGCTAGAATCAGACAACGATCGGTTGTGTTGACATCACCAATCAAAATGACACCAATATCAAAACGCAGAAAAACACCGACTGTCATTTGTCATATTTTGACAGCTCTGATGCCACGCTGCTCAAAAGCATCATTTGTACTCGCTCCACATTACACGTGTCCTTATTAAATTCAGACAACCTAGTTTTATTTCTATTTCTCTACGGCACTCTTTCGTAATGGCGGACGAACACCTTGTTGTGGTCTTACGTATGCGCTCTAATCGGGAGGAAATTGACCAGCCACGGAGATCCAGTCAGCCGGATCCTGTTTCCACCGTGAATCTGGGTGGGAGATTAGTGGAGGAATAAGTGAAACTCCCGACTGGGTGTGAGGTGGGCACTTGTTCCCACACTGATTAACATCAGTCCCCTAGTAGTAGGACACTCCCCGAAGACCGTTTAGGCAACGGATCGTCAGCAAGGCCTCAGAGAACAGAGGTGTAGACGTACGGGAGTTAATCGCTCCAACAGGTCCCGCGAGACCACTGACGGCGAACGAGATAGTAGATAGAAACGTTAGCTGTTTCGTTTTACGGGTTAGCATGTCGTAAAAGTTTAGATGGTATCTTAAGTTCTATGAATCCTTATAGCGACCAAGAGTGCGAGTTTTAATAACGCAATTTTGAAGGATTTATAACGAAGCCATGACAGTTTGGGTTGATATTTTTGTTGTGAAAAACGTTATCAAAGCGACTTTATTTATTAAATGCAACATATCCATAAAATAACCACTTTGCTGATTATTGTCTTGCGCACGCACGCACGCACACACGCACGCACGCACGCACGCATGAACGCACACACAAACGCACGCACGCACGCAGTTGCCCGTGCGCAACGACGCATACATGTGATAGACACTCACGTACACACGTTCGCACGCACGTACTCCTGAACATGTACACAGGTAAATGTCCTTCTTTCGTTTGATTATTTTAATTTCATGCCAGTCCAAATTCATATCGCAAAACATAGTGGTTACCTAATATCTAGTATTTAATTTTTACAGCATTTTACCAGCGTTTTAGGGACCACAGTAATGCTATTAATAAGATCATTTCTATTGCGCATAAATCCTTGGAAACCAAACTCAGAGGTTCATCAGTACAAAGAGGTTAATCTATTTCAAAGTCAATAAACAATTCTTGTTGTCAACAGGTTGACAACAGGTTGTCAACATGTTTGGTGATTAGGCAAGGTTGAATAGGTATGTTTTTAAATGACAGCGGAATGTTTCAATAGTTTCAATTGATCATACACTGGAAGGAAACATTCGAATGTAGGTATTGACTGGACAGGTTTTCTTACATGAGTAAGCAATTAATAATGTAAATACGATGGTTGCTTACATGAAAATGCCTGAAGAAATAGTACGTATCTTGAGGGTGATACGACTTCGGACAGGACGCAGTGCACAGTAGACTCGGCATAGACTGAGTAGAAGGTGGAGACCTAGACACTCTTCTTGCTCAACCATTTGAACACGTTGTAATTTTATAATATCCTTAAAGGCAATATTTTGAGAAATGGCATTACATTAGTCTAGTCTAGACTGGCGCAGTTGCAACAGTTTTTGTACCAGAAAGAAGAAAATACCGACGATTACGCTAACAAATGTTTAAAGCAATAATAAGTACATTTTTTCAAGGAAATGTTTGAAGAATTTAATTGTTTTTAATAAAAATGGTAATTATGACAATGAGGGCGACGTCGGTGATGATGACGATGATGATAATTGTATTGCTAATAACAATAATAAGCAAATGATATTGATGATGACGATGATGATGATGATGATAATAATCATTAAGATGATAATAATAATAAAATAGATTAGTGCGATGCTACGTTTGACGATTCCAAGATGGTAACAATGACTGGTAACAATGACTATCGCGGGTATTGACCACACTACACTAATTTATAAAGTTACAAGACTCGCGCAAACGAATTAAAACTGGAATTCGATCATAGGTTCGTATCCCAAACACGCCTTATTATATCGTTCGTCGTAACAACATCCGTGCTCCCAGCTGTCACGTCTTTATAACGACACTTCAAAGTGTCACCGTTGACATAGATCTAGCACCTGTTTTCGTCGAACTGCCCGGGTCGAAAGGAACTGTTTATACGACGGCCAGCTCTCGCCGAGATGAAAGCGAGTAGGATGGCGCGGACAACTTCAGCTGTCGGCGGTCAATAAAACACGACCTCGGCATCTGTCTTGGAGAGAGATGGGATCGCATAGCCGCATGCTGTCGTGTAGGCGTTGTAGCTGCCAACTTGTGAACATAAAAACTCGAAATCCAACGTGATTTCAGCCTAACAAGAAAAAAACAAACGTTTCCCCAATCGACGAAGCTAACTGCATCCGTCATAGGCTTAACCGAAATTCAATTGCATATGAAATCATACATTCCCTGAGACGTTCTTCGTTTATTGGAGGGCGGGAGTTCTGCAACAACTACTGCCGAA
>CBDHHR010000975.1:0-6530 GCA_965263245.1 Metamycoplasmataceae bacterium | reverse complement strand
CTGCCCCAGTAAGTGCTTACACGATGGCCCACCTGTCGCCCCGTTTGGAAACTAAGGCAATTACGTTCACCTCACCTGGGTCTTTCGGAAGATATACTAAAAGCCGGTGGTCCCTTCTATCTGGTGTCTATGGCAGGGGAAGTAAAAGATCCCACACAGCGGGTAAATGTGTAACCTGTAGTGGACTCACAATTTCTAGAGAAGGACAACTTTGAAAACCAATGACAATAATGGTAATAATGGTCAGCTACTAGACCGATGGTCATTAGTGGACGAAGAAGAAGGTCAAGCGGGTCCGGTATTGTGTGGGCGAGTACAATTGTAAATGTGTCCATCTGATATTAGGGCAGACTCTTATCGCACAATGCTGAGAAAAGTGACTGCCGGATTATCGTCGTCAATTTACGCTATATCAAGGCGCGCCTAGTGTAGAACTTGTTGCCAAGAAATAGCCTAATTGTTTTGCATTTTTAGACTATCGGTAATCATGCAGCACTGCTGCGTAAGCCCTTATTGTGGATTTATGTTATATAGGTCCTACATGTATATTAAACTACACAAGTACTGTTCATTGCATATAAAATACAATCCCAAACATGTCCCTACCTTTTACGCAGAGCCATTGCGGAGCGGCTGAAACACGGACATGTGATTGAAGCCGAGATTTTTGAGAATGTCACGATCTACTTCTCTGACATTGTTGGCTTTACGAGTTTGTCTTCAATCAGTACACCAATCCAGGTCGTCAACCTACTCAATGACTTGTACACTTTGTTCGACGACATCATTGGTAAACACGACGTGTATAAGGTGCGTTGACAATTTCTCATCGTAGAACGAACTTGAATCGTGCGTGCGTGATTGTTTGTGTTTATGCGCGTGCGTGCGTGCGTGCGTGTGTGTGTGTGTGTGTGTGTGTGTGTGTGTGTGTGTGTGTGTGTGTGTGTGTGCGTGTGTGTGTGTGCCTGCCTGCATGCGTGTATGTGTATGTGTATGTGTATGTGTATGTGTATGTGTATGTGTATGTGTATGTGTATGTGTATGTGTATGTGTATGTGTATGTGTATGTGTATGTGTATGTGTATGTGTATGTGTATGTGTATGTGTATGTGTATGTGTATGTGTATGTGTATGTGTATGTGTATGTGTATGTGTATGTGTATGTGTATGTGTATGTGTATGTGTATGTGTATGTGTATGTGTATGTGTATGTGTATGTTATGTGTATGTTATGTGTATGTTATGTGTATGTTATGTGTGTGTATGTGTATGTGTATGTGTATGTGTATGTGTATGTGTATGTGTATGTGTATGTGTATGTGTATGTGTATGTGTATGTGTATGTGTATGTGTATGTGTATGTGTATGTGTATGTGTATGTGTATGTGTATGTGTATGTGTTTGTGTTTGTGTTTGTGTTTGTGTTTGTGTTTGTGTTTGTGTTTGTGTTTGTGTTTGTGTTGTGGGTTCTCGGAAACATATACAACCGGAAAACCAATAAAAGGTAAATAAATGGCTAAGAACATAAGGAGTGTATGACTAGAAACTACACAACGGCGTAACTAAACTACAATTCCTTCCAATTCAACTACTTCTGCATTACGTTATTTATCGCACCATATCAGGTGGAGACTATTGGCGACGCGTACATGGTGGCTAGTGGTCTGCCGACGCCCAACGGAGAGAGACATGCGTCGGAAATAGCGAACATGTCGTTGGACCTGCTCAGCGCCACGATGACGTTCCGTATAAGGCACTGCCCTGAACGTCGCCTCCGCCTCCGTATCGGCATCCACACGGGCTTCTGTGCTGCAGGTAGGTCGCCAGTGCTAGAAGAAACTAACTCTAACGCCATCGTCGCGCGCCAGGGTTCCCTGCGACTGATTGCGTCAATACCAGGTCTTCTCTACCCCTGGCACATCCCTTCGATGATTAACTCCTCTTTTAAAGTAGGTCAATGAAACCGCACACGATGAGTGTAGTCGGCCTCCGATCAAATGATATTTGTTGGTGTTTTCAGCCAAACGGTGCTCGTGTTACAAGCAATGTTTGATATCTACAAGCAAATATTCGAATACACCAAAGCGTGGAGTTGAACGTGTGACTGATTAGATGGGCATTATACAGGAATTCCCACAAATTGTATATCCTCTTCAGATTGGGGCTGGTAATGGCGCTGTTCGCACGGGTGAAGCGTCACGACTGACGAAGACAATAAACTAATTCGACTCGGCTAAAATCACGCACTTCTCGTAGAGGATTTGCCAGGGCCAGTTTGCATGGCAAATAATAGCAGTATTATGATAATTGTGTTTTGCTGTGCAATCTATGCTATATATATATATATGTCTACCTATACAAATACTGAAGTCACTTGGATTAAGCAAATTTATACAGATCGTTGGATAATTAGTACTGTTGGTGAGTAGTTATGCAGACGGAATAATAATACAATGACATCAATTAATTTATGTATTAAGGTTGACAGTTTTGAGGTGATTGATGTAACAAGATGACATGTGTTCGGTAATTTAAATTAGAAATCAGAGAACCTCATCAAAAATATGTTGTACAATAAATACATTAAATAAACAGAACAAGATTAAACGTGTTTTCGCAAATGCCATATTCGTATGTTTTCGCTCATAGAAAACAATACAGCCGCTAAATAGCATGATGATGTTCTTTCTGTTTTCGTTGACAGGGGTCGTGGGATTAACAATGCCTCGTTACTGTCTCTTTGGGGACACAATCAACACTGCATCCCGCATGGAGTCGAACGGGGAAGGTATGTCATCATGTGAACCATTTTTAAAATATATTTCAAATATATCTCTCCATCACTCACATCGACCATAAGACATACGTACAGGTGTCGCTTTGAAGTCGTGAATGTCAGACATGTTACAACGCGTACGTTTGCAGTTACGTTAAACAAGATCTACACACACGTATTGGTTCCAGTTCTGTTGTCTAAACGTTGTTGGTGTGTTCATGCATACTTCTTCTTGATCTAATTAATTGAAGATTCGCTGCAGGGTGTCCTGGTTCACGGGGACAGTATTTTGTATTTTACATTTCACACTGAAAAATAGTATTCCTGTTTTCACGGTTCACAAGGTAAATTCATTTTAAATCACGCATCACGCTGTTGCACCTGATCACGAATTACAGGGAAAACAGAGCTTTCACGTTTCACGAGGAAATAATCTTGCGCATCACATATCACGATAATATCCCTCGCAACCCTCACTGTAACGTTGCTTCAGCATTGAAGATCCACATGAGTGAGACGACACATGCTGCCCTCTTGCGAATGAAGCATGACTACATCATGACGCACCGGGGGGAGATCGAGGTCAAGGTACGTCAGCACAGAGTTCATATCACTACCGCAAAACTGCGAGATAACACCCACAAATAGAAGATTGCCCTAGCGTGTGTAGTTAAGCATTGTGGTTACATGTCATAAATAATAAGTATAATGCCAAAATAAACCACTTTTCAACGTCGTCTTCTTTTCATCTGGGATTCGGTACCGTGACTTACACGGTTCACGACATTTCAACGTCGTCTTCTTTTCACTTTCTTTTCACTCGCGAAAGACCACATCACATGCTAAAGTCCGCAATCTGGACGAGTCGTCTCCACCTATGACGTCAGGATGACGCCTTGTACGATGACCTTATATATTATTTTGTTTTGAATTATGTTTGTCTTTTAATTGCACACATTGTAAAGTTGTCATGTTCAACAACTCTCGGTTGTTCCCCGTGCTGTTTTGAAGTCCATTTTCACATTCAGCTGTTCAAAATAACATGTGGACTGACATAGTGGTATAGCTACTATATAGCATGCTTCGATTTGCCCACTAGCTTCGGCTAGCATACACACACAGACATAATTTATAATATATATATATATATATAAATAATGTTGTAGGGCAAAGGCACAATGAAGACGTACTGGCTCTATGGTAAAAAGGACTATGACAAACCGCTGCCCGAATACACCATAGAAGAATCGACAGCCGAGACAAAGCCTTGAGTCGTCCACTAGACAACTGACCACCGCAACTACTGCACGCTGCAGTAACTACTGCACGCTGCTGTGACTACTGCACGCTGCAGTGACTACTGCACGCTGCAGTCACTACTGCACGCTGCAGTGACTACTGCACGCTACAGTGACTACTGCACGCTGCAGTGACTACTGCACGCTGCAGTGACTACTGCACGCTGCAGTGACTACTGCACGCTGCAGTGACTACTGCACGCTGCAGTGACTACTGCACGCTGCAGTAACTACTGCACGGTGTGTCACTTTGCGGTGACAGAGTACATACACGTTGATGTCAAGTCAACGTCAAAGTCGTTTTATAGGATGTCGTCGCGTTTGATGTGATGTTGGCACAGTTACGTTATTAGTGTTTTGTGAATGATGTTGTTGAACTTCATGCTGTCGAGTAGACTTGTTGTGAGACTAGAACGAAGTACGTCTAACCAGTGTGTAATGGATAGTTCCTGTATTGAAGGATCAAGGTGCATTTTCATCTGGAGAAATATAAATACTGATGGAACACGTTGTATTGGAGTAGATCGATATCTTTCTGACATTTACACATCATTGGTATGTGATGATATTTGTTATTGTCAAATTTGGTGTTCACACGAATGATATGAATTAAAAGTGAGTGTGACAGTATATATACATATATATATATATATATATATATATATATATATATATATATATATATATATATATACAATAAGGTCAATATTGTGACAGATGGGAACCATTGCGAAATGTTGTTTGGCATCACGTGTGTGTGTGTGTGGGTAAACCATATATATATATACATTGTGTCAGTAATAAACAAGTACTTTATATGCCGCGTGGACGTGTCTTGTATTGTTATCTTGTTGTTCAAATGCAGATTTTGTTATATATATATTACCCATGCGTTGTTTCAATGTTTTGTTAAATACATTACGAAACGTAACAACAAGTTACCCTTCCTTTCGAAGAGAGCCAGATTATTGCAAGAGTAATATGTGCCTGCAATTGTAGCCTTTCAATAAATTCCTACAAGACACACCTACGCACTATCTACGCAACAAAAAGTGCATATATGCATAGTTTCGTATACAATTACGTACATATATACGTACGCACATACGACATATAGGCACATATGCTCATACACACATACATGGATACGTGCATTCATACAGACACACACTGTGACACACATACATATATACATACATAGATACATACATACGTATACACATACATACATACATACACAGACACATACAAAGATACCTACATACATAGATACAGTCATATATATATATATATATATTCATATATACATATATATATATATATATATATATATATATATATATATATATATATATATACAATAAGGTCAATATTGTGACAGATGGGAACCATTGCGAAATGTTGTTTGGCATCACGTGTGTGTGTGTGTGTGTGTGTGTGTGTGTGTTTGTTTGTTTGTGTGTGTGTGTGTGTGTTTGTGTGGTGTGTATATATATATATATATATATATATATATATATATGTGTGTGTGTGTGTGTGTGTGTGTGTGTATGTGTCATTTGATGGTAGTGTGTCGACCTTTGAAGCTCAGCAGTACAATATACGTCGGTAAACCATATATATATATACATTGTGTCAGTAATAAACAAGTACTTTATATGCCGCGTGGACGTGTCTTGTATTGTTATCTTGTTGTTCAAATGCAGATTTTGTTATATATATATTACCCATGCGTTGTTTCAATGTTTTGTTAAATACATTACGAAACGTAACAACAAGTTACCCTTCCTTTCGAAGAGAGCCAGATTATTGCAAGAGTAATATGGGCCTGCAATTGTAGCCTTTCAATAAATTCCTACAAGACACACCTACGCACTATCTACGCAACAAAAAGTGCATATATGCATAGTTTCGTATACAATTACGTACATATATACGTACGCACATACGACATATAGGCACATATGCTCATACACACATACATGGATACGTGCATTCATACAGACACACACTGTGACACACATACATATATACATACATAGATACATACATACGTATACACATACATACATACATACACAGACACATACAAAGATACCTACATACATAGATACAGTCATATATATATATATATATATATTCATATATACATATATATATATATATATATATATATATATATATATATATATATATATATATATATATATATATATACAATAAGGTCAATATTGTGACAGATGGGAACCATTGCGAAATGTTGTTTGGCATCACGTGTGTGTGTGTGTGTGTGTGTGTGTGTGTGTGTGTGTGTGTGTGTGTGTGTGTGTTTGTTTGTGTGTGTGTGTGTTTGTGTGGTGTATATATATATATATATATATATATATATATATATATATGTGTGTGTGTGTGTGTGTGTGTGTGTGTGTGTGTATGTGTCATTTGATGGTAGTGTG
>CBDHHR010000974.1:0-12500 GCA_965263245.1 Metamycoplasmataceae bacterium | reverse complement strand
GTTAAATTTCATAGTTATGTATAGTATGAATATATGTGCAAACAATTGTATTATAGGCAGCACAGAACCAAGTCAATGGCCCCATAAGTCATACACGCTTTCATTGATTGCACGGCGCCTAACGGCATTGACAAAATGACAATGTTACTTTCCCTCTGTACTCTAATACCAAGTCTAACACGAGAATGCTATACATATATATATATTCTCCTTGACGGCAAATCGATCCGAAGTATATTAGATATAATCTGCCGCAGACAATAAATGAGAATGTCTTGATTCGCCTCACCAAGAACCCCCGAGGTGCCTAATGTAAAGGTCAAGTGACCATCTCCCACAAAAAACACAATGATAAATGGCGTGGGAAGTATATAACTCGTGTTATCAAAACGAGGAAGGCAACGCTGATTCCACAAACTTACTAAGTATGATTGCAAAACTAATTCAAGTCCTGCTATAACATTCATTTAATCTGAGCAGAATTAAGAGCTATTTTATGCATGCCTTTTAATATCGGCCTGGGACATTTCTTGTATATCGACAGTTGTGTATACGTACTTGTATAGCAGGAAAATTGGACTGTACTATACAATTGCATGGTTAATATGTGGACATACATTCTTAAACATAATCGCCTCGTTTTTAATATGTATTCGCGTAATATAATGACGGGTTTATGTTGGTTTAGACATAATGACATGGTCCCGTGCGATGGTCCAATATTGGTACATGTAACACGATTGATGGGCACTGTTTATTTGTTACAACACACGCGGTCTATGCTTAAAAAATACACCAATTGCAGTTATTCCTGATTGTTAGTAGCGTCTCTAGAATGTCGGAATAGGGGGGGGGGCAAAATGTTCCAGCATGTAAAAGCGTGACTAGTTTGCGATGTGGTGGCGAATGCGTTATACTAAATATATTTCCAAAGCCAACAACATGGCCCATGTTGTCGTGTTGGACCGAAGTGCGAACATGATGTTCTGTGTTCCACTCTAAATGTGGTTTGGAATTGGATTTGGCAGGTGCCGCGGCTGCGGCTAATTACAGGCGACTATTTATGGTTTTATTGCCCCGATTATTCGCGCGTACACAAGTCCGCCCGTTTCATCCGCTTGCTGTTTACGAGAGACGGCCTACGTGTATCGCCCGCTGGCGTAATTCTCATTATATATAATTTACACGAGTTACTGGGTATTAATAAATTGTGTAAAGTAATGAATTCGGCTGCCGTTTCGAAATTTATAGAACATTATTGTTCATCCCACGTTGCCTTATTTCACTCAGCTGATTACATGAATACCGGCGTATAGACAGGAGCGGGTAGTTGTGTATAATACTTATACGCAGCCCTTGCAGCGTGGCTGAATGCTTTCAAACGAACTAGATGCGGTGTTCAAAATTAACAGTTCATCAGCCATAGGTGAATTGTAGAGGGTTCTGAAGAGTCTTTCTGAGAGTTCACCAAACTATATAAAAAGTTAAACGTATCTTTATATGTTGGTGCTGAGAACTGTACGAATAATATACTTAAGCAAAGTATTCACAAAACACTCGTCATATTATCATAAGCATAACACAAAACAAATATATGAGCCAGATAAATGCTACTTACGTAGGCGAAGAAAGATCTGAAGCAGTAAAGCGAAATACTAAGCAACGTGTCTTGGAACTGCCACGCCTCCAGCTCTGCGCCATCATTTCGTCAAACATGATGTACGTTGCCTTGAGAGGCAAGAACAGGATATATATATATATATATATATATATATATATATATATATATATATATATATATATATATATATATATATATATATATATAGATAGATAGATAGATAGATAGATAGATAGATAGATAGATAGATAGATAGATAGATAGATAGATAGATAGATAGATAGATAGATAGATAGATAGATAGATAGATAGATAGATAGATAGATATAGATAGAGAGATAGATAGATAGATAGATAGATAGATAGATAGATAGATAGATAGATAGATAGATAGATAGATAGATAGATAGATAGATAGATAGATAGATAGATAGATAGATAGATAGATAGATAGATAGATAGATAGAGTTAATCAGTGCAGACAAGGGGCAACGACAAAAGGCAATAAAGCAAACAGCGGAACCTCGCTATTAAGACTACATTAGTGATTCGGTGAAATTGACCGGATTAACGAGGTGACCCACTGGCGAGATTAATTACATTTTCGATACTGTATAAAGAACACATCTGTTACTATCACAGGGTGACATTATTTGTGATATGGCTGTAATACAGAGGTGTCCGTAAAGCGATGTTCGAGTGTATTTGTTCCTCAGCACGTGTGATTTATAAGTAAATAAGGTCCGAAACGAGCTGAGGTTTCGAAAAATGAATATTTACCGTCACATCTATTGTGGAGCTGTCGTGCATTTGCAGAAGCTAAAAAGTCCGCTCTATGTAAAATCCAAATGTACTACACACTTGATAAATCTGGTGAGTCACGCTACATTTCGGAGAGAAAGCCTAGGCCTGCTAGTGCGCAAACACAGTGTAAATGAAGGCCTTATGTGTTGTGCGAAGACATATGTATGTGTTTAGTTGCGAAGCTGTCGGTTCCCTAAAGGCTGACATCGTTTAGCGCTGTGCCAGAGCTGACGCCTCGAGTCTTTCAATCTCTTATGCAATATCTGTAATGAAGCTCGTTTTTGTCGGCGCGGGCACCTGCAAGTCAATTACTTACTCCGACTCGCCACGACGACTGTCGCCGTGAAATTGATATCATCCCTGTAGACTTTGGTCAAAGACTAGAATAAGAGTAGAACCGAGTATAACTCGTACATAACTGTATGACCTATTTTTATTTAAAGGGTGCATGAAGGGGATATGCTTTGCCAACGATGTTTTGTAGGGTACGCTGTTTTCGTCAGCAAAAGCAGACAGTGTTGGTGACATGCCGAAGACGCGTTCTGTTGCCCAGCTGTTCTCGTTGCACATCGAGGTCCAGAAGCTAAACTGATCTCCGACCGTTTGTCTCTTGTCACCTGTATGGTTTCTCTCTACGTTTTCAGTAATTTCAGTAGTAATTGTACGGATTTGTTGCACGCCAGTTTGGGTTATGGTCACCCAGTCGAATACGTAATCATTAAAACCAATCAGACGGCGGTAACAAATGTCGTGAGGTTTTATTAGGTTTTGCGGTCGTGTGTTCTTCCTGTCTATAAAACAGAAGCATGGCAAATCACCTCACCAAATTTGGTTTACGGCCCCAGTGAGGTTGTCGTTGGTTGTCATGTCTGCCTTTCACGGCCTACTACATCGGAGCAATAGCCTGCTATCGCAGAGCGCATGTTTGTTGGAACATGAAACCTAGGCACACGCACACACAACGCACGCATGTACACACACGTACACGTACACACACACACACACACACACACACACACACACACACACACACACACACACATCGCGTCGCGTCGCGTCGCGTCGCGTCGCGTCGCGTCGCGTCGCGTCGCGTCGCGTCGCGTCGCGTCGCGTCGCGTCGAGTCGAGTCGAGTCGAGTCGAGTCGCGCCGCGTCGCGTCGAGTCGAGTCGAGTCGAGTCGAGTCGCGCCGCGCCGCGCCGCGCCACGCCACGCCACGCCACGCCACGCCACGCCACACACATACACACACACACACACACACACACACACGCACACACACACACACAAAATACACACAAACGCACGCACACACTTGGTTGCAACCGGTGGAGCATAGGCCATTTAACTTAACTGCTTCACTGTCAATAGAGACAGTCGTTTGTGTAAAACTGTCACTGGCGAATATGTTTATTTGGCAAGATGCGCATGGGGACTGATTACTATTTGCAGCTCAGTAACCATGACAACCGAATACGTTATCGTCTCCTTTCGGCGTTCGTATTTCAACCAAAAAAGGGTAAGCAAAAAAATAAATATGCAATTATACTTGCTGATAAAACCGCGTATTCCACCCCTTTATTGTTTTACAAACACTTACTGAACTGTCTACATGATGACTGACATATTACAAAATACAATGACACTTGATACTATGCCAATTAAGATTTCTAGTGGGGATTTAGCTTTGTTTATTGTGTCTTCTGCAAAATGAATTATTTATAGAACGTGCATATGTAGGTTGGTGTGCGATATGTATCAATGTGTCCAATGGTTTATAGAAATACGCGAGTTTAACAAGGTTACCGCCTAGAGCTAAGCCCCAGACGGCATGTGAGCTAGGAAATGTTTGGCTTATCGAGAGTTCACGAAAATATAATATAATATCTTATAAAATTATACATGAATTAGTATTATACATAAAAATAAAAAATTAATTCTAAAATGCCACTAAAATGCAACTAATTAAAATACATGGTCTCTATAAATAAATAAGTAAACAATTACATGAAATATTTCCTACAATAATAACAATTTGTTATAATAATAAATAAACTAAAATAAATATATGAATAGATAATTTATTTGGTAATAATATTATTTCTAAAAATAATAAAACATTCATCATAAGTATAACCCGCCCTTACCAAGTAACTGTCAAATTTATTTTTAAACATATTTACACTGCTTGCATTGACACAACCACGTGAGCAATACAGATAAATAGTTCTCTGGCTCTGCAGTAGAATTGTCATCAAAGGGTATCGGTGGTTACTGAGTAACGCATGAAGCCCACCAAATATATTGATAGATGATGAATGAAATCATAAAATTATAATTAGCCTTGTAGAGATTGCCATTTTAACAAAAACAAGTTTTTATGTTTTGATACGTCTTTACTTTATAAAGTACGTCTTCTCCAATAAAGGTTAGCCACAATGACTTTCTGCCCAGGATTCCGCCATAAAGTTACACTGGCTTCCGTTTATCTAGCGCATCAAAATTAATTAAAATTTCCGGCGTGCCGTTTCTAAGCAACAACCACCCTATTTGATCAGTCTCGTGCGTTTTTCCAATAACCCCAACGACTTCAGTTCAGGTTGCCTTTATTGTTTTTATATTTCTTACTTAAAATAAATGCTTGTTGGTTCTTAATTAATTTTTTTAAATTGGCAAACGAGCTTTCCGTATAGCAGCAACCGTAGTATGGAATCAAATCGCGATCAATTAAAAACCGTCTCGCTATATTTCGTTCAACAAATCAAGATGTAGTCGCATGAAATAACAAGTCAATCGTAAACACTTGGGTATTCCTAGCTCTAGTGATGCGTGCTGCGTGCTGCGTGCTGCGTGCTGCGTGCTGCGTGCTGCGTGCTGCGTGCTGCGTGCTGCGTGCTGCGTGCTGCGTGCTGCGTGCTGCGTGCTGCGTGCTGCGTGTGCCGATGCAGTGCTATTGAACCCGATTTGTTGCGCCTGTGGGACTTAGGTTTCTGTGAATATATTTATAGAGGTGTATTATCGATATAATTATTATTAACAAAAGGTGGACGTACGATATTTCAACACATGTAGCCCAAAGGAAGTAGACCTTTAGACAAATCCTGGAATATCGATTTACACGTGGGCGCCTTATCCAGGATTCCTTGTACACAAATTACAGTCATCGCTTAGGCGATATCACAGAGGAGTCGGACTGTTTGCAGATCGCCAGGAAATATATGATTTATTCGCATCTAAGGCAATCAAAGGAGTATCGCCATCGATAAATTCCGCGAAAATCGCTGGCTCGCGAAAGACCGTGCATCAATGCCGATCGTCGGGGAATTTACCGCTGGCGTCACCTCTAAGAAAATCAATCTCACTGGCTTTTGTCAAGTGCTCGCGAGCGAAAGAACATTATCTTGTGCGGTTAAACTTCCTGTTCGGCTGTCATTACGTTCACGAGGCGAGCTGTGACGATCGCAAAAAACGCCGGCCGCGCGGGACATCAGCCGCCGCCGATGCCGCGGTGATGGTTGCGCGGATGACGGTTGATCACCGACGACGCGGGGGTCATGCTTGTTTGCTGTGACACGCGGTGATGGAGACAGTCGTTGACCAATCCCTCGCTGTTGGAGACAGGAGGCATCGCCGTGGACGCCCCGTGGTAAAGTTCGCTGCTATGAAGCACCCCCCGCACAATCGCGTGACGCATTCGGGGGATTCCGACCACAGACACGAGCCGACGAGAGGTAAAAGACGGCGCCTTGCGTCGTTTCGATTCCGTAAAGAGGCGCATGCATTATTTATGCGCGCCGCGTTCACACGGGTGCATTTGTCTTGATAGAGGTTTGTGATGTCACGATGCTCCGGGTTGGTTTATTGTTTCCGTTCCCAGCGGTAGACATTTAAAACACTTCTACGTGGGGTTAGTAGCGGCAATATTATGTTAATCATCACCAAAATAATCACCGTTTTGGAGGGAGTCGCCGAAATTTGAACATTATATAAATTCGTATGTTGACCTGCAGTGACCCTTACACATAACATAAACAAATAAATAACAGTTTAATAATTGATGATGCAGTATAATTAAGTTATTCCTTGATTGAGTGTCGAGCTAGGATTATTTCACACTAACCGCAGCCACGGCAATGAGTGCAACACCCACAACGTCACAGAACACTGCAGTGTTCGGCTTGTACTCACGTAGAGCTGGTTCAGCAAGTGGTCATACACTCAGCAGTCAGTGATCTTTGACACATCAAAGTGACTACATTTTTGCGAGGGAAAGGAATTGAGACGTCGATATGTAGGGTAACGTCGTGCAAAACGGGCTACCGAGACAAAACGGGCCCCTAGCCGTTTGACGTTATTGTATTTTATTATACGCGGCGGCATATGTGGTGGATCGGTTAAGTATCTGGTATCATCAGCGGTGATGGACACCGGCCGGCAGCACGAAACGCAAGTACAAATAGGTGAGCTTAAAAACGATTATAGTTAAAACTTTTCCGAAAATATTGGCGGAAACTGTTGTAATCGTATATTCACAATTTGTATTCAAATTGATAATCAACCTTTGGTTTGTTATATAAATGTGCATGCGTTCGCTCGTATGCACCCAAACGCACAGCCAACACACTTGGGGACTGAGTAATTGGTTGACTGGGTGGGTGGCTAGGTTGCTGGCTGGCCGGCCGGCTGGCCGGCTGGCCGGCTGGCCGGCTGGCCGGCTGGCCGGCTGGCTGGTTTGACTGACGGAGTGACTGAGTGACTGAGTGACTGAGTGACTGAGTGACTGAGTGAGTTAGTGAGTAAGTGAGTGAGTGAGTGAGTGAGTGAGTGAGTGAGTGAGTGAGTGAGTGAGTGACTGACTGACTGACTGACTGACTGACTGACTGACTGACTGACTGACTGACTGACTGACTGACTGACTGACTGACTGACTGACTGACTGACTGACTGACTGACTGACTGACTGACTGACTGACTGACTGACTGACTGACTGACTGACTGACTGACTGACTGACTGACTGACTGACTGACTGACTGACTGACTGACAACAAGCACATGATGAAAACATTCCAACAGATGATTAATCCCTTCAGATCAAACAACGAGACCACAGACGACCTGTGTTTGCAGAAGACAAGCCACGCATCAACACACAGTGCTTGGATTATCGATAATCCGACAGCTATCTTGTGCACTTCTTTCTGGAACATGTTGCTTTGTAAGCAATCTCGTTAAATATATGTAAACCCCAAATTGATTCCTCGCGCCACAAAGCCAGTCTAAAACACTTTTGTATCGTAGCGCGTTACCGCCTGGTTTTGCCACCACAACGATAAATTCCATAATGGCAAAATGCCGTCGTTTGCCGGGGAAATGACTCATGATCAACTATGGCCAGGAACGACAACATCAATCTATGTACACCCGTTTATCCGCTCTAAGCGTTGGCCGTACGGTCGAACCCAAGGGATTCCATCAAAGGCACAACAGGATGCTAGCGATGAGACGACATTGATTCAGGTAATGACAAAAAACGATTTATTCTGCAAGCGGCTATCATCGGTCAGCGTGTGTGGTGCTAACGAATATGAACGGGCTACTTCATTGAATAGTTTGGATCACTCGACTCCATTAGTTAATCTGTTAATAATCGTTTGCCCAGAAACACGATATGTTTCAATATAGGCGACTCGATAGAATACGCGTGATTTATTATAAAACGATATCCACATGACGTGATATCTGAATGCCTTTCTCCGTCACCCTTGATATGTAAACCAGTTCACTCACACGAATCAATGAATATCATCTTGGCGTGTTGGAAGAATTATTCAGCGACGCTGCTATTTTTGCGCAGACATTATTTATTTATATATGTAGGCGCAGTGGTCAAGCAGAGAACTGGACATGCGAACCCTGATGTCAATGGTTCAATACTGGTTTTGGCATTTGACATTTGGTGCAATTTCCATCACCGTATGTCGACTGTGTCTTTCGTGTTTTTCATTAAGCCGTTAGTTCCTTCGAGCTGGTGTCTATGTCATTTCAAGTGAAAGTTGCGGAATGAATATTCTGGCTGTGTAAAGGAAATTGTCAAATATGCCGTTCTTTCATTTAGGATCTCGTTCTAAAAATTTCCATTGTCTGAAAATGGACGGTGACGATTCAATTCAATTCACTTTATTGTTCTAAGAATTATCATATATTTATTATACAACTCATGATTATATTTAAAATATGTAAAAGACTAAAAAAAACATAAATGAAATGAAAATGTAACAAAAAAAAAAACGAACCCGTTGACATTAATATTACTGATTCAACATTTTGACCTCCGTAGGCACAAAACTCCTCCTGTTCCAAACCCTTTTCCATTTTATACACCAATATTTACTTCCAGGCGGAAGAACATGATTCGACCGTCGTTTGAGACAATTTAGAAGAGGGAGAATGCATATCCTTCAGTGTCTACAACCAGGTTCTCGTTTAAACCGCTGAGAGAATGACGTCAACGTGGAACGGACTCAATGGCGCACGCTTTGAAACTGAAGCAGTGGGACTCCATTAGGTATTCACTTGCCTGATACTTCTAAACATGCACTGTGCTGGCGCGCCTGCACGTGCACGCACGTGCGTGACGCTGGTTGGGCGGACGCGCGAGATTGCGACGAATGTGCGACGGATTTCGATCGATATGATCCACGACCAACAAGCAAAATATTTAATCAAACCCGCATGACTTCCGGTCTTGGCATCAATGCGCTAACGGCGGTCTGTATGTATTTACCAAATATTGAAAATATCGATCACTGCCGACCGAATTCACACGTATTTGTCCAGACGATATTGCGGAATGAGTATTCTGGCTGTGTAAACTGGGTGACCACGTAATAGTGTTCTCGATGGTCGGTGAGTGGTCAGTGCCACTTAAAGGGAGGTGTTCCTTTCGTGTTTATGTAAACAACATGTATTTAAAGCACACCAGGTATAAATAACTTTTGCTTTCAAGAATTTGATGTTAATAAACATCGCCTAGAGCTTTCATATAAATCACCGAATAGCGATTTCGGAGTATTACTGTGCGTTTTGTTTTGTCAGAGCTAATACATCCGAGCTAGGGCACACAGCGCCCTCACACGGATGGGATCAAAACTTAAAAGAGATACCGTACTAAACGACGAAACGTCCGAGATTGAGCGAGATCTGTGCGCGTTTGGTCCTATCGTGGGGGGGGGGGCAGCTCCTACCTAATAGGTCTGGTATTGTATTACGCGAGGCACATAATGCCTTTAGGTCGTTAATAATCTGACCTGAAGCGATGCATTAGTATAATTATGATTATTTTGAAAGTCACATTACTCTGACAAACAACGATATTATATATTTTCATGTTATTGTCGTGTTTCAATATGTTGCAGTGTTGATGGGCTGAAACATTTATTTGAACGGACCTCTTTGCATGCTAATTATAATACAAGTATACAATAATACTATGCAACATCAAGATTGATATGTTGTCAATATTTCTAGACACTGACTTAACCTTAATGCTAACCCTAACATTAACCCTTACCGACTCGCGCCAATCTTGAGACTTAACTTCAATGACAGCGCATCTATCAGTCGCCGAAAGGTCTTTGTTTCAAATATTCGGCCGTCTGATTTTTTTTTAAATTGGAACAAACTCTGACTCCCGCTACTATCATAATCGTAAATTAACCCCACTAATCGATCACGTTTACACGAATGATTAATTACCCGATTTATCGAGCGACACGTCGTCACATCACCGATAGGACAACCAATCGCTGCCTAAACAGGCCTTTAGACCATTTAGTTCCTTGGTCCTCGATCAATAATAGCTTTACTGCTGTGTTTGGTCCCATTATTGTCATCGTATCACCATAGCCACTAACATGAGTGTTTGATTAGCGTGGTCGCCAATGACTGATGACAGATTTCAGTGAGCGGCGGAAGCGTTTCGTTTTTGCAACCACAATCAAAGGGGGTAGCTTCGTGTATCGTTGACCGAGTTGTTATCTTGTCAGCCTAGTTCAGGTTTGACGCCATTGACATTAGACGAGTGTTTAATTATTTATCAATCCGTTCGTATCCGTTGTCTGTGCTCGCGTTTCACAGGCGTACTTTGATGCGCGTGAGATTGACAGTGACATTGAACTTATCCAGGGTTATATACATCCTACGCTGTCATGACGGATACCCTGGTTGCATTCTGATGTCGCCAACGGCCTGTCTCCAGATCCCTCTAGAGTCCACCACATCTAGACCTCATTGTCGTTAGCAACAATAGGCTTTCTGTTCGTACAGCCATTAAATCCAGCACTACGTCGCTATAAGACGGAACGATAAACTATCGCGATGCGATATGTATTGCGATACATAAGTCGCGATATGGTCAACACTGATTATGTCTTTGGATCGCGCGGACAAGACGAGACTACTGCAATCGTCATAACCATCAAGTCCAAATTGCATGCACTCTTCGAAAAGATACTGATGTATGACGATTTCATGTAGATTACAATTATATAATATACATGTGCTACATGTGTTGTCTATACATAGACAGTTGTGATTTTGCGCTGTCGCGCTTACATTTTTCCGGTCGCTATAAACTTTCCGATTAACGTTTCTGCGCATGCGCGATAAATGTAAAATCATCAAGCGAAACGACAATGGATTTTTGGTATAAATGCCACGGGATGTTCGTAACTCTCCTGTGATGATTACTGTGAAGAGTTGCTTAAAATGTCATTCAATACAATAAAATATTACGTTTGTTTAAATCACTGTCACGGATTATAGCGCACTACAGTCATGTCACTACAGTCATGTCAGGCTTGCTTTCAAAACATCTCTCAAAACTGGTTTGCCTCGTATTAATTTGCGACAAATAACTTTGCTGAGAGGTTATATACATCCTAACGAACATCCCGCAGTATTTATACCACAAGAAACGTCAATCGGAACGTTTATAACGCCGGACAAATATAAGCGCTACCGCGCTTTCCGTTTAAAAAGATGGAACGAAACCTGTTTTATTTACCTCTGTCTTGTATCGCAGCGTATCTCGATACGGACATTGCGTATCGTGTAACGGACCGTCCAGACGCACACCGTTCTCACGCTCAGGCCAACAGTTCCGCCTGAGGAAACTAGTTTTAGACACTTTGACAATGTGACGTAAACTTGAATGCGTGTTTTCAAACCGGTACCGCTACAAAATGCCAAATCGATTCCCTCGCGCTACAAAAACTCCCCAACGCTAAACCCATCCAACAGCGCGAATAATCTCCGAAAATCATTCCCCCAAACTCGACAAAGCTACGGGCCTGGATACGAAGTGTTGAGTCTTTCAAACGTGTCGTCCTCGTGCTAACGATACTGTTCCCGTCTTCTCCAGATGACACGACGCACTATGGCCTCGGGTTCTGTGGCTGGCTCCTCACAGTCATCTCGTGGCTCATTGTCACGCTCACCTTCCCGCTCTCGCTCTGCGTCTGTATGAAGGTAAGTGTAACACCCAGGCTGTGTGCGTGTGTGTGCGTGTGTGCGTGTGTGCGTGTGTGCGTGTGTGCGTGTGTGCGTGTGTGCGTGTGTGCGTGTGTGCGTGTGTGCGTGTGTGCGTGTGTGCGTGTGTGCGCGTGTGCGCGTGTGCGCGTGTGCGCGTGTGCGCGTGTGCGCGTGTGCGCGTGTGCGCGTGTGCGCGTGTGCGCGTGTGCGCGTGTGCGCGTGTGCGCGTGTGCGCGTGTGCGCGTGTGCGCGTGTGCGCGTGTGCGCGTCTGCGCGTGTGCGCGTGTGCGCGTGTGCGCGTGTGCGCGTGTGCGCGTGTGCGCGTGTGCGCGTGTGCGCGTGTGCGCGTGTGCGCGTGTGCGCGTGTGCGCGTGTGCGCGTGTGCGCGTGCGCGCGTGCGCGCGTGCGCGCGTGCGCGCGTGCGCGCGTGCGTGCGTGCGCGCGTGAGCGCGTGTGCGCGTGTGCGCGTGTGCGCGTGTGCGCGTGTGCGCGTGTGCGCGTGCGCGCGTGCGCGCGTGCGCGCGTGTGCGCGTGTGCGCGCGTG
>CBDHHR010000973.1:2500-4009 GCA_965263245.1 Metamycoplasmataceae bacterium | reverse complement strand
CATTAGCTGCACCAGTGCTTTCCACAACCATTTGATAGGTTCACGAGTAGTAACGACTCTATTCCCGTCGTGACTCGCACGCAATTACACGATTATGCACTCACGCACACACGAACTCACGCACGCACGCATGTTTTTGCAATATGAGCTGGCTATTTGCGTGTGCTGGCTATTGTCAGTCGGAACTGCAAAATGGTGCCTGCTCGCATCTTCGCGCGCCAGGGGTGGCTGATTACATCAATACCAGCTGTTCGCTACCCCCGGCACATCCCTTTAAACACTACTCTTTGTTCTCCTCTTGGTAGATCTGTCGTCAGGGATGAGGTTGCCATGGTTACCGTTGTCTTTTTCTTCGTCTTTCCTTTCCTCACCTTTGACTCATTATATTCTCTACCAACGGTGTCCAACTACTTCTGTCTTTTGCTGTTGTTCTCCATTCTCCTCCCACTCTTCCCAGATCTCTCTTAACGCAGTTCTCTTATGGCATCTCGGTCTACATCGCCTCCATTTTCTTTCCACTTTCTGGGCACCCTATGAACTCGCCCACGCGAAGTGCGGTTGGCTTCCGGTCATGTGATACAACATTTTGGGTGATTTCAGTCACATGCTGCTCGCGTTACATGTAACGTTTAGGGCGTGAATTGCTCATTATGCTGGGATTCCCACCAATCGTGTAACACTCTCCAAAATGGGGCGGTTATTTGTGATGTTCCTTCGGCTAGCGCAGTAGCGACTGGCGAAGTCAATGCTATAATTGTGTAGTTCGACTACGCTCACTCCCCAGCTTCACGGAGACGACCGGCTAGGGATAGAAGCGTAGCCCAACGAGTCAACGACCCCTGACTTGAGAGAACGCTTGCCCGAAGTCCGCTTGTCAACGCAACACATCGAGAAATACAGACACCGCGTGAATAAAACGCATCTGATGAATTATGGAGGAAGTATTCTTAAGGAAAGGACTATCACCTCCTTTACTCATTATTATCATCTTTATTTATCTAGGTTGCTCACAAAATGATCTCTCGAGGATGATGTACTTTCAGTTCAAATCACATTTGGTTAATCACCACAAGTATTGATGCGCGGGCGTTTATCCCCGAGCATGAGCACGTCACGTGGTCTCTAGATACAACGGCACGTGTTGCTACCTGTGTACATCCAAGCAGGACTGGTGCCGCTAGGAGTGAGCAAAAAGATAACCGCGCGGATGCCATAATCGATTTTGAATGAGAACGGTCATTTCACCATCTTATTATCCTGAGATAATCATATTGTTTTAGCCACGTTTATGTCACTGTGGTTATGTCGAACTTCATAAAACCACATAAAAAGTTGCACAGATAACACGAATAAGTCATTGTCGATTATTTGTGGGATTTTAACGTAGATGAGGAAAACCTTAACATGCAGAGACACCGTTAAGTGTCACATTGTTGTCATCAATGTGTCGCGATGGGAAACTGTCGCGACGGGAATCTGCATAATACAGACCACTGACATTTGTCATTT
>CBDHHR010000972.1:0-11566 GCA_965263245.1 Metamycoplasmataceae bacterium | reverse complement strand
TGATTTTGCTGTCCTGGATCACATACCTCTTTTACTTCAGTTACAGATACAGACATCTCATTTTATAACCCGTGCTGGACGGCTCATGAAACATGAAGCACAGGTGGACATGACTGTGACATGTGTAGCTGGATGGCTCATGAAACATGAAGCTGTAGCACAGGTGGACATGACTGTGACAGGTGTAGCTGGATGGCTCATGAAACATGAAGCTGTAGCACAGGTGGACATGACTGTGACAGGTGTAGCTGGATGGCTCATGAAACATGAAGCTGTAGCACAGGTGGACATGACTGTGACAGGTGTAGCTGGAAGGCTCATGAAACATGAAGCTGTAGCACAGGTGGACGTGACTGTGACAGGTGTAGCTGGACAGCTCATGAAACATGAAGCTGTAGCACAGGTGGACATGACTGTGACAGGTGTAGCTGGATGGCTCATGAAACATGAAGCTGTAGCACAGGTGGACGTGACTGTGACAGGTGTAACTGGACAGCTCATGAAACATGAAGCTGTAGCACAGGTGGACATCACTGTGACAGGTGTAGCTGGACGGCTCATGAAACATGAAGCTGTAGCACAGGTGGACATGACTGTGACAGGTGTAGCTGGACGGCTCATGAAAAATGAAGCTGTAGCACAGGTGGACATGACTGTGACAGGTGTAACCGGACGGCTCATTAAACCCAAAGTACAGATTCACGTTCAAGCATTGAAAAATTCTATTAAATGAAAGCACAAGAATTTTAACCCACGTTCTGATCATTACAGGCACTAAAAAATGCTATTCAACTACAAATACTTGACTCCAAATTTCCAACCTGGTAGGTACAAGAAGAAAATTAGAAAGAAGGCTTCCCTACCTGTTGTCTTCCATCACCCCAGCCTGCTACCATCCATATGTCCACTTTGAAGTAACTCAATACACACTGCCGTTAAACTTTCAGACAGTCGCATTGTTCTGTCAACATGTCCATCGTTCATATTATCCAACAAATGAAGACTGATGAATATGGATCCTTCAAGATCTGAAACGTAATTGATTGCAACACATATTTGATAACACATTTTATGCACACAATCATTCCATGTACAGTGCAATAACATTTCATATTTGTATGCATCGCTTGTCGAGTTACCCAAATTTTAATGCAAGCAATATGGAATGCAATTCACACCTGGCTGCCATCTTACATTTGTCTGCCCACAGCAGAGTGTAAAATAAGTAGGCTGCCTACCCAGTAAAAAGTTAAATAACCTTCACATTGACCAATATTTCAATATGTTCTGGGACATGTAGTGTTTATGATCCCAAAGTATTAAACATCAGTGTCAATTTGCATTAAAATATATTTCTCTCACAAGATGGCACCACTGTACAACTGCTTTTCCACTGATAGTCTGGTCATATTTGACCAAAACACACTGGTCAGGCTTTTGTGCAGAATAAAAATTTTGCCAGTCCAAAAGGTTGTGGTTGTTGGGTGTTCACAGGCCCACATGTATGCACACATGCGTGCAAACCTTGGTTTGGGTAAAATTACTAGGTTTTCCCTGGGGTGAGGGTAAGGGTGAGGTTTGGCCATGCAAGTTAAGACTAAAGGGCTAAAAAGTCAACGATTTGGTGTTATGCACCTAAAAGAGTTTACACAAACTAACCATTCACATCTACAATCAAAATATTCACATCAGTGGTTTACTCAGTAAGTGATCAAGTGCAAAACTCTAGCAAAACCACCGACACCATGAATGGGACCATCTTGTTCAATGCAACTACAGTCGCGCCTCGTTATAACGCGGTAGTTGGGGTCCACGAAATGGAACCGCGTTGTAAACGAGGCGCGTTATAGATTATATTTCGCCAGGGGCGCCACCACCCCCAAAACGCTACAACAGCAACCAAAGCCAATGTGCTGGTTGCACGGTGTATGCGTGATTTATAAAACTAACTGACATTGAAACCAACGTAAATGTGTATTACGTTAAAATAATATACACTGTCGAATGTTGAACCGAGTCAATCTTGCGAATGGTGTACATGTAACACAGTACGCGGTCGCGGTCTAAAATAACCTTGAACTCAGCAGCCGAAACGCACAAATGATTTGACATGTTGCCGAAGTCGGTCAAATATTAATACTTATACTAATTGCGCTCACTGTTGGCTTAGATCGCACATTTACCGTGCCGATTTATAATGCAATTCACGGTGGTTCGAGGCTACTGCGGTTCACACGCAGTTGACGAATTCGTATATTTGCGCACAAGTAAATGTTTTTTCGTATACGTAATGAAGAAAACATAACATAACTTTAGCCTGCCATTTCAGTACCATAATTATTTTTTGTCACCGCCCAATTCGTAAGCAATTTAATTGCCGACGAAGGCGCTCGTTCGCGGAAGCCACAGTGAACGGGCGCCTTCGCCGAAGCCACATCGAACTGGCAGGAGACAAACGCGATTGATATCGGCGCAAACAAACAGGACTTTGTACCAAATTGACTGTGCCTAAAGTTAATTAAATGCAATCAAAGGAATTGGTAACATTTTAAACAAACACTTAAGAAATTACCACACAAACCAAGCGCTGGTTACACAATAGATCGGTTTGAAAAACGATTGGATTGGTGCCACGAAGCCGACGGCAGAGCAGAAGACAGGGGCACAACGAACTCAGCAACGCAGTTGTACTTCTGTGTTAAATTTCTTAATATCAATAAATTGTTTCTAGATACACCTGTACAAGACAAACATGAGGAATTCATAAAAAATAAGTGACAGTTAATTACAGCGTTATTGTTAGCTGTAGCGCCCATTTCCTCCCTGGCGGCAGAAATTCGGGGTCCACGACCGACCGCGTTATAGCCGATTCGCGTTATAGCGAGTCGCGTTATAGCGAGGCGCGACTGTAATTATAACTCAGCAACATACTGCTATTAACAAAATATGCAATAAGAAGAAAACTACCCACAGGTAATATTTTAAAATAAATAATAAAAATACATGTCTAACTAAAATTACCTATTAGTCATAAAATAAGTATGTAAATTACGTGTTGTTCAATGATGTCACATTGTTTATTTTAAATAACAATATTTATATAAACATCCTGCTGCGAGCAAGCGATGTTTTTAATAATAATAACTAAGACAATAACATATACCTGCACAAACCTATACAAACACATAAATAACAAGTAACTCAATATCCTTCCATGCTTCGTTCTCAAGAAGAATCAGGACCCATTTGTATCCAAAACTTATCTATAAATCACTTGCGAGTCGGTTTTCAAGCACTGATTTTGAGTTAAACATATGTGTTGTTGGTAATATTTGTAAATATTAGATATCTATGCCTATCAGTATACATTGTCAGGGAGTTTTGCTTTTCCGATTGTCTTAGCTATGAATCTGTACATATTAAAAGTGATATAGATCTGTTTACAAGGCATAAAGCAAACATCACAGAAATATCAAGCAAATTTATCAAACTTCTCATACAAATATAAGTTGTATAAATTGTAATTTAGTGACAATTATACCATGTGGGTTAGGCACATTTTCAATTTATGTCTCCGTACTTACATGTACATTTTGTATACTGCTTTTACCCAGTGATGGGTCCGCTGCCCAATACAAAACCTTTGCAAATATTCGTCACCACAATGATGACTTTGGACTGGATTACGAATTGAATTTCTTTGTGACCAGCCATGGTAAACTGGGGTGTGTGTGTGTGTGTGTGTGTGTGTGCGTGCGTGCGTGCGTGCGTGCGTGCGTGCGTGCGTGCGTGCGTGCGTGCGTGCGTGCGTGCATGCATGTGTGTGTGTAATATCCAACATATTACATTCTTTTTCGTCACTGCTGCTGACATTGACAGCCACAGAGCATTGTTAGATGACCGATTTGTGTCTGCTCGAACCATCCCAGGAACACAAGATAACCACTCATTTGTTCCACTGACATGAAGGTCAGCAAAGTATCAGGTGAAGAAGTTACCTTCATTGACAAGCAGGGAAACATGGATGTCCTAGCTGTCCAAGGTCCCACAAGCCTGCCTTTCCAGCCGGGCACATAATAATGATGGTGCATAAGTGAAGTCTGGCTGGACTCTGGAACATGAGCACTACAAAGTAAAATTAATGCAACCTTGTGGCCCAGCAGTGTCATTCAGCTGGCCAAAGAATGATGACATATGTTGGGTTCCACATGCACATGTGTTATGCTCTGTTCCGACCCCACAAACAAGAAGTGAGAGACAGTACAAAGTTGACGATGCAACCAGGGAGGAGATTGGTGTTGCGTTTGAAATATTCCAGCAAATGCATCAATGAGACATACCCCATATGACATTGTTGCTGGATGACATTATTATACATCAATGTGTTCAGTACATCTGACAGCAATTTGAAGATCAGTATGCACAGAATCACTATTGTCTAATAAACGTTTTGTAGCTCAATATTTTATAGATCTATGCTATTTTTAATATGTACAGATTCATAATTAAAACAGTCAAATAAAAATTCCCTGAAAATGCAAATTGGTATGCATATATATATATATATATATATATATATATATATATATATATATATATATATGCATATCAATTTGCATTTTCAGGGAATTATATATATATATATATATATATATATTACATATATATATATATATATATATATATTACATATATATATATATATATATATATATATATATATATATATATATATATATATATAATATTTACAAATATTACCAACAATATGAATGTTTAACTTAAAATCACTGCTTGAAGTTGAAAACCTGCTCGCAACAAATTTATTAATAAAATGTTGGTATCAATGGGTCCCCATTCTTATTGAGAAGGAAGCATGGGCCGTAGAAAGATATTGAGTTACTTGTTATTATGTCTTTGGAATGGTTTGTCTGGAAAAAAGTTTTGTAACAATATCTTCTAATCCACAATGTCAATGACTTTTTAGGGTCGGAAGTTTATGATAATCATAATCATTTGATTAGATAACGCCCGGTTAATATGTTTACGAAGTAACGTACAACTGCGACATGACATGTCCTAGACCTAGAGCAAACATTACTGCATACATTTGATACTTTAGCGACTTTCCCTTAGGTTTCTGTCATTTCAACAGAATATACGACGAAAAGCACGTGTTGGGCAGTCATTTTTGGTTTGTTGGATATCGGCGTTTGTGTTTTGTTTTTGCCGCGTGTGCAACGGCGTTCAGCAACACAACTCCAATACACACACATACATCATAACGTTTGTTATATTTAATATGGTACCTGTATATCCTGGGCTTGTTTCAAGCTATACCAGCTTACGAGTAATCCATATATCACGAGCTCTGTCACTGGCGTCAACGCCAGGTACTATCTATCACTGAGGCAGACGACACGTTGGATACGTGGAAAGTTCATTACCTGACGGGAGCATTCAGCCAAAATGCAGACATTGCAGTTAAACCGTCCCATTTGAGCGGTTATAAATGTGACACTGGCTGTGCATAAAGATGAATATACACACGTTTCACTGCGTACCATTTCCGTACGCATGAATGCTCCATGTGGTTTGACCACTGACCAGACTTCGTGATTTTGTTCCATATGCAAATGAGCGGTTCGTGTATGTGAGGAGAATGTTGTATTTCATCGGCGCGACGGATGTGTTTCATCTCCCATTTAACCAATAAACTTCAACATTTTGAAGATTATTGTTGGTATTTGCAGGAGATGCGCATTGCAATAGAAATATAAGAGAACATGGAAGGACAGTGTTTGCTGCTGAATAAAATGAATTTGACATATGAAGGGAATGGATGTGGAAAGGATAAGGCCAAGGCAAGTGCAAGTTTATTTACTGGGCTCAGAAATGGGCGGCAACGCTCACTTTGAAACAGCCAAGACCACCCTTGCGTGCTGGGGAAGCTGCAGCTGTTTACATCAGTACCAGTCATACTATACCCTTGGCACATCCATGTGCATACAACTCAGTCAATAAAATCGCTCACAAGGAGCATGGTCAGCCTCCGCTGATGTTATATATATTTTTGGGTTATTTCACCTACACTCTGATCGTGTTACATGTAATGTTTAGGTTGCGAACGGGTCATTCATTATATTAGTAGTAGTAGTAGTAGTAGTTGTTGTTGTTGTTGAAATATATTTCAATTCAATACCGTCATTAATTTGGAGCGGGTATTTTCGCTGTTCCCGTGGCTGATGCAGTATGGACTGGCGAAGTCAAAGCCAAAGGCTATAATTTTATATCTCGATACCGCTATGACCTTCTTGAAATTCATTGCGGCCTCAAACCATAGGCCTGCTTGTGATACTGGTCACCTCTGGCTCCCTTCCCGTCAAAGTGATGTTTAAAACTAAAGAGGCTTTGCGATAATTTTCGGGGTATGGTCGTGTGACTGCAAACTCCGATATTTTGTATACAAAAAAGTTTGTTGACTTAGCCTAAGGCCGAATGACAATGCACGCTTACAAATCAGTACGGAGGAATTACGTCATAAACACCCTTAGTCGGGGCGCACGGGTCCACATTTTGGAGGTAGTGGACACCTCGTGCTATTTTTGATTGTCCTATGTTTTTTAAACTCCAATCCCTCCGACTAATATTCCAGAGGTCAATCCTCTCAAATCAGTGTACCTCACTCCGCAAATTGAGCTTATATCCATGCCTATGTGATCCCATAATGGCCCACATAGGCTTTCCACATTTTCACGGTAACTGTATAGCAACAAACTTAACTGTAGTATCAAATAATCAAGAATGACGAGAACTAATATAGGTGGCAATATCGTGTTCATAAGTTTATTATTCAAGATGCCAGATACAAAACATTGGACAAAATAACGATAAATCAGCTCGGTTTCTCAGTTGACGTCACACAAAAGGCGTCATAGTTACCTTAATATGTAATCAATATAATTATGTAATATATCAAAATTATGTACATTCATTTATCTACTGAATATTGCAAAGCAATAGTAAAATAGTGCTACGTTATATGCAATCACGAGCCAAACACGTACCCCACCGTCATAACGTGACGCAAATCGGAGTGTATTTCATTGATGGTATCATTTTCGCGTTCCTTAGGGTAATATACACTATTAAAGAAAGGGTACTGATGCAAAACTTACTGCTGGTTATTAATGCGATGTTTGTTAAGACAATATAACATTATGATAACACGCATTATTCGAAAATAAAAACATATCAAGGCGTTACTCAATCACATCTTAAACATTGTTCTGAGCCATCTGTGTCACTCTTGTCACAGCCATTGTTTTCAACAAGAGTCCGAGCATGTATTATTCGCCCACACTTGGTATTGTTCCGTTTGCACTTGCAAGCAGCACAACGCGGCACTTGGAATTTAGCGCAAGAACAATTACATGGCCGTTTGCTGGCGACACGCAACTTATATACCATTGTTTAAGTTCTGGTAATGGCGGCACCGTCAAAGATAGTGGTTCCAAATGTGTGGAACCCATCTTCCAACCGATACCTAATAATTTCTGCTCCATTTTCAAGTGAGTCTCTTTCAGCACACCTGCCTTACAGCCATGACGCATCGATCCATTTGACTCAAAACAATTGATTATGTGCTGTTTGTTATGCATGCTTGATTGATCATTTCCTGGTTTCCATCTTCGTTAGACACTCAACGCCTGCGGATGGTTCATCATTTCTTTGAAATGGAATGTTACCTCAGATGCCAGGCTTTGTGTAAAGCTATTTGGTTCGTGCTTTAGCATCCAGGGGTATTTATGTAAGCCCACTCGCACTTTCCTTCACATCTTTGTTGTATATCTGCCCATGAGCCATATCAGAAGTGACACCTTTGATTGACCCAGCTTTTTTCGCACAACATATTGACTTTTCGCGAAATACTGATATACATATGGTGCTGGGTTCTTCAGGTTGTACATTTTCTTTAGGCACAGTGGCAAGTTTTGCAATATTATATATTGGACAGTATGTCGCAAATATTTTGTAAGTCATCAACCAGTCCACTGAGTTGTGCATCATCATTTCTTTCCAGATGCCATTGTTCAAATGCATCCGTGTGTAGATTAGCCATTGCCTCCTGTAGTAATTTATGTTCGCGCATACTTTGGTTGTAATCCCCTGCTGAAGCAAAACCTTTGTTAGCCGTTCCTTTCTTGCACTAACCAGTGGCATCGATCCGGTTTTAAAAGTGGGGGGACGGGGGACCAATTTATATATACTGTTATATATACATACATTTATATATATATATATATATATATATATATATATATATATATATATATATATATATATATATATATATACTATGTCATATAATATATATATATGTATATATATATTATAATATGTCATACATATATATATATATATATATATATATATATATATTATAATATGTCATATATATATATATATATATATATATATATATATATATATAACCTGAAATACATATAACCATTTTTTCTGTAAATAAAATACATAATCTATCGTTGGTCTGGTGTTAATTCTAAAATAAATAAAGGCCTTTATGTTATGCTATTTAAAATAGTTATGTTGGCAACATGTATATTTGAAGAGGGGCCATGGCCCGCCCCAATCACTGAGCATTTGGGGGGTAGACTTTGGACCCAATACTGCTTGCCTGATTCATAGAGTGACACGATGCAGAGGTTACAGGGATGCCTATGTGTGACTTGTGGGTTACACAAGTGCAGGAATCGGCTGGTTCCGCCTTAGGCGATATAAGTATCCACTAGGGCGATCAGGCTGCAATCCAAAGGGGACAGGGCAAACAAAAATGTATAATCTATAATGTGTTTGTTGGCTAATGCCTATTGATATATCAACACAAGGGTGCACAATGACAGAGCCCGGTATGATGAATATTTACTGGACTAAGATCAAGTTGCGGGCTGCGGCCAACCAAGCAATTTATCTAGTTATTTTCCAGTAGGTAGTCGAAAGTTTATATCTGAACTCGTATAATTTGTATTAATTTTACTACTAGACCGATGTAGAGTTTATAAGAGAGGGGAGTGATCAGTCTCGCTATATATGCCTTTAAATTTGTTGTATGAACTGAAACAGTGTGAGGACATTTCTTATGCTGACCCCTCAGGCTGTAAAGTGGGGGACGCGTCCCCCTGGTCCCCCAACGATCGACGCCCATGCTGTGTAGAACTTCCCAATCCAATATTTTGGCAAATAAATTTGTCATCACTCAAATGGGAATAAGTTACACAAAATGCAGGAATCCGCCGCTTCTGCCGTAGGCGATAAGCATCAGGCAGGCGAGGGGTGAAAGTGCAACACAAATTTCATCATTTACAATGTGGTTGATGGCTAGAGCCTATAAATAGTATCAACACAAGGTTGCAAACTGATAGAGCCAGGCAGCGGCGCAGTCCGGCATGATGATCATTTACTAAAGTAAGACCAAGTTGCGCGGTGTGGCCAGCCAAACAATTTATCTAGTCGATTTTCTAATGGGTGTTCGGAACTTCATATTGCGAGTTTTTTTGTCTATTTAGTCCTGTGTAGCGGCTTTTGAGAGAGAGAGAGAGTAGTATAAAGTCATAGGCTATATGCTATATGCCTCGCTATTTTTCTGAGCTGAAAAGTGGGGGGACAATTTCTATGCTGCCCCCCAGGTAGAAAATTGGGGGGTGCGTCCCCCCTCCTTCCCCCTCCCTACGCCCGTGGCACTAACCAGTTTATATAAGGATGTCTTCAGCATCACTGTTCCGCATAGTTTTTCCAACTGCGCCCACAACGTTTCCAGCGAGATGAAACTACACACACACACACACACACACACACACACACACACACACACACACACACACACACACACACACACACACACACACACACACACACACACACACACACACACACACACACACACACACACACACACACACACACACACACACACACACACACACACACACACACACACACACACACACACACACACACACACACACACACACACACACACACACACACACACACACACACACACACACACACACACACACACACACACACACACACACACACACACACACACACACACACACACACACACACACACACACACACACACACACACACACACACACACACACACACACACACACACACACACACACACACACACACACACACACACACACACACACACACACACACACACACACACACACACACACACACACACACACACACACACACACACACACACACACACACACACACACACACACACACACACACACACACACACACACACACACACACACACACACACACACACACACACACACACACACACACACACACACACACACACACACACACACACACACACACACACACACACACACACACACACACACACACACACACACACACACACACACACACACACACACACACACACACACACACACACACACACACACACACACACACACACACACACACACACACACACACACACACACACACACACACACACACACATGACAATAAGATTCCAATGTAATTTTCAGGGTTCCAAGCTTTCTCCCGTAGCCAATACGAAAGATCATGCAAAGCCTGATCAGCCATAACTACTGTTTAGTTCACCCCAAACACATTGGCCAGCTTTGCTGCATATTCTAAGCGGATCTATTTGACCAGAATGGATCATTAGACCATAGAGCATGTGGCTGGCACTGTTGACGCCAGTGTTGTGAAGAAAGCATTCCAACCTTAACAGTCGTTGCTTCCGAGCTCTACTTTCTTTATGGGTGACGAAAGATAAAATTGCCATGCCACAATCATCAACTGGAAGTATTGATCACACATAGGTTGCACATCTACAGTCCTCTTCTTTTCCAATGATCTGGCTTTACGCTATTCGCACAAAGAAAGTTAGCGTGGTTCAACCGGAGAAGGTATGGTGCTCGACAACAAAAGTTTCAATACGTTATGATGACAACAGTGCGAAAATTTTCGTCCTTGCCGACACCAAATTGTTATCTACAACAATCAACATAGCCTATGCAGACGACAAGTTACCGTTTTTTTAGAAGTTGTCAACAATAGTGCTATCACATACCATATAATTGGTAATCATAAGTGTCCGTTGTTTATATTTTGTTAGTTTCGTATTTGTTGCCGAAAAAACACGGTAGACCCAAAATAGGTCACGTAATAAAAATTACTGATACGCTGTAAAACATGTCATTCAAACTTTATAACATGTATTTGAAAACAAGACTACATTATATTTAATTTACATATTAGAACTTAACGTATATACATATATATATATATATATATATATATATATATATATATATATATATATATATATTCAAGTTATTCCAGAGATTATGTTAAAATCTAACGTCAAACCAAAATAAGGGTGATTTTCAGATATATTTTACAATTGTGTGTTATAAATCAACTGAGGAATGAACGGGGATACCTTTGATATGTTAACCATATATTTTGA
>CBDHHR010000971.1:5000-14993 GCA_965263245.1 Metamycoplasmataceae bacterium | reverse complement strand
GCATGCATTTACGGTGAGGATGTTCTATTCCGAATGGTGTCGTGCCAGTGCACTTATTTATTTTTGTTGTTTTGTCATTAAACAATTAACGAATATAGATAAATGCGTACGTTTCAACATTTTTACCACACGCCTTCACTTCACAAAATAGTGTGTGTGTGTGTGTGTGTGTGTGTGTGTGTGTGTGTGTGTGTGTGTGTGTGTGTGTGTGTGTGTGTGTGTGTGTGTGTGTGTGTGTGTGTGTGTGTGTGTGTGTGTTTGTGTGTGTGTGTACGTGCGTGTGCGCGTGCGTACGTGTGTGTGATGTGCATACATATATGTGTATATGTACGTGTGAGTGTGTATATGTGCATGTGCGCGAGTGTGTAGAGGTAGAATGGGCGTAGTTGTTCGTGAACTTATCATTTTGACATCCTGTTAATGTCATGCGATTGTCATATGGTTATGCTATCTAATATCAAAGTATTTGTGACATTTGACAATAATAACGAGTATAATTGTTAATTAAAAGTATTGTCCCAAGGGGGCCTCTTGCCCCATACCTGGGGGCAAGACGCCCTCTGGTGTGGGGCATGAGGCCCCCGGGGGCTCCTTGCCCCATAGACAGTTTCATTGTATAACAGACGAATATTGAAATGAAACAAAAGTCGTGGTCAACGTGAAAATGTAATGTATGTATTATAGTATTAAATACAAGCATTGAACCTACTTAATTATGTCAATTCTTAACTGTCAGATAAAATAACTTTGCCGGTGTACAACATATAAATAATGAAAGGAGACTACTCGATATCAACCAGAAAATGGTTTATACGTATTATCTTGTCCAACATAGGTACCTAACTAACATCATTATGACAGTCCTCCACTTTCACGTAACATAACATATAATTTGTGTAACTTAATGCGTCCGGCAACAAACAGATTCAGTCAGTCACTGTCTGACTCGCAGTTTGGACAGATGAATCCTGACAGTCCTGGCGTGCACTCATCGTGTGCCCATTTCTGGCACATCTGACACTGCATCCACACTTCTCGCAACCTGCTGTTCACGAGTGGCTCGCCGCATATGATACAAGGACCCTCCTCCTCACAGCTCACGCCACTTCTCTTTTTCGAACTTGCGATCTTGCTTTTGTTGTGTCGCCACTGTGACTTTCCTTTTGGTTTCATGGTTGACTTCGTCTTTAACTCTCTCTCTCTCTCTCTCTCTCTCTCTCTCTCTCTCTCTCTCTCTCTCTCTCTCTCTCTCTCTCTCTCTCTCTCTCTCTCTCTCTCTCTCTCTCTCTCTCTCTCTCTCTCTCTCTCTCTCTCTCTCTCTCTCTCTCTCTCTCTCTCTCTCTCTCTCTCTCTCTCTCTCTCTCTCTCTCTCTCTCTCTCTCTCTCTCTCTCTCTCTCTCTCTCTCTCTCTCTCTCTCTCTCTCTCTCTCTCTCTCTCTCTGCAAGTTTTCTCTTATAAGGAAATGAGGTCAGCACCGCAGCTGATTCAGCCACGCGTGACTTCGGGCGTGGACGAGATAGTTTCAGTTTGGGCGAAAGTTCCTCTATGAGGTCACAGACCAACTGGCGTGTTGCCAGCAACGCTGTAGGTGACTGCCGCACTGTGGATGGGCCGGAATTTCGCGACAGAGCTGAGGTTGGTCAAGCAGTTTGCGACAGAGCTGAGGATGGTCCAACAGTTTGCGACAGAGCTGAAGATGGTCCAGCAGTTTGCGACAGAGCTGAAGATGGTCCAGCAGTTTGCGACAGAGCTGAAGATGGTCCAGCAGTTTGCGACAGAGCTGAGTATGGTCCAGCATTTTTCGACAGAGCTGAGGATGGTCCAACAGTTTGCGATAGAGCTGAGGATGGTCCAACAGTTTGCGACAAAGCTGAAGATGGTCCAGCAGTTTGCGACAGAGCTGAAGATGGTCCAGCAGTTTGCGACAGAGCTGAGTATGGTCCAGCAGTTTGCGACAGAGCTGAGGATGGTCCAACAGTTTGCGACAGAGCTGAAGATGGTCCAGCAGTTTGCGACAGAGCTGAGGTTAGTCCAGCAGTTTGCGACAGAGCTGAGGATGGTCCAACAGTTTGCGACAGAGCTGAAGATGGTCCAGCAGTTTGCGACAGAGCTGAGTATGGTCCAGCAGTTTGCGACAGAGCTGAGGATGGTCCAGCAGTTTGCGATAGAGCTGAGGTTGGTCCAGCAGTTGTTGACAGAGATGAGGATGGTCCGGCAGTTAGTGGCAGTGCTGAGGGTGGGCCGGCAGTTGGTGACAATGCTGAGGGTGGTCCGGCAGTTGGTGACAGTGCTGAGGGTGGTCCGGCAGTTGGTGACAGTGCTGAGGGCGGACTGGCAGTTGGTGGCAATGTTGATGGTGGTCCTGCAATTGGTGGCAAGACATCCTCCTCGGTAACCGCAGCGCTCACATGGTGTGATCAAGGTAATGCCACGGCTCCTCGCGTAGTCAACCGCAGCCAGAGTCTTGTGACTGTGGTGGCCATCAAGTATCACGATTTGGGGTACACCAAGTGCTGCATTTGTGAAACTAGCAAAGTGTTCCGGTCACTTAAGAAATAGGTCTGAGTCTGTCCAGCCATTGGAACTGCAGTAGCCAACAGATTGACATGGCGCACCTGTCATCAGCGATTCCACCATTCTCTTTCTCGGGAAAATGAACTTCGGTGGCAGATATGTGCCGACCGGGTTCATCCCGCAAATGACGGTGATGTTGGCACCACGCTCCCCGCTTGTCACCCTCCCCACCTGGCGCACTTCTTTCGTGGCAACAATCTTGCCGGGCTTTTGAACATTAGTTATCCCGGTTTCATCCATATTCCAAATTCTCCAATTGTGATCTGTACAGGTCGAAGAATTGGCGAACCTTCGGTCGATTGAAGCCGACAGCTCGCGCAATGTTGGTGCCCTGTGGGCGCCGGATTGCCAAATCTTTGTGTCGCTTAAAGAATCCGCGTAACCGGTCGCGTCCTGCCAACTTCGTGTCTACAGAAAAATTGTGTTGCACATCCAGCTTCTCGGCGATGTCGTAAGCCAGGCGTCTCACGTCAATAGTCGTCAATCCGTAAAGACATTTCTCCATGTACGTAATGTGGTCGCGCAGAATGCTCTCTGTTGCAGCCGGTAAGGCTGTTTTCATTGGCCCAAGCGCAAGGGCACCCCGTGTTGCAACCCTGTTATCAAGGTGTCTTCGCAACGTACGTGTGGGCACGTGATACAGTCGACTGACTGTCTTCAATGGCTGCTTCTCCAAAGCTAACAGTGCAGCTTTCAAAATTGCATCGCCATACGCACCCCGTTGCGTCTTCCGCTTGTATGTGCGAACCATATCTAAACAAAAATATTGCTCACTAAGCAAGTAATCACACAACATACAGGTTTGCAAATATGACGTCTCTATAGATTATGAATGACTTTCTGCACTGTCCGTTTGAGCAGAACGTTTACATGTATTGTCAATTGTAACATAACAAAAGAGCTTTATTGCGTCCTATGGAATCATCTTACCAACTATATAAAACAAGTATATTTTGTGACCTAATCACGATTGTTGATTACTCGATTTATGTGGGGCAAGACGCCCCCCGGGGGCGTCTTGCCCCACAAGGTCCGGGGCTTCTTGCCCCCAGCATGCACGATCAACATAACTGTCAATTCCCGCGCTAATCCTAATTATCGCCCATTTTCACAAAAGTGAATGAAGCTCTATAGACTACTATTAAATATAACAACAATTACACGAGGCTATGTTTAATCTCGTTGCTGTAGTAAAACTTTACAAACACACAACTATTACATCAAACATGTAATAAAGCATTAAATGCAAATATTTACTTACCGCGTTGTTTGCTAGCATCTGTTTTTCCGTCAGAGTAGTCAATAGGTGGCAGCATTGTATTCGTTCACCAGACACATATCTCAAACACGTAAAACTGACGTAATGCTCGTTACCCCACGGAGGCTCCATGCCCCACCCTACCCTATGTGTATGCGTGTATGCGTGTGCGTGCACGTGTATATATGCGTGTGCGCGTGCAGGCGTTTATGAGAATATAACAATTGGCATTATCTATACATCATGAAAATCAGCAGATGTCTCAACTATCGGATGATCAGTGAACCATTGTGACAGTCACGGAGTCCATGCACGGCTCACCTTTGTCTACCACGTGACACACTAGCACTCACTCGTAGGTAGTCGTCAAACACTTCGCCGATGACTAAGCCGTCTACCTTTGTCACACTGCGTGTATGAACGGCGGTACAAATATTCAGTATAAATAATACAAATATTAGACTGGCATGACGGTAGGTCGGTAGACCAAGCAGATACTATTCTCATGCAAAACAAATCATAAACATACTGACTGTAATAGTAGTAGTAGGCTCCTTCGGTCATGGCTGACCTTTGGTGAAGCATCCTAGAGGTTCTGACTGTCTACTCGGCTGGAGCAGCGCCACCTGTAGTTGAAGAGACAGACACGGGAGACGCAGACTCTACCACAAAGGTCGCATCTGTGTGTGGTCTCTGGTCTGCGGGAGTTGCTGCGCTCCTTTCTGCGTATCAGCTTGTCTTCTGCTGCGTTCACCAGCTTCTCTTCCCCTGTCTTGAGGTTTTGATTCAGGGTACTTTTCTACCTCGTGCGGTCAGCTGCAAGGCCCTCCCAGGATGCTGCATAGATGTCGAGCGCCTTCATGTGTCTCATGCAGACGTCCTTGTATCACCGCCGTGGTTCTCTTCCCCGATGCTAGGATGTCTTTTGCGATGTGGCCATCGTTCATGCAGTGGACATGACCCAGCCTGCTATGCCTAAGCAGAGTGTACATACTGGAATGGCCAGCATTAGACAGGACCTCGGCGTGCGACACTCTGTCCTTCCAGGATATGCTCAGGATACGGCGGGTACTTCTCAGGTGGAATATGTTGATTCTTCTCTCCTGTCTGGCATACGTAGTCCATGTCTCGATGATGCCATACAGCAGTGTGCTGACGACACAGGCGTTGTAGACTGCCATCTTTGTTTTTACTGTCAACTTGGGGTTTATTCATACACTAGTCGTGCGGCGGGCGAGAGTTGTAGCTGCCTCTTGTCGATCTCTGTGTCTAAGGAGAGGTTGTCGGTGATGGTGGAACCGAGGTACGTAAACTGATGGACGGCGTCGAGTTCATAGTCGTCGATGGTGATGATTGGCAGTGCATCTGTGTTCTTCTGGCTGATAGTCAGCCCGAAGTCCTTGCAGGCCTGAAAGAAGCGGTCTGTCAGAGCCTGGAGTTCCTCCTGGGTGTGGGTTGCAACTGTCGCATCATCAGCAAACAACACGTCTCTGACGAGGGATTCACGTAATTTAGTTTTGGCTCTGAGGTGGGCGAGGTTGAACAGCCTGCCGTCTGATCTAGTACGCAGGTAGACCCCCTCTGTCGTGGTGTCAGGTGTCTGTAGCAGAGCGAAAACAATCCCAAAGGGTGTGGGAGCGAGGACGCAGCCCTGTTTGACACCACTGCGGATGTCGAATAGCCCCGGCGATCTTTGGTCTCTGCTGTCCAAATCAAACGCTTTGTTGAGGTCAATAAAAACGATGTACATTAACATCTGCTGGTTTCTGCACTTCTCTTGGAGTAGACATGTCAGGTCGGAAGGCGCATTGTGACTCAGGGTAGCCACGTTCTGCCAGCTTCTGCAGACAGATCAAAAGCGGCCCGCTAGGCTTCAATTACAGGAGTCACCTCGGTCGACTTGGCTTCAAACCAGTCGTGTATCTTCGAGGTCTTCTTCCCGACGATAGTCAAGGCTGTGCGATGCACGGTGTCACGCAGAGTGTCCTACTTCTCCGTAGCAGAGTCTCCGGAGTGTGAGACGCCAAGTTCTCTCTCAAAAGCTTTCGCAAATTGTCCCACGAGGTCTGGCTGATGCATGTTGCTAACATCGATGCGGAGGTTCCCCAGTTTCTTTGTGCGATAGATCTTGCAACACACCAAGGTGTGGTCTGTGTCGCTGTCCGCACTGTGATAAGAGCGTGTGTGGAGAACGTTCTGGAGGGCGGCGCACCTGACTAGGATCAGATCCACTTGGTGCCAGTGCTTTGAGCACGGGTGTCTCCAGGAAACCTTGTGTTGGGGCTTTGTCGTGAAGTAGGTGTTGACGATGTACAGGTTGTGGTAAGTGCCTAGCTCGAGGGTCCATTCTCATTCACTCTGGTGTTGAAATCCCCCAAGAGAACATGCGACGTTTCGTAGAACTCGTCCTTTGTGTTTGCTGATTTGGCGACAGCCTCTCCTCCATATAACACTGCCCAAGCTTGCATCCGACCACATCATCACTCACCTACTCACCCACAACCGGGAGAGAACACACCAGTTTCGACAGCGGCGTCGACACAACACGGGGAGCAAGAATTACCGGTTATACGTAATCGATCGATTGGAGTAATAGCGAGGCGCCAGGGGTAGGGACGCTGGGGTGGGTTTTAGTATCCCACTGGACAGCTACCGCCCGCCTCAAGCTACCGCCCGCCTCAAGTAAGGTGCTGCCCCCCACCGTGTGCCATCCTCACTGGGTGCATGAGACTAGGAACTCTCCGAACAGCAGATCGCAACCATCGCACCAGGCAAAAAAGAAACACAACGAAAGAGACCAACTCTAAAACTGGAGAGTTGGAATGTCCGGACAATGATGACCGGACTTTCTGAAAACCTTCATGACATCAGTGACACCAGGAAAACAGCTGTCATAAACAACGAACTCAAGACACTCAACGTAGAGATAGGCGCTCTGAAGGAAACACGGCAGGCGGACTCGTGCACTCTGAAGGAAACCCGGCAGGCGGACTCGTGCACTCTGATGGAAACACGGCAGGCGGACTCGTGCACTCTGAAGGAAACACGGCAGGCGGACTCGTGCACTCTGAAGGGAACACGGCCGGCGGACTCGTGCATTCTGAACGAAACACGGCAGGCGGACTCGTGCACTCTGAAGGACACACGGCAGGCGGACTCGTGCACTCTGAAGGAAACACGGCAGGCGGACTCGTGCACTCTGAAGGAAACACGGCAGGCGGACTCGTGCACTCTGAAGGGAACACGGCCGGTGGACTCGTGCACTCTGAAGGAAACACGGCAGGCGGACTCGTGCACTCTGAAGGAAACACGGCAGGCGGACTCGTGCACTCTGATGGAAACACGGCAGGCGGACTCGTGCACTCTGAAGGAAACACGGCAGGCGGACTCGTGCACTCTGAAGGGAACACGGCCGGCGGACTCGTGCATTCTGAACGAAACACGGCAGGCGGACTCGTGCACTCTGAAGGACACACGGCAGGCGGACTCGTGCACTCTGAAGGAAACACGGCAGGCGGACTCGTGCACTCTGAAGGAAACACGGCAGGCGGACTCGTGCACTCTGAAGGGAACACGGCCGGTGGACTCGTGCACTCTGAAGGAAACACGGCAGGCGGACTCGTGCACTCTGAAGGAAACACGGCAGGCGGACTCGTGCACTCTGAAAGAAACACGGCAGGCGGACTCGTGCACTCTGAAGGAAACACGGCAGGCGGACTCGTGCACTCTGAAGGGAAATGACTACATATTCTACGGGCAGGGGAAGGGCTCCGATAAGCCCAGAGAGCATGGAGTAGGCCTCGCAATAAGGAAGAGCCTGCTAAATATGGCAGAACCAGGCAGCAACGGCTCTGAGCGACTCCTGACTCTCCGCCTGAGCACAACCTCAGACCCAGTCACCCTTGTCAGCGTGTGTCTGTCTGACTGTAATAACACTGCATTATTTATTTATATATTTTATATCCATAATTATTGATGTATTTTATTATAACTGAATGTTAATTGTTTAATTTCTTTCTCCACCGCCCTAACCAATACACGGGGGAGGGGGATGACTATGTGGAATATGACTCGTATTTATTTCACTGCAACTGCCTGGGTTATTATTGGTTTTATATTGTTTATTGTGTTCAGACCACCAGACAATGTTTATTTATTTGAGAAATATAATAAAGTATCTTGTATGAAGTAATGTAGACAAGCCTACGCAATCGATACCGTTCAACCGCGCAGGAAATGTCAACAGGCAGAAAATAGACCAATGGTCACGCGTGAATGATTCCCAGCGCCCAGTGTGGTATGACGAGAAATATAACTGACCTTCTGTTAGTGATAACTAGTATTGCAGAGATTCCGTTATATTCATTCTAGAAGTTACTTTATATATATATATATATATATATATATATATATATATATATATATATGTATATATATATATATATATATATATATATATATATATATATGAGTGGTTGGGTGGGTGGCTAATGAGACGGTCTTACGCTAGTTACAATAGTTTGTGTACGTCAAAAAGTTCATTATTACACCAGTATGTTGCATATTAGTGTTTACTCAACACAGGAAGATAAACACCACCATTACCGGGCATAACTTCCTGATTTTGAACCGTCCAATCGTACGGACAAGAGCGATTTCACATAGAGATACAATTTAAGAATGTGTATTTATAGCCTGGCTGCCCGAGTCACGGGAAGGTACGACAACCAAAGTGTAACAGCGCAAATGTGTCAGCGCCGCTGCAGCGTAGTTTTGTTTGAGTGGTAACTTCGATGAACGTCAACAGCGCTGTATTTGATGTATGGTGACAACGACATGGCACACGTCGTACTGGTGACGGTACTGGCGATGTGCATGATGGAATACGGCATTTCAGGTGAGCAACCTTTCTCGTACTTATAGTTGTAATTACAAAACCCCTGTCGGCCTTGTTCGTTCCAGTGAAGCGTGACCGTACGCATAGTTTGTTGTTAATGGTAGGCGCTTGCACCTGAAAGGTGCGGTTTCTGTCAGACAAACGCCCAGTAATCTGGCTTGTATATTACTTGACATGCAACAATAAATGTAATGGCAGCTAATAAAATACACACGTATCCTAGGTACGCCTAATTAAACCCGTGTTATTAACTATTGTAACTTCTTAAAAAGATATACTCCGTAATACTTGCCCGGACAAGACACAGCTAATCTACTCACCATACGCAAAATAACTCATAATATTAAATGGCTGGAGAACCCCAAAAGCTATAGTTTCCAAACTACCAAATTAAACTACATTCAACTATGGTTCAACTATAGTTATAATTGTTTCTACATGTCTGCGTAGGGGTAGGGGGATGTTAGTCTAGCTATCTACATGGCAGGGTCAGTCGCTTAATAACTCACTCACTCACTCACTCACTCACTCACTCACTCACTCACTCACTCACTCACTCACTCACTCACTCACTCACTCACTCACTCACTCACTCACTCACTCACTCACTCACTCACTCACTCACTCACTCACTCACTCACTCACTCACTCACTCACTCACTCACTCACTCACTCACTCACTCACTCACTCACTCACTCACTCACTCACTCACTCACTCACTCACTCACTCACTCACTCACTCACTCACTCACTCACTCACTCACTCACTCACTCACTCACTCACTCACTCACTCACTCACCCACCCACCCACCCACCCACCCACTCACTCACTCACTCACTCACTCACTCACTCACTCACTCACTCACTCACTCACTCACTCACTCACTCACCCACCCACCCACCCACCCACTCACTCACTCACTCACCCACCCACCCACCCACCCACTCACTCACTCACTCACTCACTCACTCACTCACTCACACAGTGCATTACGTTAGTGTACGTGAAGAGACTCTTTGTGAGCGGCGTATTTGACCTGTTTACTGGCCGACGACATTTCAGTTGTAGCACAGTGCCCCAAGAGCGTGTAGTCATGTTTTCCAGTCAGGCGTATCGGACCCCTCTTTGTAGTTCAACGTCAGCGTCAGCGTGCATGCCGCCGGCTACATTTTGGTATTATTCACTCGTTGTGTCGAGTAGATGTTGGTTGAGACGAACTTCTTGACATGACGTGTTAGAGTGTAACTGATTGCAGTTTG
>CBDHHR010000971.1:0-2500 GCA_965263245.1 Metamycoplasmataceae bacterium | reverse complement strand
ATTTTACCAATGCATTTACAAGACATTACATTATGTTGACGTGTATCAATCTTAGCTTATGAATGGCTACATAGTTTGTTTTATTGTGTTGCCAAGTAACCTTTATTATACCATTCCAAGCATATGTTGTTACAATGGCACTAACGTATTGATCTCAAGGTGTCAGAGTGCATTACTCAGTTGAACGCATAGGAGTCGTATAATTACCACGCCGTGTACGGCTCCAGCATGGTACAGTAGGTGATGCGTACTTGTACAGTTTGCATTCAAATGATTGCGAATCAAACCGAGGTAGCGCGACATTATTACTGTATATAGCAGTGTGTTTGCTTTACTTAGGTCCTTTGCTGATATTATTTAAAATGAACCGAATGATCTAATGTAGTCAAACGTATTAGTGTCATTGCTCTACGATTCATTTGGTTCCGGTGTTGTGTGACGTCATTGCTCTACGATTCATTTGGTTCTGGTGTTGTGTGACGTCATTGCTCTACGATTCATTTGGTTCTGGTGTTGTGTGACGTCATTGCTCTACGATTCATTTGGTTCTGGTGTTGTGTGACGTCATTGCTCTACGATTCATTTGGTTCTGGTGTTGTGTGACGTCTAATATCATATTTCAGGAAATATTGCATTACACAAGTATGCCCAGCAGAGTTCAACTAAATGGGGCGACATGTATCTCGCCAGTAAAGCTGTTGATGGTATCATCGACCCGCTGTCCTACCAGCACTGTGCAGTTCCTAACGCCATGAGAGGTACCAGTGCCTGGTGGAAGGTAGACTTTGGAGGGAACTACAAACTGTCTCGTGTTATCATCTATAACACAGACACAGGTACATGTCAGATCTATTCATCAATGTACGTTTTATCACAAATATTAAAATGATTCCTTTTAGCCTGTTTATCTAACGGCAGCTAATGAGGCAGTTGCTATAATTTTGTGTCAATATGATGTTGAATAATTGCGTTGCCTTCTCGAAAAGGCAAATCATTTCGTATTGTACATTTGACATTCCTTTTTCAATTTATTCATCAGCTTCTTTTGTTTAGTTTTTGCAGCGACACGTTACTGTCTAATCATATACACAAACGCCAGAGTCAGCTGTGGCGCTTCAGGATTCAACCAACTGCAGTGTCAGGCCGAGGGATGCTGCTGGGACGACGCAGGCCCAGTGACGAGCGACATTGCGTGCTACAAAAAAGGTAGGCCGTCCATAATAATAATAATAATAATAATAATATTAATGACCAAAGCTATTTAATTATTGTTGCTGGACATGACGGTGGTAATAGATCAGAAGGTAAAACATCACAAATTGTGCAAACACACACACGCGCGCGCGCACACACACACATACACACATACTTATATACACACACATACACACACGCGCGCACACGCACACACACATACACACACGCGCGCACACGCACACACATACATACACACACACACACACATATATATATATATATATATATATATATATATATATATATATACACACATATACACATATACACACATACACACACATATATAATATATATATATATATAATATATATATACACACACACACACATACACACATGCACATACACCCATACACACATACACACATCCATCCATTCATCCATCCATCCATCCATCCATCCATCCATCTATCGATATATCTATCCCTCTCTGCGTCTTCGTGTTTGTCTGTCTATCTGTCTGTCTGTCTGTCTGTCTGTCTGTCTGTCTGTCTGTCTGTCTGTCTGTCTGTCTGTCTGTCTGTCTGTCTGTATGTATGTATGTATGTATGTATGTATGTATGTATGTATGTATGTATGTATGTATGTATGTATGTATGTATGTCTATCTCTCTCTCTGTTTCTTCTCTATCTCTGCGTCTGCGTCTGCGTCTGCGTCTGCGTCTGCGTCTGCGTCTGCGTCTGCGTCTGCGTCTGCGTCTGCGTCTGCGTCTGCGTCTGCGTCTGCGTCTCCGTGTCCGTGTCCGTGTCCGTGTCCGTGTCCGTGTCCGTGTCCGTGTCCGTGTCCGTGTCCGTGTCCGTGTCCGTGTCCGTGTCCGTGTCCGTGTCCGTGTCCGTGTCCGTGTCCGTGTCCGTGTCCGTGTCCGTGTCCGTGTCCGTGTCCGTGTCCGTGTCCGTGTCCGTGTCCGTGTCCGTGTCCGTGTCCGTGTCCGTGTCCGTGTCCGTGTCCGTGTCCGTGTCCGTGTCCGTGTCCGTGTCCGTGTCCGTGTCCGTGTCCGTGTCCGTGTCCGTGTCCGTGTCCGTGTCCGTGTCGGTGTCGGTGTCGGTGTCGGTGTCGGTGTCGGTGTCGGTGTCGGTGTCGGTGTCGGTGTCGGTGTCGGTGTCGGTGTCGGTGTCGGTGTCGGTGTCGGTGTCCGTGTCCTGGTGTCCGTGTCCGTGTCCGTGTCCGTGTCCGTGTCCGTGTCCGTGTCCGTGTCCGTGTCCGTGTCCGTGTCCGTGTCGGCGTCCGTGTCGGTGTCCGC
>CBDHHR010000970.1:0-2500 GCA_965263245.1 Metamycoplasmataceae bacterium | reverse complement strand
ACCATATATACGAGATGTAACACCTGGCCATCACTTGGCGTATATAATTAGTTTGTAATACGCGTGCTTCAAGAATTTACAAAGAACACGACTAATTGTTATAAAAAGACAATCTCCAGTGACTGAGTGACTGAGTGATTGAGTGACGGAGTGACTGGGTGACTGGGTGACTGGGTGACTGGGTGACTGGGTGACTGGGTGACTGGGTGACTGGGTGACTGGGTGACTGAGTGACTGAGTGACTGAGTGACTGAGTGACTGAGTGACTGAGTGACTGAGTGACTGAGTGACTGAGTGACTGAGTGACTGAGTGACTGAGTGACTGAGTGACTGAGTGACTGAGTGACTGAGTGACTGAGTGACTGAGTGACTGAGTGACAGCTTCTTGCAAGCTTTGTCGTGAAGTGCGATTCAAAATACATATCATTTATTGCCATGATCAACATATATAAATAACACACATGTCGATAGGGAACGTATCCCAATCTTATACAAATTGTTTTATCAGACATACGTCGTACAGACAACATAATAATGTAAGAATAATGTACCGTCTAATCGGCAAAAAATACCAAATAATATTAATAACATTTCATAACAATAATATCATTACGTAAAAAGTATCGAATAAAATTTCGCTAGGATAATAAATTACAATACATAACATAACAGTATTAGTAATTATACGTATACCGGGCAACCATTTATTAATACAATAACTAAACAATACGAAATGACAATTGGTCATTTCTACAAATAGGCCTCTACATTTGTTTAATAGTTTAGTTAGTGGTTAACTTACACTGGATACAAACATGAATGTGTCATCGTTATCATATTTCTGAAACAATGTAATTTACGATCTTCCCTTTATTACTAATATCTGTTTTCACAAGGGATACATTTCCCGCGTCGTGGTAAATGGATCTCCGATCAATGTAGAACGAAGATCCGTTAATAATCTCACACGGACAATGTCCTTGCTTTGCTCGTCACCATACAATGCCTGCAGCCACGAAAGCCAAAGGGCGACAATCAAACGCCGAGTCAACCGTCCGGCGTTAGCAAATTTCACGCTACATTTCGGCGGCATAATCATTTGTTTGGACGCATCGCTGCGTGTTCGGTTACACATAGCCGGCTGTGATGTTTGGTGACAGCAGCCGGTCATTCGGTGCGACAAGGGTTAACGTGGGAAATATAGGGGGCTATGTGACGCGATAAATCAAATGTGGTCCTCTGAATAAAATATGACCGTCAATAAATATTACGGAGAAAGATAGCAGGGAATAAATATAAACCTCAGCATGTCTACAGGCAACACAATGCCAGTTTGATAAGTATGTGCGTGTGCGTGTGTCTCGGGTGTGACGTAAGTTGTGTAGGTCTAAATGTGAATGCGTGCGTATGTGTGCAATTAAGGTGTCGTGTACGTTAGATCCAGTAGCAGGTGACACGCAGCTAACAATTGTTATTACCGTCTACATGACAAGAAGGCATATGTTCCTTGAAATACTGTCACAAATACTTACCAAATGTAACATGAGAGAATTTCGTCGCCTAAAATCAGACACTGTGTGACGTGTGGCAACGATTAGCACATAGCTAACTAGCTGCTGCAGGAATAGAATAGTGTTGCTTAATAGTAACGCCAGTTACTAGCATTACATTTGATCAACAACATGTTTCTTCAACAAAAATGTCTAAAGTAGCATTGTTCGTATGGAATATGGACGATGAATCCAGTGCGTTATTGAGGGGTGTAACTTAGTCCTTTTGCCATTGTGCACGCTGATGGTCTCATAACGACCATTGACATTGCGTTACTTTACTTTACAAACCAACTGCAATATCACATAGAAGGCCTATATGTATATCTTCAGTGGAACAATAATTCATCTTCACGAATAATTCTTTTCTTATAACCGAGATTTATGATAAATACCGAGACCATGCTACATATTGAAATAACTAGATTTTCTTTGTCGTCTGCGACAAAGCGTTCACTGTTCTTCTAGGTGCACTTAGCGACGATCGCAGTGAAATATCGAAGAACCATTCAAAAAAGCGTCAGTGAAAACCGGGCAACACAGTTACAAGTCTCACCGGAAATAGCGGGCCTCATGTTTTCCGAGATACGCGCACACGATTGACCGCTTAGCATTGCCATCGCAGTGACATCACTAAAAGGCGTGCGTAATGGAGACTTGATGCCAGGTCGACGAAATGAGATGCAGAAATCAAAGCGCGATTAGACTTTGAGGTGAGCAATTGCCCAATTAATAATTGGTCCGTTGAGAGGGAAGTCGTGTCAGAGAGCGAGACAGGGAGTTACGTTCCGAACAGATCAGTCCAATTTCAAGGACTCGAACAGTCTAATTTGATTCTTCTCCACGAACTACTAACATCAATAACATGTTTGTGCGTGTGGTGGTGGGGGGTGCGAGTGTAGTCGTTGTTGAGAAGGCACTCACACATTGTCGTAGTCAGTATTACATTG
>CBDHHR010000969.1:12500-20618 GCA_965263245.1 Metamycoplasmataceae bacterium | reverse complement strand
TGCTGTAATTTTTGTATCATGTGATTCTAAATTGCACTGTTGTTCTTGCACCCGTATGAAAATTTTGGAATGCCGAGTAAAGATGTTGAACACGTCACTATAATGAGCTTGTGTATGTTTTATCATAAATGTGTTTTTTTCTGATGACAACCTGTGTTGTCCACACTGCAAAACAATATAATATTCCAGAACTTCTACACGTGATTATTATGTATTGCATGTACTGAGAGGAAAAGAAAGTCAATGTAGAGTGTAAACCACCATTAAACGAAAATACAATGCTATGATTGTATGCATTGTATATTGTATCGTTGCACATTTTATATCAAGCAGACAGTTAAATGTCTACAGCATTATCGCGCATGATGAAAACTGGTGCGTTAAATAAGTCGTGATAAAACGTCACTCATCTTGATATAGAGTAACAATGTATAATTGGTATGCATTCTCTCAACATACGGAAATCGTAAGAAATGTTATGAATTGTTAGTAACGATAATGTCTGTCAATTGTGTCCTCTCACCACTCCAAATTGTGGCAGTCTGCTCTGTTACATTCCTTAACCCAGTATGTAAACGATATATGGCAACGTTTGTTGTACCATATTTGAATTAGGGAAGTGGCCCGTAATATACCGTGGCTCATATTACCGGACTTTCCCCTACACGTCCATCCCTGTGCTACAACCTCAGCTGGTTAACTCCAGCTGCCTTGTGGGCAGGGACGTCGACCCGTACCGCGCCTGAAGACGTTGCCGACAAGAAGGTATTAAGATTTAACAAGATTTAACAAGATTGCCACCTAGAGATTCAACTGTAGATAGCAGGTGGACTATGAATTAAGCCCTTTGGCTTACCGAGAGTCCAACCTATCTATCTAAGTATACCCCGCTCGTCTTAGGTATATGTCGATTTTATTTTTAAATATATTAACTAGCACATACACAATCAGCTGATAATCTGTTCCATTCGTTTACTGTTCTTTGTGAAAAAAAAATTCTGATATGTAGTTTACACTGCTTCTTTGCTAATGTAATTCCATGTCCTCTCTTCTTTGACCGAGAATAAAATATTTCTGTCAATATGTTCATACCCATTCAATATTTTAAACACCTCAATCTGATCTCCTCAATCTTCTAGTTTCTAGTGTTGCTAAACCACATTCTTTTAGACGCATTTCATAACTAATATTCCTGAGTTTAAAAAAAGATGATCTCCTTTGTACTCTTTCTAGCATATCAATATCCTTCTTGCGATATGGTCTCCGTGCTTGTATACAATATTATAAATGAGGCCTAACTATTGTTTTATACAGCGGCATTATTGGTTCTTTTTGGTTTTCCTTCGCTGCTGCAATTCCACACTGCTCTGATACCTTTATGTCAGCACTAATAGTTAACCTTAAGTCCTTTTCCTTTAAGGTAGTATTTAATACAGTACCACCCATTGTATATTGTGCATCTTCATTCCCATGTCCTGTGTGGAGGCACTTACACTTTCCAAAATTAAACAGCATTTGCCACTTCACAGACCATTCTGTCAACTTATTAAGATCACCTTGTAAATGCTGTCTATCTGCATCACTTTTAGTTTTCCTATACACTTTTGTGTCGTCCGCAAACTTCAACAGCTTGCTTGTTATGTCATCATCCAAATCATTGATATATAATTAAGCATAAAATACGTCCCAATACTGATCCATGCGGTACTCCACTCAAAACCGATTTCCAGTTTGAAACCTCCCCATCAACTACTACTCTTTGTCTTCTATCAATAAACCATTTTTCTATCCAGTTAATCATACCATTTCCTATGCCATGGCCGGGCCTTTAGTTTAAGTAGTAATCTTTGATGTGGCACTTTGTCAAAGGCTTTTTTAAATCTAAGTAGATTATATCCAGGGGCGTAGCTAGCCGTGCGCACGTACGCACGTGCTTCCACATCATTAAGGCAACCATAAAATGCCAAATTCAAACGGTAGCCAGAGGATGCATAGATATGTTCATAGCCTTTAGCAACGAAAACGTCATCATTCATTTGTAAGAATTTGTCAACATTTTGACAACATTGTACAGCTGTACTCAGTTTCCAGACCCCTGTGCACAGAACAAATAGATGCCTTCGCCTGGAGGCTATCTTTGCAATGCAGCAGTCGGTAAATACGAATTCACTAGAAACAATTTAACAATGTTTTGACGTTCATGGGCTAAGATTAAAAGATTAAAAGCTAACACTGGCATGAACAACAAAACCAAACTACAGCTGTAGTGTTTGCTCTGGAATATCTGGAGGCTGGTGGGAATGGCAGAGCATGGAGTTACATATGTTGTCAATCCAAAGGTTTGACATCACCATCACATTGGTAACGATGGAGCATGCACTCTAAAGTCTACTTCCTCTGACAACATATATTTATAATATGAAGGCTATGTGGAACTGGCAGCGAAATTCAAAGTTCAACAGAGCAAGCCGGGCTGGAAAACAGATGCCGCGAAAATGTTCCCGCTGACACCCCATTGTCAGTGTAAGAAGAGGGCGATGTACCAACCATTCATGCGTTAATGGCTCAAGATCGCTACGTGGCTCAGTAGGCCTACATCACACCGAAACAACTGGTGCATATGACACTTGTTGCATATGACACCAGAAAGAAGAAGCCCAGCTGTACGAGGTGTTCAAAGACGACATGCCTGGAAATCTGCGTGAACTACAAAACGAAGTGGATCACTGGAAAGCAATATGGGAAATGGTGAATGTCGCAGAGAAATCAGACACACTCGATGATTCTAGAAATCAACCCCGACCTATATCCCAACATGTACACTGCTGTCATAGTACAGGATGGTGATGTCTGTATCGACAGCCACTGCAAATCACCCTTACTGCGCTATGCTGCATCTCAAGAATGATCTGCGCTCTACAATGACAATTGAACGCATGTCGGGACTGGCCTTGATGCACGTCCATAAAGACACAGAGTTGGATACTGAATGCATCATTCATCAGTTCGGTCGTCAGAAGACCAGGCGGTTAGCCCCTTAGCTTATTTAGCCCCTAATGAAGGCGGGTACAGTAACTGAACCGATGTTGAAGACAATACAGAACTCAACAAATATCAGCTTTCACTTGTTTTAACTCTTAGATACAACACATGTGCAATGTACAGTATTTATATTGGCTTATTATTAAAAGGCTGTGACTATTGCAACTTTCTTTAATTACTATAACGAGTACATAGCTGATTTTAAAGCATACAATGAATGTGTTGCACATTCAAACATATGCTATGTATGATATGATATATTAACCGTTCAAGTTATCCGCCTTTTCAGCATGTTTCACTCAGTAAAAATACTGCGTATTTTTCTATTTACTCCTTAACGTGTTCTATTCCCCTATGATATATTGTGACTTAAAATGCACTATATGTCAACTGATTGGATCGTCACACATGCTACAGAACATTTTGGAGCACCAGACCCCGATGACAGAATTTAGATTGATATCATTAATAATTATTAGTGCTTCCACTTGCATGTATGCCTAGCTACGCCCCTGATATCTACTAGTGATCCCTCATCTACCCACTTTGTGACATCTTCCAAAAAACATAACATATTTGTTAAGCATGACCACGCTTTAAAAAACCCATGTTGAGATGGGTTTATCAATTTATTTTTAACAAGAAAATTTACCAAGTGATCTTTAATTAGTCTTTCTAATAGTTTGCAAATCACCGATGTTAAATTCGCTGGTCTATCGCTCTCTGACTTGTTTTTCGAACCTTTTTTAAATAATGGTATAATGTTTGCTTCTTTCCACTCTAACAGAACTATTCCCTCCTCTAATGACACATTGAAAACCGTCGCAAGCGGTATGCTGGTTTCTTGTTCTACAATTTCCAATAGTAATTTGGGAGGAATCCCATCCACTCCAGGTGATTGATTATTCTTCACATCTCTTATTTGTATAGCTACCATTTGTGGGGTTACAATTAGTTGTCCTAAATAGTCAGACTCTCTCCCTTCGAACTTAGTCTCTAGTACTGGTAATATATTAATATCTTCCCTGGTAAACACCGAACAAAAGTACTCATTTAGGTTTTCTGCCATTAAGAATACCTCTGTTATTATGTTTCCATCACTACCTTCTAGAGGACCGACCTTATCCTGAACTTTCTGTTTACTTCGAACATATGCATACACATGTTTGGCTGTCATGTTTTATATTAAAAGCAATTGTTTCGCATCTTCTCTTTGAATTTATTTCAAATTTCAGCTGTAGCGTGATTAAGTGCTTCTTTATAAATGGTATAGTCTTCTTCACTTCCAGTAAGTCTATGTCTTCCGCATCATTTGCTTGTACTTGATTTTTCTAATGGCTTCCTTCGATAAGTGTTTCTTCTTCTACAGTTTCCCATGTTTTTTCTAGGGGACAAATGTTTCGACGACTCTAAGATATTCCAGCATTCTGTTGCTGTCTTATTTTTCAGCGTGCTATTCCAGTCTACCTTTGCTAAATATTCACCCATGTCCTTAAATCTTCCTTTGTGAAAGTGTTTCCTGTACCTTATTTTTCTATTCCGTTCTCCCTTTACTTTGATGATAAAATATATCTGGTTGTGATCACTACACCCCAGTGGCTCACATATCTTGACATTATCAAAAGTTTCCTTCTGTGAGCTCAAAACCATGTCCAACTCGTTCTTGCCCTTGGTTGGTGCTAACACATGTTGAGAAAGGAAACTATCTTGTACTAAATTTAAAAAACTGTTGATCCTCTCTCGCGGTACTCTGTAGAGATGTCCACTGTATATGCCCATGTTTAAAATCCCCCATAATAATACAGTCCCGTTTACTCACTTCTTTTATAACGTTATGTACTTTTTTTCTTTTCTATGCTTATGTTTGGACTCTGATAAACTAACCTAACAGTTAATGTTGAGTTTCCTGTAACTATGTTACGCCAGACAGCTTCGTCACATTCTGCTTCTTTTTCTAATTTTATTTCATAGGCCTGGATGGATTCTTTAATATATAAAATAACTCCGCCTCCCCTTCTTCCTAATCTATCTTTCCTAAACATTACATATCCTGTCATTCCTAATTCGGCATCTGATATATCGGTGGTGGCCCAATATTCAGTTATACCTATTATTTGAGGGTCAACATCTTCTACCATAATGCTTAGTTCATTTCTTTTGTTTACTATGCTCCTTGCATTTAAACAAACACATTTATAACCAAATTCCGTAGGGCTTTCCAAGCTGTTCTTTGCTGATGTCTTTGTGCTATCTTTATCTATGCCTCTAGTATTTGGCTTCTCTGTGTGTCCCACCCGCGAAACTAGTTTAAATAGTTGCAACCTGTTCCACTATCCATAGATCGAAGCAGGTTCTCGAAGAACATTGCTGCGCCCTTTCGGCTTAGTTGGAGGCCATCTCTCATATACATGTCTTCCTTCCCAACAAAGTATCCCCACACATCTACAAATTCGACTCCTTCTTCACACATCTGCTCTAATAGTGCGTTAATTGCCATCCTCTTGCAGTTTCTATATGTTGCTCCCCTTCCCCTCATCACTGGCAAGATTCCTTAGAGAATAATCTGTTCAACTCTTGTCTTCTTCAGTGCCTCTACCAACTGCCTGTATCTCTGTACTATCCTGGTTGTTCCTAGTCTCGCTTAACCGACTGTCGGTCGTCTGCGGAACTACGCCGAGAAGACAGTCTGGTGATTCTCCCAGTTTTAGAATGTTTATCCGCGTGATCTATACAACGCTGCTACCTCACGGACACTGATTAATCCTGCCGTAATATCTATTTTTATAAACAACTGCAAATTTGTATTTCTATTTATTTTGTGTTAATATAAAGTTAATTTTGAATAGTTTTATAATACAGCATTATTTGATAAAAAGGTATCCTTATTTACTTTGTATGTTATCCGTGTGGGTTAAACAATGCTGCCACCTCACGGATACTGGTTAATCCTGCCGTAATTCTTATTTTATAAGCAACTGTAAATTTGAATTTTTACTTATTTTTGTGTTAATATAAGTTCAATGTTGAATACTTTTCATAGGATATCATTATCTTGTAAAAGTATATCGTTATTTTAATTTTTATTTCATTATTGGCCTGAGAGCCAATCAGCGTCTCTACCCTAATCTGGGGTAAGGCCGCCCTGGCGGTTAACAAATGCAGAGCATTAGTTTCCCCAGGCAGAGTTGAGGGGCTTAAAAGGGCTAGGTTGTTTTTCAATTCAATTCAATAACTTTATTCCAGACTCAACAGGGCACATTATTCCAGACTCAACAGTATATGTGACTCTGAGGTCCATGTGTTGACATTATGTAGACAATACGTATAGTATGTATTCTGACCCAATGCTGTGTATACAGTTGATTCAGTCAAGTGTTCACACGTAAAAGCTTGTTCCAGTGTTTACGGATCCTGGAAGTGAATCTTAAGATAGAAGTTAGAATGTCATTTAAAATATAGTTAATAGAGCTATCAAGTCTACCCATAAATCCCTCCCTGTCTGCATTGTTCGTCCCTACATGTACTAATATAGATCCTCCCTGGCCATGTCCCAATACGTTCTCTACCCGTTCGTCACATGCTCTATCATAGCCCCCGGAAGACAAACAACAACGTCTTCTCCTTTGCTTAATGTCCTGTATGTCTTTCGCAAAATGGAGTATCCTCCTTATAAAAAAAGAACTAATTTGGTTTCAAATGCTGTGATGAATATGCCCGGCAAAGCATGGACAGAGCAACTACTTAGACGTATATACAAAACAGTTGGTCAATGCCTGCAGTCGATTCACTGTTTAGTCGTCGCAGTTAAACGTTGCCACTAGACCAAGGAGGGTAGATCAAGCGAGTTGGATAGATCTGCGCTGATCTACCCTATCCTAATCACACAAATGCTGATACAAAGTCAGTAGGCTCCTTTTCTTACTGTTGCATGCAAGACGTTTGGAAACCAGTTTCACGTACAACCTGCATAACTACGGTCGTCCGGACACTTGGTCTGCAAGACCGATGACCGTTTACCAAACACGCTCTTCTGTGGTCAATTGTAGACTGGTTGACGTTCTCGAGATGGACAATGAAAACGATATAAATATGTCCTGAAGAGAACATTGAAGTCATGTTCCATATTCTGTGACACCTACATGACTGTGAATAGACTTGGTGTCAACATCTAGGACAACGGAATGACGCGGAAGAATGGTCAGCATCCGCAGGAACCTATGACCGCCTTTAACTATGCCATCTGTGGTCGCCAATGCGCTTCGACGCACAACTGACTCGGGACGAAATCCGTCGTTCGACGGTTCACTCCATTGTGTGCGTCCGTGCGTACATGCGTGCGTGCGGCGTGTGTGTTTGGTTGTGTATACATGCATATATACGTATTGCCAACAATGTTGATACAGGGTATGATATATATATATATATATATATATATATATATATATATATATATATATATATATATATATATATATATATAAATCATACCCTGTATCAACATTGTCAGCCAGCTTTTAATGAATAACCCATCCCATAACTCCCACAATGTTTAATTAAAGAACACACTCGGCAGAGACCTTCCCAGTCTTGAATCAATGTATTAGCACCGCCTGTTAGGAAGAGCCAGTCTCATCTCTCATGATTTGATCCCCTTCCATCTAGTCGCTGGTTCAGATCCATCAAAACCAGGACCAACATGCTTATTAGCAGCTTTTCCCCTAGCCGTACAAGCCCTGTCAAAACAGAAGTGATTTTTCTCCCATCTGCAGTCTTATCTTATCTTACCTTCGTATGTATCGCTTTGCCAACGTATATGGTTAGTCTTCCTTTATTACTGGACGTTTTCCCTTGAGTAATGCAGTTGCGTCCATCCAATTGTTTAGATGCTAGGTCATCATTTTAAGAAAACGAGCTTTACTCTAACACATGAAGCTGAATTTTTAGTTTTCGATATTTGATTCTGCGACGAATGCTTCTGTTTAATAACATCTTGCGTTTAGCGATTGTTTATTAGAACATAATACATTTACTTTCATTTCGATTGCGGAGTTAAATAATTGATTCTGAGGCAAAATA
>CBDHHR010000969.1:0-5000 GCA_965263245.1 Metamycoplasmataceae bacterium | reverse complement strand
GGCGAACCGATTCGTCCAGCTAGCCTGTCACAACGCAGCGGTCATACACTGTAAGCTCCGTGGCGCTTCGTTAATGACGTCTATACGTTAGCTCTGCCATGTATCGCGGGCGACGCATTTCACGTATGAATGTCCGAACCCTGGATGGCATCGAGCGCACATAAGGTAAGCATCAGAGCACTAGACGCGTTGTGGAGCCTGCTGCATTATTGGTCGTTGTTGTCAAGTCATGTCTACCGTCTACCGCGGCTACAGATCATTGCCGGGGCGGCGCAGTGCAATGAAGCTTGTCGCTGTTGATCGTTCATCCTTTCACCTGCCCTGGCGCCGCGTGAATGCGGGCCGGTCGAGGGTGCATTGTCACAGTAATAATTACTCTGCATCGGAGTAGCACTGGTGTGCTACGACACGGCGCGTATGCGGTGCACTTGTTGACGACTGGGATATTGACCGACTTTGAGATTGATCAACCCTTTTGTCTTGATACGTCTCTGAGTTTGGTTTCCAAGGACGCAATAGAAGTCTTCTTCTTCCTCTTCTTCGTAATTATTATTACTACTATTTTGGGGATTGTAGAAGCCCCATCGGTAGGCTTCTTCAACACTAGGATATACACCATCCACAAGTATTTCCACAAATTCCCCTGTAATCCATCAGTAATCCCATCAGTAATACTTATTATATTCGTAAACTCGTTGCATTTGCGTATGTTTCCGTTGTTTACACGGAAACCACGACATTCCATAAAAGTAATGGAAAAACAGCAGGTCCTAGACCGTCCTACATTTGTTTTCTGTGGAATACTGGTTAATGAAAATGTTAGTTCCTTTGAGGAATCAATAGATAGAAAGATATACTACAAACCGCGCAACGACAACTGCGTTGTAAGTTCTCTATCGGGGACGAGAATACCGCACCTCCTATTAGTAGCACGTAGAGGGTGGTTATTATGTAACACAAACGGACATGTTTAAATACCAAGAAACACGGAACTCCGAATTCCATTAAAAATTAGGTTAGCGAAAGAAAACAGTTTACACTGCCCCCTCCCAAACAAAATACTGCAAAATTGAGTTATTTTCTAGATTCGCGACGATGGCGTGTAGGAAAATAACGGAATCAGTCACGATATTTGATCGATAGGCTGTTGATCTGCGGGTCAGCACAGCCACGTCGCGTGTATTCGACCGTTGTGAGAGCGTGGCCGGCCACTTGCGAGTGGTCAGCGAAACAGCGCCACAGTGCCCGTGGGACCACTGTCAAATTGACATGTGCGCGCTCCGCTAAGCCCGACACCGGACACAACTTGTGGCGTGGTAATAATAATAATAATCAAAGCATATATATATATTATATATATATATATATAATATATATATATATATATATATATATATATATATTATATATATATATATATATATATATATACAGCGCCGTAAACCCATTTCGAAGGCGATGTTAGACGGTGGGATGAGACGCACGCTCAAACTTCCTCCGAACAGCAAAACGTAAGCGTCGATCTAAACAGGAGACGGTGGAAATGATACGTGCATGTCTACAGCACGCACAACAGGTGAAGAGAGGGTTGATCCAGAACGGGAAAGCAGTCGAACAGTAAACAACGTGAGGAGATAGAGAGAACGAGAGAGAGAGAGAGAGAGAGAGAGAGAGAGAGAGAGAGAGAGAGAGAGAGAGAGAGAGAGAGAGAGAGAGAGAGAGAGAGAGAGAGAGAGAGAGAGAGAGAGAGAGAGAGAGAGAGAGAGAGAGAGAGAGAGAGAGAGAGAGAGAGAGAGAGAGAGAGAGAGAGAGAGAGAGAAAGAAAGACACAGTAAGAGGGAGAAAGAGAGAGAGAGAGAGAGAGAAGAGAGAGAGAGAGAGAGAGAGGAGAGAGAGAGAGAGAGAGAGAGAGAGAAAGAAAGACACAGTAAGAGGGAGAAAGAGAGAGAGAGAGAGAGAGAGAGAGAGAGAGAGAGAGAGAGAGGAGAGTTGCTGAGATAACACGGAGCATAACAGAAAGGAGAACCAAAGACAGAGATAATTGTTGAGGTTGAGATCGTTTGCGAGCCTTTCATTCTACTCACTGTATTGTCCTAAGAAGAATATTCATCATACAAATCATGCTCTCGTGTACAATCAAACGAAATATAGTACATGGTAGACGTCTAATGAAAACAATAAATGAAACAAAAACCCGTAGACATCAGCATTACTGGTTCAACATTATGATCGTCGGATGCGCAAAACTCCTGCTGTATCGAGACCCTTTTGCATTTCATGCACCGGTACGTCGTTCCGGACGGAAGAAGACGAGAGAGAACGACTGGAGCGGGCGACGAGAAGCAGCAGCGACAGCACGGGCTTTGTGACCCGCTCCTAGGTCCGAAGATGATATGCAACTTTCTCACGACATTATAAGTAAATACGTAACAAGTAGCAATAAGACTACGCCTCCAACTGGAACTTTGACCAAAATTCTTTATTTCGACAGGGATATTTCTGGTATGTGAAGTATCGAATCGCAAAACAGATCTGGGGACCGCTTCACTGACGTTGTTAAGAGCTCTTACACGCCATTTTGCACTTTAAACTAATTTTGTATCAGTGATCTTGAATACATGAAAACTGCCAGCACCATTTCGTACCATTGGGACATTGTCACTGTCAGCACCATTACGTACCATTGGGACATTGTCACTGTCAGCACCATTACATACCATTGGGACATTGTCACTGTCAGCACCATTACGTACCATTGGGACATTGTCACTATCAGCACCATTACGTACCATTGGGACATTGTCACTGTCAGCACCATTACGTACCATTGGGACATTGTCACTGTCAGCACCATTACGTACCATTGGGACATTGTCAGCGTCAGCACCATTACGTACCATTGGGACATTGTCACTGTCAGCACCATTACGTACCATTGGGACATTGTCACTGTCAGCACCATTACGTACCATTGAGACACTGTCACGGTCACTGTCAGCACCGTTACGTACCATTGGGATGTTGTCACCGTCAGCACCATTACGTACCATTGGGACATTGTCACTGTCAGCACCATTACGTACCATTGGGACATTGTCACTGTCAGCACCATTACGTACCATTGGGACATTGTCACTGTCAGCACCATTACGTACCATTGGGACATTGTCACTATCAGCACCATTACGTACAATTGGGACATTGTCACTGTCAGCACCATTACGTACCATTGGGACATTGTCACTGTCAGCACCATTACGTACCACTGGGACACTGTCACTGTCAGCACCATTACGTACCATTGGGTCACTGTCAGCACCATTAAGTGTCCACTGTAATATGGCAATGTATCCTTTTTAAATATATCGTCATAGGTTGTACGATTGTTGTAAATGATGTGTGAATGGCTCGGCCAACGAAAATAGTGAAAATTAGCAATGTCAGCGGGTAAACCTAAAATTATCTATACATAATTATTTACGTTTTGAAAAAAATCCTTAAATTTAACCACTGATTTTGCTCTTTATATTAGTGAAATGGTCCTCTGTTCACGATGGTGTCAGAGGGAGTGTACTCAAATATACGCCTGGTGATCCGTCCGTTGTCCCCACAAGCAAGGGCACAAGGGCAAACACGTCTAGGGACTTAGAAAACAAACGCGTTGCAATCTCCAGGCGTTGCGTCCGCAACTGATTGGTTAATTACAGTATTTCATAAACTTTTACTGTCGTTTAATTAATTATCGTAGCATACTTGGCACGTCGAATCACATATAACCACAGCGTCGGATATACGACACCGTTAACACCAACAACACATTACGTCACCGAAACGTCGCAGCAACGTCAACATCAACACCAGCGGTACGTTATGACAACGTTAACACCCAGGCACGTTGTGGCTAGGTTAAAGCTAGGACTATCAACGCGTTGTGACTATAGGTTAATGTTAGCAACACGTTATGACAATCCAGCGTGAGCAACACGCCAACTGTGTGTACTTTTTTCGGCGATTTTTTACCGGACAGTAATAGACTCGCTACGCATTGGTCATTGGCAATACCCACTTGCGCGCCCACGCAAGTGTTACCAACATCATCGACCACATCGCCAATTTGCATCACGAGAGCTTGCCTGCACGAGCAATACAGCAGGCCTTTTCGTGACCTCTTCCGGAACATGTACCTGTTTGCTGAATGCTGTCACTGAGACGCGAACATCGATCGATACGCGACTGCATCTAATGGTGGCCGAGGCCACCTGCTAGCTGTTGACCACGGGTCATGAACGGGATCACGTACCGCACGAAGGCGTTAGGCTGCGTTTCGGCAGACTCGTCTTTAGAATACGATTTTGTGACCCACGCGCGACCCAAATCACCAGTGATGTGAAAAGTTCGAAGGCAGCCGAATTTCACTACTGATAAATTGGTATGGTATTCACAGTGGCACACAGGCACAGAGCATTAGTTACGGACGAGCGTGAATGGCGACCGACAGATGTCCCGAGAGAGCGTCTCTTGCTCCAGTGCATCCGCTCGGCGTCATTTCGTTTTGCCTATCAGTCGGTCAGCCGTGAATGTACAAGTGCAGGAACGACGGATCTTTGTGGTCCTAAATAATCACATGGCGGTTACAGGCGCGCTTGCACCGTATCCCATAGCATGCTTGCGGACACCACACACACAAATACACACATATGTGTATACAGCACATACACACTCTCCTTCACATACGCCCATACACATATATACATACACATACACAGTTTTTACATACACACACTCACACACACACACACTCACACACTCACACAATCACACACTCACACACTCACACACACACACACAGACACACACACACACACACACACACACACACACACACACACACACACACACACACACACACACACACACACACACACACACACACACACACACACACACACACACACACACACACACACACACACACACACACACACTCGCACTCACACTCA
>CBDHHR010000968.1:0-8495 GCA_965263245.1 Metamycoplasmataceae bacterium | reverse complement strand
CTTAGCATAACGTTATTTCTATTAGATTGCATGACAGATACTGCAAATTTAACCAGCAGTGTTTTGCTGTTGAACTGTCGTAGAGGTGAATTTCATTAATTATTTGTTAAATGCAGTCGTGTAGTAGATTACGAATTAATAACAATTTCAACAGTTTCGGAGAGTGTATGCCCGTTCATTTCCCCTTTTTTGTACAGTAAAAAATGTATGTGCCTCATTTGACAAACGTTTTTATAGTACGTTCCTTACAACACAAAAAAACCTTTGAGCACCACGAGAAGCACATCTAAATTTCTTATGTATTTCTTATTAAGGGATGTAAGTGAGAAATACATTCACAACAGGCAAAAGTTACGTTATTGATTGATGTGATTGATCTCATACGAAATAATATTCAACATAAAGACTTTTATCATTGAATGCCTAGCCTTGCGTGAATTACGTAGTCATTGTATCAAGACAGACGCCAGCCACTTCTTCCCGATAACAAGAAAATAATAAAATGCTGTTTCTATACAAGCTAAATACAAACAATGACACAATTAATGTAAACAATACGTTATTACTGAAGTAGGCCTCAATTTTTTTTAAATATTGATACTGACACTCTAATATTATACAACATTGTTTAAGGTGAGTATGACTAAATCAATCACTCACGGAGACGTGAACGATCTAGGTGTCGTTGGGTATTTATACGTGTTCGTGGCATCGTCCACAACTTCAGCATGTCTAGAGGGGACAGAATGTGCGATGGCGGCAATTCAGTTTCAAAATATGTATAGGACCGGTTATTCTAAAACAAGCATAGCGAGGCTACATTGTAAAGGTCTATGTGGACAGGTACCCTTCAATCCAATCAATAGCCGCCAAAATAAGTCTGACCATATACCAAGTGATCGTGTCCATTGTATTGTCTAACATAATATTGTTGAATTGGGCACACACTGCTACAGTGGATTTTCATTAAACTCGATTAATACATCCCCAGAACGTTGTTTTAAAACCCGAGCCTCTCTCAACTGGGCTAATATCAGAAAATGCGTGATATGTTATATGAACAGCAAGACCCGTGATGTTCTTTACGGAGTATTTTGTATGTCATTACTTCGCTCGTGTCAATTATCAACAAGTGTACCCACACCTTCATTGACCACACCTCCATTGACCAACACCTCTATTGACACACCTGCATTGACCCACACCTTCATTGACCAACACCACCATTGAACCACACCACCATTGACCCATATCTTCATTGACCCATACCTCCATTAACCCACACCTCCATTGACCCACACCTCCATTGACCCACACCACCATTGACACCACACCTCCATTGGCCCACACCTCCATTGACCCACACCTTCATTGACCCATACCTCCATTAACCCACACCTCCATTAACCCACACCTCCATTGACCCACACATCCATTGACCCACATCACCATTGACACCACACCTCCATTGACCCACACCTTCATTGACCCACACCTCCATTGACCCACACCTCCATTGACCCACAGGTCCATTGACCCACACCTCCATTGACCCACACTTCCATTGACCCACACATCCATTGATCCACATTTCCATTGACCCACACTTCCATTGACCCACACCTCCACTGACACACACTGTGTGTGCGTGCGTGCGTGCGTGTGTGTATGCGTGCGTGTGTGTGTGTGTGCGTGTGTGCGTGTGTGCGTGTGCGTGTGCGTGTGCGTGTGCGTGTGCGTGTGCGTGTGCGTGTGCGTGTGCGTGTGCGTGTGCGTGTGCGTGTGCGTGTGCGTGTGCGTGTGCGTGTGCGTGTGCGTGTGCGTGTGCGTGTGCGTGTGCGTGTGCGTGTGCGTGTGCGTGTGCGTGTGCGTGTGCGTGTGCGTGTGCGTGTGCGTGTGCGTGTGCGTGTGCGTGTGCGTGTGCGTGTGCGTGTGCGTGTGCGTGTGCGTGTGCGTGTGCGTGTGCGTGTGCGTGTGCGTGTGCGTGTGCGTGTGCGTGTGCGTGTGCGTGTGCGTGTGCGTGTGCGTGTGCGTGTGCGTGTGCGTGTGCGTGTGCGTGTGCGTGTGCGTGTGCGTGTGCGTGTGCGTGTGCGTGTGCGTGTGCGTGTGCGTGTGCGTGTGCGTGTGCGTGTGCGTGTGCGTGTGCGTGTGCGTGTGCGTGTGCGTGTGCGTGTGCGTGTGCGTGTGCGTGTGCGTGTGCGTGTGCGTGTGCGTGTGCGTGTGCGTGTGCGTGTGCGTGTGCGTGTGCGTGTGCGTGTGCGTGTGCGTGTGCGTGTGCGTGTGCGTGTGCGTGTGCGTGTGCGTGTGCGTGTGCGTGTGCGTGTGCGTGTGCGTGTGCGTGTGCGTGTGCGTGTGCGTGTGCGTGTGCGTGTGCGTGTGCGTGTGCGTGTGCGTGTGCGTGTGCGTGTGCGTGTGCGTGTGCGTGTGCGTGTGCGTGTGCGTGTGCGTGTGCGTGTGCGTGTGCGTGTGCGTGTGCGTGTGCGTGTGCGTGTGCGTGTGCGTGTGCGTGTGCGTGTGCGTGTGCGTGTGCGTGTGCGTGTGCGTGTGCGTGTGCGTGTGCGTGTGCGTGTGCGTGTGCGTGTGCGTGTGCGTGTGCGTGTGCGTGTGCGTGTGCGTGTGCGTGTGCGTGTGCGTGTGCGTGTGCGTGTGCGTGTGCGTGTGCGTGTGCGTGTGCGTGTGCGTGTGCGTGTGCGTGTGCGTGTGCGTGTGCGTGTGCGTGTGCGTGTGCGTGTGCGTGTGCGTGTGCGTGTGCGTGTGCGTGTGCGTGTGCGTGTTTGTATATAATTGGATTATTTTTGTATATATATATATATATATATATATATATATATATATATATATATATATATATTTCTTTACTCACACGCACATCCATATATATGGTTGACATTTCAACAAGATGGGTATTATTGTTACTTTTATGCAATAAACAATCCCATTTCATTGAACCGTTTTAATCCAGGGAGACACCTATTCCATAACTACACAACTAAACCAGTATCTTCATCATAATTGCATTGTAGGTGTCGAGATGAGCAACAAGATGCTGCAGCAGGACTGGTCATTAGTTTCCTCCATTCAGCCAGCCTAGTGGTCAGATTGCAGTTGATACCAATAAAGAGTATATTTCACTAATTAATTGTCCATGATATCAGTATTCTGTTTGTCGCCTACAAGTAAAATACAACTTTAAAAAATAGAAGCCATATTCACAACATTCTAAAGATAATTAACCCAGAATCAAAATAAACACAATTTGCATTTATAGAAAATATACAATTTTGACAATATAGCTACAAATATGGGGAGAACTGTCAAATTTTTGAGAAACAAAATAGGCGGATTTGGTGATGTCATCAGTATAATGGATCTTTGGCCGAAAAGACTAAACATGAAAACATGTAAGTTATAATGGTACTTATACAATGGTTGGTTTGTGGAGCCTGTAGGAAGTGCTTAGGACTACAGTAAGCTACCATATCATATTAATACTTGAAGTCGACTTACTCCATATCTGCAGCAGCTACCATACCCGATAGCACCAGGTTATTGAACTGGCCGGGCACCTTCAAATCTCCTGGTTGAGACGTCGCTGAGGCGCCGATCTTTCACGGCGTGGCCATTATGTTGCACTTATGTTAACCATTAGTGTGACATGTGAGAGTAATATCTAAACGTAGGATCAGTTCCTTGTTATACGCCATGCTAAACAGTCGTGTACTTGTTGTGAACTTGTTATTGTAAATTTGTTTTTACACCCGACAGTAATGGAAAAAGTCAGTCTAAAAACCCATGTGTACAATGATTGATGGGTCTGTCCCAGCCATATCAGAAACATTGGGTTGGTCCCAAAGAATAGCAACAAGAAGTCAATGTTCAATTGCCACACACTCAGAAGGAGCATAACAGTATACTTGTCGATACACCAGGTTTGGTAGTAGCTGGCAAGTAGGGCGACATACAGTTGTTGTGCTTCAAATCAATTGGTCAACATCATTCAATAAATCATTCATCGTCATGACGTGAGTTTGCCGTTAAAAGTACTAAAAGTAAAGACAAGTCCTGTGTACATGCAAGATTATTCTCGGTGATATATAAAAACAAATACATTAAACGGCCGTATACAGGCCGCTTTGCCCCACTCTGTGTCAAAATAGGGGGTTTCCACAGGGGGTACTTCCACCAGTGACGTCATCAACAACTGACAAGGTGGACGTTTTGTGGGATGCCAGTTACTACGGTTGTGCCGGTTTCGCGGTCTCAGATTCTGCCGGGCCAAGATTCGGCGAGAATCTGAAGAATCTGAGACGGCGACGGCAACGGGCCCGGATTCTCCGTTTTTACTAACATAGTTTCCGTTAGTAATACACCAAGTATTCCAATTTGATTGTTATTTGCAAATTGTAAATAAAAATTCATGTGCGGTATGAGTTTTGAGGAAATTCGGCCCGGGTGTGACATATGCCACCAACGTTTTCACAATGTCAAGTTACTATAGGTGTTTGTTTAGTTTTATTTTCATGGACAGCTATATTTACTTCATCATCATCACCATTGCTATGATGCCACATGCAGCTTTCAACTGTCTGCGTTTTGTGGCATCATCACTTCGACTTGCTCATCTTGATTTTCACCAGCTAGGTCTTGAACCAGTTCGGTCATGCATTATATTTCAAATGTAGGGAGTAGTTTCCGTCAAATAGCACTAATTTTACCAGCCAGCCTGTAAACTGGTCATTGTGACTGTTTCGGGCAGTCAGGCATTCTGGTTAGCGTAGGTCAACAAACAGCATGGCTGCAGTCTTGAGGGTCAATGCCTAGCCCCATGATGTAATGAGAGGAGTTAATGAGTATAAACTTAGTTCTGTTCCGGGCAGCTTCTGGTTTAATACACATATAATTGGCACAGGGTGTGTTCTGTACAAACAGAGGAAGACGAAGTTGATTAGTAGAGGAAAGCGTCAGTTTTCATTGAGAAACTCTGATTGGTCATTATAGATATCTTGGAAGATTATACTGTGTAACATGCACAGTGAAACTATGCTAAGAAGAGCTATTTGTGCATAAGAGTGACTGGTAGTAAGCGTGTATCTCAAATGTAGTTGGCCGCAAGGAACCCGTACCACCGGGCAGCTCATCTGGAGACAAGTCTCCTTGAGTTTTGTCTGGTTTAGACTTTTGAACCAACGATCCATTGGGTTATGGCACCGTCAAAACCGGCAATTTTGCCTACTTTATTTATAAAAAAAATGGACAGTTCTCCGCATATGTCGTCAAAGCTGTTGATTTTTTTAAATGCAAATTGTGTTTACTTTGACGTCGGTTTAATCATCTTTAAACTGTTGTGAATGTGGCATCTATTTATTAAAGTGTTATTTTACATGGAGGCAACAAACAGAAAACTGATATTCTGAACAATAATTATTATACAGTGAACTATACACTTTGTTGGTATCAACTGCAATCTGACCACTAGGCTGGCTGAAGGGAGTTGAAGTAGACTCCTCTGTCTTGACTGGGGAAACTAATGACCAGTCCTGCTGCTGCAACTTGCTGCTCATCTCGTATAAGTAACAATAAAACAATTATGTGGCAATGACGAAGAGACTGGTTTAGTTGTGTAGTTATGACATAGGTGTCTCCTTGGAGTAAAACGGTTCAATGAAATGGGAATTGTTCATTGCATAAAAGTAACAGTGATGCCCATATTGTAGAAATCTCAACTTATTGTTTTATTCCAGTTATTTGTAAAACGGTCAACTAACATTCGCACAATAACATAGGTTTATTATATGGCAACGTTACAGTTGGATTGTACATGGATATTCAAAATGCAATCAACTATTCCACACAATATCGTACAACAGTTAAAAAAATGTAATTGAAATAATCAACAGGAAAATGTTTACGTAATAAAATAAAAGCATATACATTACAAATGCAATTCACTTAAACATATTCAAAAATACATTGAAAAAGATAGTAAAATTAAACTGTCTATTGAATTACTTGTCCATCGTTAACGTTCTGACTATGTTTTGAACAACACGGAAGGTTCGTATCGGATATTAAACAGACAAATCTCAATAGTTCCTACCAGCAAGTGAGGATGCTCTTATTAAAATGTAGCGAGCAATTTGTTAAGTGTTTTTTCACGACTCTAGCAAAGCAGTTGATCTGATTAACCACGACATAATGTTCAACAAAATTGGTTGGAATTGAAACACAGCACACCTGGTTCGATGGATGGCAATGTGTGTACTAGATCGCGAACAGAGAGTAAAAATCAGCGACGCTGTCAAAGCCAGGGTATCCCAATGGGAGCGTTCCCCAGAGGACTGTATCTGGGCCTAAACACTTCTTAGTTCATAACAACGATTTTGAAGCCTGTCATCACTATGCCTCACGTCACCGGCCCTTGCACCATTAACTGACAAATCATGGCAATACTCCATCATTACTGGACGGTCGTTCAACTCAGCTTTTTGCAAATGCTTTTTCATAATTTACCCAGGTGTGCTGTATGAACAATGAACAATTCCCATTTCATTGAACCGTATCGATTTGTGTGAGTAAATATATATGTATCAATATATATATATATATATATATATATATATATATATATATATATATATATATATATATATATATATATATACTATTATATACAAACACACACTCAGACGACTGTGACGTAATATGCAACTACACTAGGTAAATAGTTTATTGCCAACAATAACATAACATATTTCACTTTCAACAGGTACACGAAAATCACCATAGGCCTACGTGTGGAAAGTTCCTTAAATTATGAAAAAGCACTTGCAAAAATCTGAGTTGAACGACCGTCCAGTAATGATGGAGTATTGCCATGATTTGTCAGTTAATGGTGCAAGGGCCGGTGACGTGAGGCGTCTTGAAGACAGGCTACAAACTGCGCAGTACCTGGTCCCCCAAATGTGTATATAAGACGACGACCAATATCGTCTCAGACATATGGTTCACAAGACACAAGAACTCACCGAGCAGACTACATTGATCGAATCCCGGAAGACTGTACAAAGTAAGTACACCTAATTGGTTTGTTCTATTTGTATTATTATTATAACGCCGTAGTAGTTTTACTTTGAAGGGACAATGGCAGGATAATCATTATGATTATAACTGACGGTGGAATGAGACGGGGGGCATTAATTGTAGCAGTGAAGTTGCAAGTAGTATTATCGCAAAGGTGTGTATGAGAGAGAGAGAGAGAGAGAGAGAGAGAGAGAGAGAGCAGACTAGATTGTCGAATGTGTGTGTGTGTGTGTGTGTGTGTGTGTGTGTGTGTGTGTGTGTGTGTGTGTGTGTGTGTGTGTGTGTGTGTGTGGTGTGTGTGTGTGTGTGTGTGTGTGTGTGTGTGTGTGTGTGTGTGTGTGTGTGTGTGTGTGTGTGTGTGTGTGTGTGTGTGTGTGTGTGTGTGTGTGTGTGTGTGTGTGTGTGTGTGTGTGTGTGTGTGTGTGTGTGTGTGTGTGTGTGTGTGTGTGTGTGTGTGTGTGTGTGTGTGTGTGTGTGTGTGTGTGTGTGTGTGTGTGTGTGTGTGTGTGTGTGTGTGTGTCTCTGTGTGTGTGTGTGTGTGTGTGTGTGTGTGTGTGTGTGTGTGTGTGTGTTTCAGCACCTAACGTTATTGTTAAAACATTCGTACCACTCACCTACACAGTTTCTTGACAGGCAATTAGGTGTGAGAATTACAACAACTAAGAAACTTTATCCATAAAGAAGTTGTTTAACGTTAAGTCCGTGCGGATGGTAGAACGTAAATGGTCATCGCGCACGCATCTCGTATTGTGCTCATTTGTCTATTTAGCTGTTAAGTTATAAACATGTCAAATTTGCCCATAACACACTTAATCTTCAAACGTGGAGTATTCGTGTGGCCGTGCGTTAATAACTGTAAGTCAAGCACCAACGGGCACGCCGTTTAGGAGGAAAACATTTACATTCTCGTGCACACAAGAATATTGTTGGACAGTCATCAATTGATCAAAGTCTTTCTGACTATTGTTGTATTAATATGAAATAAATAAACCGAGACAACGTAGGTCCCTTTACAGCAGGACGTCACCCGGACAAAAGTCCGCGTGCTACTTTTTACAGGCTGAGTGTAACACGCTCGCTCCTGTTTACTTCCGTCTTGTCTCGCTACAACTCTTCTGAGACCTTTCCTTATAGTCTCTCACTCTGCTACTGGCTTCTCTGTTGTCAGTCCCCGTCTTGCCGCTCAGTACTATCTAAAGATCCTTCTCTCTACGTAGGTTCAACGAGATACTCGACTACAACATGAGTAACGCCACTCGACAGTTGGGTCTGGTGCTGCTGCTGCTGTGTGTGGCGCTGCACGCCGACTACTGTCATAGTAAGTGTCATATTCAATGCTATTTAACACGACTATACTAGATGAAGGAAGCCATCGGCTTATCGAAAGTCTATACAATTTAATCTACGTTTTCCCC
>CBDHHR010000967.1:0-12607 GCA_965263245.1 Metamycoplasmataceae bacterium | reverse complement strand
AAAAGAAACAAACAAAGACTCTTTCATCCAGTAATTTGATCAAAGAAACGTAAAACCTCACAGGGTTTGCGCTTGTTTTACGTACTCACTAACTGCTTGTTTTACGTACTCACTAACTGCTTGTTTTACGTACTCACTAACCGCTTGTTTTACGTACTCACTAACCGCTTGTTTTACGTACTCACTAACCGCTTGTTTTACGTACTCACTAACCGCTTGTTTTACGTACTCACTAACCGCTTGTTTTACGTACTCACTAACCGCTTGTTTTACGTACTCACTAACCGCTTGTTTTACGTACTCACTAACCGCTTGTTTTACGTACTCACTAACCGCTTGTTTTACGTACTCACTAACTGCTTGTTTTACGTACTCACTAACTGCTTGTTTTACGTACTCACTAACTGCTTGTTTTACGTACTCACTAACTTGTTTTACGTACTCACTAACTGCTTGTTTTACGTACTCACTAACTGCTTGTTTTACGTACTCACTAACTGCTTGTTTTACGTACTCACTAACCGCTTGTTTTACTCACTAACCGCTTGTTTTACGTACTCACTAACCGCTTGTTTTACGTACTCACTAACCGCTTGTTTTACGTACTCACTAACCGCTTGTTTTACGTACTCACTAACCGCTTGTTTTACGTACTCACTAACCGCTTGTTTTACGCACTCACTAACCGCTTGTTTTACGAACTCACTAACCGCTTGTTTTACGCACTCACTAACCGCTTGTTTTACGTACTCACTAACCGCTTGTTTTACGTACTCACTAACCGCTTGTTTTACGTACTCACTAACCGCTTGTTTTACGTACTCACTAACCGCTTGTTTTACGTACTCACTAACCGCTTGTTTTACGTACTCACTAACTGCTTGTTTTACGTACTAACTAACTGCTTGTTTTACGTACTCACTAACTGCTTGTATTACGTACTCATTAACTGCTTGTATTACGTACTCACTAACTGCTTGTTTTACGTACTCACTAACTGCTTGTTTTACGTACTCACTAACTGCTTGTTTTACGTACTCACTAACCGCTTGTTTTATGTACTCACTAACCGCTTGTTTTACGTACTCACTAACCGCTTGTTTTACGTACTCACTAACCGCTTGTTTTACGTACTCACTAACTGCTTGTTTTACGTACTCACTAACTGCTTGTTTTACGTACTCACTAACCGCTTGTTTTACGTACTCACTAACCGCTTGTTTTACGTACTCACTAACGGCTTGTTTTACGTACTCACTAACCGCTTGTTTTACGTACTCACTAACCGCTTGTTTTACGTACTCACTAACCGCTTGTTTTACGTACTCACTAACTGCTTGTTTTACGTACTCACTAACTGCTTGTTTTACGTACTCACTAACTGCTTGTTTTACGTACTCACTAACCGCTTGTTTTACGTACTAACTAACCGCTTGTTTTACGTACTCACTAACCGCTTGTTTTACGTACTCACTAACCGCTTGTTTTACGTACTCACTAACTGCTTGTCTTACGTACTCACTAACCGCTTGTTTTACGTACTCACTAACCGCTTGTTTTACGTACTCACTAACCGCTTGTTTTACGTACTCACTAACCGCTTGTTTTACGTACTCACTAACCGCTTGTTTTACGTACTCACTAACTGCTTGTCTTACGTACTCACTAACCGCTTGTTTTACGTACTCACTAACCGCTTGTTTTACGTACTCACTAACCGCTTGTTTTACGTACTCACTAACCGCTTGTTTTACTTACTCACTAACTGCTTGTTTTACGTACTCACTAACCGCTTGTTTTACGTACTCACTAACCGCTTGTTTTACGTACTCACTAACCGCTTGTTTTACGTACTCACTAACCGCTTGTTTTACGTACTCACTAACCGCTTGTTTTACGTACTCACTAACCGCTTGTTTTACGTACTCACTAACCGCTTGTTTTACGTACTCACTAACCGCTTGTTTTACGTACTCACTAACCGCTTGTTTTACGTACTCACTAACCGCTTGTTTTACGTACTCACTAACCGCTTGTTTTACGCACTCACTAACCGCTTGTTTTACGTACTCACTAACCGCTTGTTTTACGCACTCACTAACCGCTTGTTTTACGTACTCACTAACCGCTTGTTTTACGTACTCACTAACCGCTTGTTTTACGTACTCACTAACCGCTTGTTTTACGTACTCACTAACCGCTTGTTTTACGTACTCACTAACCGCTTGTTTTACGTACTCACTAACTGCTTGTTTTACGTACTAACTAACTGCTTGTTTTACGTACTCACTAACCGCTTGTTTTACGCACTCACTAACCGCTTGTTTTACGTACTCACTAACCGCTTGTTTTACGCACTCACTAACCGCTTGTTTTACGTACTCACTAACCGCTTGTTTTACGCACTCACTAACCGCTTGTTTTACGTACTCACTAACCGCTTGTTTTACGTACTCACTAACCGCTTGTTTTACGTACTCACTAACCGCTTGTTTTACGTACTCACTAACCGCTTGTTTTACGTACTCACTAACCGCTTGTTTTACGTACTCACTAACTGCTTGTTTTACGTACTAACTAACTGCTTGTTTTACGTACTCACTAACCGCTTGTTTTACGCACTCACTAACCGCTTGTTTTACGTACTCACTAACCGCTTGTTTTACGTACTCACTAACCGCTTGTTTTACGTACTCACTAACTGCTTGTCTTACGTACTCACTAACCGCTTGTTTTACGTACTCACTAACCGCTTGTTTTACGTACTCACTAACCGCTTGTTTTACGTACTCACTAACCGCTTGTTTTACTTACTCACTAACTGCTTGTTTTACGTACTCACTAACTGCTTGTTTTACGTACTCACTAACCGCTTGTTTTACGTACTCACTAACCGCTTGTTTTACGTACTCACTAACCGCTTGTTTTACGTACTCACTAACCGCTTGTTTTACGTACTCACTAACCGCTTGTTTTACGTACTCACTAACCGCTTGTTTTACGTACTCACTAACCGCTTGTTTTACGTACTCACTAACCGCTTGTTTTACGTACTCACTAACCGCTTGTTTTACGTACTCACTAACCGCTTGTTTTACGTACTCACTAACCGCTTGTTTTACGCACTCACTAACCGCTTGTTTTACGTACTCACTAACCGCTTGTTTTACGCACTCACTAACCGCTTGTTTTACGTACTCACTAACCGCTTGTTTTACGTACTCACTAACCGCTTGTTTTACGTACTCACTAACCGCTTGTTTTACGTACTCACTAACCGCTTGTTTTACGTACTCACTAACCGCTTGTTTTACGTACTCACTAACTGCTTGTTTTACGTACTAACTAACTGCTTGTTTTACGTACTCACTAACCGCTTGTTTTACGCACTCACTAACCGCTTGTTTTACGTACTCACTAACCGCTTGTTTTACGCACTCACTAACCGCTTGTTTTACGTACTCACTAACCGCTTGTTTTACGTACTAACTAAGCGCTTGTTTTACGTACTCACTAACCGCTTGTTTTGCGTACTCACTAACCGCTTGTTTTGCGTACTCACTAACCGCTTGTTTTACGTACTCACTAACCGCTTGTTTTACGTACTCACTAACCGCTTGTTTTACGTACTCACTAACCGCTTGTTTTACGTACTCACTAACCGCTTGTTTTACGTACTCACTAACTGCTTGTTTTACGTACTCACTAACTGCTTGTATTACGTACTCACTAACTGCTTGTTTTACGTACTCACTAACTGCTTGTTTTACGTACTCACTAACCGCTTGTTTTACGTACTCACTAACCGCTTGTTTTACGTACTCACTAACCGCTTGTTTTACGTACTCACTAACCGCTTGTTTTACGCACTCACTAACCGCTTGTTTTACGTACTCACTAACCGCTTGTTTTACGCACTCACTAACCGCTTGTTTTACGTACTCACTAACCGCTTGTTTTACGTACTCACTAAGCGCTTGTTTTACGTACTCACTAACCGCTTGTTTTACGTACTCACTAACCGCTTGTTTTACGTACTCACTAACCGCTTGTTTTACGTACTCACTAACTGCTTGTTTTACGTACTAACTAACTGCTTGTTTTACGTACTCACTAACTGCTTGTTTTACGTACTCACTAACTGCTTGTATTACGTACTCACTAACTGCTTGTTTTACGTACTCACTAACTGCTTGTTTTACGTACTCACTAACCGCTTGTTTTACGTACTCACTAACCGCTTGTTTTACGTACTCACTAACCGCTTGTTTTACGTACTCACTAACCGCTTGTTTTACGTACTCACTAACCGCTTGTTTTACGTACTCACTAACCGCTTGTTTTACGTACTCACTAACCGCTTGTTTTACGTACTCACTAACCGCTTGTTTTACGTACTCACTAACCGCTTGTTTTACGTACTCACTAACCGCTTGTTTTACGTACTCACTAACCGCTTGTTTTACGTACTCACTAACCGCTTGTTTTACGTACTCACTAACCGCTTGTTTTACGTACTCACTAACCGCTTGTTTTACGTACTCACTAACCGCTTGTTTTACGTACTCACTAACTGCTTGTTTTACGTACTCACTAACTGCTTGTTTTACGTACTCACTAACTGCTTGTATTACGTACTCACTAACTGCTTGTATTACGTACTCACTAACTGCTTGTTTTACGTACTCACTAACCGCTTGTTTTACGTACTCACTAACCGCTTGTTTTACGTACTCACTAACCGCTTGTTTTACGTACTCACTAACCGCTTGTTTTACGTACTCACTAACCGCTTGTTTTACGTACTCACTAACCGCTTGTTTTACGTACTCACTAACCGCTTGTTTTACGTACTCACTAACCGCTTGTTTTACGTACTCACTAACCGCTTGTTTTACGTACTCACTAACCGCTTGTTTTACGTACTCACTAACCGCTTGTTTTACGTACTCACTAACCGCTTGTTTTACGTACTCACTAACCGCTTGTTTTACGTACTCACTAACTGCTTGTTTTACGTACTCACTAACTGCTTGTTTTACGTACTCACTAACTGCTTGTTTTACGTACTCACTAACCGCTTGTTTTACGTACTCACTAACCGCTTGTTTTACGTACTCACTAACCGCTTGTTTTACGTACTCACTAACCGCTTGTTTTACGTACTCACTAACCGCTTGTTTTACGTACTCACTAACCGCTTGTTTTACGTACTCACTAACCGCTTGTTTTACGTACTCACTAACCGCTTGTTTTACGTACTCACTAACCGCTTGTTTTACGTACTCACTAACCGCTTGTTTTACGTACTCACTAACCGCTTGTTTTACGTACTCACTAACCGCTTGTTTTACGTACTCACTAACCGCTTGTTTTACGTACTCACTAACCGCTTGTTTTACGTACTCACTAACCGCTTGTTTTACGTACTCACTAACCGCTTGTTTTACGTACTCACTAGCGGTTTGTTTTACGTACTCACTAACCGCTTGTTTTACGTACTCACTAACCGCTTGTTTTACGTACTCTCTAACCGCTTGTTTTACGTACTCACTAACCGCTTGTTTTACGTACTCACTAACCGCTTTTTTTACGTACTCACTAACTGCTTGTTTTACGTACTCACTAACTGCTTGTTTTACGTACTCACTAACCGCTTGTTTTACGTACTCACTAACTGCTTTTTTTACGTACTCACTAACTGCTTGTTTTACGTACTCACTAACTGCTTGTTTTACGTACTCACTAACTGCCTGTTTTACGTACTCACTAGCTGCTTGTTTTACGTACTCACTAACTGCTTGTTTTACGTACTCACTAACTGCTTGTTTTACGTACTCACTAACTGCTTGTTTTACGTACTCATTAACTGATAGGAATTGATTTTATCGAATGATACAATGACAAAGACTTATCATATGTTATACAAAGTTGTTCTATGATTATAATTAGTTATAACACTTAAGCTTTACGAATCTCCCTCCTGCTGTACTTAACCACACATATTCGGCTGCAGTAATGCTTACATCTACACTGTATTCACATTTAATAGTATTAAAATAAAATCATGTCCAAAGTAGAATAACATTGTTGAATAAAATTCATATTTTACCAAGGTAACATCCTGAGACCACACATACAAGGAAGTAAGCATGTAAAGGAGCGACTACTTTAACTTTCCCTTTTATGCACTGACGTATTCACCGTGGTGGAACACGTGTATATTTGTCTGCGAGTCTAAATAAACGAGCTCGGGTGAGTCACACACAAGTCTAAACATAAAAGAACACAGTGTCGAGTTGTTAGCCACCACTATCTCGGCTCGCTCCATCGACTTGCTGATGTCAGGGCAGATTATTTAACAGCCGGGACGGTGCGAGCGTGCTTCCATGCGTGCGAGCGCACGGGCGCGAGCGTGCGTGCGTGCCTGCATGTATGCAAGTATGTGAGTGAGTGGGTGGGTGGGTGTGTGAGTGAATGAGTGAATTATTGAGTGAATTGATGAGTGAATAAGTAAGTGAGTGAGTGAGCGAGTGAGTGTGTACGTGCACGCACGTGCTTATGACTAGTAGTATCCACCCGGTATGTGACGTCGCACCACAACGGGTGCTGTCGCGAGAAAAAACAACCGCCGTAAAACCCAACATAAACTCACAACAAAAGAAACAAATGACGAATTGATTTAAGACAGGTGGGGTTTTAGAACTACTTCCGCATCGAAGAGCAATTACCGTTTTCGTCGTAGACGTCGAAGAGCGTCCTTAGTCTCGTCTCGACGGGACTTCCGGCGATGTCGGTGAGATCTCGCACCAGGTCGTCCACCGACACCAGGTCCCCGCCGTGACGGGCCGACAGCAGCCCGAACAACTGACTCGCGAAGTACCCCTGCACAACGACAAACACCAGCGTCAGACACAACACGCCCAAGTTACACCACTGGCAATTATCCAGCGGCAGTTTTGCGGGGAATTATGACATCGTTGTGAGAACTGGAGAAAGTGTTTATTTGGTGACATAATTTTGTTTATTGATAGTTTTGTTACGTATGTCTACGAGGCTAAGGAGTTGCAGTTACCTTTTTGTAAAACAGTCAACATATGCGTGCGTGCGTGCGTGCGTGTGCGTGCGTGCGTGCGTGTGCGTGTGCGTGTGCGTGTGCGTGTGCGTGTGCGTGTGCGTGTGCGTGTGCGTGTGCGTGTGCGTGTGCGTGTGCGTGTGCGTGTGCGTGTGCGTGTGCGTGTGCGTGTGCGTGTGCGTGTGCGTGTGCGTGTGCGTGTGCGTGTGCGTGTGCGTGTGCGTGTGCGTGTGCGTGTGCGTGTGCGTGTGCGTGTGCGTGTGCGTGTGCGTGTGCGCGTGCGCGTGCGCGTGCGCGTGCGCGTGCGCGTGCGCGTGCGCGTGCGCGTGCGCGTGCGCGTGCGCGGTTGCGTGCGTGCGTGCGTGCGTGCGTGTGTGCGTGCGTGCGTGTGTGTGTGTGTGTGTGTGTGTGTGTGTGTGTGTGTGTGTGTGTGTGTGTGTGTGTGTGTGTGTGTGTGTGTGTGTGTGTGTGTGCGTGCGACTTCAACGTTTCTAAAAGTAATAAAGTATGGATGTATGCGTTTTGCACAAGGAATAAAATAGTGGAAAATAACATAGTGTAACAATGTACGTGCATCGCAGTCTTGGTTATATATTGACCCAAACTCATGCAACAAACACAGATTATGTTTCTTCCGACCAGGGCAGTTGTATTCCTTTTCGGGTAATTTCGATATAATAAGTAAAACTGCTAACAAAACATAACATTAATTAAACTGCCGTTGTTTTTATTGGTACATTTTGTTTGGGTTTTAAATAAGTATGTCGCTCCATTGAGTTATACATGTGCTTAATATATGTTTGTATCACAGTAGTCATGTTTCGTTTATTAATGGAATGGTATTTCAATAAGTTGTTTACTTACAAACGCGCCATGCACACGCACAAAAAAACGTTGAATCAATTTACCTTAGGGTATTGTGAACCACTCAAATGATTAATGATGCCAATGACGCATAATCGCGTCAGTAGCCAATAAGGATATAAGATTAGCACATATGGATATAAGATCAGGTTAGAACACACGGATATAAGATTAGCACATACGGATATAAGATTAGAACACGTGACATTAATATGTTTACATTTCGATAAGCACATACGAAAGAGGCACCGGACTAGCGGGTAGAATAAATACAATACTGCAGCTGGGATTTTGTTTCGCTCCAAGGAACAGTAATGCTCCTGTCCTATGTACTCTGTCGTCATTGCCGTACGACATGCGCAGTGGCGCAGTGATTAGAAGAGCGAACTCTCACACGAGAGAACCCTTTTTCGCGTCCTGTGCTGTGCTTATTCGAAATTTGGGCAGATTCGTTCACTCTGCGTTGCTTTAGTTTACTCAGCTGTATGAATGTGCCTGGCTATGAATATATGTGTATGAATAGTCTTCGCACATGAAATGCTGCATGGCTAACTTGTTCCTGGTTTTGATAGTGTCCCATTGAACAGGTCAGCCAGGCAATAAAGGGCAGTAACGTGTAAATTAAGCGCTATGAGCTATATTAAGGATTTTACACTGCGCTATATAATGACTTACCTTTATTTTATTTTATAAAACAACTGGGATTCCCAGGTTTGTTCCAAAATAATTAAAATTGATGCGCACAATTATACCATTATTACGTAGAAAGCTTATAAGAATTCAATCTTATGTGAATAAGCAATATATTAAAATGTCACATTGTTCTACCTTTATTTTAATTATATTTAGTTGACTTACATCTGCGGGATTCAGCGCTGTTTTGAAGCCGTCCAGGTCGACGAGTGATGTCTTCATCTCAGCCGCTTGTGTGAGCTGCACCTTCGTCTTCCTCAACCACTCCGTCGTCTCGTCCATCGTGAATGTTGGTCCCTCCCGCCTAGAAGCACAGCAGCGGGATCTCGGTGCTGATAAATCAAAATATCTGTGTGCAAGTTTGCACACCGACGACTGTATTGCTATATGAAAATACGTAAACACCCAATTATTGTTTGTCGTCCTGTGCTCGCGGTAGGTGCACCAAAACCGTCCGCTTGGCTGTGTGTTATGGGTCGTACTGGCTAGCTGGGAAAACGAGCCAAGTTTTATACCCCCTCAGTGGCTTCCGTGCATCTACTCACGCGTCTGCTCGCAATGAGTCACGGACACTGTTGCACGTACTCCACCGGGGATGAGCTAGTACGCGGGATGATGGCGTCGTCACGCATGGCCAAGCAGGCGACACGGTTGGCTGGAGATGAAGACAAAGCGTTGGCATGACCGCTAGAAATTCGTCGCGATGACTGCCCGGGGTCGCATGTGACAAGGAAGATATCAACGTTGTTTTGCAAACATGGCAAGGGCACTGGCCAATTAATCATATTCTTTTAGTGTACGACTGGACGTCGCACGTGACGGAACACTGCAGGTCTGAATGCGGAAGCACAAATAAATTACGAGATTGGTTGTCTTTCGGTTAACACTAAAATAAGCAAAACTCCAATCCATTGCCACAATCGTCAGAGCTAGAAGACACGCATGCAAGCATATACACACCCACATACCCCACACATTTGCATACGCACTCACACACGAACGCACGCACGCACCTAACGCCCGCACGCACACACACACACACACACACACACACACACACACACACACACACACACACACACAAACACACACACACACACACACACACACACACACACACACACACACACACACACACACACACACACACACACACACACACACACACATATATATATATATATATATATAATATTAATTGTACGTTGTACGGCCTACATATTTTGATAATTTGCGTTTATCATTCATACAATCGGGTTGTGACTGATTTGTACAATTAAATTATTTCCACTTATTTATCTGAACAGATTTAATCAATTCGTGAAATTATTTTGAAAAGATTTAAGAGAAAAATACAATGATAAAGAAACTTCACGCTATTTGATTCTTTTACGTACATTGATTTGAAGAAGATATTCTAGCAAAATGAACAGCGACAACGTGCTAGATTATTTTGGGGGGAAATATACACTTACGGACACCCACCTAGTGGCACTTTTTAAGACCGGGAGTATCCTTACATAGAACTCTAAGTTGCGGTTAACGAGACTTGCGTGCCCTTTTGGCCAACTTTGACATTTGATACGTTAATCATGGGGTGTCGCCACACGAGTGGCACATGTTGTCTGACTCAACTGAATGACTGGTGAAACGACACCAGACTTTCACAATGGCGAAAGAACAGTAACAACATTCTGACGTTAGATAAATCATCACGGTTGATGATTTACCCGACGGTTACTTAAATCTGTGTTTCGGTTCCGGAAGCTATTGCGTTCGGGAAGTTAAGGGTTTGAATTTTCAAAACTATAGTGTGTGAACTAAACGTTAGAGATTCTTGCAAGGCCATCTGCTCGGTCTTCGCTTCTACCGACGTATTCTCGCAAGCGCCATTTCAACACAATTTAGGCAAATAAAAAATACTTCCTCAGACAAACTGAGTTAATGGACACATGTGGATGCTCAAATATTAATTGTTTATTGACAATTTTAGTTCTATTGTGATTGTCGTAATGTTTGGATATTGTTCTTAGACGTACTCACGTTGTTTAGAAAGACATGGGAACCATTTGACTAACGTTGATAACAGCCCTTAAACCTGAATTTTCTCTTTTAAGAATAAATTTTATCTGCAAGAATGATCCTGAATACTTAAAGAGTTAAACTGACCACACCATGACGCGCTAGAATGACATTGTCATGGATGTGTCATGGAAAGAATGTCCTTGGTAATACGACAATCGGTATTTGCGTTTCACAGCTGAATTTGTTTAATGAGGAATTTCCCTTAAGAGCTCTTTATCCCAGTGAACCGGTCCCCTGGTGGAGGTACAATGAGTTATTGCTCTAACAGGTTAGTTGGCCGGGTAAAATGTCAAATGTCCAACATTAGAAACAACAAGTATCTTCCTGGCACGGTCACGATCTCACTGTCTTCCTGCGTCATGCCCAGTGAACTTTGACGTCATAACTCTCTGCTGGGCGGTCATTCAAGTGCACGGCTCTGGAGACAAAACACACACGGCTGCGAGTCACACGTCCAGGAAGCTATGATTTTAGTTGAATTGTGGTGGTGGTGGTGGTGGCGGTGGCGGTGGCGGTGGCGGTGGTAGTGGTAGTGTGTATATGTGGGATTAAACCAGTGCTAAAAATGAAATAAATTGCATTTTGCGAACATAACAAGTCCATCCCTAAATAAGAATAAGAATAACTTTATTGTGTACAGCACCATGTTGCCGGATATAATAATGTTTACGTCTGTACGTGTAAGTTGCCTGCGGGTTTTATTGAGTATAACTACACATTTAGTTAAACCATTAAAATAAGTATAATTGATCGGTAGATAGGACAGCATGCGACTGCGAAATTATGTCGGCATAATTATTATTAATAATAGCTGTAGCGGATACAGCGTAGACACATTTTTCAATCAATTTGTTTAGATATGAATATGACAGTTTGACTTTTTAAATATCTTTAAAAACACTTATGAAATTGTGAATGTTTACTGTGATTAAAAAGTATATTTGAAACAGCCAACGCATTATTATAAAACAAATAGCGGTGCTTCGGTAACCAGCGAGTGACGTAATAATGGAAGTGACGTAATGTCGCTTAGCGCCTTTCACAAGGTTTCGGTGGAAAACGAACAGATGTCAGACCACATAGTTCTCGATACTATACCGAGTAGATATAAATCTGCACGGCATTTGAAACCACCGATACATTTACAGACGCGGTAAGTTGACAAATATTAGTTAAGTTTAATTTACCACGACATTTTATTTAACGGGAGGACATAGTGAACAATGCTTAGGGATGTAATTATAGGTTTTTTAGATTTTATAAAGCGTATTCATTTTGAGAGTTTTCATCAATTTCTGGCTGAAGTTGCAGCTTCACAAACGCTGAACATATTATATCAACAGCATGAACGCTGAAGTTACAGCTCGGTCCACCCAATATTAAATTTTCGTCCCTGCGCCAGTGTTGCATATAACATTACAACAATTCTAGGATATGAGTAACGCGTTTACTACCATCAATAAACACCTTAGCTAGCCATGTAACACGTGGTTTCACGAAAAATAGAATGTTTGTCTTGTTGAAATATACAATGTTTGGGTATTTATCAAACACAGTGAGTGATCAAAACCCAGGAGTCATGTCTCCTTCGCTGATCTCCCATCAGCGCAAATGCCAACAAATTCCGTTCACTCCAGTTCTTTGTCGGCGATGGAATTCAACAAGTTTATAAACAAAACATCGCCGGGGGACTGGCTAACTGTATAAATAGAGAACATTCAATCTACATCTGCAGAGTCGCCTTTCTAGTAAACAACAGAAGAAGCAATAGCGCGCAACGTAACCAACGCATTTAGAATCAAAGAATATTCTATTTATACATAAATATACGTGATATATGCCTGCTTATCAACATACCAATGCAACAATCAGATTGACACGCTTTTTTAC
>CBDHHR010000966.1:0-9604 GCA_965263245.1 Metamycoplasmataceae bacterium | reverse complement strand
ATCGTTACACTACAGTTGTGTGTGGCTGAGACGAGAGACTGTAGCAATCGTTACACTACAGTTGTGTGTGGCTGAGACGAGAGACTGTAGCGATCGTTACACTACAGTTGTGTGTGGCTGAGACGAGAGACTGTAGCGTTCGTTACACTACAGTAGTGTGTGGCTGAGACGAGAGGCTGTAGCAATCGTTACACTACAGTAGTGTGTGGCTGAGACGAGAGACTGTAGCGATCGTTACACTACAGTTGTGTGTGGCTGAGACGAGAGACTGTAGCGATCGTTACACTACAGTAGTGTGTGGCTGAGACGAGAGACTGTAGCGATCGTTACACTACAGTTGTGTGTGGCTGAGACGAGAGACTGTAGCGATCGTTACACTACAGTAGTGTGTGGCTGAGACGAGAGACTGTAGCAATCGTTACACTACAGTTGTGTGTGGCTGAGACGAGAGACTGTAGCAATCGTTACACTACAGTTGTGTGTGGCTGAGACGAGAGACTGTAGCAATCGTTACACTACAGTTGTGTGTGGCTGAAACAAGAGACTGTAGCAATCGTTACACTACAGTAGTGTGTGGCTGAGACGAGAGACTGTAGCAATCGTTACACTACAGTTGTGTGTGGCTGAGACGAGAGACTGTAGCAATCGTTACACTACAGTTGTGTGTGGCTGAGACGAGAGACTGTAGCGATCGTTACACTACAGTTGTGTGTGGCTGAGACGAGAGACTGTAGCGATCGTTACACTACAGTAGTGTGTGGCTGAGACGAGAGACTGTAGCAATCGTTACACTACAGTTGTGTGTGGCTGAGACGAGAGACTGTAGCAATCGTTACACTACAGTTGTGTGTGGCTGAGACGAGAGACTGTAGCAATCGTTACACTACAGTTGTGTGTGGCTGAGACGAGAGACTGTAGCAATCGTTACACTACAGTTGTGTGTGGCTGAGACGAGATACTGTAGCAATCGTTACACTACAGTTGTGTGTGGCTGAGACGAGAGACTGTAGCAATCGTTACACTACAGTTGTGTGTGGCTGAGACGAGAGACTGTAGCAATCGTTACACTACAGTTGTGTGTGGCTGAGACGAGAGACTGTAGCAATCGTTACACTACAGTTGTGTGTGGCTGAGACGAGAGACTGTAGCGATCGTTACACTACAGTAGTGTGTGGCTGAGACGAGAGACTGTAGCGATCGTTACACTACAGTTGTGTGTGGCTGAGACGAGAGACTGTTGCGATCGTTACACTACAGTAGTGTGTGGCTGAGACGAGAGACTGTAGCAATCGTTACACTACATTAGTGTGTGGCTGAGACGAGAGACTGTAGCGATCGTTACACTACAGTTGTGTGTGGCTGAGACGAGAGACTGTAGCAATCGTTACACTACAGTTGTGTGTGGCTGAGACGAGAGACTGTTGCGATCGTTACACTACAGTAGTGTGTGGCTGAGACGAGAGACTGTAGCAATCGTTACACTACATTAGTGTGTGGCTGAGACGAGAGACTGTAGCAATCGTTACACTACAGTAGTGTGTGGCTGAGACGAGAGACTGTAGCGATCGTTACACTACAGTTGTGTGTGGCTGAGACGAGAGACTGTAGCAATCGTTACACTACAGTTGTGTGTGGCTGAGACGAGAGACTGTTGCGATCGTTACACTACAGTAGTGTGTGGCTGAGACGAGAGACTGTAGCAATCGTTACACTACATTAGTGTGTGGCTGAGACGAGAGACTGTAGCAATCGTTACACTACAGTAGTGTGTGGCTGAGACGAGAGACTGTAGCAATCGTTACACTACAGTAGTGTGTGGCTGAGACGAGAGACTGTAGCAATCGTTACACTACAGTAGTGTGTGGCTGAGACGAGAGACTGTAGCAATCGTTACACTACAGTAGTGTGTGGCTGAGACGAGAGACTGTAGCGATACGACGCACTCTACGTTGTGTTGTATTGTGTCTGGCACCTTATTGGACACGACTAGGGCATCCACAACAGATGGTAAAAATAAAATTGCATAATTAATAAACATTTGCAAGCTATATATTGTAACGTTGTTTCTTATGTGAACTGCTGTACAATTTATTAGTAATGAAATATCATACCCAATCCTTGGCAAATATATGATTAGCATGATTTCCTTTATAAATATTGCCGTGTATCCATGTTTTATAATTGTGAACGTTTCAAATATAAATGGTAAGTTTGACAAATATACTGGTAATGTCATGTGCACATATTTATAATACAGTTTAAGTTCATGTACTTTTAGCATATTTGTAATATTAAGATTATTAATTTTATATTTTGTTATTATGGCTCACTGTATGCCTTATATTTCGGTAAACATATTATTCTAATGCTTTTATTTCTGTAGCTTGATAACTCTGTTACAGTTAAAATCCCATATCATTATGACATAATAAATCTATGGTAATATGAATGAACTACACAATGTAATTTTATATTTACTGGCAAAATTGCTAAGTTAAGCAATTTTTCCAGTTCAATATGTCTATCAATTTAGAACAATTTTGCCAGTTCAATATGTCTATCAATTTAGAACATTTACCAGAAATATTTTTAATATGAATATCCCAGCGTAGGTTCCCTTGCAAGAATATCCAAAGAATGTTAATATTTTGGACTCTTTCTATCCTGGTTTCATCTATTGTAAGGACCGAGCAACAACAGAAAACCACACCGTAATTTGCGAGAGAGTGAAAATAATATTAAACAAGTAGGTGTATCTAACAATAAAACACACAATGAAAGAAGCAATCGGTAAACGACTTACAAAAACACCAATCAATAGATACGGGGGCGCCTATACTCTCTGTCTCTGTCTCTGTCTCTGTCTCTGTCTCTGTCTCTGTCTCTGTCTCTGTCTCTGTCTCTGTCTCTGTCTCTGTCTCTGTCTCTGTCTCTGTCTCTGTCTCTGTCTCTGTCTCTGTCTCTGTCTCTGTCTCTGTCTCTGTCTCTGTCTCTGTCTCTGTCTCTGTCTCTGTCTCTGTCTCTGTCTCTGTCTCTGTCTCTGTCTCTGTCTCTGTCTCTGTCTCTGTCTCTGTCTCTGTCTCTGTCTCTGTCTCTGTCTCTGTCTCTGTCTCTGTCTCTGTCTCTGTCTCTGTCTCTGTCTCTGTCTCTGTCTCTGTCTCTGTCTCTGTCTCTGTCTCTGTCTCTGTCTCTGTCTCTGTCTCTGTCTCTGTCTCTGTCTCTGTCTCTGTCTCTGTCTCTGTCTCTGTCTCTGTCTCTGTCTCTGTCTCTGTCTCTGTCTCTGTCTCTGTCTCTGTCTCTGTCTCTGTCTCTGTCTCTGTCTCTGTCTCTGTCTCTGTCTCTGTCTCTGTCTCTGTCTCTGTCTCTGTCTCTGTCTCTGTCTCTGTCTCTGTCTCTGTCTCTGTCTCTGTCTCTGTCTCTGTCTCTGTCTCTGTCTCTGTCTCTGTCTCTGTCTCTGTCTCTGTCTCTGTCTCTGTCTCTGTCTCTGTCTCTGTCTCTGTCTCTGTCTCTGTCTCTGTCTCTGTCTCTGTCTCTGTCTCTGTCTCTGTCTCTGTCTCTGTCTCTGTCTCTGTCTCTGTCTCTGTCTCTGTCTCTGTCTCTGTCTCTGTCTCTGTCTCTGTCTCTGTCTCTGTCTCTGTCTCTGTCTCTGTCTCTGTCTCTGTCTCTGTCTCTGTCTCTGTCTCTGTCTCTGTCTCTGTCTCTCTCTCTCTCTCTCTCTCTCTCTCTCTCTCTCTCTCTCTCTCTCTCTCTCTCTCTCTCTCTCTCTCTCTCTCTCTGTCTCTGTCTCTGTCTCTGTCTCTGTCTCTGTCTCTGTCTCTGTCTCTGTCTCTGTCTCTGTCTCTGTCTCTGTCTCTGTCTCTGTCTCTGTCTCTGTCTCTGTCTCTGTCTCTGTCTCTGTCTCTGTCTCTGTCTCTGTCTCTGTCTCTGTCTCTGTCTCTGTCTCTGTCTCTGTCTCTGTCTCTGTCTCTGTCTCTGTCTCTGTCTCTCTCTCTCTCTCTCTCTCTCTCTCTCTCTCTCTCTCTCTCTCTCTCTCTCTCTCTGTCTCTGTCTCTGTCTCTGTCTCTGTCTCTGTCTCTGTCTCTGTCTCTGTCTCTGTCTCTGTCTCTGTCTCTGTCTCTGTCTCTGTCTCTGTCTCTGTCTCTGTCTCTGTCTCTGTCTCTGTCTCTGTCTCTGTCTCTGTCTCTGTCTCTGTCTCTGTCTCTGTCTCTGTCTCTGTCTCTGTCTCTGTCTCTGTCTCTGTCTCTGTCTCTGTCTCTGTCTCTGTCTCTGTCTCTGTCTCTGTCTCTGTCTCTGTCTCTGTCTCTGTCTCTGTCTCTGTCTCTGTCTCTCTCTCTCTCTCTCTCTCTCTCTCTCTCTCTCTCTCTCTCTCTCTCTCACTCTCTCACTCTCTCACTCTCTATTTTCTATCTATCTCTCTCTCTGTCACACACACACACACACACACGCACACGCACACGCACACGCACACGCACACGCACACGCACACGCACACGCACACGCACACGCACACGCACACGCACACGCACACGCACACGCACACGCACACGCACACGCACACGCACACGCACACGCACACGCACACGCACACGCACACGCACACGCACACGCACACGCACACGCACACGCACACGCACACGCACACGCACACGCACACGCACACGCACACGCACACGCACACGCACACGCACACGCACACGCACACGCACACGCACACGCACACGCACACGCACACGCACACGCACACGCACACGCACACGCACACGCACACGCACACGCACACGCACACGCACACGCACACGCACACGCACACGCACACGCACACGCACACGCACACGCACACGCACACGCACACGCACACGCACACGCACACGCACACGCACACGCACACGCACACGCACACGCACACGCACACGCACACGCACACGCACACGCACACGCACACGCACACGCACACGCACACGCACACGCACACGCACACGCACACGCACACGCACACGCACACGCACACGCACACGCACACGCACACGCACACGCACACGCACACGCACACGCACACGCACACGCACACGCACACGCACACGCACACGCACACGCACACGCACACGCACACGCACACGCACACGCACACGCACACGCACACGCACACGCACACGCACACGCACACGCACACGCACACGCACACGCACACGCACACGCACACGCACACGCACACGCACACGCACACGCACACGCACACGCACACGCACACGCACACGCACACGCACACGCACACGCACACGCACACGCACACGCACACGCACACGCACACGCACACGCACACGCACACGCACACGCACACGCACACGCACACGCACACGCACACGCACACGCACACGCACACGCACACGCACACGCACACGCACACGCACAAGCACACACACACACACACACACACACACACACACACACACACACACACACACACACACACACACACACACACACACACATACGAGTGCGGTGACGTCATTAGACGTTAATGTATTGATGAAGCTTGCATAGTAAAAGTCTAGTGCACATCTCAACGGACTTAGTGCATTTCTTGATGGTATACGGTCTCATCCACATGCCTCCGGTAACAGTAAACCTGGACGGAAAGCGGTAGCATCAAAAGCGCCCTAATTAGAATAGCACAGGGTCCAGTGAAGATACATCGAGACTCCGTCCGACGGTAAAGCTACTCCACGGATTATCGTCGAGAATCGAAACGAACTGAAAACAACACCGCGCGGTAGATTTGCTCTGACCAACCCGCACTCTTGTGTTGGTGTCATGTCAACTTGCACGTATTCCAAGGCACGAATGAAACTAGTACATTGCAGACATGCATGTTTTATGTTCTGCTTACATTTCCATAACATAATTTTCATGAAAGATAAGTAATTCAGTCATGTTGTTGTAGTTGTATTTATATGAATATTGCATATAATGATTAGCGCAGCTTTCCAAATTTGTGGAAAGAGCAACATGTATCACCACTAAAGGGGCTAAATGATTATGTGAAAGTTAGGTGAAAGCCGCCCTATGAATTTGTGGTGTTTCTTATTATCGATCGCAAACATTTCAGGGAGTAATCCATGACACTTGGAATAGGACGTAATATATCCATCCTTTCAACGTACCTGATATTTCAGGAGTTACTGGCGTTTAAAAGTTATTGATTAGTTACGCCTACGTAACAGGTACGTAAATTAAAACGTAACAAATCGACAATATGCTAACCATTTACGTCATAAAGTTGTCGACGCTTGGAAACAACGGGAATTACTTTTGTTTTACTTACAAGTTTCTGTTGCCTTTTGATATTTTGCTTAAAGTTGCATTAGGGGGCCTACGTCCGTCTCCGTCATCAGTGAGGACATGACCAAAATGTTATGGACTCCTGCATTTATATGTGGAACAAACCTGTATTCCCCTTTCAAACACCGAACGAATGATGCTAACAACACATTTTGTACAATTAATATTTGGCTGGCAAGCTTTATTGACACCATTAAATTAAACAGAATATCAAAACTGACTGACCTATCTACTTTATAATTATATTGAGTGTAGCGCCATCCCAACAATGGACAAGTTAACTAGTGCGTTGTCGCGCTTGCATATTTCCGGAAGTTATAAACTCTCCGAGTGACGTTTTTGCGCATGCGCAATAAATGTAAATTCATTAATGTGCCACAAAGCCACCAAGCATTTTGGGTATAAATGCCACGGGCTGTTCCTTAACTCTCCTGTGATGATTACTGTGAAGAGTTGCTTAAAATGTCGTTCAATAAATTAAAATATTACGTTTCTTTAAATCACTGTCTTGGATTATGGCGCAGTACAGTCACGTGATTTGCGCTTGCTATCAATACATGCCTCAAAACATGTTTGCCTCGTGTTAATTGTTGACAAATAACTTTGCCGAGAGTTTATAAATACATCCTAACGAATAGCCCGTGGTATTTATACCATAAATGCTTTGTCGTTTCGCTGCACATTGATGATTTTACATTTATCGCGCATGCGCACAAACGTCGACCGGAACGTTTATAACACCGGGAAAATGTAAGCACTATAGCGTCACTGTTAGCAAATGTACTGCCGAGAACTACCACCACTCTACTAGGTTTAGACTTCATGCGCGGTCTACTGGGTTCCAGTGTTTTGCTAAGTTTATTTATTTAGCAATAAACAGCACACAACCTAATGAAATATAACGGTAGTGGTGCTATTATTTGAAGAGCCAGTATAATACTTTGGTCAGATTGACAATGTATAAGTTTGGGCGAGTTAGGCAACACAATGATTCCTAATGTATGTCGTTTATTATCAAAATAATTTATACCTTCGTTCGGTTGGACACACAGAGAAACATTGAATTCAACACAAGCAGCACTATGTCCTTTGCACATTATAACATGTTGTAATGCTCAACAAAGAATAATTATTTTCTCTGTGTCGGCTCAAAAATGTATCCCGTTATTCCAAATAATATGGAAAGCCATACGTTTTTTGTTAACGTTTATTAGACACGCTACTAGGAATTAAAAAATAAAACAAATGTTTATCGCGTCTGACATAATCATACCTGACAAAAATGAATGTGTACGTTATGTATTGACAATTATTCGTTATGGAACGCAGGGTTTACTACTGACTGCTCGTCTTCGCGTGTAGGAAATACACTTAACATGGAGTACGTCAATTGGGCGATCGGTCAACACAATATGCTCGCAAGCATAGATAATTTAATATTTATTCCTTAAGACTTACAGAGGAAATGACTAATGAATCATGCGTAACCTTAGAAGGACAGTATTTCCAACTGAGGATGTATTTCGCGTCTCTGTGCAATTGACTCCATGTCAATGGGGGGGGGGGGGGGGGGGACATGTACGCTGTGTTTGTCAGGTGACATACAGCCACATTCACAGAATACTCAGGATCATGACCTGTCTGACTGCCGCCGCGTGCAAGACCATAGTTTATGCCTTTGTCATGTCTCGCGTTGATTACGGCAATGCGCTACTCTGCCTAAGACTGGTGCAGCTGTCCAGATTTCTGCGGCGCGACTCATGGGTGGACCAGCAGAAGAGATCACATTACACCAGTTCTGTCTAGCCTTCATTGGTTGCCAGTTCGGCAACGAATTTAATTAAATATCCTCCTCCTCGTGTATCGCCAAATCGGCCCAGCATATCTGACTTCATGGGTGACACCATTCTCATCCACCCGTTCACTGAGATGCGCCGGCCAACGTCAATTGACAATACCGCATTAACACCTTGAGCGATACGGTCGGCGAACTTTCTCGATGACTGGACCGACACTGTGGAACAATCTACCTTCTGAGGTTAAAAACACTAACTCAATGGCAACATGTTCCTCATAGCATACAGAACACTACATGGCTAGCCGAAGTGACATTTAAATGAAATTGACAATTTACGCGGTTTTAACTTCGTTAATAAATGTTAATATGTTTTAAAGTTGGCTTGTCTTCTTAATATTTATGCATATCTAAGTTTAACAAGTCAATTTAATATTGTATTCAGCTTATGCTATTGAATTAACTTATTAATTTATTTAACTTATTATTTTAGCTTCTATATATATATATATATATATATATATATATATATATATATATATATATATATACATATTTACTTGTTTTATATTTTAAGCGCTTTTGAGAAGTTTTTGCTTTATAGCTTTATAGTAGTAGTACTACTACTACTACTACTACTACTACTACTACTACTACTACTACTACTACTACTACTACTACTACTACTACTACTAGTAGTAGTAGTAGTAGTAGTAGTAATGGTTGTTGTTGTTGTTGTTGTTGTTGTTATTGTTGTTGTTATATTACTAGTAGTAGCAATATAAGTAATAACAATTATATTTCAATGCATATGAATTGTTATGCTTACCGAATATATTTATTGAACTTAATTTGTTTTAACGTGTCTTCGTAAAGACTATGATTATCTGATGTATCTACTCAATTCCACCATGTACCACATACATGCGTGTTACAATGAGTCAACGAGACGCAATTAAATATGACTGCTAATTTAATCACCTGACACATTAGGAAACATGCCCACTTGAGGAACGTCCGTTATGCAATGCAATAAATCAATGCATGACTGTACGAATGGTCATATCGCACCAACCACCGTAGCTAATGTTGCCGCCAAAACATGCTATTATTCAATACGAGAAATATCAAAACAAACCAATTACACAACGCGACCCCATCACCCTTATATTATATGGCGTGCGACGGCTACATTTAGCGATACTATGCGCCAAAGGCAAACTCATCTGGCTGACGGGGTAAAGAATTACGTCTCTTTTGATGCCTTCGCATCTGAAACGTACTTAGCTACCACCTGAACTTATTGCGAATACGATAATAAAAAATGAAGAAAAGGTTTTATTAAAAGACACGGACAGTGATAAATGCAATATCCGTTATTGTTGCATGAAATTCTACGTTTGTGCGTATCTAAACAATCCCAGGCCATTTTGTCCGTTTCCGCCAAATTTATACGGTTCTGGCGTTAAT
>CBDHHR010000965.1:0-8215 GCA_965263245.1 Metamycoplasmataceae bacterium | reverse complement strand
ATTGACGACCAATCGTTGCTGACAACTGACATTTTGGTGGGGCCAGACATGTGGTTCTCCCCCTAGTAAATCAGCAGTCTGAGTGTTTTCAACATACACATGTACCGACGTCATGATACGCTGCGAGACAGTGTAAGCGCAATTGTGCGACCCTCAACCCCCGAAACTAATTTTTTTTCATTCCTGCTTCTGTGGTATAGATTTAAGTGTGGTATCTACATGGTATCTACGTGTGTCTTCATTATTGGACACATGATACAAAGTGTGTTCACACATCTAGTGTCATTCGTAGAAATAGTTATTGTGTGCCACGGTTTAGCCATCGTAAAATATCTCACAATATCCAGAAAACAATCAACTGTCGCGAGATTACCTACAAGTGACTTAATATTAAGATATTTGTTTTTCAATGTGTGGTTAGATACATGTTTGATATGTTTGAATTATACTGTGGTAAGTAAGATGGACATTTGTTTGCTATCTGTATCATTTTGTAAATGCTAAACAATAAAAAGAGCTAATGCAAATGATGACGACGATGACGATGATGATCATCATCATCGTCATCATCATCATCATCATCGTCATCATCATCATCATCATCATCATCATCATCATCATCATCATCATCATCATCATCATCATCATCATCATCATCATCATCATCATCATCATCATCATGACGACGACGATAATCAAGCAGCTGTACAAGTTATCGCTAAGTTTTACCTTTGACATGCTCAGCTACTTTATACCATACAATAGTATAACGCTATCCACACGTTAACAAAATATACGTATCCTAACGTTCAAGTCTTGATAATTTCAACAAACGTGCGCCCTCTTTTACAAACCCAATAGCACACGTTACTTGTACAATTCACAGTTGCACTTCAAAGAACCAGACTGGTGACGTACTGGGTCTTCTCTTATATAAACTGAAATGGACGTTTCGTCATTACGTACGGCTTGACGGTCGTGGGTCGATCGTTACGAACCTTCAGTAGCCAGAGCGACGCCGACCACTTCCGGGAGTTGTGTCCGGCGGCGCAGGCGTCGTGCAGGGTGAGGGCATTACCGAGTAGAACGACTCCCAGCAACGTGGCGAGCAGAATGCACTTAGCCATCATCGCGGCGGACCCACTCCCCGCTGCAACGGATATGCTGGACGAGTTCTGGTCGCCACATTCCCCGGACGAGTTCGTCCCCAACATCCCGACGTCCCCCAGCTCGTCCGTCTGTCCCTGCTCACTCACGTCCAAGTCGTTATCGGTCCGGTGAGCTAGAGACTAGCCGTGATTGTGCTACTGCTGACGCCTACAGTTCAGTTGCGTTGCGTCGTTCCCGTATATGTGTATTCAAGTTAACGATCTCGTTCGCCGCTGTCTCGTCCACACGATCGGGCATTAGTTCCAAGCAAAGTATCGCCAGTGATGCATCGTCGATAATTACCGCGTATACGCTTTGGCGGTCGCGAACGTCAACGAGATGTATTTCCCCGTCAAGTCAACGCGGGATCCTGATGTTATCGCGAACGTCACAATCCCCGGGGACAGTTCTTGCGACGCGCTGACGGTCGCCAAATATTTAATAACACGCCCAACAAATCCGCATTCGCGTAAACATGTCCAAAGCCGGAATGTCACCGGTGTCTCCGGTGCGATTGACACAGTTCTCGCCTTAGTATTTCGTTGTGGTATTCACCGTCGCCACATCTAGCGTGGCACGCGGGCGACAGTTGTCAACATCCGTCCCGGGCAGAGTGCGTCCTCGCTAACTAAGACGGAAGCGACTCTTCGGGCAGCGCTAATATCCAATACGATTGCTTTATGACCGGCGCCTGCATTCGTTTATCGCGCGTCTCGTCTTCCGCTTGCGTGGTCGCACTGTGGACCGACAACCGACGCCACATCTAAAGCGCGCGTAGGATGTCGTTCGGTTTTGCCCGGAATCTAGAAATAGAAACTCAAAACTATGGGACGCTGGATGCAACAATGTTTTTAAAATGAACTGTGAGTTCTATACCAAGTGTTGTACTTTAAAAATCCGTTGCGTTTTAATTCAAAATATAATATTTTACACATCAAACGAATGTCACCAGGTCGAAGCTGTGGTTAATGTTGACGCCGACTTCTTCGGCAGCTAATGAAGCCGGGCGAGGTAAAAGAAGCCATATTGATAAGGAAGACCAGAACATCAATCGATCGAGAGGAGAGAAATTGCGCCCTACGTCACATTTACGATGACGTCATTCGGCGCCATTAGGTAATGAAGACGTGTGCGTGCAACCTAATGAAAGCCGGTACGAGGAGAGATGTGTTTCGAAACGTGATCAAAAAATGTATCAAGACCGTGAGAATCTCTGACTGTACCTGTTCTTACTAATTGTATTTTTTATCTTACACGATTAAAGACACTTTCACATTAATTTATCTTTCTTTCTGCTACGACTGATCGTGATAATTCATTGTAAATTATTATCGAGGTAATCGGATGTAGATCTTGTGAACCCGAGAACTCGGTTGATTTGGTTGTAGTCTGCGAGTCTGACTCAATCATTCCATCTTATCCGTCGTCTATACTGCGTGAAGACCTTGCACGTGGACAGGAATCACTAATAAATCCATCGTCTGATTGTCACATGTTGTAATCAATATCTGGTTGTCATTAACGGCATGTTATATCGCGACATTACAAGATTTAACAAGATTTAACAAGATTGCCACCTAGAGATTCAACTCTAGATGGCAGGTGGACTAGGAAGCCATTTGGCTTATCGAGAGTCCAACCTATCTATCTAAGTATACCCCGCCCTTCTTAGGTATATGTCGATTTTATTTTTAAATATATTAACACTACTAGCACCTACACAATCAGCTGATAATCTGTTCCATTCGTTTACTGTTCTTTGTGAAAATGAAAATTTTCTAATATCTAGTCTACACTGCTTCTTTGCTAATGTAACTCCATGTCCTCTAGTCCTTCTCTCTTCCTTGACTGTGAACAAAATATTTCTGTCAATATTTTCATATCCATTCAATATTTTAAACACCTCAATCTGATCTCCTCTCAATCTTCTGGTTTCTAGTGTTGTTAAACCACATTCTTTTAGACACATTTCATAACTAATATTCCTTAGTTTTTGTATCATTTTGGTTGCTCTCCTTTGTACTCTTTCTAGCATATCAATATCCTTCTTGCGATATGGCCTCCATGCTTGTATACAATATTCTAAGTGAGGCCTAACTATTGTTTTATACAGCGGTATTATTAGTTCTTTTTCTTTGTACACTATATTTCGCCTAATTAATCCAAGAATTTGGTTTCCCTTCGCTGCTGCAATTCCACACTGCTCTGATACCTTCATGTCAGCACTAATAGTTAACCCTAAGTCCTTTTCCTTTAAGGTAGTATTTAGTACAGTATCACCCATTGTATATTGTGCATCTTCATTCCCATGTCCTGTGTGAAGGCACTTACACTTTCCAAAATTAAACAGCATTTGCCACTTCTCAGACCATTCTATCAACTTATTAAGATCATCTTGTAAATGCTGTCTATCTGCATCACTTTTAATTTTCCTAAACACTTTTGTGTCGTCCGCAAACTTCAACACCTTGCTTGTTATGTCATCATCCAAATCATTGATATATATTAAGAATAAAATAGGTCCCAGTACTGATCCCTGCGGTACTCCACTCAAAACCGCTTTCCAGTTTGAAACCTCCCCATCAACTACTACTCTTTGTCTTCTATCAATAAGCCATTTTTCTATCCAGTTGATCACACCATTTCCTATGCCATGGGCCTTTAGTTTAAGTAGTAGTCTTTGGTGTGGCACTTTGTCAAAGGCTTTTTTAAAATCTAAGTAGATTATATCTACTGGTGATCCCTCATCTAGCCACTTTGTGACATCTTCCAAAAAACATAACATATTTGTTAAGCATGACCTCGCTTTTAAAAACCCATGTTGAGATGGGTTTATCAATTTATTTTTAACAAGAAAATCAACCAGGTGATCTTTAATTAGTCTTTCTAATAGTTTGCAAATCACCGATGTTAAACTCACTGGTCTATAGTTGTCTGACTTGTTTCTCGAACCTTTTTTAAATAATGATATAATGTTTGCTTCTTTCCATTCTAACGGAACCATGCCCTCCTTTAATGACAAATTGAACACTGTTGCAAGCGGTATGCTGATTTGTTCTACAATTTCCAATAGTAATTTGGGAGGAATCCCATCCACTCCAGGTGATTTATTTTCCTTCATATCTCTTATTTTCATAGCTACCATTGTTGGGGTTACAATTAGTTGTCCTAAATAGTCAAACTCTCTCCCTTCGAACTTAGTCTCAAGTACTGGTAATATACTAATATCTTCCGTGGTAAACACCGAACTAAAGTACTCATTTAGGTTTTCTGCCATTAAGAATCCCTCTGTTATTATGTTTCCATCACTACCTTCTACAGGACCGACCTTATCCTGAACTTTCTGTTTACTTCGAACATACGCATAAAAACTCTTGCTGTCATGTTTTATATTAAAAGCTATTTTTTGTTCGTAGCTTCTCTTTGAATTTCTAATTTCAGCTGTAGCTTGATTAAGTGCTTCTTTATAAATGCTATAGTCTTCTTCACTTCCGGTATGTCTATATGTCTTCCACATCATTTGCTTGTACTTGATTTTTCTAATGGCTTCCTTCGATAAGTGTTTCTTCTTTGACCGTTTCCCCTGTTTTTTCAAGGGGACAAATTTGTCAACGACGCAGTCAATTTCACTCTTTAAAATATTCCAGCATTCTGTTGCTGTCTTATTCTTCAGTGTGTTATTCCAGTCTATCTTTGCTAAATATTCCCTCATGTCCTTATATCTTCCTTTGTGAAATTTTTTCCTGTACCTTATTTTTCTATTCCGTTCTCCCTTTACTTTGATGATAAAATGTATCTGGTTGTGATCACTACACCCCAGTGGCTCACATATCTTGACATTATCAACAAATTCCTTCTGTGAGCTCAATACTATGTCTAACACGTTCTCGCCCCTGGTTGCTTCTAACACATGTTGAGAAAGGAAACTATCTTGTACTAAGTTTAAAAACTCTTGATCCTCTCTCCCGGTACTCTGTAGAGATGTCCACTGTATATGCCCATGGTTAAAATCCCCCATAATAATACAGTCCCGTTTACTCACTTCTTTGATAGCGTTATGTATTTTTTCATTCTCTTCCATGCTTATGTTTGGACTCCGATACACTAACCCAACAGTTAATGTTGACTTTCCTGTAACTATGTTACACCAGACAGCTTCTTCACATTCTGCTTCTTTTTCTAATTTTATTTCATAAGCTTGGATGGATTCTTTAATATATAAAATAACTCCGCCTCCCCTTCTTCCTAATCTATCTTTCCTAAACATTACATACCCTGTAATTCCTAATTCGGCATCTGATATATCGGGTGTGGCCCAAGATTCAGTTATACCTATTATGTGAGGGTCAATATCTTCTACCATAATGTCTAGTTCATTTCTTTTGTTTACTATGCTCCTTGCATTTAAACAAACACATTTATAACCAAATTCCGTAGGGCTTTCCAGGCTGTTCTTTGCTGATGTCTTTTTGCTATCTTTATCTATGCCTCTAGTATTTGGCTTCTCTGTGTATCCCCCCTTGCGTCACGGTATTCCGGTGCACTAGCTTATAACACTAATTACTCTGAAACACTGACGTGCTAATGCGAATAATTAGCACAGCATATCTCTTGACGCCATGGACGTTTCTATGCTCGTAGAGACATTATCACGTGTTGCTTGCTTGCGTGTCATTTCTCATATGGCCCTTTAAATCGGAGGCTTGTTATATAAAAAGGTAAGTTTTGAATATCGCAGCGTGTGGGATTGAATCCTGGTAGTATTGAGTTCCGTGTCTCGCAATCGACTGCGTTCTCGTAGTCTCTAGGAAGTCATGAATAAAAGTTCGTTCGTTCGTTCGTTCGTTCGTTCGTTCGTTCGTTCGTTCGTTCGTTCGTTCGTTCGTTCGTTCGTTCGTTCGTTCGTTCGTTCGTTCGTTCGTTCGTTCGTTCGTTCGTTCGTTCGTTCGTTCGTTCGTTCGTTCGTTCGTTCGTTCGTTCGTTCGTTCGTTCGTTCGTTCGTTCGTTCGTTCGTTCGTTCGTTCGTTCGTTCGTTCGTTCGTTCGTTCGTTCGTTCGTTCGTTCGTTCGTTCGTTCGTTCGTTCGTTCGTTCGTTCGTTCGTTCGTTCTCGTTCGTTCGTTCGTTCGTTCGTTCGTTCGTTCGTTCGTTCGTTCGTTCGTTCGTTCGTTCGTTCGTTCGTTCGTTCGTTCGTTCGTTCGTTCGTTCGTTCGTTCGTTCGTTCGTTCGTTCGTTCGTTCGTTCGTTCGTTCGTTCGTTCGTTCGTTCGTTCGTTCGTTCGTTCGTTCGTTCGTTCGTTCGTTCGTTCGTTCGTTCGTTCGTTCGTTCGTTCGTTCGTTCGTTCGTTCGTTCGTTCGTTCGTTCGTTCGTTCGTTCGTTCGTTCGTTCGTTCGTTCGTTCGTTCGTTCGTTCGTTCGTTCGTTCGTTCGTTCGTTCGTTCGTTCGTTCGTTCGTTCGTTCGTTCGTTCGTTCGTTCGTTCGTTCGTTCGTTCGTTCGTTCGTTCGTTCGTTCGTTCGTTCGTTCGTTCGTTCGTTCGTTCGTTCACGCCGTTTTCTGGACGGAACCTGTCGAACAGTGTCTACTTGTGCTATTTGATGACGATGGATAATATGACTGATTTGGACACAATACCGCTTTCGAAAAATGTGCACCCGGAATAAAATTAGTTAATGAGTACATAAGAAGACAGCCTTACATGTAAGATTTTAGCTGCTAGTAATTATACATGGATCAGTAACGGAAGGATCCCTGTTCTGCCATGACGCCATGTGATCCCCGAATATTAATAGCCGTACGAAAATTCCTTAATCTCCATTGACAAATGGTGCTAAATCGGGCGAGAAAGAGTTGAAGATTCAATCCGTGTGAGGCCGCTGTTCGTCATTTTACGACACCGCCCTCCCTAGAAGTCACCTTCCGTCTCCCCAAGAACGTCGGAGGTTCAGTATCAGTTAGTTTGGATCACGATTGGTGGAAAAGTTTTTTTGAAGCGACGTTTGAAATGTTTGGAGCTCACCAACAAACCCATAACACTTACTGCATCCCTAGTCAGGCTAGCCCAAAATCACCAAATCTAGACGCTCCAGTACCCTCTAAATGACCACAGAGAATAAAGACAACAATGGCACATTCTGAAGATCTCTTTCTCTACCATCATTTAATCTACGTTGACATTAATATCAACGAATGTATTCCAAATGGCGGTGATATAGCACTTATGTGTTAGCCAATGAGGCCTACGTACGACAGCTAAGATGTTACGCTGCACAAAATGTTGCACCGAGTCGCTATCTGACCATTCGCTAGATGGCGCCACTACTGCCCAGTCCATTAATCCCTTTGCACAATCAGTGACATTTTTTCCATCCCAGAAACTGTATCCACGAAACCATTATATGGATCGTTGTCCATACAAAGATATATAATTAATATCTGCCCCGAAACCAAAGACGGACAAGCTAGCACAACATACAGGAATAGAAAGAATGAGCTCATTTTATTTAGGCAGTGCCTATTGCCTACATGGCAAATTCAGAATAGCATGTCCCGCACCAAATTGCACGTTGTTTTCAATCGCTGAATATCATAATTGTATTTATTATATATACATATTACCGTTTTCTTAAGGATATATTATGGTTGCCTGGATAAACGAATTGGCCGGATTGCAAAATCGACCAGAGAAGCTCGACCATAACATCTAATACATTTTAACGATCCCACAATGAGAGAGATTATTGAATAATAACTAGTTATCTATGCGATTAAGTAATCATCGAAAGCTAAGCCTCGCGTCGCCTCTGTTAGCAATGATGATAACTAAATCAGTTGTGTTTCGACATGTGTGTGTAATGACGTAATTGTAACATTTCTCTGCGACCATAGACTCTACCCTTGAACATTAAAGTTCAGAGGCGCAACAAACAACACCTTTTGGGGCAACCATAAACGAGCATAGACAGGAGTCGTCACTGGAGCAGGCGATTGGCGAAAATGTATGGTGGAAAGACAATTAATAAATGTTTTTGATATTGTTTACGAAAGGATGCTATAGTTTCGGAAGATTT
>CBDHHR010000964.1:0-9188 GCA_965263245.1 Metamycoplasmataceae bacterium | reverse complement strand
TGTTATATATCCGCGCATAAAAAGGTACATTCGTGCGTGCGTGCGTGCGTGCGTGCGTGTGTGTGTATGTGTATGTGTGTGTGTGTGTGTGTGTGTGTGTGTGTGTGTGTGTGTTGTGTGTGTGTGTGTGTGTGTGTGTGTGAGAGAGAGAGAGAGAGAGAGAGAGAGAGAGAGAAGAGAGAGAGAGAGAGAGAGAGAGAGAGAGCGGGAGGAGAGAGAGGGGGGAGGGGGGAGCGAGGGAGCGAGGGAGGGAGCGAGGGAGCGAGGGGACCAAGGGAGGGAGGGAGGCAGGCAGGCAGGCAGGCAGACAGGCAGGCAGGCAGGCAGGCAGGCAGGCAGGCAGGCAGGCAGGCAGGCAGGCAGGCAGGCAGGGAGCGAGGGAGGGAGGCAGGGAGGGAGGGAGGGAGGGAGGCAGGCAGGCAGACAGGCAGGCAGGCAGGCAGGCAGGCAGGCAGGCAGGCAGGCAGGCAGGCAGGCAGGCAGGCAGACAGGCAGGCAGGGAGGGAGGGAGGGAGGGAGGGAGGGAGGGAGTGTGGGAGGGGGAGGCAGGGAGGCAGGCAGGCAGGCAGGCAGGCAGGCAGGCAGGCAGGCAGGCAGGCAGGCAGCAGGCAGGCAGGCAGGCAGGCAGGCAGGCAGGCAGGCAGGGAGGGAGGGAGGGAGCGAGCGAGGGAGGGAGGGAGGGAGGGAGGGAGGGAGTGAGTGAGGGAGGGAGGGAGGGAGGGAGGGAGGGAGGGAGGGAGCCGTATCCAGTAAGTAGGATTGGTCATTCGAAGACCCCGTGACTTCTTTGGGAGAATTAAGTCACACTGTAATTAGTGCGCGAAGACTATTCGTACGTAAACACAGCTGAGTAAACTGGATCAACGTAGAGCGGACAAGGGTGTCGTGGCCGCACAGGATTCGAACCCGGGTTATATCGACTGATATTTAGATTCTCTAATCATTGCGCCGCTGCATTGCATATATACAGGTTAAACTCTTTTAGGGTCTCCTCGGCAGTACAGTCACGTCGCAATTACGGTCACCATGTGACAGAACAAAATGATTGTTGGTAACTATGAAGAACATAACATTAAGCCAGTTATAAGGGTCACCTTGTTATTCGGGTCACTTTGATCCTGGTTCTCTCGATTGAGTCCGACGCTCTGCCACCACATATACAGTTTAAATTCGTTTTACGGACACTTCGGCAATACGGTCACCCTGGAACAGTACAAAATTACTGCTGTAACTATGACGGGTAGACAATCTATAATACGGTCACCTTGGTATCCGACTTTGGCCCAGTGGTGATATCTATGCTGAGGTTCCATACACATTTGTATCAATGAATATGTTTCATGCGCTTAAGTATAGACTATGCCGGATTCTCTGGCATTAAACTGCTGTGCCAATACAAGGCCTCTCACTTAAGAAGGCGTCTAAAGTGCTTCCCTTCCAACGGCTCTGAGTTATACACGGTCGTAAATGAATGATCAATTTTTTTTGTCTTGTCGTAAAAACGTCACGATGAACCAGGAGCAACTATTATCCTGAAACGTAAGAACAGTTCGGCAATCTGCATGGATCAACACAATGTGGGGAGCAGCGCTCGAACTGTTAGACCGAAAATCGTAGAAGCGGGGTTCACATTGTATCGAAACTTGTTCGTTTACCTCACGTTGTCTGGGTCTTTTGGAAAAAGATTACGTAATCCGCCGCCTCATCAATCTCGTGTCTAAAAACTGTCTATGCAAGGAGAAGTAAACCATGTGACACAAGGAAGCGACTAAAACCTGTCGTTGAATCATCATTTAGCGGTGATTAGATTTAAAAAATGTGGAGGCAGAACCATCCACGAAATGATGTGGTTCATGTGATGGAAGAATAAGAAGAAGACGAAAAAGAGAAAGAACAAGAAGGACAAGAAGAGGAAGAAGAAGAGGAAGAAAACGAAGACGAAATAGAAGAAGAAATGCAAGCAGGAGAAGAATGCCTAACGGCAATGCGACACGCCAAACCGAATTTGACATCGGCTCCGACAAAACGCAGAGAGGCAGCGATCGCGCAACCATGACCGCATTCCACTGATGTAGTTATCGTTGTTTAATGCGACACACTGGCCTTGACTGGTTGGCCTGGCGTCCTTGGTACTTTACGTAAGATCTACATACGACAGGGTAACTCGTTATGTATTGGAATTGGGACAATTTATTCGACAATCAACAAATAGAACGACATTATATAGTAATACAAATTTAACAAACGGTTAGACAACGTCAGCAGACACTCACTATGGCAAACAATGCCGCTAAGGTGAAGGCCACCATTGGAGATAACAATTTCACTGCAAATTAAGCAGTTAACACTAAGAATGTCCTAGCAATTGTGGTTCCTTTCCATGTCTGGTTGTGCTGGAGGCCCCATAGTCGGGATCCGTGTGACGAAAAAAGGACCAGGGGTAGATTCAGGTTACATCGCCCTAAGGCATTTGTTGTACAGTTTTCGTTGTTCCGTCTGTAAATGCGCCCATTGTACTACACAAGTGATGTTTGTGTAATAGCATCTATACTTGTGATACTTGTCTAGAATGGAACACATCCAGACCTCACTCCTTCTTTCGCTAGGCACATCTTTGCAACACATCTTCGTCTTCATCTTCGTCCTTTCATTCCAACTTCTGTCTCGTAGTGTATTTAACACCACACTTATTGCTTATGTTTCACTGCCTCTCTATCTCTGTCTATAGCTCCCTCCCCCTCCCTCAACCTCTTTACCTACCTCCTCCTCTCCCTCCATGCGCCTCCTCCTTCCCTGGCTCTCTATCCCTCTTCCCTTCTATCTGTATATATGTACTGTTGTGTGCATGTCTGTCTGTTTGTCTATATGCAGTTTCCCCCTCTCTTTTCCCACTTCCTCCCGCCATATTCCATTCTCCCTGTACCTCCCTGCCCCTTTTCGTCTCTCCATGACACATTGTCTCCCTCTCTTCCTCTCTCCCCTCTCGCTCTCGCATTCTCTCCTTCACCCCATCTCTTCTTCCTCTACATACCTCTCCCTCCCTCTTCCTCTCACCATCCTAATATTTCTTTCATCACTCCCCCTCCACATATCTACTTTCCCAACACCCTCCACCTACACCATCATAAAACCACGGCGGCACCTTTCAGGTGATACATCACCACGCGTCTCCCGACGCCCGGACCTCCGCTACGAGCTTCACACGTCAGCCGCCTCGCCCCACCGGCCCGGTTCTAGAGTTCAGCCCGCCCCGTCCCGTCCCGCCACTTAACGGCTCAGAGGAGTGGCATCGGTGGAACATCGACCGGAGACAGCGGCTCGACTGCGGCGTACGTCACCGGCTCACAAGCAGCAGGTAGCACGCGAGAGACGGACGAGTTCTCTGCCCGCCGTCGACCAGGTGCTCCTACAGACACGGCGGACACCGAAACCACCGACGCACACACTACCGCGTTACGTCTGTGGCCGAGACCGAGGCGGGCTTAAATACGATGGACAGTCGCCGGGGTAGGAGGTGTGGCGGAGGGCAGCACGAGGGAGCGGACGCGACAAGGATCGTCTGGACACACCCAGTCGCATGCTGACGCCTTCTGTTTGTGTGACGGAGAGTTATTGCTGTTCTCGAGTCGACTGCTGTTTCCAACGGGACTATCAAAGACCAACCACGAGGTTTCATCCGAAAGGTGTAAATAAACTACCACGTCTATGTACACACATCACTACACGGACAATTAAGGTGGGTAGTATGTTGTGCACATGTCGGTTGTCTGTATGGAACTGGTTACGTGGAGTTGTAGAGGATTTATGGAGTAGTCATGATAGGTCGTAAGAGAAATGCCGACGCCGAGTAACAATCATGTACAATATCAACCTATAGGATTGGGTTGTTTAAGATAGTTATTTTAGAGACGGAACGCTGTAGACTACAATGTGTAGTATTCCGGACATAAAGGCAGAACGTGCAGAAATAGTGTTATGCGAAAGATAAATTACAATCATAATGTGGAAACAAGTAGCATGGATAACTAGGAAGAGTAACAATGTATTTCCAATGTCGAGTATCGAAGATAGAAGCAAGAAACATAATCATAAACATAATCCTATATAAATAGTAACTTGCACCAGGTCTTCGATTATATTTCTGTTGTACTGCTACAAATATATACGATGTGATGTGATGTGATGTGATGTGATGTGATGTGATGTGATGTGATGTGATGTGATGTGATGTGATGTGATGTGATGTGATGTGATGTGATGTGATGTGATGTGATGTGATGTGATGTGATGTGATGTGATGTGATGTGATGTGATGTGATGTGATGTGATGTGACGTGACGTGACGTGACGTGACGTGACGTGACGTGACGTGACGTGACGTGACGTGACGTGACGTGACGTGTCGTGTCGTGTCGTGTCGTGTCGTGTCGTGTCGTGTCGTGTCGTGTCGTGTCGTGTCGTGTCGTGTCGTGTCGTGTCGTGTCGTGTCGTGTCGTGTCGTGTCGTGTCGTGTCGTATAATTATCCTACTATTGCATTGCATTGCATTGCATTGCATTGCATTGCATTGCATTGCATTGCATTGCATTGCATTGCATTGCATTGCATTGCATTGCATTGCATTGCATTGCACTGCACTGCACTGCACTGCACTGCACTGCACTGCACTGCACTGCACTGCACTGCACTGCACTGCATTGCATTGCATTGCATTAACGAAAAACCGGAACATGCACACGCACGCACACACAGGGATTATTACTATATTCCTTCAGTAATAAGGTACGTAATGTAGCGGGAAAGCGGAAATGTTGTAGTATAATTTACTATCGTAATCCATGTGTCTTATGTGGTAAACGTTATCATCCAAGAAGGCGATTAAAAACGAAATTGTGTGTATGTGCGTGCGTGTGTATATGCGTGTGTGTGTATATGCGTGCATCTGTGTGTATGTGTGTTTGTGTGTGTGTGTGTGTGTGTGTGTGCGTGCGTGCGTGCGTGCGTGCGTGCGTGTGTGTGTGTGTGTGTGTGTGCGTGCGTGCGTCCGTGTGTTTGTTTGTTTGTTTGTTTGTTTGTTTGTTTGTTTGTTTGTTTGTTTGCTTGCGTGCGCTTGTGTTTGTGTTTGTGCCTGTGTGCTAGTGAGTGCGTGTGTGTTTACTCGTATTTATCTCTTTGTCATCCCACTCAACGACACTTTCCGACAACCAAAATAGTCCCATTGACGCGGTTCGGTTTAGTTACTCTAACCATAACTCAAAACATAACCTTAAACCTAAACCTATCCCTAATATTTACCCTCAGCGTAACCACAAACCTATCCATAATCCTAGCACTACGAAATTAAATGACGCACTCTACACACACCATCGTCGAATGCTGCCCATGAACAGAAACTCCGCGGTCCGTTTGGCGTGATCTAGTTAACAGCGGCGCGTCCCAGCGACACTTCCGTCATTGGGCAACCACAAACCTTAGGTAATAGCCAAGATAATGCAATTGTTTCGGCGAGCCCAATAACCACGCAAATCCTGTTAGTCACATTGCGCGTATCGAGGCGGAGGCAGATAGCATTTGGCGGCGATAGGGAGACGATGAAAATAGTTTGATTGATGATACGCATTTATCTGGTTGTAGGCGGGTGAGATATGCGAGTTTGTTTTTATCCGACCGTATGTCTTGTTTTCTTATTGTTGATGCGTTCAGAGTTCTATCTTGTTGTGGCAGTAGCTTTTTGTCGTTGTACATGTGTTTATTCTTATAACATGTATATGCATTCGCGTTCTCACTCAAGGACGCACACACCCACACCCACAGCCACACGCACAGCCACACGCACACACGCGCGCACGCCCACGCGCACGCCCGCGCACACGCATCACTCGCACGCATCACATGCAACACATGCACACATACATGTACACGCACCTACACGCACCCACACCCACCCACACTCACCCACACCCACACCCACCCACACCCACACCCACACCCACCCACACCCACACCCACCCACACCCACACCCACCCACACCCACACCCACACCCACACCCACACCCACACCCACACCCACACCCACACCCACACCCACACCCACACCCACACCCACACCCACACCCACACCCACACCCACACCCACACCCACACACACACACACACACACACACACACACACACACACACACACACACACACACGTGTGTGTGTGTGTGTGTGTGTGTGTGTGTGTGTGTGTGTGTGTGTGTGTGTGTGTGTGTGTGTGTGTGTGTGTGTGTGTGTGTGTGTGTGTGTGTGTGTGTGTGTGTGTGTGTGTGTGTGTGTGTGTGTGTGTGTGTGTGTGTGTGTGTGAGTGTGTGTTTGAGTGCGCGCGTGCGTGCGTGTCTGCCCGTCGTCTGTTCGTCTGTCCGTCTGTCCGTCTGTTCGTCTGTCCGTCTGTCCGTCTGTCCGTCTGTCCGTCTGTCCGTCTGTGCGTCTGTGCGTCTGTCCGTCTGTCCGTCTGTCCGTCTGTCCGTCTGTCCGTCTGTCCGTCTGTCCGTCTGTCCGTCTGTCCGTCTGTCCGTCTGTCCGTCTGTGCGTCTGTCCGTCTGTCCGTCTGTGCGTCTGTGCGTCTATTGTCTGTCTCCCTCTCTCTCTCTCTCTCTCTCTCTCTCTCTCTCTCTCTCTCTCTCTCTCTCTCTCTCTCTCTCTCTCTCTCTCTCTCTCTCTCCCCCCCTCTCTCTCTCTCTCTCTCTTTTTAACTTTCCCCTGACTAACTCGCCCACATGTACTGGTCTACCCACATCAAACTATATGCATAGAAATCCCGGATTGGAGTAATGAGAAGGTCAGACGACACAGTCGGCGGTTTTAATTTGGCGGTGTTAATTAGTGCGCCGTGTCACGTGACTGACCCGGTCGAGCAACGGACAGACACGCCTTGACAACCTTCGTAAGGAAACATGCCCACGAATAGAACCCGGATCCTTCCCTATGGCTTGGGAGTTTCTGGGCGTAAAGTGACGAATGCACCGTAGGTTCGATGTGCTTGCTTGCGCTGCAGACATATATGCGTTCAGACGAGCAATTTACGTCACCGTATAGTGAACAATTTAAGACAACGTTTACCCGTTTTATCAATGTGGAATAAAAACAATTACTTTCGGTTTCGGTGCTGTCTAGAGTGCGTTTGTACCAGTGTGAATGTTGTGTTATGCGCACCTTTTGTCTTGTTGTTATAAGTATATGGTATTTCTTGCTCTATTGACACTGTACTTAGCTTTGTCATCAAACCATGCTACCAGCCTTAACAAACATATGCTTGTTGGACATTTATCTGTCCAGAAAATATCCCGTAGGATGACTACCGCGCGTACATTGATAAGCGTGGATGAGCCTACTCGGTCCACGCATCACGCGCGTAATGTGATAAACCTGCGTACAGGTATCGGTTAATCTAAACCACGTCAATTAGAACGGTACACTGGAAAAGTAGGATCGTGAACTTGTTAAAGGTTGGGATTTAGCTAACATCAATACAAAAGTGAGGCGCCGTCCATGAAATAGGTGTGACCGTATGTCATCAGTGACGCACGTGTCTCTTTAGTTCCAACAGTTGTGTTTATAAATAGTACGTTAAAAATCAGCTCTAACATAATCGTAGTGTCCACTGTCTAGGACATATTTACGATTTGTAAGCCTACGTGTCTTCCGCTTGTAAATGACGTACGGAGATTATTCAGGTTCTCATCTTCCCGTGCCTATAACGCACGTCATTGGTTCTCGTTAGCAATTCTCGCCGAACTTTGACCTCAACAATTGAAGCCATTTAGCCGAGGCCGGACGCAGCTAATGACCGAGCTAAATCTAGCAACGCCGCATATTGCTAATAAACCTGACGGACGGACGCATAAATACTTTAACTTACTACATTTATAGTGTGCGCGAAGAGTGAGAGAAAGAGAGAGAGTGGGAGAGAAGAGAGAGAGAGAGAAGGAGAGAGAGAATGAGTGGGAGGGAGGGAGGGAGGGAGGGAGGGAGGGAGGGAGGGAGGGAGGGAGGCAGGGAGGGAGGCAGGGAGGGAGGGAGGCAGGGAGGCAGTGAGTGAGTAAAAGAGCGAGCGAACGAGTGCGCTTTGCGCCTTCGTCGATAAAAGCATCGCTCTCTGAGCGTTAATGTTTGTTTAAAAAGGTGTCTTTAACACACCGCCACAGTTAGTAGCCGTACGTGAGTGTCAGCACGCCGGGCCTGTCAGTGAATCAATACGACCACTGCGAAGTCGTCCCGTACGCGACGACTAACTCGCTAATCTCTTTACTATTCGTGTGATTCAATTTACGTCTGAGGTTCCGGAAGCCTGTTTGAATCGTGTCGCAACTGATCCTCGGTTCCAGGTCACCAACCTAGCAGGATCGCTATAATTCGGTGTACCATCCCGCTAGCTTGATTTACTCGGCGTACGCTTAACAACAGGGCAATAATTAAACCACGTACATGGCGAGGATTGTTTACTCTCTGAAGTAAGTAATTTAAAGCGTGGAGGGAAGTGGGTACGTTTGCTGACGGGGACAGTTTAGAAGTATGTCGTTCATCACATCGCACATAGCGTCGTGCGTCGCTCCGTCCGTCTCCCAGCACGTCATCACTCCATGCACGGTGATGCGAATTCTACCACTTGTCAACATATCGTAGTATCGTGATTCGTATCACACATAGCGCGTCGCCAATCGCATCGTTCTATCTCCATCGCATCGCGAGTCATCACGTCGCATCGTCCGACGCAGCACGTATCATCCTAATGTGTCGTTCCATCGCATCGCGCATCGCATGGCGTATCACACCGTCGCATCGCACATCGCCTCACCTAGCGAATTTCTACTCAAAACGCGACAACCCTTCTCAGCCACCATACGCCACTAACAATGTGCAGCTATATCGAAAGTAACGCCAACGTGGCGCCCTCTGGAGAGTGTCTCACCAACCGATGCACCAGGGGGGCAATTATCCAATTATACGGGGGCGAGCTGAGATCGACGCCTCGGTAGATATACATTTACAGTAATCCGAAGTTAGCGTATTAATACACTCATATTAATCATATGCCATACAGAACTCAGTCGCCCCCGCAACAGTTGTCGGAAGATGTAAGTCCATCACCACCGCCGTCCGTCTGTTGTCTCTGGTATTCCTACACATAGCTCAATCATTAGTCGACC
>CBDHHR010000963.1:0-5319 GCA_965263245.1 Metamycoplasmataceae bacterium | reverse complement strand
TCCTAATAATAAAGTTATTAATGCAATATACAGTAATGAAAAAGGGTAGACGGCGTGGTAATTTGCTTCACAATAGTTTATATTAAATTTGATTTGTGTCCGTTGGGAGGTGCGAACATAATCGACTTGCTTTGCTATATTGAGCACATCTTTTCGTGTTGTTTCTTTGATTTGTGAACGTTTTGTGGCAGCTCATCGTAATCGGCTGTCTACTCGTGCACTGCGTTATAGATCAGACTCTTTCTTTCATGTTTTTTCTTTGATTTGTTACGACGCATGGAAACAACGTACAGCAATTGAGTTAACACCCTTGTTGTTGTTGCTGCGTTGTTTCAGTTTTACAGCCGTTACTTTAAACGAGGTAATCATCACGTAATTGAGCACATATGAGATCAGGCGTTGGGCTCGACCGCAGAAAGCTTTAATTTACTCAAAGCACTACACTTGGGTGATAAATGCCTCCTTTTGATGCTGGCGAGTAACTACAAAAGAAATCCTTTCTTCCGACGCCATTACTAAAGAGGAGCTGAGCAGATCTGACGTGCCAAATTTGCCTCAGATTAGCGTACGGCCTTATGAAACTGGAGGGCAGTGTCACTAGTGTCAGTTATGACCTCCTACAACAGGCAAATTGGCATGCATTATCCTCAAAATAAAAGGTTTTGGACGGCCGGCAGAAACTGGACAAGAATTAGGTAGTGTAGTTGTCACAATATGTAGTTACAGTAGGATTCCTTGTTGAAAAGAAATTATTGCTTGGTGACGCCGCCGGCAGAAACTGATAACAATAGTAATATTGATCCAGTAATGCACCCTAATAGATATGCTGACAGATAACAATAAAAAAATAAAAAAAACATCAAAAAGGGTAATCTGATTTCTAAATATTTTCACCTATTTTTGGACTAATATGACTGTAAGATATAGATATAAGATATACATTGTACATAATTTGTTCTTTAAATTGTTTTTTAATATAATAAATAAATAAAGACGACATTTAAATAATAGAGTATCTATTTAACAATAATTGTGGTGTAAACTAGTTAATAAATAAATATATATAAAATGTCCTTTTAAATTGTTTAATATATATATATATATATATATATTATCTTCTAAAGTTTTTATTTAAATTAGTAAACATACATTATAATGGACTAAAATATCATTTAAAATTATATTTACAATTACAATTGAATGCGTCCAATTTTGCTTAAAAATATATTTATACAATTCAGTTAAGCTAAAATTTCAGAAGAGAATATTGTTGTTCAGCACCACCGATCCGCTACTGAGAATAGGTACACCCACACCCCACACGCGTACGGCTCAGCCATACCAACCAGCGCCAGAAAAATAACAATTCCGCCAGAGCGGCAAAACAGCGAAGTTTCCAGGGTCTTTACAGCTACGTTCTATATTTCATTCCTGATAAGGCAGCTACGGCACTCGGGTAAAAACTATTTCTAAAGCGATTTGTTTTCGTACGGATGCATCTATTGCGTTTGCCTTGACGGTAATAGTTGGAACAGATGATGGGCGGGGTGAGTTTGGTCTGAGATAATATAATCATAAAATGAACAGATGAAGAATGTTTTTAGTATAGAGAATTTCCGAATAATGTTATCCTTGTATGTATGGACACACCATGTATATAATTACGTTATTATATTTTGTGTCCTACATTCAAGACACATGGATTGAGAGTTGTATGTGGCCCCCAACCAGCTGGCCCGTCGCTGCTATACAAAATTAAAATCATGATAAAACAGAGACCGCTGATGAAAACAAATCTTATCAACCATGCACTGTTATACACTGCATAGTATTTACGGTACTTAACACAGTATGTTGAACGAAAATGGTGGGTAACATTATATGAATATAGGCCGATATCACTACCGCACATGCCTAGATCACTGCCCCGCAGGCCAAGATCACTGCCTCATAGGCCGAGGTCACTGGCCGAGTTCACCGAATACAGGCCGAGATCACTGCCCCACAGTCCGAAATCACTGCCGCATAGGCCGAGATCACTTGCTGAGGTCACCGAAAGCAGGCCGGGATCACTTATGCCGAGATCACGAAAGGCCGAGATCACCGGGTACCGTTCAGCTGTACATCGGTGCGGTCATCTGGAGTCGGAAGTCGCCCTGATGCTTCCTGTTCCAGTACCCAAAACAACTTTTACCGTTTTCTGAACACATGCGACAGATATAAGTGTTGTTTGACAAAATGTCCGCAAAGAAACACAAAGATAACCTGACATATATTGCCACAATTAGAAAAATATACCTCGAAAAGCTAGACGGTAAATTGGTCACTTTGGAGAAAATACCTAAGTTTATAGAAATATAATTTTAGGTTATGGGCTCATGACACAGTTAACTTTCCCATTGGCCACCATGTTAGCGTTTTGTAGGATTATAAGAAAACCAGACGCAGGAAAATTATTGCCTGTTGTTGAAATAATGTATTGCAGAAACTGGAGGGCAGTGTCACTAGTGTCAGTTGTGACCTCTCGGTGACGCCGCCGGCAGAAACTGGAGGGCAGCGTCACTAGTGTCAGTTGTGACCCCTCGGTGACGCCGCCGGCAGAAACTGGAGGGCAGTGTCACTAGTGTCAGTTGTGAAAACTCGGTGACGCCGCCGGCAGAAACTGGAGGGCAGTGTCACTAGTGTCAGTTGTGACCTCTCGGTGACGCCGCCGGCAGAAACTGGAGGGCAGTGTCACTAGTGTCAGTTGTGACCTCTCGGTGACGCCGCCGGCAGAAACCGCAGGGCAGTGTCACTAGTGTCAGTTTTGACCTCTCGGTGACGCCGCAGGGTAAAAACTGTAGGGCAGTGTCACTAGTGTCAGTTGTCCCCTCTCGGTGACGCCGCGGGCAAAAACTGGAGGGCAGTGTCACTATTGTCAGTTGTGACCTCTCGGTGACGCCGCCGGCAGAAACTGCAGGGCAGTGTCACTAGTGTCAGTTGTGACCTATCGGTGACGCCGCCGGCAGAAACTGGAGGGCAGTGTCACTAGTGTCAGTTGTGACCTCTCGGTGACGCTGCCGACAGAAAGTGGAGGGCTGTGTCACTAGTGTCAGTTGTGACATCTCGGAGACGCCACCGGCAGAAACTGGAGGGCAGTGTCACTAGTGTCAGTTGTGACCTCTCGGTGACGCCGCCGGCAGAAACTGGAGGGCAGTGTCACTGTGTCAGTTGTGACCTCTCGGTGACGCCGCCGGCAGAAACTGGAGGGCAGTGTCTCTAGTGTCAGTTGTGACCTCTCGGTGACGCCGCCGGCAGAAACTGGAGGGCGGTGTCACTATTGTCAGTTGTGACCTCTCGGTGACGTCGCCGGCAGAAACTGGAGGGCGGTGTCACTATTGTCAGTTGTGACCTCTCGGTGACGTCGCCGGCAGAAACTGGAGGGCAGTGTCACTAGTGTCAGTTGTGACCTCTCGGTGACGCCGCCGGCAGAAACTGGAGGGCAGTGTCACTAGTGTCAGTTATGACCTCTCGGTGACGCCGCCGGCAGAAACTGGAGGGCAGTGTTACTATTGTCAGTTGTGAAAACTCGGTGACGCCGCCGGCAGAAACTGGAGGGCAGTGTCACTAGTGTCAGTTATGACCTCTCGGTGACGCCGCCGGCAGAAACTGGAGGGTCGTGTCACTAGTTTCAGTTGTGACCTCACGGTGACGCCGCCGGCAGAAACTGGAGGGCAGTGTCATTAGTGTCAGTTGTGACCTCTCGGTGACGCCGCCGGCAGAAACTGGAGGGCAGTGTCACTAGTGTCAGTTGTGACCTCTCGGTGACACCGCTGGCAGAAACTGGAGGGCAGTGTCATTAGTGTCAGTTGTGACCTCTCGGTGACGCCGCCGGCAGAAACTGGAGGGCTGTGTCACTAGTGTCAGTTGTGACCTCTCGGTGACGCCGCCGGCAGAAACCGCAGGGCAGTGTCACTAGTGTCAGTTTTGACCTCTCGGTGACGCCGCAGGGTAAAAACTGTAGGGCAGTGTCACTAGTGTCAGTTGTCCCCTCTCGGTGACGCCGCGGGCAGAAACTGGAGGGCAGTGTCACTATTGTCAGTTGTGACCTCTCGGTGACGCCGCCGGCAGAAACTGGAGGGCAGTGTCACTGTGTCAGTTGTGACCTCTTGGTGAGGCCGCCGGCAGAAACTGCAGGGCAGTGTCACTAGTGTCAGTTGTGACCTCTCGGAGACGCCGCCGGCAGAAACTGGAGGGCAGTGTCTCTAGTGTCAGTTGTGACCTCTCGGTGACGCCGCCGGCAGAAACTGGAGGGCGGTGTCACTATTGTCAGTTGTGACCTCTCGGTGACGTCGCCGGCAGAAACTGGAGGGCGGTGTCACTATTGTCAGTTGTGACCTCTCGGTGACGTCGCCGGCAGAAACTGGAGGGCAGTGTCACTAGTGTCAGTTGTGACCTCTCGGTGACGCCGCCGGCAAAAACTGGAGGGCAGGGTCACTAGTGTCAGTTATGACCTCTCGGTGACGCCGCCGGCAGAAACTGGAGGGCAGTGTCACTAGTGTCAGTTATGAAAACTCGGTGACGCCGCCGGCAGAAACTGGAGGGCAGTGTCACTATTGTCAGTTGTGACCTCTCGGTGACGCCGCCGGCAGAAACTGGAGGGCAGTGTCACTAGTGTCAGTTGTGACCTCTCGGTGACGCCGCCGGCAGAAAGTGGAGGGCAGTGTCACTAGTGTCAGTTGTGACCTCTCGGTGACGCCGCCGTCAGAAACTGGAGGGCAGTGTCACTAGTGTCAGTTGTGACCTCTCGGTGACGCCGCCGGCAGAAACTGGAAGGCAGTGTCACTGTGTCAGTTGTGACCTCTCGGTGACGCCGCCGGCAGAAACTGTAGGGTTGTGTCACTAGTGTCTCTGGTGACCTCTCGGTGACGCCGCAAGCAGAAACTGGAGGGCTGTGTCACTAGTGTCAGTTGTGACCTCTCGGTGACGCCGCCGGCAGAAACCGCAGGGCAGTGTCACTAGTGTCAGTTTTGACCTCTCGGTGACGCCGCAGGGTAAAAACTGTAGGGCAGTGTCACTAGTGTCAGTTGTGACCTCTCGGTGACGCCGCCGGCAAAAACTGGAGGGCAGGGTCACTAGTGTCAGTTATGACCTCTCGGTGACGCCGCCGGCAGAAACTGGAGGGCAGTGTCACTAGTGTCAGTTATGAAAACTCGGTGACGCCGCCGGCAGAAACTGGAGGGCAGTGTCACTAGTGTCAGTTATGACCTCTCGGTGACGCCGCCGGCAGAAACTGGAGGGCAGTGTCACTAGTGTCAGTTATGAAAACTCGGTGACGCC
>CBDHHR010000962.1:2500-8395 GCA_965263245.1 Metamycoplasmataceae bacterium | reverse complement strand
CACGCGCGCACACACACACACACACACACACACACACACACACATAATATGTATTAATAAAAAACCGATATACATGATCAACGCTGGGACAACTGTTTCGTGGTATGACTTTAATCATGTTCTCGTGGACAACATGGCGTCAAATAATTAAACTCGATGATATGTGCTTGTATATAACGTCATATAAAACATACCTATGTAAACAGTGTGATAATAATAATAATAATAATAATAATAATAGTAATAATAATAATAATAATAATAATAATAATAATAATAATAATAATAACAGCAAGAGCAACAGGAGAGAAGACAACGCCATGGTTGTATGTGTTATAGGATCCTAAACACAGTCCATTCAGAGTTGCATATGATATTGGCTCTTATTTGCCCTACATCTGCCTATGAAAGCAGCTTCAACGCCGCAAGCAGAAGACGCCTGGAGACATTGCCAGGACGTTAGACTGTCTAGTAGAAATATTGACTTTGCCGTACATCTGCCTATGAAAGCAGCTTCAACGCCGCAAGCAGAAGACGCCTGGAGACATTGCCAGGACGTTAGACTGTCTAGTAGAAATATTGACAGTCGAGCAATTAGAAGATGTGACCAGCGTAGCGCCGGCTGACAGTAGTACAGTCGACACGCGTGGCTGCGTCACGTCGCGCATCACCGAACATTCGCAATCGTTTGCGCTTAAATTTGTCGGCGTGTGCGCATTAATTCGAGAAGCGACGAAGCGGCGTTAACAGCGAGTAGACGGCGGTCGAGAAACGCGTCGCCGGGTGATAATTGGCGACGAGAGTTGCCAAACGACGTCGACAGGCGGCGGAAAAGATGGAGCCGGCGCAACACGTCGATAGATGGCGTTATTACAATTACGGGTTCGCGCACACTTCATGTGCTGCTAAATTCGACGGAATGCCCTTCATTGCATGCTCGACGAATCGCGAACAGGCGATCGTGGTTAGATGCGTGTTAGTTTTCACGTATACTCGTCTTCTTGTGAGCACAGCGTTGTTTGTTCTCGAAAAGTAGGGTTACCTTTTTGTATATGTCCATAGAAACGCCACATCTTTAAATATAATAAAAGCGAGTGTGTATTGCAAGCGCATGTCTTGGTGAAGGATATATATATATATATATATATATATATATATATATATATATATATATATATATATATATATATACATATATATATATATATATATATATATATATATATATATATATATATGTATATATGTATATATACTGTAGACATGGGTTCATGCACGGCTTACATGTTTCACACAGAAACATGACTATATGACATGATACTGATGTTGTGGTTATATCGACTCTACATTCCTTTAATATGTGAGTCCGTATGCAAGTGTAACATTGATGCGAAATAGCCACCAGCGGTAGACTTTGCTATTCTGCGCACATCTATTCCCAGATAATGTATCCAGATGAACGAGTGTTTCAGACAAACGTTTCACCCGCAAAATGTTGTATGTCAGCGGACACACTTGCATGGAAGCCGGGAAATAAAGATTCCATGCACATAATTATTTCCTCATATGACATAATAATAGCTTAATATAGACTGGCGTGGAAATTAAACGACTCGTTATATGTGTAGTTATCGTAATATCGTATATTGCGATGTATTTGGCGTCCTTTTGTGAGACCTCGTTGCACAGATCAACATTGATTATAAACTAAAATAGTTCCTGCCTTCACAACTAATTTCTGCATTCTCTTGTAAAACTACAGCGACCGAGAATTTGTTATAAGCGTTGATCGCAAAGAAGCGAGGACGTGGTGCGACGGAGCAAATGTATTGGGGCAATGGAGCAATGGTGATACGCGATGAAGCGGTGGTACGATGCGACCGAAAGATGTTATAATAGCGTATTAGTTAATTCCTTACTGCTATACATAGACCCTCCATAGTGCTGTCGCCACATCGTCCCTGTGCACATCTTAGCCCACACTCCCTTCTCGGTCACCACACAAAGGTCAGTTTGTTTCAGTACAACTAGGGTTTCCACATTCAGCATAGAAAATAACGGACGGACCCTCATCCCCATTATAAAAAAGACAATATTTATTTCTTAATCACGGGACGATTTAAAGGACGAGTGATAACCACAAATACAGCACATATATATATATATATATATATATATATATATATATATATATATATATATATATATATATATATATATATATATATACATGGATAATTACTTATACTGGATGTTCTATCATCACGCGGATGTTTCAAAATTCGTGATATTTGTATTCATGAACTTTGAAATACGTATAGGTGCAGCATATTATGGAGAGCGGTGGTCGAGCGGTAGAGCGCCGGACTGTCAATCGAGGGCACGGTGGTTCAATCCCTCCTACCGCCGTTTCGAAACTTAGGCAATTTCTTCACCCCACATTTGCCTGTGTCTTTCGGAAGAGACACTAAAAGCCGGTGGTCCCTTCTGTCTGGTGTCTATGCCAGGGGAAGTAAAAGATCCCACACAGGGGGTAAATGTGTAACCTGTAGTGGACTCACACATTCTAGAGAACAACAACTCCTGCGTTAGCCCAAGTTTGGGCTGTTTGGAGGTAATTACTTGAGACCTTGAGATATGTCTAGTCGCCTACATGCCAGTAGGGTGTAACACAACAACAATATTATTATCATAATAATTCTAGTATTATTATGATAGTAGTAATACGTAATTTTATATTTAATTAGTCGTTGTTAACCAACTAATTGTACTAATCTCAGCCAATCAGACCGATGAAATCGGATATTGTGACATTTCCGTTATTACCACGACATTGTCTGACTATTGACACGATGATCCAATTAGTCGGCGTGCGCCGCTCCGACCGCACTGTGAAGTGTCACGATGTAGGGCAGGTCGCATGCCGACGGACAATGGACAGAGACACTGACCAGCGGAGGGCGCTTGTTATTTGAGGTGTTACGAGGCGGAGTAACTGTTGCAGGGTGGTGGCGTTGCTTCTCTGACGTATGTGTGTGCACGCGTGTGTGTGCATGCGCGTGCGCGTGCGTGTGCGTGTGTGTGCGTGCGTACGATTGTATTAAGCAGGCGGGAAGAGTTGCAAACATTATTAGCGGAGTATCCCAAAAATGTTAATGTTATCACAGTACCATAATAAAATATGCACAGAGAGAATTGTATATAAAAAATGTAAATATCCTTCACTTAAATTAACTAAGAAGAAGCCTAATCGTCATTATTAAACACATATCAAACAGTTGTTTCACATAATCGCTGTGATCTTTTCTATCCCCCTTTATAAACATATCTGGTAGATATATACAACAGTTTGGCAAATTTGTTAAATTCCTCAAATATTTGACTGTTTTAGCATAGAAACATAATTACATTTTAAATAATTTACTTGATTATAATTTACATTTTTATATCGTTTTATAGGCATTATTCTGTTAGCCCATACAGTTTTGAAAACGTGACTATCGTTCTTGACTCCTTGCAGGTTTGGGTGATCACTGGGGCCAGAAACCCGTTCCCCACATCCCGGGCGAAACAGAACTCGGATCACAAATGTTGCAGGTATTTGTCAAACCTGTTAATACTGGTCACCGTCTCACTATTGGTGATGACACTGGTTTATCATAACTAATATAATTTATTCCCAATAATGGCACATGCAAGACCACGATTAGATTAGGCAAACGACACTGTGTCTAGACTTTAGAGCTGTATGTGTATTTAAAAACACCGACCAGCTGATGCATGTCAAGTGAATAATGTGTATTGGTACTGGACGTTTTGACACAACGGGCATATTCTTTCCCGTTGTAGCAAACATATACATTTGATAATAACAAGCAATCATTAAAGTGGTGAGGCGCGAGATATGCATGGCACACTTGCAGGCGTGCATAGGCGTACAGTATAGCAATTCTTGTCTGCTTAATTCAACGCATTGTTACAGCACAACATCTCCTACGTGAGTTATATATTTGCTATGTTAATATTTAGTCTGTGTAAATTAGGGGAACTGACAAAACTAAGACTACTCGTGCGAGTGTGTTGATTTGAGTCATTGTCTCTCACTCTGCCGCCAGACACTGGATGGTTTCATCTTCGTCGTTGCCCCGGATGGGAAGATCATGTACATCTCGGAGACAGCCTCCGTCCACCTCGGCTTGTCGCAGGTAAGTCTGCTGCTGTGACACGTGACAGGAGTTGTGAACGCACGTGTAATGATGTGTGAACAGCGCGTGGTGCAAACTACTCGTGTGTAACTGGACCGATTTATAAGACTGGGGGGCACCTGGACAAGGGCTGGCTGGGTATCGTATCGTGTCATATCGTGTCATATCGTGTCATATCGTGTCACATTGTGTCTTTTCGTTTCGTTTCGTTTCGTTTCGTTTCGTTTCGTTTCGTTTCGTTTCGTTTCGTTTCGCTTCGCGTCGCGTCGCGTCGCGTCGCGTCGCGTCGCGTCGCATGGCGTCGCATGGCGTCGCGTCGCGTCGCGTCGCGTATAAGTTCTCACTCCTTCCTACTTTCTAAACACTCAATTTACCTGAACAATAATACCATTCCCGAAATAAATACACAAGAAACATTTTATGGAGGCCGCTTAGAGTACACACGCACGCACGCATGCACGCACGCACGCACACACCCACCCACACACACACACCCACCCACCACCAAACTATCCACCCACTTACACAAACACCCGCCCATCCACCCACTGCATATGAGGAAATAACTTAAATTTCATGCGAACGTATCAAATGCCGATGCTTAGGCTACTTTAGGTCGATAATCGCATCATACTGATATGGCGGAAGTGCAATGACGTCACACTTCCTGTGGAGTGTCAAACTGTGTTGATACGTACTTTGTCACGAATAATGCCCTCTCCACTGACGATACCAATATACCTACTTGTGTCACGAGTAAGACAATCGCAGTCATCATTCACTTACTCTACATGTCATTATGAAAAGCACAATTATAACTGTCGCCGTGGCGAATTGCTACAAGTGCTGGACGTATATTTACTATTCATTAGAAATTATACCACAGAAATTCAAGTCACACCCCGCCCTCGTCTCATATCGCACATGGCGTGTTTGGTTGTCGGATTACCATAGTGCGGCAAAGCATAGTTCCGAGGCGGGTGATCGTTAGATAGAGGCGGAACCGGTGATGATATCAGGCTTAATGCTCTTCACCTACGGACGGTCGTTGCCGTGTGTGTTTGTGCCAGGTGGAGTTGCCGTTTGTGTTTGTGCCAGGTGGAGTTGCCGTGTGTGTTTGTGCCAGGTGGAGTTGACGTGTGTGTTTGTGCCAGGTGGAGTTGACGTGTGTGTTTGTGCCAGGTGGAGTTGACGTGTCTGTTTGTGCCAGGTGGAGTTGCCGTGTGTGTTTGTGCCAGGTGGAGTTGACGTGTGTGTTTGTGCCAGGTGGAGTTGACGTGTCTGTTTGTGCCAGGTGGAGTTGCCGTGTGTGTTTGTGCCAGGTGGAGTTGACGTGTGTGTTTGTGCCAGGTGGAGTTGACGTGTGTGTTTGTGCCAGGTGGAGTTGACGTGTGTGTTTGTGCCAGGTAGAGTTGACGTGTGTGTTTGTGACGGGTGGAGTTGACGTTTGTGTTTGTGCCGGGTGGAGTTGACGTGTGTGTTTGTGCCAGGTGAAATTGACGTGTGTGTTTGTGCCAGGTTGCGTTGACGTGTCTGTTTGTGCCAGGTGGAGTTGCCGTGTGTGTTTGTGCCAGGTGGAGTTGACGTGTGTGTTTGTGCCAGGTGGAGTTGACGTGTGTGTTTGTGCCAGGTGGAGTTGACGTGTGTGTTTGTGCCAGGTGGAGTTGACGTGTCTGTTTGTGCCAGGTGG
>CBDHHR010000961.1:0-5086 GCA_965263245.1 Metamycoplasmataceae bacterium | reverse complement strand
ACACGCACGCGCACGCGCACGCGCACGCGCACGCGCACGCGCACGCGCACGCGCACGCGCACGCGCACGCGCACGCGCACGCGCACGCGCACACGCACACGCACACGCACACGCACACGCACACGCACACGCACACGCACACGCACACGCACACGCACACGCACACGCACACGCACACGCACACGCACACGCACACGCACACGCACACGCACACGCACACGCACACGCACACGCACACGCACACGCACACGCACACGCACACGCACACGCACACGCACACGCACACGCACACGCACACGCACACGCACACGCACACGCACACGCACACGCACACGCACACGCACACGCACACGCACACGCACACGCACACGCACAACATAAACGCGACACAACTATATATAAACGATTGACGACACATCTAACATATGAGATGTGGTGCTGGCGCCGCATATAAGGATATCACGAACCAAAAATATGTGACAAACAACTCAATATGAAATAAATACATATTCTAATAATGATTGACTGGTCTAACCTCCATCAACAAATATTTTATTTTATCCATGTCGTACGAATAGCAACCCCGGGAAAATGTCATTGTAGGAATGACTAAACGACATAGGAAGTGAGGACAACCCGGAACAAGGTGGCTTGACGAAATTTAAAAGGAAATGAACTTGACGTTACCATAACTCTCTCAGACGACAGAAGACAGGCGGAAATGGAAAAGACTGTGACGGTCTGATCTGACTTGACGGCTCAAGATGACAAGGTGAAATTATAAGGTGAAATGATATATCTTACATAGGAGAAGGATGGAGAGTATTAAACAATGCAAATGAAACTATCAAAGACATCGCGTAAGGAAGCAAACGGAAAATTAGTGATCTAGCAAACGGAAAATTGACGAGCGTCACCGTCAGAATGGTACTCTATCTTACTGGTGCAAGGTTGATGCGATATATAGTTCTATCTATATACCGAATGTTCGCTTCCTATCGATCACTTTCGGTTCACCAACAGTCCTGTTGTGTGAACGACCAGTCTACTTTCGGACGAGCATCACTGTGTGACATCGTTTTAGCAACAAATTCCGGAGAGCGGCCAATATGACGATGCCGTCCATTAATTGTATATGCGCTACGTAAATGCCGACAACAGGTAGTTGCGTCCGTGTTAATTTACCGGACGTGATGCGAGTTAACCGCTAGCTGCATGGTTCTAGTTATTGGCGTAATTTGAAGATGGCATTAGTGAGGCGTCTCTGCAACATGATAACCCCAGGAACTGCAACACACAGCTCAGTTAACTATCTATCTTCACGGATTATATCAGTTCGAAGTGAATGAAGTTATATGCAGTTTATGATCACCATCGCGTGTTAAGCGAACGTTACAGTTACGTCTGAATTTCGAGCGTGTTTCAGAATGCATAATGCTAGACTGGTTTCGCGCTTACCTACCGTGCTAGGATCGACAGCCGGAGTCACTCGTTGCGTTGCCGCGGCGGTGGTTGCCTTTAACCCGACGTCGGCGCCTCGATGGCTCCCTCGCAAGTGTACCCCCGAAGCAGGGATGATTGGCGGTAGGGGGAACGCTATGTTCACGTCGTCGAGGGTTGTCTGTTGACTACGGCAGGCAGATGTGTCGGGAAATGGTGGGATTAGCGCTGACTGATCTCCGCTGTCATTAACATCTTGGGCGGGTGCGTCGATTACATGCGGGTTCGCGCCTCCGTGCCTCACCCAGCGTGCGTGCGTGATTACGGGCGGGGAATCGGCTCAGTCGACCGGTCGCTACGCCGGTGGGTATCGCTTTCGGAACCGCCGGCGATGGCAGCGGCTGGACAGACGCGCTGACCGACGGGTCGTGTCCGTTCTCTGTCGGGGTCCACCGCGCACCGCGCCTGCTTAGCACGTAAACATCCGTCAGACGGTGCTGCGTGTTTGCCTCCGCTTCCCCCTGCTCGCGAGTGTGTCTCTCGGCTGAACGAGCGTATCGGTATACGTACGTGCGTGCGTGCGTGCGTGCGTGCGTGCGTGCGTGCGCGCGCTGATTTCGCAGCGATGTTCCAAGAACGCGATTTACTTTAGCGTGTCGCCGCAAAACGCAAATGTCTTCGCTTTTCCGACGGTTGTCACGAGGAAAGACCTTCGCGGTTTGTCCGTCGGTCAATTCACACCCGGGCGCACACCACACACACTCACACTCTCACTCACACGCACGGAGTCTTCAACAGCGGATCCCGTACGGGTTAGTTCGTCCAATTTCAGCTGGCCGTCGGCGAGTCAAGAGGCGGCTGAGAACGCCGCTTGCCGAGGTGAAGAGTGACCACGGAGTCTCGGTGTCTTCAGCGACGACGTCGAGCGATGCACGAGCAAGCGGTGCCGTCTCCGCCGCTTTATACGCCGTCGCTCTCCCCGGCGATCGATGGAACGGGCCAAAGCATCGATACCTGGCGCGCACCGTTGTCAATCTGCATGCTGTTAGCCACGCGAGCACACACACCGGTCTGGCATTAACGAACACTTGCCGAGTAATTATTCGCCCGTCGTTCTTTGCACCTATATCACAGACACGTGCGCGCACAGACGCGCTATTCGAGTGACGAGAAAGTGGAATAGGGACCTGGAAACTGTCCAGAATACACCCTGATTACTCTCTTTTATGCGTCGCTGACTTTTGATGGATAAATCCAAGTCTTTGTGGTGACCACGCGGAACGAGGAAGCTAGTTGAGTGGACATTTCAGTCGCCGGCCACGACAAGACTCTGCCTGATGAGGGCAAAAAACTTGAGCTACCAGGCGTGTTATCAGGACATGGCCAGAATGCAACGCTTTCCTTATATTATCGTCAACTTCTTTACAGCATCGCACGGCTATATTTGTGGAGCGCCACAGCACAGTGGATAGAGCGGTCGAGAAAACCCGGGTTTATACCATCTGGCTGCTGCGTCAAACCTTGAAAAAGTTCGTTCTAAAATATGTATATCAAAATATAACATATATTTTATTTTTCATTAAGCGATGTATTAATACAGCGCGCCCTGTCTCTATGCATAATAGGAGAGAAAGGCAAAATGACGTTCATTAATTTACCGTTTTAGTACAAACAAGACACGTGTGGCGTTTATTACGTTTTGAAAACCAACGCCCTTTTATGTGTCCCATGTAATGGGGATTTGTCGCGTTTCTGATCAATTACGTACTAGATACCATTAGCAATCAAGCGCGATGCAATTATGAACCTACTTAAATATAATTTATTGCCACGTCACAGCTTTTGCGGTCTACTCAAAGATCATATCCACATCCTCATACGCTCCGACAAATTTGATATTCGGTGTAATCAGAAACGGCACATTATTTCGTGGGTAAAAAGTTATACAATTTGAAAAGAAGCTGTTCAACCATTAGTTCGACATATTCAGAATATGTATACATACAGAAAGTTGCGTTTTAAATACCTATCACATAATTTCACGCTTTGTAAAGAAAACGTGTCGAGTCTCTTGCTGTAGTGTAGAACTGCAGCCAGGCGGGTAGTGATATTATAAGACTCATTTGGCTTCTTGACTTCACATTGACGTGACATTCACATATACAATTCGACCATATTACGATGCAGATCAACTAAGATGGTCCTGTTCACACCCACCCACCCACACACACGCACGCACGCACGCACGCACGCACGCACGCACGCACGCACGCACACACACACACACACACACACACACACAGACACACACACACACACACACAAACACACACACTCACACACACACACACACACACACACACACACACACACTCACACACACACTCTCTCTCACACACACACACACACACACACACACACACACACACACACACACACACACTCACACACACACACACACACACACACACACACACACACACACACAAACACAAACACACAACCACACACACACACACACACACAACACACACACACACACACACACACACACACACACACACACACACACACACACACACACACACAAACACACATACAAACACACATACAAACACACATACAAACACACATACAAACACACATACAAACACACATACAAACACACATACAAACACACATACAAACACACATACAAACACATACAGAGTTAATCCGGGGTCTCGTGCCAAACGAATTAGCCCATCATTCGGCGTGGTATGTGGGTCATTTGCACTCATACATTTATCTCGCTAGAGTTGAAGTAAAATAGCTGTCAACATGTCGCCATATCAGTGGAAAGATCAAGCCCGTCACGGTGTAGCGACGGAAAATGTGATGTAACAGCGATTGCAAATGACTACAACAAAACTGACCTGATTACAAATGGAGTTTCATGTCACCATGTCTCGCGAGACAACAACCGCCTGTCACGCAACAGTGCCGCCACCGTCGAATCAAGACAAAAGGAGCGTTCACATTGGCTTAATCCGCATCCTAATTCGCCTGTTTTCCCGCATTAGGATTCGGATCAAGGATGTTCACATTGCTCTATCCGAAATTGGATCCGCATCCTTAATGCGGATTAAAATTAGACGTGTACACGACCTTAGTCGTAGGTCTCTTTTTTGTCAACTGTGATTGCTCAAAACATCACATGTGGCTATTCTCATCAATTGCTGATGACAACAGACTTTTTTTTATCAGAGTCGACCATAGTACCGTCCACTGAAAGATTAAGAGATCGCGCAAACGATGTTAACTTGACGCAAAAATCAAGCGTATGCGTGATGTGGCAAGTTTGCAAACAATGTTAGATAACAATGTGGAATTTTCTTATTGCATACGTAGATAAACAAACGTTTCTTAACGTAAGAAATTGCGTTTATTGCGTCGTAAAATGTTACAACTGGAATATGAACACGTATCTGAGGACTGAGGTCTACACGACCTATGAAACTTGTTCCTAGCCACTTGACCTTGTTTAATATCAAACATAATTGATCGGATGTGTCCGACTAGGACGAAGATGCATCAGACAGCAACCAGGCGTCAGACGTCATTATCACGGACACTTGAGGTATCGGCGAAAGGTCGTCAGTCAGCC
>CBDHHR010000960.1:0-15523 GCA_965263245.1 Metamycoplasmataceae bacterium | reverse complement strand
AACCAAGTAATCAAGTGACCAAGTAACCAAGTAACCAAGTAATTAGTATCCGTAACCAAGCAACCAAGAAAGCAAGTAACCAAGCAACCAAGCAAACAAGCAAACAAGCAAACAAGCAAACAAGCAAACAAGCAAACAAGCAAACAAGCAAACAAGCAAACAAACAAACAAGCAAACAAGCAACAAAGTAAACAAGAACAATGGAATCATGCAACCAAGTAACCAGGCAACCAAGTAACCAAGCAACCAAGTAACCTTGCAACCTAATAACCAAGTAACCAAGCAAACAAGCAAACAAGCAAACAAGCAAACAAGCAAACAAGCAAACAAGCAAACAAGCAAACAAGCAAACAAGCAAACAAGCAAACAAGCAAACAAGCAAACAAGCAAACAAGCAAACAAGCAAACAAGCAAACAAGCAAACAAGCAAACAAGCAAACAAGCAAACAAGCAAACAAGCAAACAAGCAAACAAGCAAACAAGCAAACAAGCAAACAAGCAAACAAGCAAACAAGCAAACAAGCAAACAAGCAAACAAGCAAACAAGCAAACAAGCAAACAAGCAAACAAGCAAACAAGCAAACAAGCAAACAAGCAAACAAGCAAACAAGCAAACAAGCAAACAAGCAAACAAGCAAACAAGCAAACAAGCAAACAAGCAAACAAGCAAACAAGCAACCAAGTAAACAAGAACAATGCAATCATGCAGCCAAGTAACCAGGCAACCAAGTAACCAAGCAACCAAGTAACCTTGCAACCTAATAACCAAGTAACCAATTAACCAATTAACCAAGTAACCAAGTAACCAAGTTACCAAGTAACCATGTAACCAAGTAACCAAGTAACAAAGCAACCAAGTATCCAAGTAACTTAGTAACCAAATAACCAAGTATCCAAGTAACGAAGTTACCAAGCAACCAATTAACCAAGCAAACAAGTAACCAAGAAACCATGTAACCAAGCAACCAAGTAACCAAGCAACCAAGAAACCATGCATCCAAGTAAACAAGCAATCAAGTAACCAAGCAACCAAATAACCAAGCAACCAAGTAACAAAGCATCCAAATAACCATGCAACCAAGTAACCAAGCATCGAAGTAACCAATCAACCAAGTAACCAAGTAACCAAGTAACCAAGTAACCAAGTAACCAAGTAACCAAGTAACCAAGCAACTAAGCAACCAAGCAAACAAGTAAAGAAGCAACCGTGTAAACATGCAACCAAGTAATTAGGCAACCAAGTAACCACGGAACCAAGTAACCTAGTAAAGAAGAATAAAGTCACCAACCAACCAAGTAACCAAGCAACCAAATAACCAACCAAGTAACCAAGTAACCAAGTATCCAAATAACCAAGTAACCAAGAAACCAAGTAACCCAGCATGTAACCAAGTAATCAAGCAACAAAGTAACCAAGCAATCAAATAACCAAGTAACCAAGTAACCAAGTTACCAAGTCTCCAAGTAACCAAGTAACCAAATAACCAAATAACCAAGTAACCAAATAACCAAATAGCAAGAAACCAATTAACCATTTAAACAATTAACCAACTAACCAACTAACCAACTAAGCAACTAAACAACTAACCAACTAACCAACTAACCAACTAACCAACTAACCAACTAACCAACTAACCAACTAACCAACTAACCAAGTAACCAAGTAACCAAGTAACCAAGTAACCAAGTGATTAGTATCCGTAACCAAGCAACCAAGAAACCAAGTAACCAAGCAACCAAGCAAACAAGCAAACAAGCAAACAAGCAAACAAGCAAACAAGCAAACAAGCAAACAAGCAAACAAGCAAACAAGCAAACAAGCAAACAAGCAAACAAGCAAACAAGCAAACAAGCAAACAAGCAACAAAGTAAACAAGAACAATGCAATCATGCAACCAAGTAACCAGGCAACCAAGTAACCAAGCAACCAAGTAACCTTGCAACCTAATAACCAAGTAACCAAGCAAACAAGCAAACAAGCAAACAAGCAAACCAGCAAACAAGCAAACAAGCAAACAAGGAAACAAGGAAACAAGCAAACAAGCAAACAAGCAAACAAGCAAACAAGCAAACAAGCAAACAAGCAAACAAGCAAACAAGCAAACAAGCAAACAAGCAAACAAGCAAACAAGCAAACAAGCAAACAAGCAAACAAGCAAACAAGCAAACAAGCAACCAAGTGAACAAGAACAATGCAATCATGCAGCCAAGTAACCAGGCAACCAAGTAACCAAGCAACCAAGTAACCTTGCAACCTAATAACCAAGTAACCAATTAACCAAGTAACCAAGTAACCAAGTTACCAAGTAACCAAGTAACCATGTAACCAAGTAACCAAGTAACAAAGCAACCAAGTATCCAAGTAACTTAGTAACCAAATAACCAAGTATCCAAGTAACGAAGTTACCAAGCAACCAATTAACCAAGCAAACAAGTAACCAAGCAACCATGTAACCAAGCAACCAAGTAACCAAGCAACCAAGAAACCATGCATCCAAGTAAACAAGCAATCAAGTAACCAAGCAACCAAATAACCAAGCAACCAAGTAACAAAGCATCCAAATAACCATGCAGCCAAGTAACCAAGCATCGAAGTAACCAATCAACCAAGTAACCAAGTAACCAAGTAACCAAGTAACCAAGTAACCAAGTAACCAAGTAACCAAGTAACCAAGTAACCAAGCAACCAAGCAACCAAGCAACCAAGCAACCAAGCAACCAAGCAACCAAGCAACCAAGCAACCAAGGAACCAAGCAACCAAGCAACCAAGCAACCAAGCAACCAAGCAACCAAGCAACCAAGCAACCAAGCAACCAAGCAACCAGGCAACCAGGCAACCAGGCAACCAGGCAACCAGGCAACCAGGCAACCAGGCAACCAGGCAACCAGGCAACCAGGCAACCAGGCAACCAGGCAACCAGGCAACCAGGCAACCAGGCAACCAGGCAACCAGGCAACCAGGCAACCAGGCAACCAGGCAACCAGGCAACCAAGCAACCAAGAAACCAAGCAACCAAGCAGCCAAGCAGCCAAGCAACCAAGCAACCAAGCAACCAAGCAACCAAGCAACCAAGCAACCAAGCAACCAAGCAACCAAGCAACCAAGCAACCAAGCAACCAAGCAACCAAGCAACCAAGCAACCAAGTAACCAAGCAACCAAGCAACCAAGCAACCAAGCAACCAAGCAACCAAGCAACCAAGCAACCAAGCAACCAAGCAACCAAGCAACCATTTAACCAATTAACCAATTAACCAAGTAACCAAGTAACCAAGTAACCAAGTAACCAAGTAACCAAGTAACCAAGTAACCTTGCAACCTAGTAACCAAGTAACCAAGTAACCAATTAACCAAGTAACCAAGTAACCAAGTAACCAAGTAACCAAGTAACCAAGCAACCAAGCAACCAAGCAACCAAGCAACCAAGCATCCAAGCAGTATCCAAGTAACTTAGTAACCAAATAACCAAGTATCCAAGTGACGAAGTTACCAAGCAACCAAGTAACCAAGCAAACAAGCAACCAAGCAACCAAGCAACCAAGCAACCAAGCAACCAAGCAACCAAGCACCCAAGCAACCAAGCAACCAAGCAACCAAGCAACCAAGCAACCAAGCAACCAAGCAACCAAGCAACCAAGCAACCAAGCAACCAAGCAACCAAGCAACCAAGCAACCAAGCAACCAAGCAACCAAGCAACCAAGCAACCAAGCAACCAAGCAACCAAGCAACCAAGCAACCAAGCAACCAAGCAACCAAGCAACCAAGCAACCAAGCAACCAAGCAACCAAGCAACCAAGCAACCAAGCAACCAAGCAACCAAGCAACCAAGCAACCAAGCAACCAAGCAACCAAGCAACCAAGCAACCAAGCAACCAAGCAACCAAGCAACCAAGCAACCAAGCAACCAAGCAACCAAGCAACCAAGCAACCAAGCAACCAAGCAACCAAGCAACCAAGCAAGCAAATAGCAAGAAACCAATTAACCATTTAAACAATTAACCAACTAACCAACTAACCAACCAACCAACTAACCAACTAACCAACTAACAAACTAACCAAGTAACCAAGTAACCAAGTAACCAAGTAACCAAGTAACCAAGTAACCAAGTAACCCAGTAACCAAGTAACCAAGTAACCAAGTAACCAAGTAATTAGTATCCAATCAACCAAGTAACCAAGCAACCGAGAAACCAAGTATCCAAGCAACCAAGCAAACAAGCAAACAAGCAAACAAGCAAACAAGCAACCAAGCAACCAAGTAAACAAGAACAATGCAATCATGCAACCAAGTAACCAGGCAACCAAGTAACCAAGCAACCAAGTAACCTTGCAACCTAGTAACCAAGTAACCAAGTAACCAATTAACCAAGTAACCAAGTAACCAAGTAACAAGTAACCAAGTAACCAAGTAACCAAGTTACCAAGCAACCAAGTAACCAAGCAACCAAGCAACCAAGCAACCAAGCAACCAAGCAACCAAGCAACCAAGCAACCAAGTAACCAAGCAACCAAGCAACCAAGCAACCAAGCAACCAAGCAACCAAGCAACCAAGCAACCAAGCAACCAAGCAACCAAGCAACCAAGCAACCAAGCAACCAAGCAACCAAGCAACCAAGCAACCAAGCAACCAAGCAACCAAGCAACCAAGCAACCAAGCAACCAAGCAACCAAGCAACCAAGCAACCAAGCAACCAAGCAACCAAGCAACCAAGCAACCAAGCAACAAAGCAACAAAGCAACAAAGCAACCAAGCAACCAAGCAACCAAGCAACCAAGCAACCAAGCAACCAAGCAAGCAAATAGCAAGAAACCAATTAACCATTTAAACAATTAACCAACTAACCAACTAACCAACCAACCAACTAACCAACTAACCAACTAACAAACTAACCAAGTAACCAAGTAACCAAGTAACCAAGTAACCAAGTAACCAAGTAACCAAGTAATTAGTATCCAATCAACCAAGTAACCAAGCAACCGAGAAACCAAGTATCCAAGCAACCAAGCAAACAAGGAAACAAGCAACCAAGCAACCAAGTAAACAAGAACAATGCAATCATGCAACCAAGTAACCAGGCAACCAAGTAACCAAGCAACCAAGTAACCTTGCAACCTAGTAACCAAGTAACCAAGTAACCAATTAACCAAGTAACCAAGTAACCAAGTAACCAAGTAACCAAGTAACCAAGCAACCAAGCAACCAAGCAACCAAGCAACCAAGCATCCAAGCAGTATCCAAGTAACTTAGTAACCAAATAACCAAGTATCCAAGTAACGAAGTTACCAAGCAACCAAGTAACCAAGCAAACAAGCAACCAAGCAACCAAGCAACCAAGCAACCAAGCAACCAAGCAACCAAGCAACCAAGCAACCAAGCAACCAAGCAACCAAGCAACCAAGCAACCAAGCAACCAAGCAACCAAGCAACCAAGCAACCAAGCAACCAAGCAACCAAGCAACCAAGCAACCAAGCAACCAAGCAACCAAGCAACCAAGCAACCAAGCAACCAAGCAACCAAGCAACCAAGCAACCAAGCAACCAAGCAACCAAGCAACCAAGCAACCAAGCAACCAAGCAACCAAGCAACCAAGCAACCAAGCAACCAAGCAACCAAGCAACCAAGCAACCAAGCAACCAAGCAACCAAGCAACCAAGCAACCAAGCAACCAAGCAACCAAGCAACCAAGCAACCAAGCAACCAAGCAACCAAGCAACCAAGCAACCAAGCAACCAAGCAACCAAGCAACCAAGCAACCAAGCAACCAAGCAACCAAGCAACCAAGCAACCAAGCAACCAAGCAACCAAGCAACCAAGCAACCAAGCAACCAAGCAACCAAGCAACCAAGCAACCAAGCAACCAAGCAACCAAGCAACCAAGCAACCAAGCAACCAAGCAACCAAGCAACCAAGCAACCAAGCAACCAAGCAACCAAGCAACCAAGCAACCAAGCAACCAAGCAACCAAGCAACCAAGCAACCAAGCAACCAAGCAACCAAGCAACCAAGCAACCAAGCAACCAAGCAACCAAGCAACCAAGCAACCAAGCAACCAAGCAACCAAGCAACCAAGCAACCAAGCAACCAAGCAACCAAGCAACCAAGCAACCAAGCAACCAAGCAACCAAGTGACAACCAAGCAACCAAGTAACCAAGCAACCAAGCAACCAAGCAACCAAGCAACCAAGCAACCAAGCAACCAAGCAACCAAGCAACCAAGCAACCAAGCAACCAAGCAACCAAGCAACCAAGCAACCAAGCAACCAAGCAACCAAGCAACCAAGCAACCAAGCAACCAAGCAACCAAGCAACCAAGCAACCAAGCAACCAAGCAACCAAGCAACCAAGCAACCAAGCAACCAAGCAACCAAGCAACCAAGCAACCAAGCAACCAAGCAACCAAGCAACCAAGCAACCAAGCAACCAAGCAACCAAGCAACCAAGCAACCAAGCAACCAAGCAACCAAGCAACCAAGCAACCAAGCAACCAAGCAACCAAGCAACCAAGCAACCAAGCAACCAAGCAACCAAGCAACCAAGCAACCAAGCAACCAAGCAACCAAGCAACCAAGCAACCAAGCAACCAAGCAACCAAGCAACCAAGCAACCAAGCAACCAAGCAAATAGCAAGAAACCAATTAACCATTTAAACAATTAACCAACTAACCAACTAACCAACCAACCAACTAACCAACTAACCAACTAACAAACTAACCAAGTAACCAAGTAACCAAGTAACCAAGTAACCAAGTAACCAAGTAACCAAGTAACCCAGTAACCAAGTAACCAAGTAACCAAGTAACCAAGTAATTAGTATCCAATCAACCAAGTAACCAAGCAACCGAGAAACCAAGTATCCAAGCAACCAAGCAAACAAGCAAACAAGCAAACAAGCAAACAAGCAAACAAGCAACCAAGCAACCAAGTAAACAAGAACAATGCAATCATGCAACCAAGTAACCAGGCAACCAAGTAACCAAGCAACCAAGTAACCTTGCAACCTAGTAACCAAGTAACCAAGTAACCAATTAACCAAGTAACCAAGTAACCAAGTAACCAAGTAACCAAGTAACCAAGTAACCAAGCAACCAAGCAACCAAGCAACCAAGCAACCAAGCATCCAAGCAGTATCCAAGTAACTTAGTAACCAAATAACCAAGTATCCAAGTAACGAAGTTACCAAGCAACCAAGTAACCAAGCAAACAAGCAACCAAGCAACCAAGCAACCAAGCAACCAAGCAAACAAGCAACAAAGCAACCAAGCAACCAAGCAACCAAGCAACCAAGCAACCAAGCAACCAAGCAACCAAGCAACCAAGCAACCAAGCAACCAAGCAACCAAGCAACCAAGCAACCAAGCAACCAAGCAACCAAGCAACCAAGCAACCAAGCAACCAAGCAACCAAGCAACCAAGCAACCAAGCAACCAAGCAACCAAGCAACCAAGCAACCAAGCAACCAAGCAACCAAGCAACAAAGCAACAAAGCAACCAAGCAACCAAGCAACCAAGCAACCAAGCAACCAAGCAACCAAGCAACCAAGCAAGCAAATAGCAAGAAACCAATTAACCTTTTAAACAATTAACCAACTAACCAACTAACCAACCAACCAACTAACCAACTAACCAACTAACAAACTAACCAAGTAACCAAGTAACCAAGTAACCAAGTAACCAAGTAACCAAGTAACCAAGTAACCAAGTAATTAGTATCCAATCAACCAAGTAACCAAGCAACCGAGAAACCAAGTATCCAAGCAACCAAGCAAACAAGGAAACAAGCAACCAAGCAACCAAGTAAACAAGAACAATGCAATCATGCAACCAAGTAACCAGGCAACCAAGTAACCAAGCAACCAAGTAACCTTGCAACCTAGTAACCAAGTAACCAAGTAACCAATTAACCAAGTAACCAAGTAACCAAGTAACCAAGTAACCAAGTAACCAAGCAACCAAGCAACCAAGCAACCAAGCAACCAAGCATCCAAGCAGTATCCAAGTAACTTAGTAACCAAATAACCAAGTATCCAAGTGACGAAGTTACCAAGCAACCAAGTAACCAAGCAAACAAGCAACCAAGCAACCAAGCAACCAAGCAACCAAGCAACCAAGCAACCAAGCAACCAAGCAACCAAGCAACCAAGCAACCAAGCAACCAAGCAACCAAGCAACCAAGCAACCAAGCAACCAAGCAACCAAGCAACCAAGCAACCAAGCAACCAAGCAACCAAGCAACCAAGCAACCAAGCAACCAAGCAACCAAGCAACCAAGCAACCAAGCAACCAAGCAACCAAGCAACCAAGCAACCAAGCAACCAAGCAACCAAGCAACCAAGCAACCAAGCAACCAAGCAACCAAGCAACCAAGCAACCAAGCAACCAAGCAACCAAGCAACCAAGCAACCAAGCAACCAAGCAACCAAGCAACCAAGCAACCAAGCAACCAAGCAACCAAGCAACCAAGCAACCAAGCAACCAAGCAACCAAGCAACCAAGCAACCAAGCAACCAAGCAACCAAGCAACCAAGCAACCAAGCAACCAAGCAACCAAGCAACCAAGCAACCAAGCAACCAAGCAACCAAGCAACCAAGCAACCAAGCAACCAAGCAACCAAGCAACCAAGCAACCAAGCAACCAAGCAACCAAGCAACCAAGCAACCAAGCAACCAAGCAACCAAGCAACCAAGCAACCAAGCAACCAAGCAACCAAGCAACCAAGCAACCAAGCAACCAAGCAACCAAGCAACCAAGCAACCAAGCAACCAAGCAACCAAGCAACCAAGCAACCAAGCAACCAAGCAACCAAGCAACCAAGCAACCAAGCAACCAAGCAACCAAGCAACCAAGCAACCAAGCAACCAAGCAACCAAGCAACCAAGCAACCAAGCAACCAAGCAACCAAGCAACCAAGCAACCAAGCAACCAAGCAACCAAGCAACCAAGCAACCAAGCAACCAAGCAACCAAGCAACCAAGCAACCAAGCAACCAAGCAACCAAGCAACCAAGCAACCAAGCAACCAAGCAACCAAGCAACCAAGCAACCAAGCAACCAAGCAACCAAGCAACCAAGCAACCAAGCAACCAAGCAACCAAGCAACCAAGCAACCAAGCAACCAAGCAACCAAGCAACCAAGCAACCAAGCAACCAAGCAACCAAGCAACCAAGCAACCAAGCAACCAAGCAACCAAGCAACCAAGCAACCAAGCAACCAAGCAACCAAGCAACCAAGCAACCAAGCAACCAAGCAACCAAGCAACCAAGCAACCAAGCAACCAAGCAACCAAGCAACCAAGCAACCAAGCAACCAAGCAACCAAGCAACCAAGCAACCAAGCAACCAAGCAACCAAGCAACCAAGCAACCAAGCAACCAAGCAACCAAGCAACCAAGCAACCAAGCAACCAAGCAACCAAGCAACCAAGCAACCAAGCAACCAAGCAACCAAGCAACCAAGCAACCAAGCAACCAAGCAACCAAGCAAGCAAATAGCAAGAAACCAATTAACCATTTAAACAATTAACCAACTAACCAACTAACCAACCAACCAACTAACCAACTAACCAACTAACAAACTAACCAAGTAACCAAGTAACCAAGTAACCAAGTAACCAAGTAACCAAGTAACCAAGTAACCAAGTAACCAAGTAATTAGTATCCAATCAACCAAGTAATCAAGCAACCGAGAAACCAAGTATCCAAGCAACCAAGCAAACAAGCAAACAAGCAACCAAGCAACCAAGCAACCAAGCAACCAAGCAACCAAGCAACCAAGCAACCAAGCAACCAAGCAACCAAGCAACCAAGCAACCAAGCAACCAAGCAACCAAGCAACCAAGCAACCAAGCAACCAAGCAACCAAGCAACCAAGCAACCAAGCAACCAAGCAACCAAGCAACCAAGCAACCAAGCAACCAAGCAACCAAGCAACCAAGCAACCAAGCAACCAAGCAACCAAGCAACCAAGCAACCAAGCAACCAAGCAACCAAGCAACCAAGCAACCAAGCAACCAAGCAACCAAGCAACCAAGCAACCAAGCAAGCAAATAGCAAGAAACCAATTAACCATTTAAACAATTAACCAACTAACCAACTAACCAACCAACCAACTAACCAACTAACCAACTAACAAACTAACCAAGCAACCAAGCAACCAAGTAACCAAGTAACCAAGTAACCAAGTAACCAAGTAACCAAGTAATTAGTATCCAATCAACCAAGTAACCAAGCAACCGAGAAACCAAGTATCCAAGCAACCAAGCAAACAAGCAAACAAGCAACCAAGCAACCAAGTAACCAAGAACAAGCAACCAAGCAACCAAGCAACCAAGCAACCAAGTAACCAAGCAACCAAGTAACCAAGCAACCAAGTAACCAAGCAACCAAGTAACCAAGCAACCAAGCAACCAAGCAACCAAGCAACCAAGCAACCAAGCAACCAAGCAACCAAGCAACCAAGCAACCAAGCAACCAAGCAACCAAGCAACCAAGCAACCAAGCAACCAAGCAACCAAGCAACCAAGCAACCAAGCAACCAAGCAACCAAGCAACCAAGCAACCAAGCAACCAAGCAACCAAGCAACCAAGCAACCAAGCAACCAAGCAACCAAGCAACCAAGCAACCAAGCAACCAAGCAACCAAGCAACCAAGCAACCAAGCAACCAAGCAACCAAGCAACCAAGCAACCAAGCAACCAAGCAACCAAGCAACCAAGCAACCAAGCAACCAAGCAACCAAGCAACCAAGCAACCAAGCAACCAAGCAACCAAGCAACCAAGCAACCAAGCAACCAAGCAACCAAGCAACCAAGCAACCAAGCAACCAAGCAACCAAGCAACCAAGCAACCAAGCAACCAAGCAACCAAGCAACCAAGCAACCAAGCAACCAAGCAACCAAGCAACCAAGCAACCAAGCAACCAAGCAACCAAGCAACCAAGCAACCAAGCAACCAAGCAACCAAGCAACCAAGCAACCAAGCAACCAAGCAACCAAGCAACCAAGCAACCAAGCAACCAAGCAACCAAGCAACCAAGCAACCAAGCAACCAAGCAACCAAGCAACCAAGCAACCAAGCAACCAAGCAACCAAGCAACCAAGCAACCAAGCAACCAAGCAACCAAGCAACCAAGCAACCAAGCAAGCAAATAGCAAGAAACCAATTAACCATTTAAACAATTAACCAACTAACCAACTAACCAACCAACCAACTAACCAACTAACCAACTAACAAACTAACCAAGTAACCAAGTAACCAAGTAACCAAGTAACCAAGTAACCAAGTAACCAAGTAACCAAGTAACCAAGTAACCAAGTAACCAAGTAACCAAGTAATTAGTATCCAATCAACCAAGTAACCAAGCAACCGAGAAACCAAGTATCCAAGCAACCAAGCAAACAAGCAAACAAGCAAACAAGCAAACAAGCAACCAACCAAGCAACCAAGTAAACAAGAACAATGCAATCATGCAACCAAGTAACCAGGCAACCAAGTAACCAAGCAACCAAGTAACCTTGCAACCTAGTAACCAAGTAACCAAGTAACCAATTAACCAAGTAACCAAGTAACCAAGTAACCAAGTAACCAAGTAACCAAGTAACCAAGCAACCAAGCAACCAAGCAACCAAGCAACCAAGCATCCAAGCAGTATCCAAGTAACTTAGTAACCAAATAACCAAGTATCCAAGTAACGAAGTTACCAAGCAACCAAGTAACCAAGCAAACAAGCAACCAAGCAACCAAGCAACCAAGCAACCAAGCAACCAAGCAACCAAGCAACCAAGCAACCAAGCAACCAAGCAACCAAGCAACCAAGCAACCAAGCAACCAAGCAACCAAGCAACCAAGCAACCAAGCAACCAAGCAACCAAGCAACCAAGCAACCAAGCAACCAAGCAACCAAGCAACCAAGCAACCAAGCAACCAAGCAACCAAGCAACCAAGCAACCAAGCAACCAAGCAACCAAGCAACCAAGCAACCAAGCAACAAAGCAACAAAGCAACAAAGCAACCAAGCAACCAAGCAACCAAGCAACCAAGCAACCAAGCAACCAAGCAAGCAAATAGCAAGAAACCAATTAACCATTTAAACAATTAACCAACTAACCAACTAACCAACCAACCAACTAACCAACTAACCAAGCAACCAACTAACAAACTAACCAAGTAACCAAGTAACCAAGTAACCAAGTAACCAAGTAACCAAGTAACCAAGTAATTAGTATCCAATCAACCAAGTAACCAAGCAACCGAGAAACCAAGTATCCAAGCAACCAAGCAAACAAGGAAACAAGCAACCAAGCAACCAAGTAAACAAGAACAATGCAATCATGCAACCAAGTAACCAGGCAACCAAGTAACCAAGCAACCAAGTAACCTTGCAACCTAGTAACCAAGTAACCAAGTAACCAATTAACCAAGTAACCAAGTAACCAAGTAACCAAGTAACCAAGTAACCAAGCAACCAAGCAACCAAGCAACCAAGCAACCAAGCATCCAAGCAGTATCCAAGTAACTTAGTAACCAAATAACCAAGTATCCAAGTGACGAAGTTACCAAGCAACCAAGTAACCAAGCAAACAAGCAACCAAGCAACCAAGCAACCAAGCAACCAAGCAACCAAGCAACCAAGCAACCAAGCAACCAAGCAACCAAGCAACCAAGCAACCAAGCAACCAAGCAACCAAGCAACCAAGCAACCAAGCAACCAAGCAACCAAGCAACCAAGCAACCAAGCAACCAAGCAACCAAGCAACCAAGCAACCAAGCAACCAAGCAACCAAGCAACCAAGCAACCAAGCAACCAAGCAACCAAGCAACCAAGCAACCAAGCAACCAAGCAACCAAGCAACCAAGCAACCAAGCAACCAAGCAACCAAGCAACCAAGCAACCAAGCAACCAAGCAACCAAGCAACCAAGCAACCAAGCAACCAAGCAACCAAGCAACCAAGCAACCAAGCAACCAAGCAACCAAGCAACCAAGCAACCAAGCAACCAAGCAACCAAGCAACCAAGCAACCAAGCAACCAAGCAACCAAGCAACCAAGCAACCAAGCAACCAAGCAACCAAGCAACCAAGCAACCAAGCAACCAAGCAACCAAGCAACCAAGCAACCAAGCAACCAAGCAACCAAGCAACCAAGCAACCAAGCAACCAAGCAACCAAGCAACCAAGCAACCAAGCAACCAAGCAACCAAGCAACCAAGCAACCAAGCAACCAAGCAACCAAGCAACCAAGCAACCAAGCAACCAAGCAACCAAGCAACCAAGCAACCAAGCAACCAAGCAACCAAGCAACCAAGCAACCAAGCAACCAAGCAACCAAGCAACCAAGCAACCAAGCAACCAAGCAACCAAGCAACCAAGCAACCAAGCAACCAAGCAACCAAGCAACCAAGCAACCAAGCAACCAAGCAACCAAGCAACCAAGCAACCAAGCAACCAAGCAACCAAGCAACCAAGCAACCAAGCAACCAAGCAACCAAGCAACCAAGCAACCAAGCAACCAAGCAACCAAGCAACCAAGCAACCAAGCAACCAAGCAACCAAGCAACCAAGCAACCAAGCAACCAAGCAACCAAGCAACCAAGCAACCAAGCAACCAAGCAACCAAGCAACCAAGCAACCAAGCAACCAAGCAACCAAGCAACCAAGCAACCAAGCAACCAAGCAACCAAGCAACCAAGCAACCAAGCAACCAAGCAACCAAGCAACCAAGCAACCAAGCAACCAAGCAACCAAGCAACCAAGCAACCAAGCAACCAAGCAACCAAGCAAGCAAATAGCAAGAAACCAATTAACCATTTAAACAATTAACCAACTAACCAACTAACCAACCAACCAACTAACCAACTAACCAACTAACAAACTAACCAAGTAACCAAGTAACCAAGTAACCAAGTAACCAAGTAACCAAGTAACCAAGTAACCAAGTAATTAGTATCCAATCAACCAAGTAATCAAGCAACCGAGAAACCAAGTATCCAAGCAACCAAGCAAACAAGCAAACAAGCAACCAAGCAACCAAGCAACCAAGCAACCAAGCAACCAAGCAACCAAGCAACCAAGCAACCAAGCAACCAAGCAACCAAGCAACCAAGCAACCAAGCAACCAAGCAACCAAGCAACCAAGCAACCAAGCAACCAAGCAACCAAGCAACCAAGCAACCAAGCAACCAAGCAACCAAGCAAGCAAGCAACCAAGCAACCAAGCAATCAAGCAACCAAGCAACCAAGCAACCAAGCAACCAAGCAACCAAGCAACCAAGCAACCAAGCAACCAAGCAACCAAGCAACCAAGCAACCAAGCAACCAAGCAAGCAAATAGCAAGAAACCAATTAACCATTTAAACAATTAACCAACTAACCAACTAACCAACCAACCAACTAGCCAACTAACCAACTAACAAACTAACCAAGTAACCAAGTAACCAAGTAACCAAGTAACCAAGTAACCAAGTAACCAAGTAACCAAGTAACCAAGTAACCAAGTAACCAAGTAATTAGTATCCAATCAACCAAGTAACCAAGCAACCGAGAAACCAAGTATCCAAGCAACCAAGCAAACAAGCAAACAAGCAAACAAGCAAACAAGCAAACAAGCAACCAAGCAACCAAGTAAACAAGAACAATGCAATCATGCAACCAAGTAACCAGGCAACCAAGTAACCAAGCAACCAAGTAACCTTGCAACCTAGTAACCAAGTAACCAAGTAACCAATTAACCAAGTAACCAAGTAACCAAGTAACCAAGTAACCAAGTAACCAAGTAACCAAGCAACCAAGCAACCAAGCAACCAAGCAACCAAGCATCCAAGCAGTATCCAAGTAACTTAGTAACCAAATAACCAAGTATCCAAGTAACGAAGTTACCAAGCAACCAAGTAACCAAGCAAACAAGCAACCAAGCAACCAAGCAACCAAGCAACCAAGCAACCAAGCAACCAAGCAACCAAGCAACCAAGCAACCAAGCAACCAAGCAACCAAGCAACCAAGCAACCAAGCAACCAAGCAACCAAGCAACCAAGCAACCAAGCAACCAAGCAACCAAGCAACCAAGCAACCAAGCAACCAAGCAACCAAGCAACCAAGCAACCAAGCAACCAAGCAACCAAGCAACCAAGCAACCAAGCAACCAAGCAACCAAGCAACCAAGCAACAAAGCAACAAAGCAACAAAGCAACCAAGCAACCAAGCAACCAAGCAACCAAGCAACCAAGCAACCAAGCAAGCAAATAGCAAGAAACCAATTAACCATTTAAACAATTAACCAACTAACCAACTAACCAACCAACCAACTAACCAACTAACCAACTAACAAACTAACCAAGTAACCAAGTAACCAAGTAACCAAGTAACCAAGTAACCAAGTAACCAAGTAATTAGTATCCAATCAACCAAGTAACCAAGCAACCGAGAAACCAAGTATCCAAGCAACCAAGCAAACAAGGAAACAAGCAACCAAGCAACCAAGTAAACAAGAACAATGCAATCATGCAACCAAGTAACCAGCCAACCAAGT
>CBDHHR010000959.1:7500-8632 GCA_965263245.1 Metamycoplasmataceae bacterium | reverse complement strand
CCGCTAAAGAGGGTCTAAGACACGCGTTTACTAAAAGTAAGGACAAAACGCAATGAAATCATATTTCTTACAGCACAACTGTTCTGAATTTTTTTCTGTGATAAGCGTTCAGCTGATTCACCCTGGTAGAATAGGGAGGAACAACACGATCACAATCTCCGCCATGGCCTTACTGATGCTTCTGCCCCTGCCATCTTCTGTGTCAATTGCGGGAGAGGGTTTAAATCTTAAATTGGACTATTCTCTCACCAACGAGCAAAGCACGTAACGGACGAAACCCTACACTGATGTCATCATCGGACACGATGGACAGCAAAGAGAGAGAATAGAGAGGAGCAGTATGGAGTTCCTTTACGGCCGGCCTGTTCAGCATTAAGTGATCAAGTACTCTTGTTCTAGTTCAGTAATATATAAACGTTGCTGCCTGCAGGAATAATTTAAATATCGGTGTAAGACATACGTCGATCTAACTGCCACTCACATCCGTTTCGGGAGAATCTGTGTTGCCATTGTCATTGCCAGACATGTTTGATTGGTCTTAATTAATGCCAAGCGTCTGGGGGGGTATACATAGTAAACGTCCTTCTTGTTGTCAGCTTTTACGGCGGTTACAGACGCGACGGCGTCATACAGCCGGGTGTAATCTACTGTAACTGGCCCAATCATCAAAACAGCTGAGGAGGCGATAACACGAATGTAATAATAATATCCCTATGTATCGAAATTTTTACGATCGCTTACGAAAATAACATTTAAAACATATACCTATGTATCGATGTCTTCAATCTCTTCTTGCTGCGTGTACCTTAGATAATCTACACAATACAACGTTATAATGTTAAGCGGGAAATATACACCACGTATTTTTGAATTGCGCGTCGAACAATAGGCTACGTCACAGATCCAGACTGGTCACGTGATGTGTACGTATAGTGTCTACAATACAAGGAACCAGACTATGCTGAACACTAAATGATGAAATCAGCTACGCAGCACGTGCACCTATACGAGTCACATCATTATGTGAAGTCAGAAAAAATAAGAGTCATATTATGTCTTGCCTTTTTAGTGACGGTCAAGTTAAAAAGGAAAATGTAAATGTCTAATTGTAAATAAACGCACGTTGATTAAA
>CBDHHR010000959.1:0-2500 GCA_965263245.1 Metamycoplasmataceae bacterium | reverse complement strand
ATGGATGTGACGCTATACCAAATAACATTTGTTATTATTATTATTATTATTATTATTATTATTATTATTATTATTATTATTATTATTATTATTATTATTATTATTATTATTATTATTATTATTATTATTATTATTATTATTATTATTATTATTATTATTATTATTATTATTATTATTATTATTATTATTATTATTATTATTATTATTATTATTATTATTATTATTATTATTATTATTATTATTATTATTAAAATAATTTAGACTGAATCGAATATTTTGACTTCAACCACATTTAATCAAGTTAAGTATCTGGCAGTATAACAACGCTGAATGAATATTCATTACATTTGTCAAACAAAACTATGCAAAGCTGCATATATGAGCGTCTGAGTATTTCTTAGTCACCGTAAGATTAGGAAAGGACGCATCATTCACTGGGCCCCGTGACAAAAGCAAACACCGGAATTAACATATATTACAGACATCCAAGCATTATATAAATACCACGTACCTGAACACGGAAGCCAGCCGTCTTGTGGACTGAGACACGTTGACACCATCAAATCCTACACACAAGTAAGTAGCATACGTCACGTTAAAATGATACCTAGCGATGCTCCTTTATTTGAAATAAATGTATAACCGATGGCAATGTTTAGGACCAATGTTTAACACAGTTGCGCCAGGAGAGGATTTGAATTGCCGTGCTTGAGTCTAAATCAAGCTTGTCAGCATTGCCCTCTCCTCTCTCTAGATTGATTACATTATCACAGCTATCCCCTATGTGGGCATCCATAATTTTGACATGTAAATATGCACACGTTACTTTATAGAGGTATAAGTATAAATACCTTTTCGAGTTTGTTTCAAATACATTTTAATTTTACGACATCTACAATGTGTATGTATATATATATATATATATATATATATATATATATATATATATATATATATATATATATATATATATATATATATATATATATATACTGAAACATGCATGCTGTCGTGTTGCATGGCATTCAGGTTATCACATATAATGCGATTATGTTGCACACTTACAAAAAGTTAGGTGTTGAATGAAAACAAATATATAATTACATGCGAATTACTGATGCAAGCCAGCGCGCCGCAGTATTAGAATGCGCATTATAATACAACAATATATAACACAAATATAATAAAACAGGTCGTTGTTGTTTATGTATTACTTCTACCTTTCATATATTTTCAAAAAGGCTGTGTTGTGTTTGTATCATATACATATTTTTTACACCAACTACGTATTTGACAACATCGACTAAAATGCCACACAGTCATTAAACGTCGTGTTGATGATGCACAACTGTGATTATATAAATAGTGTACTGATAGTTACCTCCATGAAGTCATATTTCTTTATATATCAACAATGGACATGTTATATATGCGATAGCTATAATGACGTCACTGCTAGTTTTGTATATCTGAACATATGAGAGCTTAGGTATGTAATATTGGTTCATATATTGAGTCTTGCTAGTCGGGGGCAACATCACTAGCGTTTCGGTACTCGTGATGGTGCATTTTATTTTGTAGTGTCGTGACTGGTGTAGCAGTCACGCACGACAAATACTGTGACCATGTCGTAGCCAGGCAACAACCCACTCGGCCCACCGAATTATGCCCTGTGGACAAACACATGCATCATTATAGTATGGCTTTACGTAGACATTACACTTATATTTAATGGACTACACGTATATGGATAGCGATATCTCTGTTAACTATTAATGTATGAAACACACGCAGTTTTGCTGTGGTATGTATAGTTTCTCTCGGTGTTGGGGACGTGAATTTTATCATGACAACATGTTGTCTCTCACGAATTATAGATTCCTAACCATGATGGCTGTTGTGCTGCTGATAGGTGTAGTCGTCGCGTGCACACCGAACTTTGTGGTAATGTATGCATTGCAATTCAAAAAGAAATTACTCCGCGTTAAGCAAGTTTTATAAGATTGCAAAATAACTACACTTAACATTGGTGTAAATATGCTTCGTCATGTTCAGATACATTTAACAATATATATTATATTTGGTATGTTATGGAGACGTTACCATCTAGGTGGCTCTTTATGCACAGAAAACATCTTTCCCACGTTGTTGTTTATTATTCGTACTTTTCGATATCAAACATTCACACATTGAACGTTTCTTTGTAATCTGTGTTGAACGGCACTTCCATATAAAGTCATATTGTATTAATTGCTAATGTTACTGTCAATACATCGAAGAAGTAACGTAGTTTTTCTAATGTGGGTTCCGAAAATAGAACCCGTTAGAGGCATGTTCACGAATAGTCGATACCGTCCGCCAGACGTCGCTCTCTATAGTTCAAGAAATGAGTGTCCCTCGTTGCGATGACTCTGCGTGAACTCGACTGTCTTCGTAAGGTTCACAGCGCGCACATGGATATTCATTATGATCGGGCTGCGTACGTAATCTTCCATGTAAC
>CBDHHR010000958.1:0-8189 GCA_965263245.1 Metamycoplasmataceae bacterium | reverse complement strand
CATTTGCCACTCTGTCTACCTCTCATTTGCCACTCTGTCTATCTTTCATTCGCCACTTTGCCTACCTCTCATTCGCCACTCTGTCTAACCTCTCATTTGCCACTATATCTACCTCTCATTCTCCACTCTGTCTACCTCTCATTCTCCGCTCTGTCTGCCTATCATCCGCCACTCTGTCTACCTCTCATTCTACACTCTGCCTACCTCTCATTCGCCACTCTGTCTACCTCTCATTCGCCACTATGTCTACCTCTCATTCGCCACTCTGTCTACCTCTCATTTGTCACTCTGTCTACCTCTCATTCGCCACTCTGCCTACCTCTCATTCTCTAACGTGTCTACCTCTCATTCGCCACTCCGCCTACCTCTCATTTGCCACTCCGCCTACCTCTCATTCTCCACTCTGTCTACCTCTCATTCGCCACTCTGTGTACCTCTCATTCGCCACTCCGCCTACCACTCATTCTCCACTCTGTCTACCTCTCATTCACCACTCTGCCTACCTCTCATTTGCCACTCCGCCTACCTCTCATTCTCCACTCGGTCTACCTCTCATTCGCCACTCTGTCTACCTCTCATTCGCCACTCCACCTACCTCTCATTTGGCACTCCGCCTACCTCTCATTCTCCACTCAGTCTACCTCTCATTCGCCACTCCGCCTACCACTAATTTGCCACTCTGTCTACCTCTCATTCGCCACTCTGTCTACCTCTCATTCTCCACACTGTCTACCTCTCATTATCCACTCTGTCTACCTCTCATTTGCCACTCTGTCTATCTTTCATTCGCCACTTTGCCTACCTCTTATTCGCCACTCTGTCTACCTCTCATTTGCCACTCTATCTACCTCTCATTCTCCACTCTGTCTACCTCTCATTCTCCGCTCTGTCTGCCTATCATTCGCCACTCTGTCTACCTCTCATTCTCCACTCTGTCTACCTCTCATTCGCCACTCTGTCTACCTCTCATTCGCCACTCTGTCTACCTCTCATTTGCCACTCTATCTACCTCTCATTCTCCACTCTGTCTATCTCTCATTCTCCGCTCTGTCTGCCTATCATTCGCCACTCTGTCTACCTCTCATTCTCCACTCTGTCTACCTCTCATTCGCCACTCTGTCTACCTCTCATTCGCCACTCTGCCTACCTCTCATTCTCCACTCTGTCTACCTCTCATTCGCCACTCCGCCTACTTCTCATTTGCCACTCCGCCTACCTCTCATTCTTCACTCTGTCTACCTCTCATTCGCCACTCTGTCTACCTCTCATTCGCCACTCTGTCTACCTCTCATTCGCCACTTTGCCTACCTCTCATTCTCCACTCTGCCTACCTCTCATTCGCCACTCTGTCTACCTCTCATTGCCACTCTGTCTACCTCTCATTCGCCATTCTGCCTACCTCTCATTTGCCACTCTGTCTACCTCTCATTCGCCACTCCGCATACCTCTCATTCTTCGCTCTGTCTACCTCTCATTCGCCACTCTGCCTACCTCTCATTTGCCACTCTGTCTACCTCTCATTCGCCACTCCGCATACCTCTCATTCTTCGCTCTGTCTACCTCTCATTATCCATTCTGTCTACCTCTCATTCACGACTCCGCCTACCTCTCATTCGCCACTCTGTCTTCCTCTCATTTGCCACTCTGTCTACCTCTCATTCGCCACTCTGTCTACCTCTCATTTGCCACTCTTCTACCTCTCATTCGCTCTGTCACTTTGCCTACCTCTCATTCGCCACTCTGTTAACCTCTCATTTGCCACTATATCTACCTCTCATTCTCCACTCTGTCTACCTCTCATTCTCCGCTCTGTCTGCCTATCATCCGCCACTCTGTCTACCTCTCATTCTACACTCTGCCTACCTCTCATTCGCCACTCTGTCTACCTCTCATTCGCCACTATGTCTACCTCTCATTCGCCACTCTGTCTACCTCTCATTTGTCACTCTGTCTACCTCTCATTCGCCACACTGCCTACCTCTCATTCTCTACCGTGTCTACCTCTCATTCGCCACTCCGCCTACCTCTCATTTGCCACTCCGCCTACCTCTCATTCTCCAATCTGTCTACCTCTCATTCGCCACTCTGTGTACCTCTCATTCGCCACTCCGCCTACCACTCATTCTCCACTCTGTCTACCTCTCATTCACCACTCTGCCTACCTCTCATTTGCCACTCCGCCTACCACTCATTCTCCACTCCGCCTACCTCTCATTCTCCACTCAGCCTACCTCTCATTCGCCACTCTGTCTACCTCTCATTCTCCACTCGGTCTACCTCTCATTCACCACTCTGTCTACCTCTCATTTGCCACTCTGTCTACCTCTCATTCGCCACTCTGTCTACCTCTCATTCTCCACTCTGTCTACCTCTCATTCACCACTCTGTCTACCTCTCATTTGCCACTCTGTCTACCTCTCATTCTCCACTCTGTCTACCTCTCATTTGCCACTCTGTCTACCTCTCATTCGCCACTCTGTCTACCTCTCATTCTCCACTCTGTCTACCTCTCATTATCCACTCTGTCTACCTCTCATTTGCCACTCTGTCTACCTCTCATTTGCCACTCTGTCTACCTCTCATTTGCCATTCTGTCTATCTTTCATTCGCCACTTTGCCTACCTCTTATTCGCCACTCTGTCTACCTCTCATTTGCCACTCTACCTACCTCTCATTCTCCACTCTGTCTACCTCTCATTCACCACTCTGTCTACCTCTCATTTGCCACTCTGTCTACCTCTCATTCTCCACTCTGTCTACCTCTCATTTGCCACTCTGTCTACCTCTCATTCGCCACTCTGTCTACCTCTCATTCGCCACTTTGCCTACCTCTCATTCTCCACTCTGCCTACCTCTCATTCGCCACTCTGTCTACCTCTCATTGCCACTCTGTCTACCTCTCATTCGCCATTCTGCCTACCTCTCATTTGCCACTCTGTCTACCTATCATTCGCCACTCCGCATACCTCTCATTCTTCGCTCTGTCTACCTCTCATTCGCCACTCTGCCTACCTCTCATTTGCCACTCTGTCTACCTCTCATTCGCCACTCCGCATACATCTCATTCTTCGCTCTGTCTACCTCTCATTATCCATTTTGTCTACCTCTCATTCACGACTCCGCCTACCTCTCATTTGCCACTCTGTCTACCTCTCATTTGCCACTCTGTCTATCTTTCATTCGCCACTTTGCCTACCTCTCATTCGCCACTCTGTCTACCTCTCATTTGCCACTCTATCTACCTCTCATTCTCCACTCTGTCTACCTCTCATTCTACACTCTGCCTACCTCTCATTCGCCACTCTGTCTACCTCTCATTCGCCACTATGTCTACCTCTCATTCGCCACTCTGTCTACCTCTCATTTGTCACTCTGTCTACCTCTCATTCGCCACTCTGCCTACCTCTCATTCTCTACCGTGTCTACCTCTCATTCGCCACTCCGCCTACCTCTCATTTGCCACTCCGCCTACCTCTCATTCTCCACTCTGTCTACCTCACATTCGCCACTCTGTCTACCTCTCATTCGCCACTCCGCCTACCACTCATTCTCCACTCTGTCTACCTCTCATTCACCACTCTGCCTACCTCTCATTTGCCACTCCGCCTACCTCTCATTCTCCACTCGGTCTACCTCTCATTCGCCACTCCGCCTACCACTCATTCTCCACTCCGCCTACCTCTCATTCTCCACTCCGCCTACCTCTCATTCGCCACTCTGTCTACCTCTCATTCTCCACTCGTTCTACCTCTCATTCACCACTCTGTCTACCTCTCATTTGCCACTCTGTCTACCTCTCATTCGCCACTCTGTCTACCTCTCATTCTCCACTCTGTCTACCTCTCATTCACCACTCTGTCTACCTCTCATTCTCCACTCTGTCTACCTCTCATTCGCCACTCTGTCTACCTCTCATTCGCCACTCTGTCTACCTCTCATTTGCCACTCTATCTACCTCTCATTCTCCACTCTGTCTACCTCTCATTCTCCGCTCTGTCTGCCTATCATTCGCCACTCTGTCTACCTCTCATTCTCCACTCTGTCTACCTCTCATTCGCCACTGTCTACCTCTCATTCGCCACTCTGCCTACCTCTCATTCTCCACTCTGTCTACCTCTCATTCGCCACTCCGCCTACCTCTCATTCTCCACTCTGTCTACCTCTCATTCGCCACTCTGTCTGCCTCTCATTTGCCACTCTGTCTACCTTTCATTCGCCACTTTGCCTACCTCTCATTCTCCACTCTGCCTACCTCTCATTCGCCACTCTGTCTACATCTCATTTGCCACTCCGCCTACCTCTCATTCTCCACTCTGGCTACCTCTCATTCGCCACTCCGCCTACCACTCATTCTCCACTCCGCCTACCTCTCATTCTCCACTCTGCCTACCTCTCATTCTCCACTCTGTCTACCTCTCATTATCCATTCTGTCTACCTCTCATTCACGACTCCGCCTACCTCTCATTCGCCACTCTGTCTTCCTCTCATTTGCCACTCTGTCTACCTCTCATTTGCCACTCTGTCTATCTTTCATTCGCCACTTTGCCTACCTCTCATTCGCCACTCTGTTAACCTCTCATTTGCCACTATATCTACCTCTCATTCTCCACTCTGTCTACCTCTCATTCTCCGCTCTGTCTGCCTATCATCCGCCACTCTGTCTACCTCTCATTCTACACTCTGCCTACCTCTCATTCGCCACTCTGTCTACCTCTCATTCGCCACTATGTCTACCTCTCATTCGCCACTCTGTCTACCTCTCATTTGTCACTCTGTCTACCTCTCATTCGCCACTCTGCCTACCTCTCATTCTCTACCGTGTCTACCTCTCATTCGCCACTCCGCCTACCTCTCATTTGCCACTCCGCCTACCTCTCATTCTCCACTCTGTCTACCTCTCATTCGCCACTCTGTGTACCTCTCATTCGCCACTCCGCCTACCACTCATTCTCCACTCTGTCTACCTCTCATTCACCACTCTGCCTACCTCTCATTTGCCACTCCGCCTACCTCTCATTCTCCACTCGGTCTACCTCTCATTCGCCACTCCGCCTACCACTCATTCTCCACTCCGCCTACCTCTCATTCTCCACTCAGCCTACCTCTCATTCGCCACTCTGTCTACCTCTCATTCTCCACTCGGTCTACCTCTCATTCACCACTCTGTCTACCTCTCATTTGCCACTCTGTCTACCTCTCATTCGCCACTCTGTCTACCTCTCATTCTCCACTCTGTCTACCTCTCATTCACCACTCTGTCTACCTCTCATTTGCCACTCTGTCTACCTCTCATTCTCCACTCTGTCTACCTCTCATTTGCCACTCTGTCTACCTCTCATTCGCCACTCTGTCTACCTCTCATTCTCCACTCTGTCTACCTCTCATTATCCACTCTGTCTACCTCTCATTTGCCACTCTGTCTACCTCTCATTTGCCACTCTGTCTACCTCTCATTTGCCATTCTGTCTATCTTTCATTCGCCACTTTGCCTACCTCTTATTCGCCACTCTGTCTACCTCTCATTTGCCACTCTATCTACCTCTCATTCTCCACTCTGTCTACCTCTCATTCTCCGCTCTGTCTGCCTATCATTCGCCACTCTGTCTACCTCTCATTCTCCACTCTGTCTACCTCTCATTCGCCACTCTGTCTACCTCTCATTCGCCACTCTGCCTACCTCTCATTCTCCACTCTGTCTACCTCTCATTCGCCACTCCGCCTACTTCTCATTTGCCACTCCGCCTACCTCTCATTCTTCACTCTGTCTACCTCTCATTCGCCACTCTGTCTACCTCTCATTCTCCACTCTGTCTACCTCTCATTCGCCACTCCGCCTACCACTCATTCTCCACTCCGCCTACCTCTCATTCTCCACTCTGCCTACCTCTCATTCTCCACTCTGTCTACCTCTCATTATCCATTCTGTCTATCTCTCATTCACGACTCCGCCTACCTCTCATTCGCCACTTTGTCTTCCTCTCATTTGCCACTCTGTCTACCTCTCATTCGCCACTCCGCATACCTCTCATTCTTCGCTCTGTCTACCTCTCATTATCCATTCTGTCTACCTCTCATTCACGACTCCGCCTACCTCTCATTTGCCACTCTGTCTACCTCTCATTTGCCACTCTGTCTATCTTTCATTCGCCACTTTGCCTACCTCTCATTCGCCACTCTGTCTACCTCTCATTTGCCACTCTATCTACCTCTCATTCTCCACTCTGTCTACCTCTCATTCTACACTCTGCCTACCTCTCATTCGCCACTCTGTCTACCTCTCATTCGCCACTATGTCTACCTCTCATTCGCCACTCTGTCTACCTCTCATTTGTCACTCTGTCTACCTCTCATTCGCCACTCTGCCTACCTCTCATTCTCTACCGTGTCTACCTCTCATTCGCCACTCCGCCTACCTCTCATTTGCCACTCCGCCTACCTCTCATTCTCCACTCTGTCTACCTCACATTCGCCACTCTGTCCACTACCTCTCATTCGCCACTCCGCCTACCACTCATTCTCCACTCTGTCTACCTCTCATTCACCACTCTGCCTACCTCTCATTTGCCACTCCGCCTACCTCTCATTCTCCACTCTGTCTACCTCTCATTCTCCACTCTGTCTACCTCTCATTCGCCACTCCACCTACCTCTCATTCTCCACTCCGTCTACCTCTCATTCTCCACTCTGTCTACCTCTCATTCGCCACTCTGTCTACCTCTCATTCACCACTCTGTCTACCTCTCATTCGCCACTCTGTCTACCTCTCATTCTCCACTCTGTCTACCTCTCATTCTCCACTCTGTCTACCTCTCATTCACCACTCTGTCTACCTCTCATTTGCCACTCTGTCTACCTCTCATTCGCCACTCTGTCTACCTCTCATTCTCCACTCTGTCTACCTCTCATTCACCACTCTGTCTACCTCTCATTCTCCACTCTGTCTACCTCTCATTCGCCACTCTGTCTACCTCTCATTCTCCACTCTGTCTACCTCTCATTCTCCACTCTGTCTACCTCTCATTTGCCACTCTGTCTACCTCTCATTTGCCACTCTGTCTACCTCTCATTCGCCACTCTGTCTACCTCTCATTCGCCACTCTGCCTACCTCTCATTCGCCACTCTGTCTACCTCTCATTCTCCACTCTGTCTACCTCTCATTCACCACTCTGTCTACCTCTCATTCGCCACTCTGCCTACCTCTCATTCTCCACTCTGTCTACCTCTCATTCGCCACTCTGTCTACCTCTCATTTGCCACTCTGCCTACCTCTCATTCTCCACTCTGTCTACCTCTCATTCGCCACTCTGTCTACCTCTCATTCGCCACTCTGTCTACCTCTCATTCGCCACTTTGCCTACCTCTCATTCTCCACTCTGCCTACCTCTCATTCGCCACTCTGTCTACCTCTCATTGCCACTCTGTCTACCTCTCATTCGCCATTCTGCCTACCTCTCATTTGCCACTCTGTCTACCTCTCATTCGCCACTCCGCATACCTCTCATTCTTCGCTCTGTCTACCTCTCATTCGCCACTCTGCCTACCTCTCATTTGCCACTCTGTCTACCTCTCATTCGCCACTCCGCATACCTCTCATTCTTCGCTCTGTCTACCTCTCATTATCCATTTTGTCTACCTCTCATTCACGACTCCGCCTACCTCTCATTTGCCACTCTGTCTACCTCTCATTTGCCACTCTGTCTATCTTTCATTCGCCACTTTGCCTACCTCTCATTCGCCACTCTGTCTACCTCTCATTTGCCACTCTATCTACCTCTCATTCGCCACTCTGTCTACCTCTCATTCTACACTCTGCCTACCTCTCATTCGCCACTCTGTCTACCTCTCATTCGCCACTATGTCTACCTCTCATTCGCCACTCTGTCTACCTCTCATTTGTCACTCTGTCTACCTCTCATTCGCCACTCTGCCTACCTCTCATTCTCTACCGTGTCTACCTCTCATTCGCCACTCCGCCTACCTCTCATTTGCCACTCCGCCTACCTCTCATTCTCCACTCTGTCTACCTCTCATTCGCCACTCTGTCTACCTCTCATTCGCCACTCCGCCTACCACTCATTCTCCACTCTGTCTACCTCTCATTCACCACTCTGCCTACCTCTCATTTGCCACTCCGCCTACCTCTCATTCTCCACTCAGTCTACCTCTCATTCGCCACTCCGCCTACCT
>CBDHHR010000957.1:7500-14043 GCA_965263245.1 Metamycoplasmataceae bacterium | reverse complement strand
GTGCGTGGACGTGCACGTGCGCGATCGTGTGTATATGCGTTTGTGTGGCCAGTTTTAACACTGCATATTAAACCTAATCAACATTACAATATACTATTATTTATTCATGCACTAGATGATAACTACAGGGTTATAAAATCAATCACATTTCCAACACTATTTTCGTTACACATAGTTCGATGCGATATCTATGTCTTTCAAGTCAAGCACTGCACGCAACACGGGAGTCGCGATTTCCGATAATGTTTTCCGTTGTCTGAGAATGACACCCTCACGCGCCAGGGGTTGCTGCGGCTGATTACGTCAGTACCACTTCTTCTCTAGCCTGGCACACCCCTTTCAAAAACTCCACTTTTAACGTCAGCCAATGTAATCGCCCGCGAAGAGTATGGTCAGTCTTCGGTCATGTGATAGCATGTGACAGCCACACGCTGCTCGTGTTGCATGCTAACTCAAGTACTTCTCATAGTGGATTTGCCAAGGATAGCTTGCGTGGCAAACAGCCCTGGCTTGCGAAGATGGTATTGTCCTCGCTTCTATGTTAACGAGACAAAATAGACTCGTTTTTACATCTGCCGCCAGCAACAAGTCTTTCTTGATGTTTGTTTATTTCAAAGTACCCCGTCCGTCTTCGTCTGAAACACAAAATATTTGTTTTTATCATAAAGTATTTTACGCAGTCACCAACATAAGTGCAGTGTAATTTTTGAGAATGAAATTGGTCAAACGATGACTATTAGTTTTAGTGGAAAATGGGTTGCTTCCAATAAGCAATAGATACAATCAATATATCCGCATCTTTCTGATGCAGCCACTTTTAGGCATACATATAGTAGAACTGTAATGCCCGTCATGGAGACCAGACGATAAACTGAACACGTTTATGACCCCGTCAATATATCTCTGGCACACATTCATACAGCATGATAATATCCCATATATTCATTATTTGTCGCTACAGAGGTATAAATCCCCGCCCGATAAAACCACTGAGTATAAACCTAAGCAAACTATACGACTGTTCAACCACCAGTAGACACATGTAATTACACAAAGGTGAGACCATTCCACCTTTCCTACATAAACATGAGGAAAACATCGTACCATTTGCAAAGGAAAAAGCCTGTTAATGCACCAAACCACAACACATTTAAAAAGTGCAGATAAGCCCTTGTGTCCAAATCGAAATTTGGTGAAGCGATGCAAAATGTTTCAATTTTATTCTATCATTGGTGAATAATCGCTGCTAAACTAAACGTATCTAGGCAGAAATGAGGGCGGTCTTAGAAGCGTCGAGATATATACGTGACATTACACCCAGATACACGACACAGGACCGAACAATATGTAACCACCGTAAAAAGTATTGTTTATATATCAGCATGTCCACATTAAAATTAAGTTAACTGAAGATAGACTCATGGCACTTCACTGCCTGTGGATAAAACAATGTTAAATCTTATTATTATGGACTAACTAATTCTAAAACGCTTGCTGTAGGCAAGAAATTCAAAGGGCTGGTTGGCTGCGTGAGGTATTCCGTCGTGGATGTTTGGGTGAATCTAGCTTGGACGGGTACTTGCGCCTAGTGCTTTTAGATGCGCCTTCACAAGCGTCTAGCCGTTGTTTCTCTCCCCGACTAGCGCAGCTAAGCCACACTGCGATTGACAAAAGTAAGGATGCGTTCAATGACAGCGTGGTACAAACACGGGCGTCGATCGGTGGGGGACGGGGGGACGCGTCCCCCCCCACTTTTCAGCGTGGGAGGACAGCATAGGAATTGTCCCCCCCCCACTTTTCAGCTCAGAAAAATTGCGAGGCATATAACCTGACTCACCACTCCTCTCTCTTAAAAGCCGCTACACAGGACTAGCTAGACTATAAACTCACGATATGAAGTTCCGACCATGCACCCATTAGAAAATCGATTAGATAAATTGCTTGGCTGGCCACACCGCGCAACTTGATCTTACTTTAGTAAATAACCATCATGCCGGACTGCGCCGTTGCCGGGCTCTATCAGTTTGCAACCTTGTGTTGATATTATTTATCGGCTCTAGTACGGGCGTCGATCGGTGGGGGACGGGGGGACGCGTTCCCCCACTTTTCAGCGTGGGAGACGGCATAGGAATTGTCCCTCCCACTTTTCTGTTCAGAAAAATTGCGGGGCATGTAGTCTGACTCACCACTCTTCTCTTAAAAGCAGCTACATAGGACTAGTTGCTACACAATAAACTCGCGATATGAAGTTCCGACCACCCATTAGAAAATCGACTGGCCACAGCGCGCAACTTGATCTTACTTCAGTAAATAATCATCATGCCCGTGTAGCACTTACATTTTTCAGGCGTTATAAACGTTCCGATTGACGTTTCTGCGCATGCGCGATAAATGTAAAATCATTAATGTGCAGCGAAAGGACAATGCATTTATGGTATAAATATTACGGGTTGTTCGTTAGGATATATATACAGTTATTTGTAGCAAATTAACACGAGGCAAACAAGTTTTGAAGCATGTTTTGATAGCAAACGTGACTATAGTGCGCCATAATCCTTCACGGTGATTTAAACAAACGTAAGATGTTATTGTATTGAACGACATTTTAAGCAACTCTTCACAGTAATCATCACAGGAGAGTTGATGAACAGCCCGTGGTATTCATATCAAAAATGCTTTGTCGTTTCGCTGCACATTGGATATTATATATTAATCGCGCATGCGCAGAAACGTAAATCGGAAAGTTTATAACGACCGGAAAAATATAAGCGCGACACCGGGCTGAGCTGCTGCCGTGCGCTACCAGTTTGCATCCTTGTGTTGATATTATTAGTAGGTTCTAGCCACCAGGCACATTATAAATTATGAAATTTGTGTTTCACATTCACCCCTTGCCCGCTTGATGTTTATCGCCTACGACCGAAGCGGCGGATTCCTGCACTTTATTCCCATTTGAGTGATGACAAATTTCTTTGCCAAAATATAGGATTGGGAACTTCTTCACAGCATGGGCGTCGATCGGTGGGGGACGAGGGGACCATGTCCCCCCACTTTTCAGCCTGAGGGGACAGCATACGAAATGTCCCCCACTTTTTCAGTTCATAAAAACAAATTTACAGGCATATAGCGAGGCTGATCACTCCCCTCTCGTAAAAACCTACATCGGTCTAGTAGTAAAATTAATATACGAGTTCAGATATAAACTTCCGACTACTCAGTGGAAAACTATTAGATAAATTACTTGGTTGGCCGCAACTAGATCTTAGTTCAGTAAATGCCGGGCTCTGTCAATTTGCACCTTTGTGTTGATTTAATAGGCCCTAGCCATCAAGCACATTATAGATTATTAATTTGTGTTTGTCCTGTCAACCCTTGGATTGCATCCTGGTCGCCCTGGTGGATACTTATATCGCCTACGGCGGACCCCGCGGATTCCTGCACTTTGTGTAATTTGATCCCATTTGAGTGATTACAAATTTCTTTGCCAAATGGTGGGATTGGGAAGTCATACACAGGCACCCGTGTAACATTTGTATCTTGTCACCACGGACCAGAGATATAAATAGAATACACTAGTATAACTATAGGGGAAAGATTACTGCCATGGACTTAGTGCCACGGACTTATATGCATATAAGTCCGTGTTGTCACTCTATGAATCAGGCAAGCAGTTATGGGTCCAAAGTCTAGCCTCCAAATTTTCAGGGATTAGGGTGAGCCATGTCCCCTATTCAAATATATGTAGCCAACATAACTATTTTAAATAGCATAACATAAAAGCATTTATTTATTTTAGAATTAGCACTATATATATATATATATATATATATACATATATATATAATTTTAATATATATAATTTTAATATATATAATTTTAATATATATAATTTTAATATATATAATTTTAATATATATAATTTTAATATATATAATTTTAATATATATAATTTTAATATATATAATTTTAATATATATATAATTTTAATATATATAATTTTAATATATATAATTTTAATATATATATATATATATATTAAAATTATATAGTATATACATACATAAAAATACATACATATATGTATATATAAATTGGTCCCCCGTCCCCCCACTTTTGAAACCGGATCGACGCCCCTGGGTACAAACGTGCAATGCCGAATCCCTTGAGCCCGCGTACATTACTGTTTGTTACCGCAGTACAGGATTCGAAGCCGGGCTCTCTTAGTCAAGAGTTCGAAGCCCTAGCCACCATTAATGGCGATGGAAGAAATAACTAAACACTCACCTGTTTACTACGACAATGCAAACTAAACCGCATATCAACAGCAGGACAGCGCCAATTCCAGCAACGGAACCTATTAAAGCAACAAAACGTACATACAAAGTCCGACTAAACATTTTAAAAAGAAAATCGACTAATCTTTATTCAGTACATTCTTCCTAATACTAGAATAAATATGTGATGGTATATATATATATATATATATATATATATATATATATATATATATATATATATATATATATAGCATGCCTTTAATATGCCCGATACATGGTTTATTGTTCAAATTTTGTTTAAACTGGATTTTCAAATGTAAATATAGTATTTAGTATTGGCTTCGTTTATTAAAAACCTACTATTGGCGCTCTAGTAAATGACTACAACCTCCTAATGGCACTCTAGTCAATTGGATCATTTCCCCCTTCTGACCGCCAATTCGAGCTAATAATGAACAGTTATATCACAATAACACACAACGAAATATGTTGTGAAATGTATTGAAATGTCAAGATAAAACACAAATATGGGTCGTTTTTGTTTTAATGCCTCGCGGACTCACCCGACATCACCCGAGGCTTGAAGCCTTGTAACGTCATGTGTGCCGACGGCTTCTTTGTAACGACGTAAGCTCGTTTCCGCGTGGAGGTGGCTGCTGTTGTTTTAGTGCTGTGTTCTTGCGGTGGTAGAATGTTGTCACTAGCCGTGGCTGCGGTACTTGCCGTGTTTCTATCAACACCGTCTAATTGCGTGGAGAAGTCGCTGATATGTCCGCGCTTAGTTGTTTTCTTGATCGTTATAGTTATTGCTTTTCGATTTTTCGTTATAGGATTTTTCGTCGTCCTTCTTTTGGTGGTTTTTTGTGTGGTCGATGGTGTAGTTTTTGTTGTTGGCGTCGCTTGTTCTGTGATAGCTGTATCAGGAGCAGTAGTAGTAGTAGTTGTTGTTGTTGTTGGCCTTTTTGTTGTCGTTATAGTTGTCGTTCTCTTTGTCGTTGTTGTCGTAATAGTGCCGCAATCAATATTAATTTTCCCGTGATGAGCCTTTGGCACTGGATATTAAAAATGTCGTTTATTACTGTTCAATTGTTTACAATTTTGTGTATAAATTAAACATGAAATATCGCAGCGACTTGCACGCTTATGTACATACATACATTCCTACAACACATGCATTCACTTAACCACACACGCATATATACATACATACATACATACATACATACATACATACATACATACATACATACATACATACATACATACATACATACATACATACATACATACATACATACATACATACATGCATGCATACATGCATACATACATACATACATGCATACATACATACATACATACATACATACATACATACATACATACATACATACATACATACATACATACATACATACATACATACATACATACATACATACATACATACATACATACATACATACATACATACACACATACATACATACACACGTACATACATACATACATACATACATACATACATACATACATACATACATACATACAGACAGACAGACAGACAGACAGACAGACAGACGTACATACACATAACGCATACACGCATAAACGCATACATGCATACATATGCATTCCTACATACACATAAACATACATACATACATACATTCATACATACATACATACATACATACATACATACATACATACATACATACATACATACATACATACATACATACATACATACATACATACATACATACATACATACATACATACATACATACATACATACATACATACATACATACATATACATAAATACATACATACATACATATATACATACATAGGTACTTGGGTATATACGTCCACACATACATACATACATACATATATACGTACATATATACATACATACATACGTAAGTACATACATACATACATACATACATACATACATACATACATACATACATACATACATACATACATACATACATACATACATACATACATACATACATACATACATACATACATACATACATACATACATACATACATACATACATACATACATACATACATACATACATACATACATACATACATACATACATACATACATACATACATACATACATACATACATACATACATACATACATACATAAATACATAAATACATAATTATACATGCATACCTACCCACATACAATCATACGTACATGCATGCATGCATGCATACATACATACG
>CBDHHR010000957.1:0-2500 GCA_965263245.1 Metamycoplasmataceae bacterium | reverse complement strand
ATACATACATACATTAATACATAATTATACATGCATACCTACCCACATACAATCATACTTACATGCATGCATGCATGCATACATACATACATACGTACATACATATATACATACATACATACATACATACATACATACATACATACATACATACATACATACATACATACATACATACATACATACATACATACATACATACATACATACATACATACATACATACATACATACATACATACATACATACATACATACATACATACAGTCATACACACTTACAAACATGCACAAATACATACACATTTTAATGCGCCTATGCCTACAGACACATACACATACACACTTAGTCGTGTACAGTGGCAAGCACAATTACACAGTCGCACCCAAGAGTATTGCAGAAGCCCACAAATCTAACATTGGGTGCGACGTAGACGTACCTCTTATCTGCACCGAGGACGAACCATCAGTCTCGAAAAACGCTTTGATAGTGATGAACACGCCGCGGAAAATAGGTTCTTTGGAGATATGCGAGTATCTATTGACACATTCTTCTATCGTCTTCAGCGGGGCCCTGTTGTCGGGTGGACCGACGTTCGAGAAACATACATTTGGCGCGCGGCCCTTCGGACGTACGACGGCTTTGAACTCAAAGTTCATCACAGTGTTCCTTGGCGATACAATTCGACACTGGCACGTCAGGGCAGCAGTCATCTTGAACTTGACGTCTACGGCCGACACATGCTGTACCTTGCCCGTGCATGAGGCGATTTGTTTCGCTGAAATGAATACAGTTTATATATATATATATATATATATATATATATATATATATATATATATATATATATATATATATATATATATATATATATATATATATATATATATATATATCATCATCTTATATTGTTTTCTACTTTTATAGATATTTTTATTGTGATATATTTAATTTCCACTTCGATGGTTAAAACATTTCGTGCGCCAAACCGACAGCGTTTTATTTAAATGTATTGTAATGTCAAAATAAAACACAAATATGAGTCGTTTTTGTTTTAGTGCCTCGCGGACTCACCTGACATCACCCGAGGCTTGAAACCTTGTAACGTCATGTGTGCCGACGGCTTCTTTGTAACGACGTAAGCTCGTTTCCGCGTGGAGGTGGCTGCTGTTGTTTTAGTGCTGTGTTCTTGCGGTGGTAGAACGTTGTCACTAGCCGTGGCTGCGGTACTTGCCGTGTTTCTATCAACACCGTCTAATTGCGTGGAGAAGTCGCTGATATGTCCGCGCTTAGTTGTTTTCTTGATCGTTATAGTTATTGCTTTTGGATTTTTCTTTGTAGGATTTTTCGTCGTCCTTCTTTTGGTGGTTATTTGTGTGGTCGATGGTGTAGTTTTTGTTGTTGGCGTCGCTTGTTCTGTGATAGCTGTATCAGGAGCAGTAGTAGTAGTTGTTGTTGTTGTTGTTGGCCTTTTTGTTGTCGTTATAGTTGTCGTTCTCTTTGTCGTTGTGGTCGTAATAGTGCCGCAATCAATATTAATTTTCCCGTGATGAGCCTTTGGCACTGGATATTAAAAATGTCGTTTATTACTGTTCAATTGTTTACAATTTTGTGTATAAATTAAACATGAAATATCGCAGCGACTTGCACGCTTATGTACATACATACATTCCTACAACACATGCATTCACTCAACCACACACGCATACAGACATACATACATACATACATACATACATACATACATACATACATACATACATACATACATACATACATACATACATACATACATACATACATACATACATACATACAGACAAACATACAGACAGACGTACATACATACATACATACATACATACATACATACATACATACATACAGACAGACAGACAGACAGACAGACAGACAGACGTACATACACATAACGCATACACGCATAAACGCATACATGCATACATGTATGCATTCCTACATACACATATACATACATACATACATACATACATACATACATACATACATACATACATACATACATACATACATACATACATACATACATACATACATACATACATACATACATACATACATACATATATACATACATAGGTACTTGGGTATATACGTCCACACATACATACATACATTTATACGTACATACATACATACATACATACATACGTAAGTACATAGGTACATACGTCCAAACGTCCATACATACATACATACATACATACATACATACATACATACAGACATACATACATACATACATACATACATACATACATACATACATACATACATACATACATACATTACATACATACATACATACATACATACATACATACATACATACATACATACATACATACATACATACATACATACATACATACATACATACATACATACATAAATACATACATAAATACATACATACATTAATACATAATTATACATGCATACCTACCCACATACAATCAT
>CBDHHR010000956.1:0-4764 GCA_965263245.1 Metamycoplasmataceae bacterium | reverse complement strand
GTACATATAACTACAACCTATTCACCAAAAGGAATTAATTGCACATGTAGCTATGTGCTAATCACAAAAAAGGAATTACCCACGGTAATTGTACACATATCTACAAGCTAATCACCAAAAGGAATTGATTGTATGCATAATTACAAGCTAATCACCAAAAGGAGTTTTTGTCCAAGTAACTACAAGCTAATCATCAAAAGGAATTATTTGGTCACCTAACTACAAGCTAATCACCAAAAGGAATTATTTGGTCACCTAACTACAAGCTAATCATCAAAAGGAATTATTTGGTCACCTAACTACAAGCTAATCATCAAAAGGAATTATTTGGTCACTTAACTACAAGCTAATCATCAAAAGGAATTATTTGGTCACCTAACTACAAGCTAATCACCAAAAGGAATTATTTGGTCACCTAACTACAAGCTAATCACCAAAAGGAATTATTTGGTCACCTAACTACAAGCTAATCATCAAAAGGAATTATTTGGTCACCTAACTACAAGCTAATCATCAAAAGGAATTATTTGGTCACCTAACTACAAGCTAATCACCAAAAGGAATCATTTGGTCACCTAACTACAAGCTAATCACCAAAAGGAATTATTTGGTCACCTAACTACAAGCTAATCACCAAAAGGAATTATTTGGTCACCTAACTACAAGCTAATAACCAAAAGGAATTATTTGGTCACCTAACTACAAGCTAATCACCAAAAGGAATTATTTGGTCACCTAACTACAAGCTAATCACCAAAAGGAATTATTTGGTCACCTAACTACAAGCTAATCACCAAAAGGAATTACTTGGTTACTTAACTACAAGCTAATCACCAAAAGGAATTATTTGGTCACTTAACTACAAGCTAATCACCAAAAGGAATTATTTGGTCACCTAACTATAAGCTAATCATCAAAAGGAATTATTTGGTCACCTAACTACAAGCTAATCACCAAAAGGAATCATTTGGTCACCTAACTACAAGCTAATCACCAAAAGGAATTATTTGGTCACCTAACTACAAGCTAATCACCAAAAGGAATTATTTGGTCACCTAACTACAAGCTAATAACCAAAAGGAATTATTTGGTCACCTAACTACAAGCTAATCACCAAAAGGAATTATTTGGTCACCTAACTACAAGCTAATCACCAAAAGGAATTATTTGGTCACCTAACTACAAGCTAATCACCAAAAGGAATTACTTGGTCACTTAACTACAAGCTAATCACCAAAAGGAATTATTTGGTCACTTAACTACAAGCTAATCACCAAAAGGAATTATTTGGTCACCTAACTACAAGCTAATCACCAAAAGGTATTATTTGGTCACTTAACTACAAGCTAATCACCAAAAGGAATTATTTGGTCACCTAACTACAAGCTAATCACCAAAAGGAATTATTTGGTCACTTAACTACAAGCTAATCACCAAATGGAATTATTTGGTCACCTAACTACAAGCTAATCACCAAAAGGAATTATTTGGTCACCTAACTAAAAGTTAATCACCAAAAGGAATTATTTGGTCACCTAACTACAAGCTAATCACCAAAAGGAATTATTTGGTCACCTAACTACAAGCTAATCACCAAAAGGAATTATTTGGTCACCTAACTAAAAGTTAATCACCAAAAGGAATTATTTGGTCACGTAACTAAAAGTTAATCACCAAAAGGAATTATTTGGTCACGTAACTAAAAGTTAATCACCAAAAGGAATTATTTGGTCACCTAACTAAAAGTTAATCACCAAAAGGAATTATTGGGTCACACTACAAGCTAATCACCAAAATTATTAAATGATACACATAAATACTAATCAGCAGTGAAGTGATGCCATCTGATATTAATGCTCATATGGGTCAACCAACTCACTTTCTGGCAGATGTCACACAGCTAGACAAGGGTTGGGTTAAACAAGACTAATAAAATACAGCTGTATATATTAATAACCCATCTCATGCTTAGTTTATTTGCAACATAAATGTACCCAAATGTGTTAAAGCGCTTAGACATTAATTCTTGCAACAACCTAAAATAAATGTCCTTTATTCATATACAAAGTGACCTTTTAAATTATTTATTACAAAATTTATTAACTTCTAGCAGCTTTTCAACTTTTTTTGCAACTGTTTTAACACTGTTTTAATGACATATATATATATATATATTTTATATATTGTCATAAACTGGCACCAGGGTATATTTGCTGCAGAATGGCACAAATGAAACAGCAGTGAGTTACCTCATGTCTGCTATGCGAAAGTGCTTTTAGTAATAAATACAAAGTGACTGATTATTATTTCGAAAACTATCCACCAAGTAGATTATAAAGCAACAATGGCAACATGTTGATTTTATACCACATATCTAAGCATCAGCATGCATGTGTGGGTGAATGTTTTCTATGTTTTTGCTCACAGACGTTGGCATCACATTTTCTGGGACACATTTGCCAATTAAGAATAAGAGTAATGTAATTAGTATGTTAATGGATGAGCAATTTTGCTACTGTCTATAATTAGTATTAGATGACAGTAAGTAGTGCAACATTGGTCAGTATTTATCTGGTCACTTAAATGTAACAATAAAACACATACATGCAGTACACAAAAATTGCAGTATCAAGTTGTCGTTCATTAAAATACCCCTCACATATGCAGAATACACTACAGACATTGAAAACTGAATCAAGACTGAAATAAACAGTAAATACAACGACATAATACAAATTGGTTATCAAAAAACTTAACACACTGGATACATATAAGTAGATGAGTGAATCTATATGCAAGCAGGGAAAGCACATGGAAAGGAATACAAAATGCAGATATCATTCATAAAACTCCAGCAAATATGATACTATACATCACGCAAGTTAGAGATGTTATTGCACGCATGTGGAACATGGAAATGAAACTAACTAACGGCTGCATATGTTCCACTTCCTGTGGACTGTGTTACACTGTTAACACACGCTGCATACGTTCCACTTCATGTGGACTGGATTCACACCAACAACACAAGCTGGACACATTCACTTCCTGTGGACTGGATTCACACTGACAACACAAGCTTCACACGTTCCACTTCCTGTGGACTGAATTCACACCAACAACACAAGCTGGACACACTCCACTTCCTGTGGACTGGATTCACACCAACAACACAAGCTGGACACACTCCACTTCCTGTGGACTGGATTCACACTGACAACACAAGCTTCACACGTTCCACTTCCTGTGGACTGAATTCACACCAACAACACAAGCTGGACACACTCCACTTCCTGTGGACTGGATTCATACTGACAACACAAGCTTCACATGTTCCACTTCCTGTGGACTGAATTCACACCAACAACACAAGCTGGACACACTCCACTTCCTGTGGACTGGATTCACACTGACAACACAAGCTTCACACGTTCCACTTCCTGTGGACTGAATTCACACCGACAACACAAGCTGGACACACTCCACTTCCTGTGGACTGGATTCACACTGACAACACAAGCTTCACACGTTCCACTTCATGTGGACTGGATTCACACCGACAACACAAGCTGGACACACTCCACTTCCTGTGGACTGGATTCACACTGACAACACAAGCTTCACACGTTCCACTTCATGTGGACTGAATTCACACCAACAACACAAGCTGGACACACTCCACTTCCTGTGGACTGGATTCATACTGACAACACAAGCTTCACACGTTCCACTTCCTGTGGACTGAATTCATACTGACAACACAAGCTTCACACGTTCCACTTCCTGTGGACTGAATTCACACTGACAACACAAGCTACACATATTCCACTTCCTGTGGACTGGATTCATACTGACAACACAAGCTGGACACACTCCACTTCCTGTGGACTGAATTCATACTGACAACACAAGCTTCACACGTTCCACTTCCTGTGGACTGGATTCATACTGACAACACAAGCTGCACACACTCCACTTCCTGTGGACTGGATTCACACTGACAACACAAGCTGGACACACTCCACTTCCTGTGGACTGGATTCATACTGACAACACAAGCTACACATATTCCACTTCATGTGGACTGGATTCACACTGATAACACAAGCTGGTCAGTCAACTTTCAACTTTGCTGTTTGTTACAATACTGACCACATTATTTATTCATAAAATGGTCTATTATATCTACATGTAAAGCACAATACAGTATTATATGACAGGTTGGTTGCCACTCAGAGTGTGCAACTGGAATCATGAAACAAATGGATTAACAGGACAATTAACATGGTACAGATGTATTTAGATGGTTTCCAAAAGACACATAAGGATCACGGAACAATCAGATTATCAGAGCAGACTGTGTGTGTCTATACAGGACATAAGATATGTCAGCTGAGGCTACAAACAGACCACACAGACACAAGGGCTGTCATGTGGTGCTACAAACAGACTACACAGACACAAGGTATGTCAAGTGGTTATGCTATTGACCACACAGGACACAATGTCTATGAGGTGAGGCAACAAACAGACCAGTGCTGGAACTGACAAATGAAGTTTCATGCTTGGTTAGTCTGTTCAAAAGCTTGTTATTCAGGCTTTACTGCTAGAAAGATGAAGTTTTAGATCAGTACTCCCAACACTGTCAGTTACAATAGAAGCCTGACACTCCTCAACACCACCATCTGTGGGTAGAATCGTGTCCTTATATTCTTTCACAACCATATCATAGTCTTCTGTTCTTTTTGGAGTTTTGAGGAACTT
>CBDHHR010000955.1:37500-39791 GCA_965263245.1 Metamycoplasmataceae bacterium | reverse complement strand
ACAACAAGAACAGTACATGGAGTAATCCATCATGTCTCCTCTTCCGATGACGCACGACACGATGAAGGCCATGCGGTTCCATACTAACTTTCATAACTTTCATGGGAACTATGTGTTTGGATGTAGCGTATTTGCGCCAAAATGGTCGCCTGTTCATCAATTAATCTATTCAAACAGGAACATGACAGCCGCCATACACTCTTCCAAACATGACCTTGGTTGAAGTCCCAGACCAACAATCACGAGCCAACAAACTGCTGCTTGCTCCTAATTAGGCCGAACAAAAGTAGGAGTCCTAGAATAGCCTGTCTCAACTTCACCGGGAGCGCTGGACGCTGTGTAAGTTTACCGCAGAAGTGAGAACACACTCAAACTGATCTTAGGGTAGACTATTAGAGTCTTGCCGACAAAACAACTGAGAGTTATCATGTCCAAAACAAAGCATCTTTGTTGTTGCAGGTAAATAATTATACTGAGCCATCTGTCACATGTGTTTGGATAAGCAATTAGTGTCATCGGTGTCTTGATTAAAAAAATCCAGTCGCTTTTCATTGTCATAGAAAAGAAGTGTTCAAACGTAGCACTTCTATAGATAGTTTGATGGCTATTATGTAGGCATGGTCGTGGTTTTCAATGAGTAACATCTAGCCGCGTGGTCTACATGAGAATAATAATAATGCTACATTGTCGGCCTATATATTCCTACATATAGTTTAGCTTGTAGTCTTTTCTAAAACTAAACTAACATACACCTATGTTATGCTTTTGTTCGACTTAGGACCAGGTAGGCCTATATATATATATATATATATATATATATATATATATATATATATATATATATATATATAATTTAAATATATATATATATATATATATATATATATATATATATATATATGTGTGTGTAATACGTATAGAAACATAGGTAACCAAAATCTACAAGTTGTGTGCAAAGACTGGGCCAGAATTTCCTTTGTGGTTTCGTGGTGGCGCAATTTGTTTTAATACTGCACACGGTGCTGTATACCTCCTTTAGTAAACAGTAGGGCACTTGTATTGTGGCTGACCATGAACACAAAGTATACACTGTATACGATTTGACAAGACAATAGACTAGCCTCGGGCATTTCAATCGCGGACCTGACCGTGGAATAACCATAGTCGGGTCATGGGTTTACACCAGCTGTGCATACTGTACGGTATCGCTGTCATCCCGCAGTGTGTCAACTACGAAAGTAGTTTACAAGACGACACATTGCACGTCTGTCTCACGGTGTCAGCGACAACTACACGAGCCAGGCATGGATTCGCGTAACTAGGCCACGGCAGACTTGATCAGCGGCCCAAGCCGACGGGACAGCGGCACCTGCGTCCGCGTTATAAATACACCGACAAGAACGTAAACACCGGCGGTACAGAAACGTCAAATCAACAAATCGGTCAGTGCCCATTCCTACCTTCCTTTGTCGCTCTGTGTGTCGTCCGCTACCTATCCACTCGTCGAATCCCTTCGTTCATCCGAAGGCTGTCGCGCGCCGAAATATCCGCCGCTTGAAATTCGAACTGCAAACACTGCGGCTGTTCGCCTACGCTTTGACGGCGCCGCCTGCTAAGCTCGGTACGCCCAGGCGCTGTGACGAAAGACGTTAAGGTGAAGGTCGCCGTCACGCTTAGTCTCGGTCACCCAGGCTGCGGATGTCGGATCTGGTCTCTCGTTCCACGTGAGTGACTGTGTTGTGTACTATAATATGTATGTACTTACCCGCCATTTAGCAGGTAGAATTGATTGTAGACATTATGCGTTTCACAACCTGCATTGTGTTTATTTAAATATCGATTTGTTGTGCCTTGAAAGCATTCAGCCACGCTGAAAGTATGCCTATTCTTCGCGAGAGTTATTCCTTAATCGGATTTTCACGATTGAGATTGCGACATTTGACATAGGCCTACTCCGCTATAGCCCCAGCGGTTTGTAGCGTTGACGGGTGTGTTTTGAATGACCACCCCTGGGACCACGTGGCCAAGGCAGCACTTCCCAGCGTGCGGAATAAAGATAAATAGGACATCATAAGAATAATCAACTTATTTTCGTGTTCATGTCCTATACAGGTTAACATTTCTGCTGTTAAAATACTCCTTCTCTTAACAACATATTTATTTTATATTCAAAGTTTCCCTTCTCCAAACTTAGTGAATTCACTCCAGGTTACTACTTTACTCCATCTGTGGGATGACTTATTCCCCAGGCCATAGACACAATGCAAGCGTCTCTTTTGAAGAAAAAACAA
>CBDHHR010000955.1:2500-27500 GCA_965263245.1 Metamycoplasmataceae bacterium | reverse complement strand
AGCCTCATTTTATTTATTACATTTTCTGTACAAGATTTCAAAATCACAATTTATATCACTACATTTTATTTTATTTGTGTATACATAACATACATATGTTTTATAGAACTCTATGTAAACGATGTTGAACAGAGTCATACTGTGGAGGCAAGTGTTTCAATAATTATTATTATTACAGATATATTCGGAATGTTATTCAATTAATTATGTTTTTGGAAAACTGCCGACTTCCAGGTTCGGCCAGCAGAATAATAAACTTGTGGAACGCGAGGGTAATGTTTGTTTCGTTTTTCGCCGTTTTATCGTAACATATTACACATTAAGTGAAAAGTGTGTGTGTGTATGTGTATGTGTATGTGTATGTGTGTATGTGTGTGTGTGTGTGTGTGTGTGTGTGTGTGTGTGTGCGTGCGTGCGTGCGTGCGTGCGTGCGTGCGTGCGTGCGTGCGTGCGTGCGTGCGTGCGTGCGTGTGTGTGTGTGTATAAACATGTCCCATTATAACACGACATAACATATCGTGTCACAATGGAACATGATGATTAGCTGACAATTTGACAGAATGCAGTTTTAATTAACCGCAATGCTTAATAAATAAATGCGACCCCGTTCGCTGTCATTACGAAACGCAAACATACGATAAAAACGTCAGGCACTGTGTAGGCCGTGACTTCCGTTTGTTAGACCTAGGCCTGCCCGCTGTGAGGTCATTGACGGTGTAGTCGTTACGGGAGCAGGTCGCCGGAAGGCACTGTCACTGCCCGAAGGAACCCATCAGGTAGACAGCGTATTTCTTAGCTCTGTGCTCGATACATTCGTTGACCTCTAACGGTAATAATTATGAAACAGCTGACATGGTACTGTAACATTTACTCACATTTTCTTGCATGTTGAATGCGTGAAAATAAATATCCCTACACGTCTCAAGGCTCACTATTTTAAGCTAGTTTTTCATGTATACTTTACGGATGTGTGACGAACACCAACGTTTGCCCTAACATATTTAAATCGTGCCCTGACTTTCAACATATAAAATCTGCTTATAATGTCAAGTTATGTGGGTGTTTTCTATTGCACTACTATATGGTTGCAATAATTATTTATTTAATAACATGTTGTTATAGGTATTAATTTGTTTAGATTGTACATGCTATTTAAGTTATTTTATTTACAATTTTTGCTAGCTTTTTGTCATTTACTTGATTTATTTACAAGATTTCATAATCACAATTATATCACACTTTTTTATTTACACATAACTTATAATTATAGTTTTATAGATGGCCTTCTGGTATGTGCACACTATTGAACAAGTCACACTCTTGGGGACCAGTATTTAAATAAAGTTTATTATTAGTAGTGTTATGTTTAACCGTAGGTGTAATGTTGCGGCGTGGTTGCGGTTTGGTGTCAAACACACGTTACGGAAATCGATTTAACGGGGACAATGATTGAGGATGAACATTTTCAACATGCAATATTCATTTCAAGTCAAATAGGAATGTGTTCTGGAGCTTATATGTACACACACACGCACACGCACACGCACACGCACACGCACACGCACACGCTCACGCTCACGCTCACGCGCCTACGCACCCACACGCACACGGCCACAGGCACGCACACACACACGCACGCACGCACGCACGCACACACACACACACACACACACACACACACACACGCACGCACGCACGCACGCACGCACACACACACACACACACACACACACACACACACACACACACACAAGCTCCAGAACACATTCTATTTTATTTGAAATGAACATTTCATGTTAAAAATGTATATATAGATAATAATAATAATAATAATAAATGATAGATTATCCATTACAAAGTATAATTTTGTTTGAATAAATAAATAAATCAACAAACGACGTTTACGAGTAACATCCTGCAGAGAACTACGCTACATCTAATTCCAGTGTACCACAGCGTAACCCGTGTATCGGTGGGTTTTTTGTAGTCCGCGTTGACAACCGGAATAGATACAAACGGAGGCATGTCGCCGAAGTAGCTATTCATATCATTAGAGACCGCGTTGGCGGTTGTATTTTGACAGTGTGCGGGGGAGGATGGCGTGGTGTCTCGCCGATGCGTCATTGCGGTCACACTGAGGTATGTCGCGCTGTGCGGAGGCGGCCTATGCCCGGGGTCATATTCCGGGGCGCGGTGGCAAAGTAGGCCGGGTTGTCGATCGCGGGGACGATGAAGTGAATGGTCCCACGTAACGAAATATAAATTATTTATGATGGAAATTACTACATAACTTATACTGTTTTATAGAAGACTATGTAAACATCATTGAACAGAGTGACACTCTGGAGACAAGTGTTTGAATACAGCTAATTATTATTATGTGTTTTATATTTAACACATAATGTTCGAGGTTGTCAGATTTTTTACATTTGTTCACTGGCCATAGTTTACAAGTATTGTTTTTCTACTTATTTACATATTGTCAATCCCTTTTCGCTCTACCGGATGGCGGCCATCTTTGACCGGATGGCAGCCATCTTGGATATCTGGGTCAAAAGAATGTCATAACGTCATACTGATGTCAGAATTGGAATCCTCGTGGACGACCTACCCGAAAAAGTGTCTTCATATCTGATTGTTGGCGCTTTGGTTCAAATGTTAATTTTTCGTGTCAATATACATTAAACAATTATCATTTATGCAAGATCGACTACAGAAGTTGATGTTCTCCATTCTGTTCTGTTAAAAAATAATTAAAACAAATAATTAAAACAAATTTGTTTGGTTATTTTTCCTTTTTATATATTTTGTGTAGATGGTGTACATTTAAATGCAAGTGGGACCCTGTTGTACTGGAAAAACATGAGATATGCAGTGAGAAAATATGTTCTGAAATGAAAAAATACAATTTAAGCAGGGCATTGCGAAACTGTGGTGCAGCCCGCAATGCCGCTACTGCTGGCCACCTCACACCTCCACAATCCTCGTGATGTTGTTTATTAATAATTAATACATAGAACTATCCCCTGGTTGGTAAACATGTAGAAGAACAATAATAATTCATTACTGTATGCCTAAACTTATGTCATAGCACCGTAGCACAAGGGACAGACACCTAAGAAACCGTCCGGACCAGCACCGCTGCGGCCCGACGAACCCCACACTTAATCTAAACTCCATAACAACTAGACAATTGTACACAGGGATGTATGCATGTATATATGTTATGTATATATATATATATATATATATATATATATATATATATATATATATATATATATATATATATATATATGTATATATGTATGTATATATGTATGTATATATGTATGTATATATGTATATATGATTTGTGCGTCTGTGCGTCTGTGCGTCTGACCGTCTGTCCGTCTGACAGCAGTAACTCTTGAACTAGAGTCCCATTTCAGGTTATGGACAACCCGTTCAAAATACCCTCACTGGATCTACCACGGTGCCTACATTGTACACAGGGATTTGCCAAGTATGTTAAACTGTATTTGTTGTACACAGTTATCAAGTAGCATGTACTATACAAGACTGTTATGTATGTATGCAACATTAAGAATAAAAAATCACCTATCAACTTTATGCTGTATGTATACTTACATATATCTCTACGTACTTATATATCTATATTTACTTATACTTATATACTTAAAATAGTGCCTTAATGTATAATAGCCACGTCAGCTGCGCACATGGATCTTTACTTGAAGGTTTTTTTTTTTCTCTCTCTCTCTCTCTGGAAGAATTTGTTTTAGAAAATGGAATGATTTTGTACATGACATTTCTTGGAAGGTGGCTCCTCGATAGCGACTAGCATGGTCTTAGAGGAGTCTCCTGACCGTATGTTGCATTACTAATTATTATATATTATTATCATGTTTGTTGTGATTGTTATATTTGTATTGATTCTGAGTTGTTTCACACGGAAGTAGTATATGCATTTGGTTGAAATACTGGTCGAATAAAAAACACCATTCTTTCATTCATACCTAGGGCGTATGAAAGTGCCTGGATGCCTAGAACAAACGAATGTCTTAATCAGCCATTTTTACCAACAGTAATTCTTCTTCCGATGATTATTTACGCCAATTTAATTAATCGTGTTAGTGCAGTTTATGATGTCACACGTGTACTAGCTGCCACATTCTGAAATAGCCAGATATTTACAAATATTTAGTCTCGCTTAACCGACTCTCGCTCGGCTGTGTAATTTCGCCTGGTGACTTTAACGTGCTTTTTAACGTTACCTCTATGATGGGCTAAAAAGTGCTGCTACCTCACGAAGTCTGGGTAATCGAGGCTAATCCTGCCATAAATCCTGCTTCGTAAACATGGGTAATCGAGATATATAAACTTTTAACCAAATAACCAAGGGACGCCTCTTAGTTTAGGTTTCAGGGTTATCCAGAAGGTGACGCCACCTCCGTGTATTTTCCTCACGGTGTCAACGAACGTTCGGTAGAGGCAATAGAGGCACTCTTGGGCCGACTGCGTCTAATTTGGCTAACTGTGGCCAAGACATAGTGGAGCTTCTAACTATAGTATTTCCTTGGGTCTGTGGAGGTTTGACATATCCAAAGAGCACTGTAAACTAACATATATTCATGCAGAATAACAATGCAAGTCCAATTTGTTCATTTAAACAATAAAATATATAAAAATAAATGACATTTCAATTATTAACAAAGAAACAAATAAAGACAGGTGTTTATATATATATATATATATATATATATATATATATATATATATATATATATATATATATATATATATATATATATATAATACTGTCTGGTTTTATAAGTTAACTTGAACATTTTAATAAGTAACTGCCATGCATTGTCAGATAATGTGTAAATATGGTTATTAAAGTATACATATTATTATCTTATAAAAGATGTGTTCTTGTACAATGAGTATCCAGGTCTTTACATTTTGACTTCCGGCGATTCACTGGAATACCATCAACGCAAAGCTTTCTATAACATGACAAGCAAACAATGTTAAAACAAATGCAATCAAAAAGTAATATATATATATATATATATATATATATATATATATATATATATACATATACATACATACATACATACATACATACATACATACATATATACATACATACATACATACATACATACACAGTATATTACACACTTGCGTACTACACACGTGCATGCTTTGCTGTCATCCACTGGTAATTCCATTGTAATATGCCTTCTTTGTACCGCAAACGTAGAATGGCATTCCAAACACATACATAGAAAAAAAAGTTAGCAAAACCTGTTTTGAAAAGGCCCTAATATACTTTAGGCCAATTAACTGGAAGATTACCAAGATCTGACCTTGGCTTATAACTTGTTAACATCAAAAATTCAAATGAACCCTGGACTATGCGTAGACAGCCCCAATTAACGTATGCAGAAATTAAACACATTTGGTACTCACGCAACACTACTTGGTTACTCGGTAATGCTGTGAAAAATTTGATGTGTTCTTATATAACTTCTCATTCTTCTAGTGAGTGCGCCCGATCCCAAAGGCCAGTTAAATAAATGGCGGTAACTAGAAGAATGTCAAGAAATACCATAAATATTGTCAATAGATTGAGTCAATGCATATATTTGCTGAGTCGCTTTATGAGTTATTCATATTTTTATTGTTTCAGTATTAATAATGCACCATAAACATAGCTTCCAATACTAGCCAATAAGAGCCGTACTATTTGTGAACCAGATTTATCTGGTTGTGTCGGACAGTGATTTATTTTATGTTAGTTCCCTATGTGGAGATCGTAACCTAAGTGACCCAAATACTGAACATGGTGGCGAACATGACCTACAATGTGATATTGCCGGAAGATACCAAATGTAACCTTGCGCAAGCGCAATGACCTAAGTCGATTACTCATTACCAGAAGATAGAAAACATATGATTGCATGTGCAGTTGCCTTCAACAATAGACTATTTTGTCAAATATCGGTAAGTTCACAAACCATGTTTTTGTTGTAGAAGACACAACAGTTAAAGCATACCTTACAAGGGTAGACTATGAAAGTTGTCACGTGACAACAGGGATGGTGGCACGACAACAAAGTTACTAAATATTTGCGTAATAAGAGTGACCATACTTCACGCAACGGGGACCTGGGTGGACGCTAGTCATAACAGGACACACGGTAGGGTCTATAATTGCAGTTTCGTGACCATTCTCTGGCTACTAAGGTTTGACGATTGATTTGACTTCTATGGACTATTTAAAACAGATTTAGCCCCCCGGTCCTTCTAAAAAATGCTGACATTTTCCGCCAGAGCACTATCTCGAAAAATTAACATTTGAAACAAAAGCGCCAAAAATCACGTATGAAGACAGTTTTTCGGGTAGGTCGTCCTCGAGGATTCCGATTCTGACATTAGTTTGACGCTATGACATCATTTTGACCCAGAAATCCAAGATGGTTGTCATCCAGTCAAAGATGGCCGCCATCCGGTAGAACGAAAACAGATTGACATAGTATGTAAATAAGTAGAAAAACAATACTTGCAAACTATGGCCAGTGAACAAATGTTAACGTCAAAACCCATTTTACCCTGGTATTGCTCTCTCCGCACCGCGATCGCTGCCGTCGCGCCACAGGGTTCTTCGCCACCTGGTCACACACCGACGTCTTACCCTTATCGTAGAAGCCTGAGTTGGCATCAAAGCCTGTCACACAGCTGCACAATTCAATTGACAGTTGTTGTGAGATGACCGCTGCCGTAACATAGGCATCAGTATCAGCGGCATCGATGACAACAAGGCCAGTGTAGCCTGACTCGCGCAGAACTGCGTAAGCGGAGAAGAGGACAGTGTCAGCCTCAGACTGGTCAAAGCTGTAGTTCTGCATCGGTTGCTGGGTTGACATCGGTTGCTGGTTGAGCCAACTGAGTAGATAAGCTCTGCATCAACACTATGTGCTAGGACGGTCAGATAGCTTCACATAAATGTTGGCTGCCGACTTTTGTTGCTGACGCTACTCAGCAGCGTTTCAAACGCTCTAGCGGGGAAAAGTCTGCCAATTTCATATAGGTGTTAGGGACATGTGCCTTGCCCTGGACCCGCAGGTCTCGCTCGTTGTCTTTAGTCGAGTATGCTGCGTAGTACGGGTCGTTCACACAGATGATACGGTCAGCATCGCCATGGCGGGCAAGGATGGTGGATGTCACCTTGTGCACATAGTCCGACCACTTGTATGGGGTGCCGATCTTCTGCTGTTGGAGTTGCCACACTCTAGATCATGCCCATGTCGACGAGAGCGACGTAGGGTTCCTCTATGTTCAATAAGGCCATACACTCCTCGACAACACGATGTTCCATCAACTGGGGCTGGTCCACAAGTTGACTGACCTCAACCAGGTTGACCACTGTCTTGAGAGCGGACCGCTCCATCTGAGCAGCTCTCGTCGGGCTTCTTCGTGCCTGGTTCATTGGCAAACGTCAACCGTCAACCGTTTGCTCAGAGGAACGGATGCATGGAGGGAGGCATTCTTACTGAACACCCGCTCTCGCAAGAAACTGGTCAGAAATCAGATAGCCACCTATTGTTGTCATACGCTACCATCAATGGCAGCATTGCGCGCAGAGTGCTGAAGTACTCGTCCCAGTTGCAATCGTGGCCATATCACGGTCCTTCGTCTGGGTGAAGATGTTGGTGATGAGGCTATCGAAGTCAGCATCCTCCGCTAGTGCCGCATGGGCAACAACGCGGGGTCTTGGGAGAGACTCGTATTTCACAGTATCTGAAGGTTCTCCCTTGTCTCATCAGCCAGGTCAGACGTGAGCTTCCCCTTCACCAGCTGACTCATGAGCGCCTTATACATGAGCCTCGAGCAACGCAGACTCCTCATGTAATGTTTGCCATTCAGCGCACGATCGACGGAGCCCCCGGCAATAACCCCTCCTGCCACGAGTACCTCCCCTAGGTTACTCCCTTTGTAGCGCTTGTATATAGCACTCATCATCACACATTGTGTATTGAAGGGGCCATGAAAGGGCACAATGTCACGGTATTTGTTTGGGTTCTCGGCCTTTAGCAGGGTACTGAGGACGTCCACGGGATGATCTCCCACTAAGAAGGCGAAGGGCATGCGCTTAGTGGCGATGGTGATAGTCAGCTGGTCCATGATGTCCTTCACGACTGACTTGTTGGGCGGTTGACTGTAAATATGGAAACAAGCCTTGCTCTTCCCCTGCTCCATATTCAAGCCAACATGAAACCCGTTATAGGAAGGGATAGACTGTTCGGCTGCACCATGGCGGTCATCTTTCACATCCGCGCGAACAAGGGCATGAGCTTGCGCTGAGGCTCTGTATTGAGGAGAACGTAGCGGGCATAGTGTGGGAGGCTCATCGCGTCGGATGGTTCTATATGGCGTCACTGCCGGCATCTCAGACGCCTTCTCAGTCAGTGCCTGCGACACAGCTTTTGCTTCTTTGACGCGCATATGATCATCCTGGATGTTTGCCTCGTACTCCTGAACAAGACGTTCTAGACGGTGCAGAAACATCCAGTTAAAGTTGTGTGCAATTAATGAACCTGAAAGGCAAGTATGATTGCGCGTCGTTAATATTATTATGTGATTATTATTGGACGTTACTTAGCGTTTGTGCGCGTCGTTAATATTATTATGTGATTATTATTGGACGTTACTTAGCGTTTGTGCGCGTCGTTAATATTATTATGTGATTATTATTGGACGTTACTTAATTAACGTTTTTTCGCGTCGTTAATATTACTATGTGATATATATAATTATGTACATAGGTTCCCACCGCCGCAAACACAGAATACGCAAGTTGAAAGATCCTCAGACAGAATAATTCCCTAATGACATAGGTATATAAATATATATAACATTAATTTATATAGAAAGATCGCCCACCCAAGGAAAAAAGTATATATATATATATATATATATATATATATATATATATATATATATATATATATATATACTTGCGTATTTTGTGTTTGCGGCGGTGGGAACCTGTGTACATAATTATACACACGGGCGATTTTCCTTGGGTGGGCGATCTTTCTATATAAATTAATGTATATATAATATATATTTATATACCTATGTCATTAGGGAATTATTCTGTCTGAGGATCTTTCAACTTGCGTATTCTGTGTTTGCGGCGGTGGGAATCATGTTTCTATCATTCACTTCTAAATAACATTGTACAAAAAGATTTATCTAAACTCTAACGTGTACATAACTGTTTAGCACGCGTGGTACTTAGAGCCCCCGTTTCTCACAGTTACATAGGCTTCCAGTTGTGTACCGAATTAAATTTAAATTGGCTACTGTTACATACCGTACTGATCTATTATACACTGATTATTATTACACTGATCTATTATAACTGGCACTTGAACTTGGTTTCCGAGACGTCCCAGCCTTCGTTAAAACCTATGAAGAATTTGTTGGATTAAGGTTAATTAAAGAGTAAATAATGGAGTATGGCACGATTTGTTTTGTGCGACATCACAGATCAATCGCATTTAAAAATTAACTGCTGCTAGTCGCGGCTTCGCACGGGTCCCGGTTGATTCGGCCCAAAACGTGTTCGGCCCACCTCGACGTATGATTCGGCCCAGGACGATTCGGCCCACACTATGCGTCGGGCCTCACATACGCGCTGTGTATATGTATATTTTGTGATTGATTTGGCATATATACAAGAAAGATCGCCCGTGTGTATAATTATGTACATAGGTTCCCACCGCCGCAAACACAAAATACGCAAGTATATATATATATATATATATATATATATATATATATATATATATATATATATATATATATATATATAAGTTTGACAATAATAAAATGTAATGTTTTAACATGTTTTGACAATAGTAAAATCACTGGGGCATTCCGACCAAAAGTGGTGCATTGCGACTTCGCGGTTGGAGCAATGCGACTAAGTTTGGGGCATTCCGGTAGTGGGGCATTCACGCAGAGGAGCATTCCGACTATAAAACATTATTCGCAAACCCATGTCAAAATTACCCAGGATTCATAGCTGAGATATCAAAGAATCAGTGGGAATTAGTCTCTTAAGTATCTGCAAGATGGGGCCACCGCTAGAGGCTTTATCTCCACCGGACGCTTTCGGGCGCTCTGGGGAGGAGCCACCCGGACGCTTTCGGACGCGTGGGGTCTAATGGGGATTTAAGATATTAAAATACTTCTTACATTGTTATGAACAATGCCATGTCTGCCACATCATGTGCACATTTCATCCATCTTGAAAAGATTTGTTTAATTTTAAAATGGTTTATGTGTGGCATCCGCAATTCTCAAGATATTAAGATCTTTTTAATACGTAGCAGAACCATTCGTCCACATTGTGCTCAATTTGCGTACGCCCGAGTTGTTCATTAATTGTGTTATAATGGCTTGTCTAAAGCCACACATTTAGCAATTTCACACACAAAATTGATGTCCCGAAATAAAAAATAGGGTTATTGTTAAAAGAGTTCTAACAGAAAGCTGTGTGTCTTATGAGATGTAGGTCTATCTCAAAATTACTATGAATATTCGTCCCTAATATGTGCCTGTTGGCCGTTGCCCAAATTTAGGAGTCTGGCTCAGGGTTTATATCTAGCCCATTTAGTCCTATATACTCAGGCCACCGCGACCGAACTGACGTACACTGTACGTACTGATATACACTGTACGATGCTCGCGCGCACACGCACACATACTTACATACACATACTCCCACGCCCACACTCACACACACACACACACACACACACACACACACACACACACACACACACACACACACACACAACACACACACACACACACACACTCACACATACACACACACACAAACATACACTCACATATACACACACACACAAACACACACACACTCACACACACACACACACACACACACACACACACACACACACACACACACACACAAACACACACTCACATATACACACACACTCACACACACACACACAAACACACACTCACATATACACACACACACACTCACACACACACACACACAAACACACACACACACACACACACTCACACACACACACACACACACACACACACACACACACACACACACGCGCGCGCACACACACACACACACACACAAACACACAAACACATAAACACACAAACACAAACATAAAAAACAAACACACACACACACACACACACACACACACACACACACACACACACACACACACAAAGAATCGCGCCATGCACACATTATACATAAACACACAAACGCTCGCACCTACGCTCCAATCCACCTCATACGCACTCTTTCACTCGCGCACACGCGCACAAGCGCACGCACAATGTACAACACAAAGACCAGCACATACAACATGTGCACGCAACAACGAAGCATGTTATAAGTAGTAAGCTTGCGAAATTCACCTGTTGATGACGTGTAGGCGATACAACAGTAGGCCTACTAGGCCAGCTACGACGCAATAACGTTTGCTGTGTGCAGGTGTGGCGGTGTTGGTGTCTGATCACCGCATGGCAACGTCAATCAAACGTGTCGTATAGTGTATATGTCACCAAAGGCCATACATTTTCACTGCTGGACGAAAGTATGACATTTGGCACAGAAGACCTTTATACCATACTATGCTAGAATATTGATGGAAGCTACTTGAGATGTTGATGCTTCAACAATAGTTTGCAATATACAAAATAGCCCCGATCCAAAATAAAAAAAACTTCCTTTTCAACATTTTAAGAACTGTTCTAGATAAAACACTAATCTTGTGCTTGACACACCATGCCATGCAAACATATGGAAGCGCACAGCAGGATATTTCTGCATCTCTCTCACGCCGTACAACAGCGATGTTGTCATCATTGCTGTTGGCCACTTTGGCAGCCTATGTTTGATGGAGTTGTGGACAGGCTTTGGAACAAGATACGCCTTCCAGCACACATCCGTTCATGAAATCATCAAATACTTGGTCCTGGGAAGTCGCGTCCACTGTTCCATTCGTTCTGCGGGTGTGATACAACGTTATCGTTCCTTGGTATCGGGACAAAAACTGCCTGGGCAGCATGCCAGGCATACCCAGACATTACTGAAGCATTATTTACTCTTTCCGATAACCCTACACACCTGACAGTCGACTCCGTCCACATGTCACGCCTTGAACGCTGCACTGTTATCATGTACAGCTAGAGCAGTGGTGCCCAAGGGTGAATGATGCCAGACGTCAACTCTTCACACATGGTACTCGGACGTTCGTCCACACCCCCACACATGACGCCCTGCTGCAACATGCACATCGAGCTTTGTACCAGGAAGATTCTATCTGGAGACATCAAGATGTTCCAGATGCTTCAGCCTGGGGTTGGGTGCAAGACGTGAGCGTGAAAGTCTGGGCGACATTCTGGACAGTGCTAGATGACGCTACCAAAGCGTGTGCCTTCTTTCGCTACTATGGATATGGAAAGGCTTACAGAGGAAACTGCAAATGTGCCAGAGCAGGTATCAAATGCACTAACCTTTGTCACTGTGAAGGTGGATGCATCAACAACATGGATTATAAATAAAAACACACATCATGTACCGTCTTGCTGGTGAGAAGAAATTTGATGCGATCGTTCAAGTACGGACATGTGTAAATGGTGGTACCTTAGTCTAGTGTCATGGTGTGAAGTATAGTTCTTTCACACAGATTACGTAAACTTCTTCATGTTTCGTACTACAGCATATTTATACTTGAACTTAATATTTTCCATTTCCAACATCAGGATGTAATATCCACTGCCTATATAAAATTTATTGATAAACTCAATGCCACATGCATGTAGCTTTGATAAACAGCAGTTATTAAAACTTACTGACCTTGATGCCAAACATGGGACCTTGGCCCCAATATAGATGGAAACATCTCATCGATGGACTAAAGATACACGAAGACCCCATGCCAGACATCAAGATAATAATGCCTGAGATAAATATGAGAAAATACTAAGAAAGTATGAGTTAATGGAAATTTATCTTTCACATTGAGCCATATCATGTGACATTGAAACCGTATTAAAAATAACACCATTCACAACAGCACACTCACGAAACACGAAAACGACACTAAAATCATCCAAATCGGGGATATTCCAGAGATATGCTAACTTTCGATTTCCGGTGGCGGCATAATATACATATATTGTATTTAGTAAAATGGCCGATATGAAAGTCAGTGATGGTCAAATGCAAAATGTTTCATTACATTGAAAACCGTACCAAATACGTACATCTTGCTATAAATATATCGATTCTAGATGTTTGAAGGCCACCATCTTGAAAAATGGCGAATGTGAATGTCGGTCAAGGTCAAAAAGTAATATAATATTTTTATTTGAAATAGCAACCCAAACTACGTATGTTTTGACAAACGTGCCCGTCTGTCAATCCTTACAAATATCTCTTTTTAAAAATATGAAAGCAACTCGCTTTGACAGCTGCCATTTAATAAAATGGTGGCTACGAAGGTTCACGAAGGTCTAATGTAAAACGTTTGATTAATTTGAAATCCCTATCCACTTATCTATGCATTGACGCCAAAATATCGACTCTAGGTGACATATTTCATAAGAACATTACTGTTTACGGCCGCCATCCTTAAAAATGGCGGATGTGAATGCAGGATAAGTTTAAGTATACAATATTTGAAATTACAATACCCGGAAATATATTTATTTCGCCCAAGAATAGTATTTTATGTAAAACAGTTCCTGAAATATCGAAAAGCAAGTTTTTTTAATTTTGGGTGGCGGCCAATTTGAATATTGCAAATAACACGGTGGAAGCATCAATATTTCAGGTTCCTTCCATCAAAATTCTAAAATAGCATGGTATATAGGTCATCTGTGCCAAATTTCATGCTTTTCTCCAGATGTGAACTTTTTACATTAACAGCCCTCACTAGTCGGGTTTACACGAAATTCGATAGTCCCTGTTACAAGGGTGCTACTTATTGTTCTTTTTAATTGTAAATGTTGGTGTCTAAATATGACGTAAGTTTTGTTTTCTATATATCATAACTGATACAATCCATGTAAAAGTGAAACTAATTATTAGTGTTACTATTATTATTAATTTAATAATAATGTATCAAAATTGCATGCCTTGTTACAGAATACTGTTTTGCTTGTTTTGGAAGTTAGACATGTTTTCCCCACTTATGAGAGGTCGTGCTAGTCTGCTAGTTATAACGGCTGCATATAAATGTCGAATCTGAGTATCCCCTAAAGCAATGCTAGTGATATCGAGGAAGCCATGATTCACTTTGTAAGGCTTCAGAATTTGATTGAGTAGCGGGAAACCTGACCGTGGTGGTGACAGTAGCGCCGGACTGGTCAACAGGCAGCAGATGAAACTGCGCATTACTTTGTGACGTTGTGTAGAATCCAGACCCATACGTAGAAAGAATAATACTATAAGAAGAATATTAATATTTTAATACAGTATTAAATAACGTAACATTTCTTAAAAAAATAAAGAAGTAAATAATATAATAATATAACACAATAATTACATAACAGTAATACTGATAAATTAATGTATGCATATGCTTAATAGTAATAAATAATTTAACAAATGTTAAAAAATAACAACATAACAATAATACAAATAAATAAATGTATGGTTATGTATTGATAATAGTAATAAACAAGTTAATAAAAAATCAACGTTCACGTCGAATTACACTAATATGAAATACAAAAGAATTGTGTCATCAGAAGATGTTTGATACTGCCGAGTGTCACAATTCTGAAAAACAGTTGGTAAATTGTTCCATAGGGACGCAGCACCGACAGCGAACGAGCCGTCTCCAGCTTTGGTACGGGTACGTTGCACATCTAAATTGCATATCTGTGCAAACCGGAGGTTATTTGTGCCTCAAAAGGCCTCAATTTTATATTACAATACACCGAGCTGTATGTCTGAAGCAATGCGGAAAGGTGACATAAAGAAACTGAAATATAAAATATGGACGAGTGGACAGGGCGAACGACCCGGGGATAAGTGTCGGGAACGAACTGAAAGGATATATATATATATATATAAATTTATATATATATATATATATATATAACATCAATTTGTTTGTAATTACCCACATTTCAAAAATGTGTTTATTGAGATTAGTATTTTTAAACAAGTCATGTGATGTACAATTATAATAGTACGATGTATATGTATATATATATATATATATATATATATATATATATATATATATATATATATATATATATATATATATATATATATACTATATATACACACACATACACACACAATACAACACACACACACACACACACACACACACACACACACAATACAACACACACACACACACACACACACACACACACACACACACACAAACACACACCCACACACAAAATACACATACATACATACATACATACATACACACAATACACACATACACAAACACACACACACGCGCGCACACGCACACACACACGCACGCATACACACAATACAACACACACAAACACACACACAATACAACACACACAAACACACGCGCGCGCACACACACACACACACACACACACACACACACACACACACACACACACACACACACACACAATACAACGCGCACACACACACACCCAAACACAATACATACATACAAACACACACACACACACTCACACACACACACACACACACACACACACACACACACACACACACACACACACACACACAAACACACACACACACACACACACACACACACACACACACACACACACACACACACACACACACTTGTTTTATGTGTCAAGTGGGGACGTTAGTTTTTAACTTACGACTGGAGACTACATATTTTAACAATACTAGACATATGATTGTTACATAGTAAGTTATATTTATAGTTGTAAACATAAATATGTTCTGATAAATTATATATATGCATTTTTAAGATTTTGTTTTTATCCAACCAATTGTGGACACACGCGTGTTACAACCGGGGACATTACGTGCGCTTATTATAATATGCCTATATATAATGAACGAATTAAATATATACTTACTATATATATATATATATATACATATATATATATATATATCATATATATATATATATATATATCTGTGAATGAGCGTTTGTTTTTGTGTAAGAATCGATATGTTGGTAAAGTAAAATTAATTAAAGTAATACAAAGGTGTGATGCATTGGCTGAATTCAAGTAATTGAAACTGTCATCCATAACTATTAATACATACAATTTATTAATAATAATGTTTCTCCACACTGGGTATAAAGATGACTTCATGCAACTTGTTATATGAAGTCTGAGTACATGTCGCATTTATATGATTCATAATACGCTTCAATAAATCATATTATAGTTGTTGGGTCATACCTATCAAAACACAATTATAGGACACTCATGACCTTCTTTGAAGAAAAAAACACTAGCATCCATTTTAACTACCCACAGTTCAAAATGTGTTTATTGAGATTAGTCTTTAAAACAAGCCAAGTGATATACAATTATCATAGTACGACATCGAACACTGTATTAAACAAAGCCCACACTACGAGGCGTGGCCGATGTGTGCTAAGTAAATTATTCATATCTAACGGAGGCTACACCAACATGTCAAGCACGTCAACACTTCAACAATTGGCCTCGTCTCATCCCATCTAGACAACTATCAACATCAAACACATTGTAATCTAATGGAGGCTACACCAACATGTCAAGCACGTCAACACTTCAACCATTGGCCTCGTCTCATCCCATCTAGACAACTATCAACATCAAACACATTGTAATCTAATGGAGGCTACACCAACATGTCAAGCACTTCAACACTTCAACAATTGGCCTCGTCTCATCCCATCTAGACAACTATCAACATAAAACACATTGTAATCTAATGGAGGCTACACCAACATGTCAAGCACGTCAACACTTCAACAATTGGCCTCGTCTCATCCCATATAGACAACTATCAACATAAAACACATTGTAATCTAATGGAGGCTACACCAACATGTCAAGCACGTCAACACTTCAACAATTGGCCTCGTCTCATCCCATCTAGACAACTATCAACATAAAACACATTGTAATCTAACGGAGGCTACACCAACATGTCAAGCACGTCAACACTTCAACAATTGGCCTCGTCTCATCCCATCTAGACAACTATCAACATAAAACACATTGTAATCTAATGGAGGCTACACCAACATGTCAAGCACGTCACATGTTGGCCTCGTCTCATCCCATATAGACAACTATCAACATCAACACATTGTAATCTAATGGAGGCTACACCAACATGTCAAGTCACTTCAACAATTGACCACGTCCATCCCATCTAGACAACTAATCAACATCAAACACATTGTAATCTAATGGAGGCTACACCAACCAAGCACGTCAACACTTCAACAATTGGCCACGTCTCATCCCATCTAGACAACTATCAACATAAAACACATTGTAATCTAATGGAGGCTACACCAATGTCAAGCACGTCAACACTTCAACAATTGGCCACGTCTCATCCCATCTAGACAACTATCAACATAAAACACATTGTAATCTAATGGAGGCTACACCACATGTCAAGCACGTCAACACTTCAACAATTGGCCCATCTAGACAACTATCAACATCAAACACATTGTAATCTAATGGAGGCTACACCAACATGTCAAGCACAAACAATTGGCCTCGTCTCATCATCTAGACAACTATCAACATAAAACACATTGTAATCTGTCAACAATTGACCTGGAGGCTACACCAACATGTCAAGCACGTCAACACTTCAACAATTGGCCTCGTCTCATCCCATCTAGACAACTATCAACATAAAACACATTGTAATCTAATGGAGGCTACACCAACATGTCAAGTATGTCAACACTTCAACAATTGGCCTCGTCTCATCCCATCTAGACAACTATCAACATAAAACACATTGTAATCTAATGGAGGCTACACCAACATGTCAAGTATGTCAACACTTCAACAATTGACCTCGTCTCATCCCATCTAGACAACTAACAACATAAAACACATTGTAATCTAATGGAGGCTACACCAACATGTCAAGTATGTCAACACTTCAACAATTGACCTCGTCTCATCCCATATAGACAACTATCAACATAAAACACATTGTAATCTAATGGAGGCTACACCAACATGTCAAGCACGTCAACACTTCAACAATTGACCACGTCTCATCCCATCTAGACAACTATCAACATAAAACACATTGTAATCTAAAGGCTACACAACATGTCAAGCACGTCAACTACTTCAACAATGGAGTCTACATCCATCTAGACAACTATCAACATCAAACACATTGTAATCTAATGGAGGCTACACCAACATGTCAAGCACGTCAACACTTCAACAATTGGCCTCGTCTCATCCCATCTAGACAACTATCAACATCAAACACACTAATGGAGGCTGTAAGCACGTCAACTAAATTGAGGTCTCCCATCACCAACATGTCAAGCACGTCAACACTTCAACAATTGGCCTCGTCTCATCCCATCTAGACAACTATCAACATAAAACACATTGTAATCTAATGGAGGCTACACCAACATGTCAAGCATGTCAACACTTCAACAATTGACCACGTCTCATGTCAAACACTTCAATCTAATGGAGGCTACACCAACATGTCAAGTCTCAACATCTCATCCATCTAGACAACTATCAACATAAAACACATTGTAATCTAATGGAGGCTACACCAACATGTCAAGCACGTCAACACTTCAACAATTGGCCTCGTCTCATCCCATATAGAAAACACATTGTAATCTAATGGATCAGGCACATCAACACTAACCAACATGTCAAGCATGTCAACACTTCAACAATTGGTCGTCTAATTGAGGCTACCCAACATGTAAGACAACAATTGACCACGTCTCATCAACATCAAACACATTGTAATCTAATGGAGGCTACACCAACATGTCAAGCACGTCAACACTTCAACAATTGGCCTCGTCTCATCCCATCTAGACAACTATCAATATCAAACACATTGTAATCTAATGGAGGCTACACCAACATGTCAAGCACGTCAACACTTCTCTCATCCCATCTAGACAACTATCAACATCAAACACATTGTAATCTAATGGAGGTTACACCAACATGTCAAGCACGTCAACACTTCAACAATTGGCCACGTCTCATCCCATCTAGACAACTATCAACATAAAACACATTGTAATCTAATGGAGGCTACACCAACATGTCAAGCACGTCAACACTTCAACAATTGGCCTCGTCTCATCCCATCTAGACAACTATCAACATAAAACACATTGTAATCTAATGGAGGCTACACCAACATGTCAAGCACGTCAACACTTCAACAATTGGCCTCGTCTCATCCCATCTAGACAACTATCAACATAAAACACATTGTAATCTAATGGAGGCTACACCAACATGTCAAGCACGTCAACATTTCAACAATTGGCCTCGTTGAGCACGTCATCCCATCTAGACAACTATCAACATCAAACACATTGTAATCTAATGGAGGCTACACCAACATGTCAAGCACGTCAACACTTCAACAATTGGCCTCGTCTCATCCCATCTAGACAACTATCAACATAAAACACATTGTAATCTAATGGAGGCTACACCAACATGTCAAGTATGTCAACACTTCAACAATTGACCTCGTCTCATCCCATCTAGACAACTAACAACATAAAACACATTGTAATCTAATGGAGGCTACACCAACATGTCAAGCATGTCAACACTTCAACAATTGGCCTCGTCTCATCCCATCTAGACAACTATCAACATAAAACACATTGTAATCTAATGGAGGCTACACCAACATGTCAAGCACGTCAACATTTCAACAATTGGCCTCGTCTCAGCCCATCTAGACAACTATCAACATCAAACACATTGTAATCTAATGGAGGCTACACCAACATGTCAAGCACGTCAACACTTCAACAATTGGCCTCGTCTCATCCCATCTAGACAACTATCAACATAAAACACATTGTAATCTAATGGAGGCTACACCAACATGTCAAGTATGTCAACACTTCAACAATTGACCTCGTCTCATCCCATCTAGACAACTAACAACATAAAACACATTGTAATCTAATGGAGGCTACACCAACATGTCAAGCATGTCAACACTTCAACAATTGGCCTCGTCTCATCCCATCTAGACAACTATCAACATCAAACACATTGTAATCTAATGGAGGCTACACCAACATGTCAAGCACGTCAACACTTCAACAATTGGCCTCGTCTCATCCCATCTAGACAACTATCAACATAAAACACATTGTAATCTAATGGAGGCTACACCAACATGTCAAGCATGTCAACACTTCAACAATTGACCACGTCTCATCCCATATAGACAACTATCAACATAAAACACATTGTAATCTAATGGAGGCTACACCAACATGTCAAGCACGTCAACACTTCAACAATTGACCACGTCTCATCCCATCTAGACAACTATCAACATAAAACACATTGTAATCTAATGGAGGCTACACCAACATGTCAAGCACGTCAACACTTCAACAATTGGCCTCGTCTCATCCCATATAGACAACTATCAACATAAAACACATTGTAATCTAATGGAGGCTACACCAACATGTCAAGCACGTCAACACTTCAACAATTGACCACGTCTCATCCCATCTAGACAACTATCAACATCAAACACATTGTAATCTAATGGAGGCTACACCAACATGTCAAGCATGTCAACACTTCAACAATTGGCCTCGTCTCAGCCCATCTAGACAACTATCAACATAAAACACATTGTAATCTAATGGAGGCTACACCAACATGTCAAGCACGTCAACACTTCAACAATTGGCCTCGTCTCATCCCATCTAGACAACTATCAACATAAAACACATTGTAATCTAATGAAGGCTACACCAACATGTCAAGTATGTCAACACTTCAACAATTGGCCTCGTCTCATCCCATCTAGACAACTATCAACATAAAACACATTGTAATCTAATGGAGGCTACACCAACATGTCAAGTATGTCAACACTTCAACAATTGACCTCGTCTCATCCCATCTAGACAACTAACAACATAAAACACATTGTAATCTAATGGAGGCTACACCAACATGTCAAGTATGTCAACACTTCAACAATTGACCTCGTCTCATCCCATATAGACAACTATCAACATAAAACACATTGTAATCTAATGGAGGCTACACCAACATGTCAAGCACGTCAACACTTCAACAATTGACCACGTCTCATCCCACATAGACAACTATCAACATAAAACACATTGTAATCTAACGGAGGCTACACCAACATGTCAAGCACGTCAACACTTCAACAATTGGCCTCGTCTCATCCCATCTAGACAACTATCAACATAAAACACATTGTAATCTAATGGAGGCTACACCAACATGTCAAGCACGTCAACACTTCAACAATTGGCCTCGTCTCATCCCATATAGACAACTATCAACATCAAACACATTGTAATCTAATGGAGGCTACACCAACATGTCAAGCATGTCAACACTTCAACAATTGACCACGTCTCATCCCATATAGACAACTATCAACATAAAACACATCGTAATCTAATGGAGGCTACACCAACATGTCAAGCACGTCAACACTTCAACAATTGGCCTCGTCTCATCCCATCTAGACAACTATCAACATCAAACACATTGTAATCTAATGGAGGCTACACCAACATGTCAAGCACGTCAACACTTCAACAATTGGCCTCGTCTCATCCCATATAGACAACTATCAACATCAAACACATTGTAATCTAATTGAGGCTACACCAACATGTCAAGCATGTCAACACTTCAACAATTGACCACGTCTCATCCCATATAGACAACTATCAACATAAAACACATCGTAATCTAATGGAGGCTACACCAACATGTCAAGCACGTCAACACTTCAACAATTGGCCTCGTCTCATCCCATCTAGACAACTATCAACATCAAACACATTGTAATCTAATGGAGGCTACACCAACATGTCAAGCACGTCAACACTTCAACAATTGGCCTCGTCTCATCCCATCTAGACAACTATCAACATCAAACACATTGTAATCTAATGGAGGTTACACCAACATGTCAAGCACGTCAACACTTCAACAATTGGCCACGTCTCATCCCATCTAGACAACTATCAACATAAAACACATTGTAATCTAATGGAGGCTACACCAACATGTCAAGCACGTCAACACTTCAACAATTGGCCTCGTCTCATCCCATCTAGACAACTATCAACATCAAACACATTGTAATCTAATGGAGGCTACACCAACATGTCAAGCACGTCAACACTTCAACAATTGGCCTCGTCTCATCCCATCTAGACAACTATCAACATAAAACACATTGTAATCTAATGGAGGCTACACCAACATGTCAAGCACGTCAACACTTCAACAATTGGCCTCGTCTCATCCCATCTAGACAACTATCAACATAAAACACATTGTAATCTAATGGAGGCTACACCAACATGTCAAGTATGTCAACACTTCAACAATTGACCTCGTCTCATCCCATCTAGACAACTAACAACATAAAACACATTGTAATCTAATGGAGGCTACACCAACATGTCAAGCATGTCAACACTTCAACAATTGGCCTCGTCTCATCCCATCTAGACAACTATCAACATAAAACACATTGTAATCTAATGGAGGCTACACCAACATGTCAAGCATGTCAACACTTCAACAATTGGCCTCGTCTCATCCCATCTAGACAACTATCAACATCAAACACATTGTAATCTAATGGAGCTACACCAACATGTCAAGCACGTCAACACTTCAACAATTGGCTTCGTCTCATCCCATCTAGACAACTATCAACATAAAACACATTGTAATCTAATGGAGGCTACACCAACATGTCAAGCATGTCAACACTTCAACAATTGGCCTCGTCTCATCCCATCTAGACAACTATCAACATAAAACACATTGTAATCTAATGGAGGCTACACCAACATGTCAAGCACGTCAACACTTCAACAATTGGCCTCGTCTCATCCCATCTAGACAACTATCAACATCAAACACATTGTATAGTAATCATTTTGCTTTACCTTCGTATTCATTCAAATTGTTATATTAGTCGGACGAACAAATCGGACCCAATTACATTGACATATGAATGCTGTTTCAAACACATATCAACCGACTACGTAATTAGTACTAACCGAGTGTTAAACAAAACATCGGGTTGTGTGTGGACACAAAGATCATAATGCATTTTATTAGTATTTAGGAACCATGAGGAAAATGCGACCTCACGATCTAAGCCACTACTACTACACTAAGTGTGCAAAACATTCAATGGCAATCAGCCGACGATACTGCTCTGGTAGGTGGGAGTCTAAAACTTGCCACTTACAAACGTGTACGACTGAAAGTATATATATATATATATATATATATATATATATATATATATATATATATATATATATATATATATATATATATATATACATCAATTTGTTTGTAATTACCCACATTTCAAAATGTGTTTATTGAGATTAGTATTTTTAAACAAAGTCATGTGATGTACAATTATAATAGTACGTTCGAACATTCAACTGTATTCAACAAAACCTTCACTACAAAGCTACAAAGCATGGCATATTCATAGCTAATGGAGACAATACCAACATGTCAAGCATCTCAACACTTTAACAACAATAGTCCACGTCTCATCGGACAACTATCAACATAAACCATATTGCAAATACATCATTTTATTTCTCACTTTCGTACCCATTCAAATATTATGTCAAATCAGGGGCAAATTACATTTGTATATGTAAGCTCTTTCAAACAAATACAATTAGTATAGCCAAATTATAAAAGAAACCGCGTTGTAGGTGACCACACAAAGATCACAATGCATTTCATTATAATTACTTTGGAACCAACGGGAAAATGCGATGTGCGATTTCATAAACGATGACTCTTTCTCGCTAAGTGTGTATTTCTGATGTGATCCTTGACTTTCTTCCATGACCGGTTTATTCCTGTTTCCTCCAAGAACTTCACAATCATGTTCCTTCCAGGTAGCCGCTTAAGCATAATTGCTGACGCAACATGCAGCCTGATATCTTCTTTATCGTGACTTGTCCACTGCTTCGGACACAATTTCTTATGCTTCTTTTTGTCATGCTTTGGGTTAGTTTCATTTGATCGAGTGCAACACGTCTGGGGAAGTGTCCCTACCGTACTCTCATTCCCTGGTGCACTGGCAACATATGGCTGGCTAGAACAATATGTACTCTCCTTCCCTGGTGCACTGGCAACATCTGGCTGGCTAGAACAATCTGTACTCTCCTTCCCTGGTGCACTGGCAACATCTGGCTGGCTAGAACAATCTGTACTCTCCTTCCCTGGTGCACTGGCAACATCTGGCTGGCTAGAACAATCTGTACTCTCCTTCCCTGATACACTGGCAACATCTGGCTGGCTAGAACAATCTGTACTCTCCTTCCCTGATGCACTGGCAACATCTGGCTGGTAGAACAATCTGTACTCTCCTTCCCTGATGCACTGGCAACATATGGCTGGCTAGAACAATCTGTACTCTCCTTCCCAGGTGCACTGGCAACATCTGGCTGGTAGAACAATCTGTACTCTCCTTCCCTGGTGCACTGGCAACATCTGGCTGGCTAGAACAATCTGTACTCTCCTTCCCTCGTGCACTGGCAACATCTGGCTGGCTAGAACAATCCGTACTCTCCTTCCCTGGTGCACTGGC
>CBDHHR010000954.1:2500-10000 GCA_965263245.1 Metamycoplasmataceae bacterium | reverse complement strand
GTGCGTGTGTGCGTGTGTGCGTGTGTGCGTGTGTGCGTGTGTGCGTGTGTGCGTGTGTGCGTGTGTGCGTGTGTGCGTGTGTGCGTGTGTGCGTGTGTGCGTGTGTGCGTGTGTGCGTGTGTGCGTGTGTGCGTGTGTGCGTGTGTGCGTGTGTGCGTGTGTGCGTGTGTGCGTGTGTGCGTGTGTGCGTGTGTGCGTGTGTGCGTGTGTGCGTGTGTGCGTGTGTGCGTGTGTGCGTGTGTGCGTGTGTGCGTGTGTGCGTGTGTGCGTGTGTGCGTGTGTGCGTGTGTGCGTGTGTGCGTGTGTGCGTGTGTGCGTGTGTGCGTGTGTGCGTGTGTGCGTGTGTGCGTGTGTGCGTGTGTGCGTGTGTGCGTGTGTGCGTGTGTGCGTGTGTGCGTGTGTGCGTGTGTGCGTGTGTGCGTGTGTGCGTGTGTGCGTGTGTGCGTGTGTGCGTGTGTGCGTGTGTGCGTGTGTGCGTGTGTGCGTGTGTGCGTGTGTGCGTGTGTGCGTGTGTGCGTGTGTGCGTGTGTGCGTGTGTGCGTGTGTGCGTGTGTGCGTGTGTGCGTGTGTGCGTGTGTGCGTGTGTGCGTGTGTGCGTGTGTGCGTGTGTGCGTGTGTGCGTGTGTGCGTGTGTGCGTGTGTGCGTGTGTGCGTGTGTGCGTGTGTGCGTGTGTGCGTGTGTGCGTGTGTGCGTGTGTGCGTGTGTGCGTGCGTGCGTGCGTGCGTGCGTGCGTGCGTGCGTGCGTGCGTGCGTGCGTGCGTGCGTGCGTGCGTGCGTGCGCGCGTGCGCGCGTGTGCGCGTGTGCGCGTGTGCGCGTGTGCGCGTGTGCGCGTGTGCGCGTGTGCGCGTGTGCGTGTCTGCGTGTCTGCGTGTCTGCGTGTCTGCGTGTCTGCGTGTCTGCGTGTCTGCGTGTCTGCGTGTCTGCGTGTCTGCGTGTCTGCGTGTCTGCGTGTCTGTGTGTCTGTGTGTGTATATATAATTTTTTTTTTGTCGAGCAGGCAGAGAGTAAATAATTCATAAAGACGCGAGCACACGTGGTTCAATCGAGCACTGTTTTGTGGATTACAATGTTTAAAATACAAATATTGTGGAAACTAAACAGTTAATCGAGTGATCATAATGTCACAATGTCGCTGTGTCTACTTACTTTTGACAAGGCTCTGATATTGAAGTTTGAACGATAATTCGACGCCGACGACAACGACGTTGGCGTTGCTACCGAGTTTCCGAGATATAGTCCTCCATTTTTATGAACATTGCTTCAAGGGGCGTCAATAGTGAGAACGTGCAGGCTAATTGTAACCGATACTTACGTCTTTCTAACGTGGGGTTGCACCATTCCATAGCGACATTTTCACGGTAAAGCTCGACAAACGTTTGAACTGAGACTTTTGCCAAATCAGTATCTGTCATTTTTAAGAAGGCCGAAGTTAAACTAAGTGCTGCCATCTCATTGGTTGTTTACTCCGAGTCACTCGTACGAGTGTCTCATACGAGTGACTCGGACATGCGTGATATACGTACGATTTTACGTCCGATTTTGCGATACACGTATGATTCGGATGGTTTCTTCCGAGTCACTCGTACGAATCTCTCGTACGTGTATCACCACCTTTACTCATGACGTTGAACAATACGCACAGAACTGTGACGTCGCTATGACGCCAGCATGATCTCATCCAGATCCATATCTATCTATCTATCTATCTATCTATTTATCTATGGCCTTGGTGTCATCCACTCCACATGTAACCGAATGCGTCATAATAATATTATATTGGGTTCTGTTATTCCCTTCAATTCCGACGTTGGGGTGCACTTTTATATGCACGAATAACCATTATGATATCATACTGTTTACAACAACAAAATCGGCGATTATTTAAGTTTAAACCGGCGGATCTGTCATACCGGCTATACATATACTTCTACTTCTGCGGGTTTAATCAGCAGCGTCCACAAGTAATTGTGCTGTGCCAGATTTGAAGGACTCGAAAAAGTATATATAAAGTGCGAGTGTATCTTGAACAAGTTGTAGTTAGGCGAGTAGAGGTTGATGGTACAAGTAAAAACACAGACCACGGCTCAGAAGTGTGAAACAACCGCTCTCCTACAGGCGTGGACAGTTGTGGATTATAGACATCAAGAGAAGGCAAGACAGTTGTCTTTTTTCAAGGGAGTCTCAATTGAGGTGGTTAAACATTGCGGGCACGCTTTCTCTTTGCTTAGTATAAATCTGTCTGCCCGGATCTGGATACGTTCTATGTCGCTTACCTGGTTCAAGAGTATGGGTTCCAGACAATACCATAATGTCCTAAGTGGGATCGTATAAGTGAAAAATAGGTTTGTTGTCTTAGCTTCCGTGGGCTTCCTCTAAGGTTTCTCCTGATAAGACCCAGCACTCTGATAGCCAACGAGGTGATGTGAGTTTTGTTGTTCTGTCGTGACATTGTGTTAGATATAGTGATATCTAGGTATAGATACACTGTGGCCATGGAATGTGTGCATCATCCTACATGATAGTCAGAATTGACTATGTTTCGCCGGAGGGTAATTCGCATGGTGTGTCATTTATCTGTGTTAAATTTGATCTGCCATATAGCGAACTTTTTTGTTTATTTATTGAGATCTTTTTGGAAAGCTACTGAATCGGCTGGGTTGAAAATGGTTCTGCAAAGGAGACAGTCGTCTGCAAAAATTACGCAGCTTAGAAGTTATTCCTGTTGGTAGGACGTTGATGACGGATACGAAAAGCAGTGGACCATGGACTGTCATTGGGGGACACCTGAGGTGACGTGAAACCGGTACGAAGACTTTCCGTCCACCACTAATCGTTGAGATCAGGATCAGGTCAGTAAGTTGTGTATCGATCCAGCGGACTCATATTCCATGTTGGTGAAGTTTGAGTAGTAATCATTGGTGAGGGACTACGTCAATTGCCTTTGCGGAAACAACAAATCATTGCACTTGCTAGCGTTATCTAGGATTTTTATTATTTTATTCATGTTGCTTCTCACAATACAAATAAAACAATTTGCATAATTGGAAATTGCATAATCACCTGAGAAAATACCACAACATATGCTAACAAAGTGTTAGCATAAAGATATGAGTTACTGAGAAACGCAACGTAATATTCCAACTCCCAGTTACGTGTCCGGCGATCTAGGATGACTAGAAACAAGTGACGTCTGACATATATTTGGTGTCGTCAATAAAGTAAACTACGAGCATAAAATCCCCGGTTATAATAGTTCAAGGTTTGTTTTGTTAGCTCTTATCTTGTGCAGGCCCAACAACGTTTTTTGTTTATCTTTAACCAAGAAACACGCAACAACAGTAACAGTGATGACATTGGTATTGTATTCACACAACAACAAAATACATCACGAGAGAGTTCAAACCGAACGTAAACAACGGATGGTCCACTAGTCCAGCTAGTGACCTAACAATAACATATATGCCGTTACAATAATTCTATTGTGGTGCGTGATTAAACGAGTCCAATACATAACACGGGACATGGTGCTTAGGTAATGTAAATGTCATGTCTAATATTAACAGACTACAAATTGAACGTCATCTTTAAAAACAACTTCCTCCATGATCATCTCAAACACTTCGGCCACTGTTGTTTATATTCTTCGTTGCTGTGATTACCTTGGCCACTGTGACGACTTGCTCACGACGACCATCTACCGCCATTGCGACCCATACGAGGACGGTGACCCATACCAGGACGGGATCCACGGCGACCCATACTAGGACGAGATCCACGGCGACCCATGCTAGGACGAGGTCCACGCCGACCCATACTAGGACGAGATCCACGGCGACCCATGCCAGGACGAGGTCCACGCCGACCCATGCCAGGACGATGTCCACGGTGACCCATGGCAGGACGAGGTCCACGGTGACCCATGCCAGGACGAGGTCCACGGTGTCCTTGACCCATGCCTCCAGAATTTCTCCTCCTTGGCATACAGCATATGCCAATGGAGCACGTTAGACGGGTGGGATGGTAGTCGGACTTGGCGCTGCATTCGTCCTGCGACAGACACTCGCCTTTCATCGCCGCACACACCTCGTCTTTGGGGATGCAGCAGCCGAAACTGGTGTTGTCGCAGCGGCCTCGGAAGACGTTGGCAGCGAGGTCACAGTCGGCCGGCAGAGAACACGACCCGTTCACCGCCTCACACTGGGTGGAGTTCGACAGCATCATTTTACCACCTGTAACACAACAAGTGTCACCGTTAGCCTCGTTTTAAGAAAATAACGAACGAACGAACGAACGAACGAACGAACGAACGAACGAACGAACGAACGAACGAACGAACGAACGAACGAACGAACGAACGAACGAACGAACGAACGAACGAACGAACGAACGAACGAACGAACGAACGAACGAACGAACGAACGAACGAACGAACGAACGAACGAACGAACGAACGAACGAACGAACGAACGAACGAACGAACGAACGAACGAACGAACGAACGAACGAACGAACGAACGAACGAACGAACGAACGAACGAACGAACGAACGAACGAACGAACGAACGAACGAACGAACGAACGAACGAACGAACGAACGAACGAACGAACGAACGAACGAACGAACGAACGAACGAACGAACGAACGAACGAACGAACGAACGAACGAACGAACGAACGAACGAACGAACGAACGAACGAACGAACGAACGAACGAACGAACGAACGAACGAACGAACGAACGAACGAACGAACGAACGAACGAACGAACGAACGAACGAACGAACGAACGAACGAACGAACGAACGAACGAACGAACGAACGAACGAACGAACGAACGAACGAACGAACGAACGAACGAACGAACGAACGAACGAACGAACGAACGAACGAACGAACGAACGAACGAACGAACGAACGAACGAACGAACGAACGAACGAACGAACGAACGAACGAACGAACGAACGAACGAACGAACGAACGAACGAACGAACGAACGAACGAACGAACGAACGAACGAACGAACGAACGAACGAACGAACGAACGAACGAACGAACGAACGAACGAACGAACGAACGAACGAACGAACGAACGAACGAACGAACGAACGAACGAACGAACGAACGAACGAACGAACGAACGAACGAACGAACGAACGAACGAACGAACGAACGAACGAACGAACGAACGAACGAACGAACGAACGAACGAACGAACGAACGAACGAACGAACGAACGAACGAACGAACGAACGAACGAACGAACGAACGAACGAACGAACGAACGAACGAACGAACGAACGAACGAACGAACGAACGAACGAACGAACGAACGAACGAACGAACGAACGAACGAACGAACGAACGAACGAACGAACGAACGAACGAACGAACGAACGAACGAACGAACGAACGAACGAACGAACGAACGAACGAACGAACGAACGAACGAACGAACGAACGAACGAACGAACGAACGAACGAACGAACGAACGAACGAACGAACGAACGAACGAACGAACGAACGAACGAACGAACGAACGAACGAACGAACGAACGAACGAACGAACGAACGAACGAACGAACGAACGAACGAACGAACGAACGAACGAACGAACGAACGAACGAACGAACGAACGAACGAACGAACGAACGAACGAACGAACGAACGAACGAACGAACGAACGAACGAACGAACGAACGAACGAACGAACGAACGAACGAACGAACGAACGAACGAACGAACGAACGAACGAACGAACGAACGAACGAACGAACGAACGAACGAACGAACGAACGAACGAACGAACGAACGAACGAACGAACGAACGAACGAACGAACGAACGAACGAACGAACGAACGAACGAACGAACGAACGAACGAACGAACGAACGAACGAACGAACGAACGAACGAACGAACGAACGAACGAACGAACGAACGAACGAACGAACGAACGAACGAACGAACGAACGAACGAACGAACGAACGAACGAACGAACGAACGAACGAACGAACGAACGAACGAACGAACGAACGAACGAACGAACGAACGAACGAACGAACGAACGAACGAACGAACGAACGAACGAACGAACGAACGAACGAACGAACGAACGAACGAACGAACGAACGAACGAACGAACGAACGAACGAACGAACGAACGAACGAACGAACGAACGAACGAACGAACGAACGAACGAACGAACGAACGAACGAACGAACGAACGAACGAACGAACGAACGAACGAACGAACGAACGAACGAACGAACGAACGAACGAACGAACGAACGAACGAACGAACGAACGAACGAACGAACGAACGAACGAACGAACGAACGAACGAACGAACGAACGAACGAACGAACGAACGAACGAACGAACGAACGAACGAACGAACGAACGAACGAACGAACGAACGAACGAACGAACGAACGAACGAACGAACGAACGAACGAACGAACGAACGAACGAACGAACGAACGAACGAACGAACGAACGAACGAACGAACGAACGAACGAACGAACGAACGAACGAACGAACGAACGAACGAACGAACGAACGAACGAACGAACGAACGAACGAACGAACGAACGAACGAACGAACGAACGAACGAACGAACGAACGAACGAACGAACGAACGAACGAACGAACGAACGAACGAACGAACGAACGAACGAACGAACGAACGAACGAACGAACGAACGAACGAACGAACGAACGAACGAACGAACGAACGAACGAACGAACGAACGAACGAACGAACGAACGAACGAACGAACGAACGAACGAACGAACGAACGAACGAACGAACGAACGAACGAACGAACGAACGAACGAACGAACGAACGAACGAACGAACGAACGAACGAACGAACGAACGAACGAACGAACGAACGAACGAACGAACGAACGAACGAACGAACGAACGAACGAACGAACGAACGAACGAACGAACGAACGAACGAACGAACGAACGAACGAACGAACGAACGAACGAACGAACGAACGAACGAACGAACGAACGAACGAACGAACGAACGAACGAACGAACGAACGAACGAACGAACGAACGAACGAACGAACGAACGAACGAACGAACGAACGAACGAACGAACGAACGAACGAACGAACGAACGAACGAACGAACGAACGAACGAACGAACGAACGAACGAACGAACGAACGAACGAACGAACGAACGAACGAACGAACGAACGAACGAACGAACGAACGAACGAACGAACGAACGAACGAACGAACGAACGAACGAACGAACGAACGAACGAACGAACGAACGAACGAACGAACGAACGAACGAACGAACGAACGAACGAACGAAACGAACGAACGAACGAACGAACGAACGAACGAACGAACGAACGAACGAACGAACGAACGAACGAACGAACGAACGAACGAACGAACGAACGAACGAACGAACGAACGAACGAACGAACGAACGAACGAACGAACGAACGAACGAACGAACGAACG
>CBDHHR010000952.1:0-2500 GCA_965263245.1 Metamycoplasmataceae bacterium | reverse complement strand
CTCTCCGAGTGTAAGTCGTTGACGGAGCGCGTTGATGGGATGCCACGAAAACGACAAGATGTCCGTCCTGAGCCGCTCGCCGGGTATCTGGAATTCACGCGACGTAGAGAGACAAACGATGTCAGTTCGATGTGCTACCACTCACGCTGTACTCGACTGTTGTTACAGTGACCAAGCAAGCGGGTTCAGTCATCCGAGTCGAGTTGAAGTTAACGCGGTGTAAAGACGTCATTGTAGCCGCTCGAGGTGCTGGGCTCACTACGAATGACGACTTTCTCTCGCGCCAGCGTCGCTCTCAGCCCCTCAACGGCGACGCCCGAAATAGCACGGGAAATCACCGGGTTTGCGCATGCGCGCGCGTGTTTGCGTGGCACTAGAAACAACAGAGAGATGCAGGCGCCTTCAGCCTTCGCCGTACGGTACAATCGTCGGACAAGTCTTAGGCAACGCGGAGCGGCGAGAGAACAATTGCTTGTAGGTTATCTGGAGCACACGAACGCCGCGAGTTTTGGTGATTTAATGACCTGGCCCAAGAGAAAGTCTTCATTCGGAGTGTGGCTACAATGACGTGTTTACACCATGTTGACTTCAACGCGGCTTGGATGAATGAATCCGCATGTTTGGTTGCTGGAACAACAGTTATGTGCAACGTTAGGGCCACGATTAAAATAAAAATAAAACAGATAAAACAAGTTTTACAAGCAACTCACCGGAGTTGGATTATCATCATTATTGTCATTTGAGTAACTCCCATGTTATTTAAGCGGGGGATGGTGAAATGATTGAATAACCATTGTCCAAATGTAAGGATGTACTCTCATGCTCCCAAGCCAGGGCTATTTGCCATGCAAAACTAGCCCTGGCAGATCCTCTACGCGAAGTGTGGGAGTTAGCTGAGTCGAACTAGTCGGGAAAACAACGCAGGATCTGAAGAAGGATAAACAAGTTCTGGGAATTCCAGTATAACGACCCGCCCTCCCAATCACACGAGCAACTGAACTGGTTTACGTATTCTAATAATTTAGTATTTGTTTCTACGTCCCAAACAATGCATGTAATACGAGCAGCGAGTGGCCGAAATCACCCAAAATTATATCACGTGACTGGAGGCCAGCCGCATTTAATTTGATTGGCTCCTATGTAATCAACGTAAAATTTCGATTTAGTTTATTTACTACAATAATAGACATTTCTGATCGAAAACGAGGACTAAACAAATCGTTTTATAGCGTGTTCGAAAGGTATAATGTTAATTTTATTTTAACACACAACCGCTGCGTTTCAGTGCCGCTGTAAAGCGTTCCGATGTCTGGCCGTCGGGGTTATCGGCAATGGATACGTGATATTGTTGCTTGTGGTTGCAAATTTCGTATTGCATTAACTTTATTGCTTGCATAGGCTCGCCGGGACTGATCATTTCTCATTACACTTCACCCCCTTACAGACCTGTTCAATCAAACGAACACCATCTCAACTTCTCTGGGAAGCATCCAGTCACGCTGCAATTAATGCGCGAAGACTACTCATACGCAAATATCCACCACTGTCTACAGCCAGTACTCATTCATCGGAGTGCACTGGAGCAACGTAGCGTGAACGAATTTGTTCTCACGGTTGCGAGTCCAACGCGACAGTGTTACCACCACACGGTGATGTAACGTGCACGATGTAACTAATCGTCTCAATCTGTCGTCAACAATAGCAAGACGAAGGTGACAAGTGATGCGTGACCTTTACACCCGTCGATGAGTCGACACAACTAGAGAATAATTCAGTCGTCGGATCGATACGATAATTTGGCAAATACATTCGGCGTCAAACATTTACGCTAATGGTATATATTACCAAAGATACGACGCGATGACATCTCCCAGATCGGACCCCGGTCTAATCAAAACTACAAGCGGTAATGGGTGTAGCGGGCATGCCGCGACTACGAAAGACGGGATCGTACGAAACAATCGCAACGAGGCTCGTCGTTCACATTTGCATTTCTTCATGATTGCAATGGCTGATTAAACGTTCAGGTCACCAAATCATAGCTCCAGGAAATCCGATTTTGCGTAGTCACTAAGACAGGCGACAATGCTCGGGAAAACGTTCACCCGTGAGACGCCGTCTTCCCCTCCTTCGCTACAGTCTTCAATTTCGCGATCTTCCTTATCCTCTGCAAGCATGGAGTCCATATCGCAAGAAAGACATCGACAAGCTAGAAGGAGTGTAACGCAGAACAACTAAGCTGATTCCTGAACTAAAACAGATATATTATGAAATGCGTTTATCAGAATGTGGTTTCACAACATTCGTGATTAGGAGATTAAGAGGAGATAAAATAGAAGTTTTTAATATGTTGAATGGGTATGAGAGTATCAATATAAATACCGTCGTTAAACTGAACGAAAATATATAAAAAGAGGGCATAATTGTATGTTAGATACCAGAAAGTACTCCTTTTCCAAGAGGATAATAAATAACTGGAATAAATTAAATTCGCGATTGT
>CBDHHR010000951.1:5000-7519 GCA_965263245.1 Metamycoplasmataceae bacterium | reverse complement strand
CATGGTTTGATTGATTTTAATGATGACCACTCAATAGCCATATCAATTAGCGCAATGGTGTGATCGACTAATCGTTATTAATCCCACAAATTGGGATTCAATTGTTGTGGTATCAATCACAGTAATTCTTTATTTGGGAATTTTGAAGAAAAACACTTTTGTACACAATTGGGTACTACAATAAAGGGGAACTATAACGCTGGGGGTTCATGATAATATTTACCATTTTCCTCCTGTGTCAATTTAATTTGGAGCAACTGGTATGTACCGTAAGATCGAGAGAACACACTGACAGACAAGGAATTACGTTTTAAAATATGTAAAGAAAGTAGTGTTTCAATGAAGGTTAAAATACGCACATACACGCGTACACACCCACACCCATGCGACCATACACACATTCACTCACACACACTCACGCACTCACACAATGACACACGCACCCTCACAGGCTCACACGTATGCCTGATTCATTGTCACACAGTAGGCCTACAGTGGGTTTCAGGATGCCTGTGTAAGATTGTCCTTCCCAGTCCTTTTTTTCTCGCAAAATAGTGTCATTCAAACAGGATTAAGTTAGGAATTCTCCACTTATGTTGCTGGTTGCAGCACAAGAGTTGACAGAGCAATGAAAATGTCATTATTATGTTGTGGTTATTATTTTCCTGACATCACTCTCGTCAGAGGTGAGTTGACAATTATTTCCTTTTCCATTTTTTTTCTTCCTCTCACTTACAATGTTCTCTGTCAGCAGTCTCCAAATTCTTCTATCTATTATTTTTTTCTATTCTTCTCCCACTCTTTCTATGTCACATGTAATGCAATCCCCATCGCAATTTCGATCTTCCTCGCCTCCATTTCCGAACCACGTTCTATGCATCTGCACTCTTTGCCAGTTTTTCATTTCCCATATCTTTCTACGTGACCAGTCCATGTACACCTCACCAGTTTCGTTATAGAACTATCCTTCACTCCAGTCCCCACTTTCATTTCACCCATTTTCTATTATCAGCTGTCTAAACTCCAACGATTATTCTTACTACGTTGTTCTTCGCAAACCTGGACCTTCTCCTATTTTTTCTCTGTTAGTGCCATCGTCTCTATTGCATTCATGTATGTCGGGTTAACATACGAGCTGAGCACATTTCCTTTACTTTTACGCTCACTACCCTTACAATAAAGAGCAACATTGTCTAGGGATACATTTGTGACATTGTCTCCTGTCTGCTCGTGGTCCGTCTGGCAAAACAGGAAGTAGGTCACTGATGGGTCCTTTTGAGTCGGAAGACATGACTTCTTGTCGCTAAATTGCCCATGAACGTTATCCTGAGTAGTTGCCAATATATACCGAAATACACCGGATAGGTAATCCTGTGATAAAAAATTGACTTGTATGAGGGAGAGTTCCTTGAAAAGATACTGATGCCTAGGGACCAGTTGTGTAATGTTGGCCCTTGTTATAGCGTTTTCAGAATATCATTAAAAAAACTGTTGATATAGGACCCTTGACCCATAAAGTCAGCACATCCACTACTACTACTACTACTACTACTACTACTACTACTACTACTACTACTACTACTACTACTACTACTACTACTACTACTACTACTACTACTACTACTACTACTACAGACAGTGTCAACCCCGTCTTATCCACCCCCACCCTACAGTAATTAATCAAGCTTTTCTCAGTGACAGTCAGCCCATTCCGTAGCTGTAACTAATTCCAAAGTCATTAAAACTTTGATGAATTGTTTCTTTCCGTAGTCTTGGTTTACACCTGCCCAAGCACCACAGCAGCCACGGCTGCACTTACTGATAAATTGCAAAGAGTGAATTATCACATTTTCTTAAGCACAACCACTGGGTATGAACTTGTCAGGACATTAGTTTAAGTGTCAGCAGTTCTTTGATGTGCATACTAGTATTACGTCTAATTTCCGAAATTCAGAAGCAGCTAATATGAGATCAATTTCCGTAATAATTACGGAAAATCCGCAATGGTAGGCAGCCCTGTGTTTACGTGATATGCGTCTATCTCCAAGCGTTTGTCCCGGCTGTAATCCTCATTGTAACAGCATAAATTAATCTAGTGGATTTTGCACTGTGAAAATGCCAGTTCCTACGGTATAAATTGTAATACGCAACATTACATGTGGTGAAGTTACTGGTTGAACACCAACGCCACATCATCTATGTTATGCTTAATTATTGTTTCATCAGAGTAAATTACTGCATGTTGGTATTTGTTATGGACTTTGTCAGTAGGTTTGGGAGAGTAGCGTGAAGAATGTGGTGGCCGGCTATAGGCTAATGTTATGTAGGGGCTTTGGGCTCGTGTCTTTAATAATGTGTCGTTCCACTTTTACTTTCTAACTTTAACACCTTCGGTGAATGATTGAACTAAACTATCAGGTATATTGGTCACTGAACTCCGTTGTCTTGTCGGTATATATATATATATATATATATATATATATATATATATATATATATATATATATATATATATATAT
>CBDHHR010000950.1:0-5000 GCA_965263245.1 Metamycoplasmataceae bacterium | reverse complement strand
TGGACGGATTAGTCTCGCTTAACCGATTATCGGTCGGTTGCGGAACTACGCCGAGAAGACAGTCTGGTGATTTTACCGGCGTTTCAATGCTATCCGTGTGGGCTAACCAATGCTGCCACCTCACGGATACTGGCTAATCCTGCCGTAATTCCGATTTTATAAACAATTACACATTTTTATTTTTTAAATATTTGTGTTCATGTAAGTGTAATTTTGAATATTTTTATAATACAACATTACCTTATAAAAGGCATATTTATTTAATTTGTTATTTCAAATTCGGCCTGATAACCAATCAGCATCTCTACCCTAATCTGGGGTAAGGCCGCCATGGCGGTTACAACTGCAGCCCATTACTTTCCCAGGCAGAGTTGAGGGGCTGAAAAGGGCTGCCACCTCACGGAGCCTGCGTAATCGAGGCTACGGACATATATATTTGGGTTCATAGGCCTACACTATAAACACATCTAGGGTGTGTTGAGGGATAGATCGTTGCAATTGTGCCTCGCAATGTTTTCATTAAAATAACGCAGCCCATGTACGCTTCGAAGGTGAAGTGCCCCCATCACATCTACACGTTCCGCCATGAATATTCTTCAGTTGTAAACGTCGCCGTGAACACTACCACTACCCTCCAATGCAGTGCCCCCGTCTTGTCTTCCGATGTCAATATCCGACGACAGAGAAATTGGAAACGTCGCCTCGACAAATGTCAACACGTCCCATTTCGGTGTCGTGTTATGTTGAAGATACGGCTCAGCTCACTTCACAACACAGCGCCGCCCGTATGTGCACACATGTTCTTACAACTGCTCTATTTCACCCAAAATAAATTTTAAATGGATCAGTTACGAACATGTATGCATACTTAGTGCGTTCGGATACTCCCAACGGAAATTCAAATTATCAAAGATGAGACGATCGCTCTATCAGGTATCATTGAAACTATTTATTACCGAACAAGTTATAAAAAAACTATATGTACGATACTTTACAAGCTGCTGTATTATTTAATGTTTGGCAGTTGCCACCATAATCGGGCCAAACCAGCACATGAGACGGTTCACCACCACATACATGCAATACTTCAAGATGGTCTACGATCTTCCGTGTGGCGATTGAGACTTTCTTTTTCGGTTTTAGATGCAGATTGTTGACAACGAAGACGGACCAGTTCAGTATATCGATGGTAGGGAAGCCGATGAACACTCTTTCGCCCATTGTTTCCCGCAGCCAGTTGTTTTAAGGACAATTACGTACACTTCTATGCAGCCACATTGTACAAGTGTCGGACGAGAAACAGATCGAGAGTGTGGCTATATCCGTCATTGTTGGCTGGCAACAAGGCCCGCTGACTATTTGCGACGTGTCACAGCGGAATGACTTCACCTCGACAGAGCATCACATCGGCAGCGCAGTGTACACACGCGACAACATGGACACGTGTGCTCCCTCGATCGTCCTATAACTTCCCCTTGTCCATAATGAGTTTGTATAATCCCATATTGGAATAAATAAGTAGCTGTCACTAAAATATGTTTGAAAATAACATAGAGCCAAGTGATGCCAGATATTGCAGGTGTCGTCCGTCCGACGACCTTACTAGCTATTCTTTGATTTGCTGCCAAGTTTCTACTAGATGCGAGAAATGTGTCGGGCACTGTGATATGACACCACGATTTATTCAAGCGGAAGTATGTTACAGAGCTTCAACTGAGCTTGATCTTCGAGGATATTGACGCAAAAGAAGTCGTTATTATTATTACGTTTCACTAGACGAATTGTGGTTTTCCAGAATACTAAAAGAACTGAAACAACACTTGGTGACTGCCAAGAACAGAGACGAGGCCGTCAGCTATGTGAGCCATCCACTAAATGCATATCAACTCATCAAGAGAGGTCACAACGGAATCATGCCATGCTCAATACCACCCTATACAAAGGTACGGTCTCGTCTTATCTTGGTACTTTAACTAGATTGGACAAGATTGCCATCCAAAGGTTTAGCTCCAGATGGCAAATGGACAAGTAAGCCTTCGACTTATCGATAGTTCTTTATTACACCAATCATTACTTTTTATTCCTAATACATCGTAGTTCTCATAACTAATCCACGATTTTGATTACGCTGTGAAACTGCATATCATCACCAACGCCATTGCCATTCGCCCCCAGCGTGCGGGGAGGTGCCGATCCATGTCGGAGTCTCGCTGCCGTCACTGGACGAATACGAGGAGGGAATGACGTCGGCCATCGCCCGTCTACAGCGCACCTTCGCCCTCGACCCGTCCGAGGTGGCCGCTGGACGCATCCTCGATGGAGAGTCTCAGTCGCCGCGACCGGGGCCTGCTCGGCACGACGGCGCTCTAGAAGGCCGACTATGGCCTCGCAGCACAGTGGCTGCTGGTCGTCTTGAGAGACGGCCCGACAGAGGGACGACGTCATTACATGGCTGGTGGACGCTCAAATACAGGTGGGACGTCCGTCCGTGTGTCCCTCCCTCCCTCCATCCATCCATCAATCCATCCACCCACCCACCCACCCATCCACCCATCCACCCATCCACCCATCCATCCATCCATCCGTCCGTCCCTCCCTCCCTCCGTCCGTCTGTGGTCCGATGTGAATCCACTATGTTATCCTGCATAAAAATACCTTTCGAAGATTTATCGTAACGGTACACACGTGTATTTACGTGCTTTGTTTTCTATACTAAATGTAGCGTAGTGCAATAAAGTACCAGGGTGTACGTATACTAAGATTTTGTTCTGTAACATCTAAATGTGTTTCTGTACAGATAGGTTATTTCCCGAAAGCATGGAAGTGGTCGAAAAGGCATTCGACAGTAAGTAAGACATCACAGTCTGGGTGGTGTCCTTTTTCTAGCAAACATCTTGAAATTAATAGTTACTCTACAACATTACAAAACTTCATATGAGGAGGTACATACTAATATAGACAGGCCATTATCTGATGTGAAATGGTGCAGGCAGCTAAGCACTAGGCACTATATAATTATAACTTTAGTGATGTATAATATGGACCTATCGATACCATTTCTATCGGCTGGATCAGTATTTATCTGGGATGCCTGAGAATACTAGGTAGAACGATATCAACAAATTTATTCACGGCTAATGGAGCATAAACTATTTATTAACTGAGAAGAAACGATCAGAGTCCACGTGATCTCATTGTTCGCGTCAACGAGCGTTACTGTTACCATGGCAACGCATTGTCTTTTTGTAATCTAATGTTTTGATAAAACAGTTAGCAGGTTTCCGATCATATTCATAGATGGCAGCAAATGTCCAGTTTTCTGTCAGCGCCTGAAGTTTTGATCTGCCCATGCGTTGCTTGATAGACGTGATAGACGTGTGATAGACGTGTGTCTTGTCTACGCAACCTGGCAGCTGGACTTCTCGCTTGACGTCGGTTGGTCGGCGCGTATTCGACTGAATGTTTGTTTAGTGCAGTCCGATCGGGAGTGAACGCTTCTTGGTCACCGCTAACGGACATGCATTGTTCCGGCGCACGCTGTTGTGTAGTGACGACAGCATGTGACGTTTCGCGCGACGGCCGTCGGTCCGTGAACGCGTCTAGCCGTCGGTGCCGACGAGGTACGATCGCAGTTCGTGGGTCGTTGATTCAGTTGTCCCCACTGGTCGATCGTCACGTTGACTTCCGGCTTGCTCCGAAAAGAAAACTAGACATTGAACGAGCGATCAAACTTTCACAGCCGTAGTAAATTAAAAGTATAGTCTCACTGAAATTAACAACATAGGCCCAACTATCCACTACAGTCGTCACTATCTGGATGTGTGCGGACCTCCAGTGACAATTTCTCCGGTACCGACCCCACCCCCGATCCCAGGAAGTTTCCTTAACGTTTAACAAGATATTTTCGTCATATCTACTGCTGTCTCCTCTGGAAAATTACGCCCCCAACCCCGCCCCCCAACCCCAGAGTCTCCCCGGATAACCCCACCGCGGAACCCAGGATGTTCTCCTACTCTTACGTGAGGCACCTGGAATTCAAAGATAATCGATAATTATTTTGTTTAACGTTGAGGCAGTACACAAAGATAACACCGAAACCGAAAAGAGGGAATAAATGTCGATATTTCAACAAAGTACGAGAAAATCTTACCTCGGAATGTGGATGCGCCGACCGTGGAGTACTGCGTCAACGGCTGCTCTCCACACTCCGGCGGTGCCTTCACGTGTCCCTCCCTCCTCGGTTGACAGGCATTGGCTGACATCAAAGGGGTCGTAGCGAATCGCCTGGTTTGGCGGTAGCGATGCCGTAGCCTGTGCCGTCCTGTCGCCAGCGTACGAGGTGTTCTGACATCATGAACAGTTGTTGGTATCGCTTCTTCGGTGTCATTCTCGATATGTCTTTTGCCTTTGGCTGTTGCGATTGTTGTGAAATTCTTAACCGCCAACTCGTTGTTACCGGGACGTTTCATGACGTCAACAACCGGTTAGACGGAGCTTAAGCCAATCATCGCGTTGCATAACTCCCGCGGTATTATAAACGATGATATTACGTTATGCGTTATATCGCGTGACGTACGACGTGCTATAGTAAAAATGCAAAGGTCTTTCGGTACAATTATTCATCATCTCTCTCTGCCCTCCGATGTTATTGTGTTTAACAGCGTTCACGCAAACCAGTCCATAATAAGCATTGTCAATAATAAAAAAAACTTGCTAGTTCTTCCTATTACGTACAGGGATGTTTGAATATCGCAGTTTAAAGACCCCATTTCAGCAGCGGACCCAGAAGGATTTATGGTCAACGTAGGCTCCGAGAGTGAAGTCAAATATAAAATAATAAAAGCTGACTGCCAGATTTTCTTTATAATAATTGACATGTTTATACATCTATATATATAGTTCACACGGTACAACTTACAGTTATCATCATTCACAACCACGTAGTTGGCAGGAATCCGGGCACGGTGCACTGAAGGGGTTCATAGTTGGGCACGGGGGAA
>CBDHHR010000949.1:0-8218 GCA_965263245.1 Metamycoplasmataceae bacterium | reverse complement strand
GCAAACATTGCAATTATCGATACTAGGCTATGCCACGCCACGCCACGCCACGCCACGCCACGCCACGCCACGCCACGCCACGCCACGCCACGCCACGCCACGCCACGCCACGCCACGCCACGCCACGCCACGCCACGCCACGCCACGCCACGCCACGCCACGCCACGCCACGCCACACCACACCACACCACTCTATACTATACTATACTATACTATACTATACTATACTATACTATACTATACTATACTATACTATACTATACTATACTATACTATACTATACTATACTATACTATACTATACTATACTATACTATACTATACTATACTATACTATACTATACTATACTATACTATACTATACTCTAACACATCTGATGTGTTGCACTACTCGTGTCTGACCCTAGACCGCGCCATGTACGATTAAGATAGCGGCGCAACAATACGTCGAATTATCGATGCATCAACTTATCGACGCGCCGCGATAGTCGAAGTGACGATAGTATACTATCGATTACAACGCAACTGTTGATAGTTATCGTGGACTAAAAGGTCAGTTCTTTCATGGGTTGGTTCCAGCCTTGGTACAGCAACTGGTAAAAGCTCTTTACACGTAACTCCATAGACGAGTATGTTCAATCGAGTACAATCTCGACTTAAGAACTTAACTTATTACTGTATCAAACGGACTGTGTTTCTCTTGTCCGATGACGTGATACAAAACAACTTTCAGGCGACACTAGCAGCCAATAACAAAGAACATGATGAGATCCGGATACAATGCAGAATTTTACCTACGGGAATATGTTGATAGTAATTTAATAGGTATTCAGACGATTGTACATTGCATAACGAGTCGAGTCAAGGCACAATACGGTGTAATTAGCAAAGGTATATCATGTTAATCGGAAGCTGCCAGCTCGTTTGATTAGAAAGATAGCTAATCATAAGACAATGACTAATTACGCGCTGGGCCAGCGGATGTTCGCACAGTCACGCACCTTGCGACTAACACAAACCTGTGCTAGTTTATACAGTCTTGTGTCGTGGCCAGTTACAATTACGAAACAACAGGAAGTAGGGGTGTAATTATACCTCCCGTCTAGGGGTGTAGTTATAGCTCCCGTCTTCTCACCACACTAGCGTTATCAGGTCTGCGTTATCTGTTACTAACCCATCGTGATTCTCTTCAAATAAATCTATGCGTGTGTTATACTAATTAAGCAAATGGTATAACACTTTTTTGCTTTTGCAATTGTATGTTATTGGCTGGTTTTGCCACTTTCCATTATTATGAGTTGTTTGTAAGTGTATTGCGAGATGTTTATGTCGGCATTCCCGTAGCCAGAACAGCAGTGTACAACATTTGCATTCTAAATGTAACTTCTACAACTGTAAGGTGCATACGGACGTTGTAATGGTTGTTCGTTCAACTGTTGATTAAAATCTAGTAAGAAAATGTATAAATGAGCCAGCATATTCAAATTCCTCTCTGAGCTGTGGATATAGGTACTATGGAACTGTATTAGTATGTATTGCTATGTGGTTGTTATTATTTATTACGTGGTCAGGCTTCTCGTCCTGACGAACATGTCAGCCTGTGAGACAGCGGTCATTAATTTTGATTAGAATCGTCGACTCTGACATATTCGGAGTTAATCACCGACGTGAAAATGTTGATTGTAGTTGTAAATGGTTACCTCCGCTAAGTGAATAACGCACACTTGCTGCCTCTTGTTCCTCTTTAAGACAACACGTTACGTACCCACAGAGATTCAATTATCGTTAATGTCAGATTTGACCGCCACACGCAGAGACAGACGGACAGCCTTCGAGACCACAAATGTGAGCCATGTGCGAGTGTCTCTGAGACTGGTATCAGAAATGGTTGTCTAGACGACATTTAGGGGTTCCTCTTCTCACACGGAACACTCGATACTCCGTTTCTTTAACGACGCCTACCTTGGTACACCTGCAGGTACTTCTGAATAATCTTGGTTGCTATGAAACCAGCAGCAGGAATCCGGCGGAGGTGTGGACAGATTGCGAGATCATCATTAGAGGTTTGCCAAAGACCACCCATGGTTATGTGACAAGTGATGTGCCAGAGATGGTGATGGGTAAGTCAGAAATCGATCTTGAATATGTTTAACCCTTAAGGTCCTGGCTCGACATTCTTTATCCAGCACACTGAACCAGTGGACGAAGTCCCATGATGCAGTGGTCAACGTTCCAGAATGCAGTGCACAACTCCCATTGGTGAAACCGCAGTTTGTCCCATCAAAATATAACATCCAATGACACAAAATCAATATATATAAATAAATTTTATAAACAAACGAGGTGTTCAATCACGTTATATATCACACCATTTTGACGATAAAGTGATTTGATTGTGGACGATATCTCGAAATGCTCTTTAAATCGGTACAATATAATATAACATTGCAGTTTATTTGACTAAAGTACTGTTGTATCTACGTGTGTATGATTCCGGTCATTAAGTTGAACCATTGTTCTTCAAAACGAAGGCAAAACGTCTCGCGCCTCCTACATTAAGGGGTATTGCATTAATTTTGTGGAAAAGACTGAGGCAAATCTGAGAATGTAGATGGTACACGACACAAAACAACGTGAACAATGGCCAGACTGACTGAGAGCCCATTAGATGTCAGGTGTCAGTGACAAATTTAGTTGACATACTGTCGATCCATTAATGATTGCAATGATCGCATGTCAGAACAACAGTTACGTACTGTGAAATATTGCACCGACACCGTCAACCTTTGTCCGTTCAAACGACGGGGCCCTCCATCCATTAACTGCCGGTGTTATTGCACTTTCTGCAGTGCGTTATTTCTCCTTCTTAAGCCAGAACGATATCAAACCGTTGCAGGTGTCTCTTCATGTAGACATTTATGAAGGACACTGATTGTCAGAACAGAAGCAAGATAAAAGATATCCTGACATAGATTTTAATGGCGTAAGGTTAAAGTTAACTTATGATATTTCTAGCGAGAAAGACTGGTCATTGAAGCGTCTTGCAGCGACGACTGCAGCAGAAAATAACGTGTATAGCATGGGTATATAATTATAAATATGTCTAATAATATTACATTATTCACAGGACGACACTGGGGACTATTAATGTTCATCACTGTCAATACAGTCGCTATCAATGTGAAAACACTCGTAAGCTAAACCGTCTAATCCCATAAAGCAAAATGGTAATGCGTACTTGATTAAAGTTTAATATTTCATACATTTAGTAGTTCTCTAATTAATGCAATCCAGAAAGGTAAATACCACCTATTTGCTTCAAATAATCAATGCATCCAATCCGATATATCTCATATAATGTATATTTCATGAACATTGATTTAGCGATCGTCTTATAACTGGTGGTTGTTTGTTAAACTAGATAGATGACTTGTCTTAATTCAGCGTGTGAACAACGACAGTTACGTTTAGCTATTGACCGTGTTGGTATCGATATCTAAGCGAGCTATCACATATACACGCGTATACGCGTGCACATTCCTGACAGGACAATTAATACTTCGTTGCACGATTTTCATAAATGTTTTACACAAATTGCGTTAATGGTTGTTTGCTACGCTAGTTGCAAATTGCGTATCATTAAATAATTCAACGGGGACGATTTATGTAACCTGGACAAATCATAATTCCGTTATTCGTACAAACGGTAATATGTCTACAGGTTTGCGAATAATTCGCACGTAGGTCAGCGCAAACCACAGACGTGTTTGTTAGCACATCATGACATTTGTAGTAAAACGATTCATGACAATTCCCCCAAGCCATTATGACTAACTTTTTTTTGGTTACGCTTAAGACGTGCAGATATTTTGACCGTTGAATGTCTAGATGTTGTATAACGGCGAAATGCAGAGGTCGCCTACATCACGTCTCCTGTTCACGTCAATATCCAGAAGCAACGCATTGCCGCCGTCACACGCAGTTATACCGTAAATCAGACTCCGACGGACGGGTTGGGACAAACTCCCGGAAGTATAACACTGCGCGGAAACATCGGTTTGATCTTAACTGGCACCAGAGCACCACTTACAGCTGGAGGGAATGTGCGCGGTGTTGACGTCAGTTTACAATACAGCTGATGTTGATATCCTGTGAAGATCGTTCCTGTCACTGCGAGTCTCGTGTCGAGTAAAAAGTAAGCTTTTGCAATACATATTCGTTTTAGAGGAATGTGTTTGGAATAGATTCGGATTTGGCTGAGGGTTCTGTTTGCTGCAGATTGTTCTGTGCAAGACGTCACCCTGCGCAACGATGGGCAACGCTGTAAACGTTTGTTTTGGGCGCTGCACTCATTGTCAGGAGTAAAACATTCAAACTGATTAAAAGACACGGATCACGTGAGATGATAGTTTTTGAATAGTCACGTACATCAAAATGCGTTGCTATCTAGTAATCAAAGCAACTAAACAAAACTCAGAAAAGCTTACCAAAAAAATCTGAACCAATACTAAATCAAGATAATATCGCAATATATAAACACAATATCATACACTCTAAACAGGTACCTTTAAGTATATAGTAAACAATGCATTGGATTGTTACAGTACATATCCAAGGCACTCAACGAGTAACGATTTTCACATGGCACACCGTGTGGATATCAACATCACATCATCTTTTTAAAATGCACGCTTCGCCTCGTGTTTAAACACATATACAATTACCCACTAACAAAACGTGTCCTACCTGTGATTTGCACTCAAGTCCATGTTTGCCTGTCCGACGCGAACTATGTGCTACGTCTGTCCTCCACGACGCGTCCCACTAAATCCGCCCGGTCGTATTGACTCCTGCCAGGCTGTGTTCCTCGCCTGAGCAACTGTCAACGTCTGCAGTACGCTTTCAGCGGCTGTTAGCGTCAGCGAGCCGCTCTCTCGCTACATCGAATCAGCGGTTGACTAGGGCATCTACTCGACGCTCGGAGGCGCTGTTTCCGTCGCCATATTGCCAGTGTCGCCGCCGTAGCTATGACATACCGAATATGCAACAAACGTTGAAAGTTTGGTTGCGTGAAGCGTGTAGCGTGTTTCCTAGTAAGTACAGCCTTCCGGCTACTTGTGATTAATTTGGAAGAGAACCTAATGCAGTGAAATGTATATAATATTTGAAGTAATAATTACACCAGCTGCGTAATGTGATACCAGACAGAGTATATGATATAATACTGGCTGCGCGCGGCTTGTACTACATGCGTGTGTCGTCTGCTTGCGTAGACGCCATTAATAATAAATTAAGCATGCAGGCAAACTGGGCAGTAAAAATGGACGTCATATGGTTGTGTTGGTTGCAACTGACCTACGTGAAAACGATGCGGGTTTCGTTTATAAGGATGGGGGATACTTAAATTGTTCCAACATCATTTAAACAAACACAGGTTATGCATACGTATGTACACACACATGTATTGGTACATGTAAAAATATTTATACGCAATGTTCACACCAGCAAAACAGCACAGACAACTTCGGTCGCCTATTTCAATTTGAATTTCTCTTCCCAGGGTAAAAGGTTGGAACTCGGGCTTTTGCCGTTGCCGCGCCGACTTCCTCTCGACGTTAAATCTGCAGAACATAGTATTGTTGCATTTCGACGTCATCTCAAAGCCTATCTTCTTAATATCACCTGCCTCGCTAGCTTCTTACATCATCTATTAATATGTTAACGACCATCGTAACGCATTCGAGTATGTGACTGCTTAATCGTTTGGTTGTTTTGGGTCATTTAAAAATTATTCTCTCCGCAGTTTGGTGCAGAAGAAAGTATTATTATTATTATTATTATTATTATTATTATTATTATTATTATTATTATTATTATTATTATTATTATTATTATATTTATTATTATTATTATTATTTATTATTATTATTATTATTATTATTATTATTAGTAGTAGTAGTAGTAGTAGTAGTAGTAGTAGTAGTAGTAGTAGTAGTAGTAGTATTAGTATTAGTATTAGTATTAGTATTATTATTATTATTATTATTATCATCATCATCATCATCATCATCATCAATATTATGATTACGGTTGTGGTTATTATAATTATTATTATTATTAAGATTATGATAATTATTATGGTTATTGTTATGACTGGTATGGTTATGATTATGATTTTGATTATTAATATCTTCATTAGCATTAACATTTACCCAATCTTCTTTGCTAGGAGCAATTGAAATAACTGTCACTGTTTCGTCAGACATCGTCTGATTCTGCGGGTCATTGACTCTACACACGAACAAACCAGATAGACGACAGACGGAAGCAGGAAACAGACAGAATGCTATCTTAACACACGCAGATTGCTCCGCTTGCCACCTGTCATTTTGTTATGTTTCTATTCATGTCTCTTTGGTGGCCAAGATAAATTCAGCTGCATCACGCCTACTTTGTTTCACGTCCATGGTCGGATTCGTAGATGTCACATACTAAATCTATGTATTTAGGCGATTTGAGAAATCGCTTCACAAAAAGCAAGACTCTGGAGTGTAAGCAAGAGCAATGTAGTCACCAGATACACCAATATGGTCGGAAACATCACTTGCGACCGTTTAGGTTATGACGCAATTAATTTTATCTGCTCATTATTGTGTCCGCGGTGCCATAAAATAGAGCGATTACAAGTGGCGTTTGCGTGAAGTGGCACTTGCTTCAAGTGACACTTGAAAACACCATCTACATTTATGTTCCCCACAGTACGAGACATAGGTCTTGGAGAACGTATTAATCGACACGCGTCAGATACCCACAGCCGCCGTAACACCGGCTCATTCAAACTGCGACCCCCGGAATCAGTGCTTTTAAAATCACAAAAACGTCACTTTATTTTGGTAGAAATAATTATTAGTAGTCGTTATATGTGTGTGTGTGTGTGTGTGTGTGTGTGTGTGTGTGTGTGTGTGTGTGTGTGTGTGTGTGTGTGTGTGTGTGTGTGTGTGTGTGTGTGTGTGTGTGTGTGTGTGTGTGTGTGTGTGTGTGTGTGTGTGTGTGTGTGTGTGTGTGTGTGTGTGTGTGTGTGTGTGTGTGTGTGTGTGTGTGTGTGTGTGTGTGTGTGTGTGTGTGTGTGTGTGTGTGTGTGTGTGTGTGTGTGTGTGTGTGTGTGTGTGTGTGTGTGTGTGTGTGTGTGTGTGTGTGTGTGTGTGTGTGTGTGTGTGTGTGTGTGTGTGTGTGTGTGTGTGTGTGTGTGTGTGTGTGTGTGTGTGTGTGTGTGTGTGTGTGTGTGTGTGTGTGTGTGTGTGTGTGTGTGTGTGTGTGTGTGTGTGTGTGTGTGTGTGTGTGGTGTGTGTGTGTGTGTGTGTGTGTGTGTGTGTGTGTGTGTGTGTGTGTGTGTGTGTGTGTGTGTGTGTGTGTGTGTGTGTGTGTGTGTGTGTGTGTGTGTGTGTGTGTGTGTGTGTGTGTGTGTGTGTGTGTGTGTGTGTGTGTGTGTGTGTGTGTGTGTGTGTGTGTGGGTATATATATATATATATATATATATATATATATATATATATATATATATATATTGTAAAGTTGTAAAGGTATTACATAAATGTAAATATATGTTCGCCTTCTGCTTCTGGAGATCAGAGTTTTACTTACTGATTCGGCAGCGGTTCGGTAGCTTTGATATATCGTAATTTGTCTTCGTGTTTGTCGCGTGTAATAGGGTGCGAAATAAATAACTTCTTACTGACGTGCTAATCATCCAGCGCTAACTTGCTGCATTTATGATTGATTCAACTAGGCGATCCCTGTTAACATGAGAGCGGCAATGGCGCTAACTGTCGGCTGTAACATTGAGCCAGCAGATGTTATGTACAAATCTCATTTCACAATATCTTCTGCGGGAGATAACGTTATTACACGATACATTAGGAATCTCTGGGCATGTTCTGTTAACGTCAAACAATTATGCGACACCTGACCAGTTAATAATACAACTAGTTCCCAGGAAAGACGATTGGACATACGTAGATATTGGCTCGTTACTATAAGTAAGAGTACTGTACACATAAGCCTTTTCTGTGTTCTGTTAAGTTACAATTGTTCGCAGATATCTACGTTACATGCCATGAAAACCTTTAGTAAACAAATTTTGAAATAGTGTATACAATACAAAAGTAACGTATGGTCAATATATGTCATTGTATATGGATTTTCATATAAACACATTGGAA
>CBDHHR010000948.1:5000-33035 GCA_965263245.1 Metamycoplasmataceae bacterium | reverse complement strand
CTGTAAAAGAAAGACGCAACAACAGGAGCTGAATAAATTGTTAAAACATACGTTTTTTTAAAGCGATATCCGGTTAGATGTACGTAACAAACGATCCACACTTCAATCCCTGGCTCAGCTACTCACTCGATACCACCTTGAGTTGTCTGAGAAGCAATCACTTTCATTACACAAAACAAAATAATTGCGTAATTATGTCGTGTTCACGCTTAATATACCAATTTAAGCCTGTTGGCTAAGTAAGATGTTGCATCGGCATACATTGTTTCTCAAATGTAAAATACATATCTTATTTTCCTAAGGGCCGTCGTTATTTGGCTAGTCTTAAGACAACAGGTTAACTTTACCACTGGTTAATTTTTGATGCGTCAATTCACTGATGTCTCCAGCACGTCATGGTGTTCCAGTCAAAATATGTATGCGAACAATTTATATCGCCAACAGTGTCCTTTGGTTGTGGCTGGAAGTACGTGCTGGTTGGTAGTAGCTCACTCGGCGGGTAGGGTGATTTCGCCGTTCGCGGGCATTGCAGCTTCAGGAGTACCATAGGAAAAGCTTGCCACTGATTGAGCATCGTTCTCTGCATTGTCGCGGGTCTCAATTCCGTGTGGTTGCTGTAAAGGTAGAAACAAACTCTCCCTTGTTTGCGTGTTCTAACCACATGGTCTTTTACACACTGATTCATGATATCGTGCCCAAATGGCGATAATGCATTAGACCAGAATAACTTAATTTTACTTATATTATTAGTTCACTATCAGCTTTGAATAAATTCAGCGAGTGCGTGTGCGGGTGTTCGCGTGTTCGCGTGTTCGCGTGTTCGCGTGTTCGCGTGTTCGCGTGTTCCCGTGAGCGCGTGTGCGGGTGTTCGCGTGTTCGCGTGTTCGAGTGTTCGCGTGTGCGCGTGTGCGCGTGTGCGCGTGTAAGCGTGTGGGCGTGTGCGCGTGTGCGCGTGTGCGCGTGTGCGCGTGTGCGCGTGTGCGCGTGTGCGCGTGTGCGCGTGTGCGCGTGTGCGCGTGTGCGCGTGTGCGCGTGTGCGCGAGTGCGCGTGTGCGCGTGTGCGCGTGTGCGCGTGTGCGCGTGTGTGCGTATGTGTTTGCGCATTTGTGTGCGTATGTGTGTGCGTATGTGTGTGCGTATGTGTGTGCGTATGTATGTGTGCGTATGTATGTGTGCGTATGTATGTGTGCGTATGTATGTGAGCGTGTGCGCGTGCGTGTGTGCGTGTGTGCGTGTGTCCGTGTGCGTGTGTGCGCTTGTGCGCGTGTGTGTGCGTGTGTTGTGTGTGCGTGTCCGCCTGTGCGCCTGTGCGCCTGTGCGCCTGTGCGCCTGTGCGCCTGTGTGCGTGTGCGTGTGCGTGTGCGTGTGCGTGTGCGTGTGCGTGTGCGTGTGCGTGTGCGTGTGCGTGTGCGTGTGCGTGTGCGTGTGCGTGTGCGTGTGCGTGTGCGTGTGCGTGTGCGTGTGCGTGTGCGTGTGCGTGTGCGTGTGCGTGTGCGTGTGCGTGTGCGTGTGCGTGTGCGTGTGCGTGTGCGTGTGCGTGTGCGTGTGCGTGTGCGTGTGCGTGTGCGTGTGCGTGTGCGTGTGCGTGTGCGTGTGCGTGTGCGTGTGCGTGTGCGTGTGCGTGTGCGTGTGCGTGTGCGTGTGCGTGTGCGTGTGCGTGTGCGTGTGCGTGTGCGTGTGCGTGTGCGTGTGCGTGTGCGTGTGCGTGTGCGTGTGCGTGTGCGTGTGCGTGTGCGTGTGCGTGTGCGTGTGCGTGTGCGTGTGCGTGTGCGTGTGCGTGTGCGTGTGCGTGTGCGTGTGCGTGTGCGTGTGCGTGTGCGTGTGCGTGTGCGTGTGCGTGTGCGTGTGCGTGTGCGTGTGCGTGTGCGTGTGCGTGTGCGTGTGCGTGTGCGTGTGCGTGTGCGTGTGCGTGTGCGTGTGCGTGTGCGTGTGCGTGTGCGTGTGCGTGTGCGTGTGCGTGTGCGTGTGCGTGTGCGTGTGCGTGTGCGTGTGCGTGTGCGTGTGCGTGTGCGTGTGCGTGTGCGTGTGCGTGTGCGTGTGCGTGTGCGTGTGCGTGTGCGTGTGCGTGTGCGTGTGCGTGTGCGCGTGCGTGTTTTCGTGCGTGCGTGCGTGCGTGCGTGCGAGCGTGCGTGCGTGCGTGCGTGCGTGCGTGCGTGCGTGCGTGCGTGCGTGCGTGCGTGCGTGCGTGCGTGCGTGCGTGCGTGCGTGCGTGCGTGCGTGCGTGCGTGCGTGCGTGCGTGCGTGCGTGCGTGCGTGCGTGCGTGCGTGCGTGCGTGCGTGCGTGCGTGCGTGCGTGCGTGCGTGCGTGCGTGCGTGCGTGCGTGCGTGCGTGCGTGCGTGCGTGCGTGCGTGCGTGCGTGCGTGCGTGCGTGCGTGCGTGCGTGCGTGCGTGCGTGCGTGCGTGCGTGCGTGCGTGCGTGCGTGCGTGCGTGCGTGCGTGCGTGCGTGCGTGCGTGCGTGCGTGCGTGCGTGCGTGCGTGCGTGCGTGCGTGCGTGCGTGCGTGCGTGCGTGCGTGCGTGCGTGCGTGCGTGCGTGCGTGCGTGCGTGCGTGCGTGCGTGCGTGCGTGCGTGCGTGCGTGCGTGCGTGCGTGCGTGCGTGCGTGCGTGCGTGCGTGCGTGCGTGCGTGCGTGCGTGCGTGCGTGCGTGCGTGCGTGCGTGCGTGCGTGTGTGCGTGTGTGCGTGTGTGCGTGTGTGCGTGTGTGCGTGTGTGCGTGTGTGCGTGTGTGCGTGTGTGCGTGTGTGCGTGCGTGCGTGCGTGCGTGTGTGCGTGTGTGCGTGTGTGCGTGTGTGCGTGTGTGCGTGTGTGCGTGTGTGCGTGTGTGCGTGTGTGCGTGTGTGCGTGTGTGCGTGTGTGCGTGTGTGCGTGTGTGCGTGTGTGCGTGTGTGCGTGTGTGCGTGTGTGCGTGTGTGCGTGTGTGCGTGTGTGCGTGTGTGCGTGTGTGCGTGTGTGCGTGTGTGCGTGTGTGCGCGTGTGCGCGTGTGCGCGTGTGCGCGTGTGCGCGTGTGCGCGTGTGCGCGTGTGCGCGTGTGCGCGTGTGCGCGTGTGCGCGTGTGCGCGTGTGCGCGTGTGCGCGTGTGCGCGTGTGCGCGTGTGCGCGTGTGCGCGTGTGCGCGTGTGCGCGTGTGCGCGTGTGCGCGTGTGCGCGTGTGCGCGTGTGCGCGTGTGCGCGTGTGCGCGTGTGCGCGTGTGCGCGTGTGCGCGTGTGCGCGTGTGCGCGTGTGCGCGTGTGCGCGTGTGCGCGTGTGCGCGTGTGCGCGTGTGCGTGTGTGCGTGTGTGCGTGTGTGCGTGTGTGCGTGCGTGCGTGTGTGCGTGCGTGCGTGCGTGCGTGCGTGCGTGCGTGCGTGCGTGCGTGCGTGCGTGCGTGCGTGCGTGCGTGCGTGCGTGCGTGCGTGCGTGCTTGCGTGCTTGCGTGCTTGCGTGCTTGCGTGCTTGCGTGCGTTCGTGTGTGCGTGTGTGCGTGTGTGCGTGTGTGCGTGTGTGCGTGTGTGCGTGTGTGCGTGTGTGCGTGTGTGCGTGTGTGCGTGTGTGCGTGTGTGCGTGTGTGCGTGTGTGCGTGTGTGCGTGTGTGCGTGTGTGCGTGTGTGCGTGTGTGCGTGTGTGCGTGTGTGCGTGTGTGCGTGTGTGCGTGTGTGCGTGTGTGCGTGTGTGCGTGTGTGCGTGTGTGCGTGTGTGCGTGTGTGCGTGTGTGCGTGTGTGCGTGTGTGCGTGTGTGCGTGTGTGCGTGTGTGCGTGTGTGCGTGTGTGCGTGTGTGCGTGTGTGCGTGTGTGCGTGTGTGCGTGTGTGCGTGTGTGCGTGTGTGCGTGTGTGCGTGTGTGCGTGTGTGCGTGTGTGCGTGTGTGCGTGTGTGCGTGTGTGCGTGTGTGCGTGTGTGCGTGTGTGCGTGTGTGCGTGTGTGCGTGTGCGCGTGTGCGCGTGTGCGCGTGTGCGCGTGTGCGCGTGTGCGCGTGTGCGCGTGTGCGCGTGTGCGCGTGTGCGCGTGTGCGCGTGTGCGCGTGTGCGCGTGTGCGCGTGTGCGCGTGTGCGCGTGTGCGCGTGTGCGCGTGTGCGCGTGTGCGCGTGTGCGCGTGTGCGCGTGTGCGCGTGTGCGCGTGTGCGCGTGTGCGCGTGTGCGCGTGTGCGCGTGTGCGCGTGTGCGCGTGTGCGTGTGTGCGTGTGTGCGTGTGTGCGTGTGTGCGTGTGTGCGTGTGTGCGTGTGTGCGTGTGTGCGTATGTTGTGAGTGTATATGTGTGATTGTGTGCAAGTGTGCCCGTGTCCGTTTATTCAAACATGCCGTAATTCTCGACTCAATCTTTAGAAAACAGAAAATTCTCGTTTTAAATGCATAGTTACACAAATAATAATTCGGAGACGTTCTGGAATTGTTACGTGTGTGTTGGTAGTTGGCCCTTGTTTATTCCTCTTACAAATGTCGATGTTTTCAAATTCATTCGAGTTGTGGATGCCGTACACAGTGCTGGCTATGTGAGACATTGTATAGTTGTGTATGCCGTACACAGTGCTGGCGCCGTGAGACATTGTATAGTTGTGTATGCCGTACACAGTGCTGGCGCCGTGAGACATTGCTATACTTGTGGATGCCGTGGTGTACCACCGCACGCTCGCTACTGCCAAATACCCCACATTCGTACTTCAATGATATGCAAATGAACACGTGGGCTGTTCCCTGTCATGTCACGCTACAGGGAGCATGCGTCATGACATCACTTCCTGCGGGGAATTTCTTGCGTCAGAAAACGTTCTGCTCCAGAATGTCATAAATTACTAGGTGAACTATTTACTATTGTGTCAGTTCAGTTAGTTATATGTGCGTTTCCTGTAATTAGCCTAATACACCATGAAGGTATGTCCCCTATTGAGTGGTGGTTATAGCTGACTATTATCTCTGATTTGTAATGATTGTTATCTGTCTCGGTCAGACACATTGACGCAAACTATAAAGAATGTGGTCGGAATCTTTCCTGCTTCCCTCTGTGGTCACGTGTTCGGTATACATGTAGAATTAACATTTTCTAGATAACATTAACATTGCAGTTACCTTTACTGTGCCGTAGTGGAGAGACCGCTATTTGGTTTAGAAACGGCGAGACAGTGGTTTAGTTCTGTTGCATTTTCTCCTATCCCCTCTTCCTCGTGAATGCTAAACTTTGTCAGATTTTTCTATTACTAGTGGAAAGAATATATACATTTCAATTGTATGTGATTTAGAGGGTATTAGCACTTTAGGGAGCGTATCACATTACACGTCTGCGTTCATTCGGTGATCCGTGAACTGATCACTGATCAGTTGAAACCGTCTAGTTTCGTGTGACGAAGTAGCAATACCCAAGTGTTTCGTCATTTGTTGACGACTGCGCAAAGTTTAACTTAATATAGATTATCAGTGGTCAGTACGTTTTCACGCATATGTCTAATTTTGTAATGGCATCGATATCGATGTGGCCTTCTTGTAAAATAGGAACATCCAACAATCCATTTTAAATTTGAAAACGAGTTGAAAATTATCAGGTCACTTAATGTTACAATTTTTCTCTCAAATGACAAACACATGTAATACGTAAACGTTTCGAAAACCATTTGCTATACTTTTATTGTAACACCACAAGAATAACAACTTATTTTGGCTAAATAATAAGTGCATTTCCCACGCTTCATGCTGAATACAAAGGCCACGTGAAAACTAAGACGTCGCGTGGTGAGAATATAAAGTGTTCTCTGCATAACACAGTAATGTCTGTTCGAATAGTTCTAACACCAGACTCACTGGCCTATTACAAAATATTGCAGGTGGCATTTCTAATGCAAACAGGGAAAATGAACAGACAAACCGCTGACATATAATATATTACGTAAACCATAATGCAGTTTATGCAAATTCCGACGGCAAATATGGTAGTTATCTGCCAATACCATAAATGGCTTCCGAGGGTTGCAATTATGTTATTCATGTTAATGCCGACTCAGTCACCTACACACGGTCAACTGAGTAAGACAACAAAGTCACCTACACACGGTCAACTGAGTAAGACAACACAGTCACCTACACACGGTCAACTGAGTAAGACAAAACAGTCAACTGAGTAAGACAACACAGTCACGTACACACGGTCAACTGAGCAAGATAACACAGTCAACTGAGTAAGACAACACAGTCACCTACACACGGTCAACTGAGTAAGACAACACAGTCAACTGAGTAAGACAACACAGTCACCCACACACGGTCAACTGAGCAAGATAACACAGTCAATTGAGTAAGACAACACAGTCAACTGAGTAAGACAACACAGTCACCTACACACGGTCAACTGAGCAGGACAACACAGTCACCTACACACGGTCAACTGAGCAAGACAACACAGTCAACTGAGTAAGACAACACAGTCACCTACACACGGTCAACTGAGCAAGACAACACAGTCACCTACACACGGTCAACTGAGCAAGACAACACAGTCACCTACACACAGTCACCTGAGCAAGACAACACAGTCACCTACACACGGTCAACTGAGCAAGACAACACAGTCAACTGAGTAAGAAAACACAGTCACCTACACACGGTCAACTGAGTAAGACAACACAGTCACCTACACACGGTCAACTGAGCAAGACAACACAGTCAACTGAGTAAGACAACACAGTCACCTACACACGGTCAACTGAGTAAGACAACACAGTCACCTACACACTGTCAACTGAGTAAGACAACACAGTCACCTACACACAGTCAACTGAGTAAGACAACACAGTCACCTACACACTGTCAACTGAGTAAGACAACACAGTCAACTGAGCAAGACAACACAGTCAACTGAGTAAGACAACACAGTCACCCACACACGGTCAACTGAGTAAGACAACACAGTCACCTACACACTGTCAACTGAGTAAGACAACACAGTCAACTGAGTAAGACAACACAGTCAACTGAGTAAGACAACACATCAACTGAGCAAGACAACACATTCAACTGAGTAAGACAACACAGTCAACTGAGTAAGACAACACAGTCAACTGAGTAAGACAACACAGTCAACTGAGTAAGACAACACAGTCAACCGAGCAAGACAACACAGTCAACTGAGTAAGACAACAAAATCAACTGAGCAAGACAACACAGTCAACTGAGTAAGACAACACAGTCAACTGAGTAAGACAACACAATCAACTGAGCAAGACAACACAGTCAACTGAGTAAGACAAGACACTATCGTTCACTGTAAAAGAAAGACGCAACAACAAGAGCTGAAGAAATAGTTAAAACATACGTTTTTTTAAAGCGATATCCGGTTAGATGTACGTAACAAACGATCCACACTTCAATCCCTGGCTCAGCTACTCACTCGATACCACCTTGAGTTGTCTGAGAAGCAATCACTTTCATTACCATTACACAAAATAATTGCGTAATTATGTCGTGCTCACGCTTAATATACCACTTTAAGCCTGTTGGCTAAGTAAGATGTTGCATCGGCATACATTGTTTCTCACATGTAAAATACATATCTTATCTTCCTAAGGGCCGTCGTTATTTGGCTAGTCTTAAGACAACAGGTTAACTTTACCACTGGTTAATTTTTGATGCGTCAATTCACTGATGTTTCCGCACGTCATGGTGTTCCAGTCAAAACATTTATGCGAACAATTTATATCGCCAACAGTGTCCTTTGGTTGTGGCTGGAAGTACGTGCTGGTTGGTAGTAGCTCACTCGGCGGGTAGGGTGATTTCGCCGTTCGCGGGCATTGCAGCTTCAGGAGTACCATAGGAAAAGCTTGCCACTGATTGAGCATCGTTCTCTGCATTGTCGCGGGTCTCAATTCCGTGTGGTTGCTGTAAAGGTAGAAACAAACTCTCCTTTGTTTGCGTGTTCTAACCACATGGTCTTTTACACACTGATTTATGATATCGTGCCCAAATGGCGATAATGCATTAGACCAGAATAACTTCATTTTACTTATATTATTAGTTCATTATCAGCATTGAATAAATTCAGCGAGTGCGTGCGCGTGTGCGCGTGTGCGCGTGTGCGCGTGTGCGCGTGTGCGCGTGTGCGCGTGTGCGCGTGTGCGCGTGTGCGCGTGTGCGCGTGTGCGCGTGTGCGCGTGTGCGCGTGTGCGCGTGTGCGCGTGTGCGCGTGTGCGTGTGCGTGCGCGTGCGCGTGCGCGTGCGCGTGCGCGTGCGCGTGTGCGTGTGAGTGCATCGTTAGCCTTAAAAAATCAGATACTGGATATGTCGAACCATCGTGGCACTGGATACGTAATAGAAATAGACATATTTCCGTACCGATTCTATCGAAGCAGGTATTTCCTTCACGGTCTGCGGTACTGTGTTCTCACTCTCACTCTCACTTCGTCTTCGTCTTCGTCTTCGTACCACAATCACCGCTCCCACAACGATGAGGACGATTAGGAGGAGGATAGACCCGAGAACAGCCCCCAGTATCATTGTTGTTGGACCACCTGTGACAAAACGACAAGATGAAATTCACGTATAACATGCCGTCGTTGTGTCACTGTGTCGCAAATGTCGATGTGACGATGGTATACATTCCGTTGTAAATATAACAGTAGACAGTTGTCATCTATAATCTTAAGAAAGCAAATATCGACTAGGACACCATGACCAGTTATTAACCAATATCAAACCTGCCGTTTTCTATCAAAGCTACTTGAAAGATACGTTGCACGCTGCCTGCTTGGTCACCTGACTGCCAACAATCTCCTTGAAAGATAGCAATCAACCTACAATACCCAACACTCTACTGCGCTTATTCTTGTACAGAACGACACCCTCGGGGCGTTAGACCGACGGTATTGAGTAATTCTAAGTCTACTCGACATGTCGGCCGCCTTCGACACAATTAACCACGAACTACTCCTCAACCGTCTAGAACATCGCTACGGAATGGCTGGCTCCGTGCTGGCATGGATGGATCTAGCCGATCGGTCGCAGTGTGTATATCTATCTACAAGGTGGTGCTTCCAGCAAAACCAACGTCGCTTGTGGCGTACTTCAATGATCGGTAAATGTTTTATTATTATTATTATTATTATTATTATTATTATTATTATTATTATTATTATTATTATTATTATTATTATTATTATTATTATTATTATTATTATTATTATTATTATTATTATTATTATTATTATTATTATTATTATTATTATTATTATTGTTATTATTGTTATTATTATTAGTATTATTATTATGTACGGTCTATAGTAACGACCGTCGATAACACAATCGGCAGGACTGCACGTGTCACGTAACACGTTTTAGTTTTGTATTTATTTAATGGCACATTGGATTGACCATCCCGTGAATGAACAAGTCGAGGCGATGGTATCATCTCTACATTATATGTTTAGACGGCTTCACTTGGTATTCGCTCATGCTGCTGTCGCGAAACCATCTCACTTATTTGTCATACTATCACTACTACAATGGCAACGTAGCTCTCACAACACCATCAGAATGAAACTTATCACGCACGTTTAAGGTTGATCTTTCTTAATATGGTCCATAAGCTTCACCGAAATTAACACATGTCCTGTTGTATATATTAGTATTACGCTAATAGTTGACGTAGTATATAATACATCGTCTGTTTGTGGCAATCGCCGCACCTAGGCATTACGTAAAGTGGTGTGCGGAGATAGTCATTCTCACCTGGCGATGATCCAGCGGGCGATTGCGATGTTGTTGTATTCGCGGTGTCCGCTTTTGGGACCATTCTTGTTTTATCAGTCGTAGTAGGTGACATCGCTATCTTTGTTGTTGTTGGAATAATTGTTGTTGGTGCCACCGTTCTCGTCGTCGTCGTCGTTGTTGTTGTTGTTGTTGTTGTAGACGTAGCTTTTGATGACATCATTCTCGCCTTTGTAGTAGTTGTAGAACCAGGTGTCGTTGTGGTAGTAGACGTAGGTAGTTGTGACGTCACTGTCGTCGTTGGTGGAGACGCTGTAACATTAATATAATCACAGAGATAATGAGCGGTCATTGCTTACTGTAGGGGTTGCCTTTCTAGTATTGTAACGCTGAGTATTTACTGCCAGAAACATTAAATTGTTTAGGTCTACAGTTGTCGATGATTGCACATCTTTGAACACTGCATGTGAGAAACAATAAAGAGTATCCTCTTCTATCGTGAATTGAATGCAGTTGTCCAATCAGTAGTCTCGCGTAGTTGCTGCTTCGGCTGCCCTCGTGTGACCTAAACAGGTGTTGTAGATTGTCCGGCTTTCCCCAATGATCGTCTGCGAGAGTCAGCCGCACGTGACAATACAGCGTGGCGCGGTGGCGTAATTGTTAGTATATCTCACTCACAATCGAACTATTCAATATTTGAATGACGCTTCATTGACGAGCCTGGGCCACACTCGGTCATTTCACGCGCTGGTTCACGAAGCTGTATGATTGAGCACATGGCTATAAACACCGATATATATGTATGTATGTATTATATTCGTGCAATAAATACCGTGTGGCTGAACACATGTATGGCAGCAAATGGATACCGCTCTATGGTAACGTACCTGCACTATTTTACTCAGACTGCGACCCATTAAAAACACTGATGTTGTCGTTCGTCAGAGAATCATTTCCTCGGTCACGGAATGTTTAATTAGGATGAAGGTAAACACACAAAATAAGACATTTGTTACCTTGACAGTCGTCCATGCTGACTGCCCCTGGCACTGCGGTGGTTTTGTCTGCCGGACACAGCTCGCATTCAGTCTGTCCTTCTCTGTCCTGATAGTGTCCCTTCGCACAAGGGACACACTTCATTCGCTTGTAGTAGCTGCCAGCGGGACAGTTCACTGTGACACCAGGAGACAACACGTTATCACAAATATGACAACAAAGGTTGGCACAGTTAATAGATTTAGCAAGAACGCAATTTTTATAACATACAATGTAGTGTTTCGACAATACGTAAATGGCAATTAGGGCAACTTAAAGTCGTATTACACGACACGGACGTTGAGTGGAAGAGTTGTTATAGAAGGACGTACCACACCGTGAGCCGTCGTAGCTGAGAACCCTCGGTGCTGGACAGATCTGAACTCCCTGCAGTAGGAGAGAGCCGTTGATGGGGCAGTACGTGACACCGGCCACAGAGAAACACAGGCTGCCGTCCTCCGCCGCTCGTTTAATCACCAGTGCCAAGTGTTCCAGGTGGCGGGTGATGTCGTTCCAACTGCCGACTGCAGCATGACGACGAGTCCAAGTTAACATATGCGATTACATTTATTCACTATATTTTAACAGCATTACGCAATTTATTAGACAAACTAGTCAATTGTTTAGTATATCTACCTAATGTTCAATGTGCAGTTGTATTAACAATCACGACAATTGGGAAGATAAAATGTACATTTCATAAGGTTATCGCGAATAAATAATGTTTATTTATTAATATTGCACAACGAGTGTATGTCTACACACATATTTATATCAGATGCAAAATTAGTATTGCTGTCAGCTGTGCTAGCGACAACTGACAGCAAAGAAGCAGAGTGAGTGTTAATACAAATAAACTAGGACCAACGGGGGAATTTAAATTCCAACATCTCGAGAGCAGCCTTGAAAATCATAGTATAATAATGACAGTAATCGGTGGAATCAACTCGGCTCTACGCTTAATCTCCCGCCAAGGGTCGTTGCCACCAGACGCGGAAGTGACGTAGGATTACCTGTGGTTGAACCTTGACTCGCTGGCTGCACGGTCCCCACAACCACAAGAACAATTGTGTGACCGACAGATGGTCCATTTGCCGAACGCCGGACCACAGACTTCGCACCTGCTACTGCCGTGGTCACGTGACACACGGCAGATCGGACACAGTCATTCTGGCCACACAGGTCAGTGAGTTTGGTTTTGGCAGGGTTCAATTGCTCTGGGCTTGTCACATTGTAGGCTATTTGGATCCTCAACGCCACTTGTTTCGGTACAGCGCTATCTACAAACAACGCAGTAGTCGTTGGAGGTAAACCATGCAATATATATATATATATATATATATATATATATATATATATATATATATATATATATATATATATATATATATAAAGGTGAGAAGCAACTTAATGGCAAATGGAGATGTAGTCTCGACTAATGTGGTATTATACATACTTGTACAAGTTGGTAGACGAGCATCTGGCTGGTTGAGCAGGTGTGACCACACGTAGTTGGTTTCAACCCCGCAGAAGTACGGATTGGCCAACACTCGGCTCGGCTCTGTTCCCGGTTTGCAAATCACGTGACAGATGGTTTTGCCGGTGCCTTGCTGGGAGCAGTTCAATAGTTTATCTTGACCTCCCGGTAAGGTGTTAAATTGACTGCATTCTGGAAGGCAACAAGTTCTGTGGTATATTGCGTTGTTACTACACGATATGAATCTTCTCGAAACTACACGAGTGAGGTCCGCTTAGTGCGTGCTCAATTCCATGACGCCGACAGGTGACAAAGTGTTCCTCAAAGGAGAAAGTAGAACGTTGCGTTTAGTGGGCACCAAGCAAAGTCCACAATTTGAGACTTTCCACGTTGACGTTGCAAACAAAACGTCCACTTTCAAAACCAGCTTTATAAGCAGTGATAACACAACGAGATTGTGAATTGCAATTTTCTTTTATGATTTTGAGCTTCCCACAGCTTTGAAAAATCCGTCTGGGAACTACATTTTTGGCTGAATATAAACAAATATAAAGTGTTGAGGTACTGGAAAAAGCCATGTCATGAACAAAATAATCAAGGCCGTTTCTCGCGATAGCTTGTGCATAGCGAAGAGGTGGCGTCCGAATAGTGTGTTACGTGCGGACTACGTTTTATGTACATTATGCTTTCAATTTAAACGAAGCTTGACCATAAATGCTTCGTTTCCCACACACTCAGTCGGTTCAGCTGTTTAGCAAGTCGAGGCGTCCGACCGATGCAAGATGTTACATACGGACACCGGGGATTATTTTATTCAGCGTGATGTTAGTTTTAGGGCTTTTGAGTCAAAGTTCTTAACATATCATAACATAACAAAACATAGCATGTATTAGTACTGATACAGTGACATCTTTCGATATAGTTGTTTTGTGAAATGAATTTGAAGAGAAGGTCCGGGAAGCCTCCCGTGTGTAACCAAGACGCCACGTGGTGGTGTCAGAGGGGCGTGTGCGACAGAGGCGCAGATACTTTTCAACAGTTTTTATGTATTATTGGTTTGTGCATAATATTAACGACATACAATATTATAACCTCAAAGGTTTCTTATTAAAATTTGTTTGTGAAAATAATCCCCGTGTCATGCTAGCTATGGGCAATTTCAGCAGTGTATACACTAACATACTTTGATTAAAAATATCCTGATTACACAACATCTAGGCTAGCTATTGGTTTTCTTTTTATATATCTGAAGCCAGGAGATGTTAAGCTTACAGTCGGCAAAAAAATCGTTTAAAAAGACACAGTTTGAATCAGTACACCTCATGTCACATAGTGAGCGAATATCACGATGAAATATGGCGTTTAAATTTAGTCGATTAAGGCGTGTTACCTGGGCACTTGTCTTCGTTGCAGTCTCGTGTTTCTCTGGACGGACCGACACACGGCCGACCGTCTGGGTCTGGTGGTGGGTCATTGCACAGACGGCTGCGTGACTGGACCCCTCCTTCACAGGTCTTAGTGCACGAGGACCATGCACTCCATGGACCATAGTCACCGTTCACTGGAACAGACCAGACATGTCTTACTACAAGAGGACCATGCACTCCATGGACCATAGCCACCGTTCACTGGAACAGACCAGACGTTTCTTACTGCAAGAAGACCATGCACTCCATGGACCATAGCCGTCGTTCACTGGAACAGACCAGGCATGTCTTACTGCAAGAGGACCATGCACTCCATGGACCATAGCCATCTTTCACTGGAACAGGCCAGACATGTCTTACTGCAAGAGGACCATATGCCATCGTTCACTGGAACAGACCAGACATGTCTTACTGCAAGAGGACCATACCCCCCATTGACCATAGCCATCGTTCACTGAAACAGATCAGACTGTCCACAAGAATGTCCCCTATTCCATGTACTACAGACTCTTTCCACTGCAATATCCTATGTGTCATCGCCTTGAACCACAGCAGTCTTTTAATATAACAGCGCAAATAACAACATATATAGACTGCATAGACATAACTTGTTTACTGGTCAAATGCGTGCCACATATTTAATTAGGCGTAAATAAACGTCCACGTTCTACACTGACACTTCGTAACTGCATTCCTGCTTCCTCTTAGTGACATCATAAATTAATTAATTAAACAATTAATTAAGCAACACTCACCGATGTCGTCATCGCAGTAAGGGCCTCTGAAGCCGGCAGCACAACGACACGTGTAGTTGGAGCGGCCATTGATGCAAGTGGCGCCGTTGAGACAAAGGTTGTTGGCGCAGAAGTCGGGCGGAATGTCACACGTCTTGCCTGTGAACCCTCCCTTGCAGTGGCACACAAAGTCGTTCAGTTTGTTTTCGCATCTGTGGCCATGACACGGGTCTGGGTCGCAGTTGTTTGTGTTAACTGTAAGACACACATACGGATGTCAGGAATGCACATCTCCTAAGTAAAAGAAACACGTTTTACTTCTTACAAACGTACATTAGCACGTACTCATGTATTCACATACGTTCTGAAACATGGTGCTCCATATTTGCATCCACACTCACAGAACAGCTGCACTTCCATAAAATGAGCATATCGCTATCAACCGGCAGGAAAATCTTGATGTGCCTGTTCCAGTCTGTTGGTCCCCGGTCCTAACGAGGGACATTGCTGTCGCTGTGACGTCATTCCACAGTACCTTGGCAGTCATGCAGGGTGACACGTCCTATGTTCGCCGTCATAGACCCGTGAGGACACAGTGTACACGTCGTCTTGTTCCTCTGCGGCTGGTAGGAGCCGACAGGGCACGGGGCGCAGGGAGCGAGGCCTGTGTCGGAGTAGGTGCCCGGGGGACACATGTCTGCAAGAGGGACACACGGGGGTTTAAATACACAAAATACCGTGTGAGCATTTAATAGGAATATACATTATGTATTCGCGCACCCGTATATATATATATATATATATATATATATATATATATATATATATATATATATATATATATATATATATATATATATATATATATATATCTACAACAACACATATGAGAGCGTATTATAGGTTTACACGCTTACACGCACGCACTCATATAACAATAGTACACGTTCTTGTAGAGACGACATCACCTGGATACAACAGGTTGCAGAGAACGTTCTAAATTGCACGCACAAAATGGCTAGATGCAGGTTTCACTCTCCAGTGAGGAGAACACTTACAGTTCAACTTGTAGGCTTACTGGAATTTGTGGAAATACTGACCGATGCAGCTGTCCATGACTCTTGACCCTGTGGTCAGTGTGGATGTTCCTTCCGGACACTGCGTACAGGACGTCTGGTTCTCTTTGTCGTTGTAGGAGCCGACCGGACAGTCCACGCAGCGGTCACTGCTGCTGTCGTAATACGTCCGAGTAGAGCATACAGCTGTAAACCGACAGCGTATAGGTGAAGACAGCTAGGGCATACATAGAGGGTAGTCTGGGGGCAGAGGGTAGTCTGGGGGCAGAGGGTAGTCTGGGGGCAGAGGGTAGTCTGGGGGCAGGGGGTAGTCTGGGGGCAGAGGGTAGTCTGTGGGCAGAGGGTAGTATGGGGGCAGAGGGTAGTCTGGGGGCAGAGGGTAGTCTGGGGGCAGAGGGTAGTCTGGGGGCAGGGGGTAGTCTGGGGGCAGGGGGTAGTCTGGGGGCAGGGGGTAGTCTGGGGGCAGAGGGTAGTCTGGGGGCAGAGAGTAGTCTGGGGGCAGAGGGTAGTCTGTGGGCAGAGGATAGTCTGGGGGCAGAGGGTAGTCTGGGGGCAGAGGGTAGTCTGGGGGCAGAGGGTAGTCTGGGGGCAGAGGGTAGTATGGGGGCAGAGGGTAGTCTGGGGGCAGAGGGTAGTCTGGGGGCAGAGGGTAGTATGGGGGCAGAGGGTAGTCTGGGGGCAGAGGGTAGTCTGGGGGCAGAGGGTAGTCTGGGGGCAGAGGGTAGTCTGGGGGCAGAGGGTAGTCTGGGGGCAGAGGGTAGTATGGGGCAGAGGGTAGTATGGGGGCAGAGGGTAGTCTGGGGGCAGATAGTAGTCTGGGGGCAGAGGGTAGTCTGTGGGCAGAGGGTAGTCTGGGGACAGAGGGTAGTCTGGGGGCAGAGGGTAGTCTGGGGGCAGAGGGTAGTCTGGGTGCAGAGGGTAGTCTGGGGGCAGAGGGTAGTCTGGAGCAGATGATAGTCTGGGGGCAAATGATAGTCTAGGGGGCAGAGGGTAGTCCGGGGGCAGATGATAGTCTGGGGGGCAGTTAGTAGTCTGGTGCAGATGATAATCTGGGGGCAGATGATAGTCTGGGGGCAGAGGGTAGTCTGGGGGCAGATGGTAGTCTGGGGGCAGAGGGTAGTCAGGGGGCAGATGATAGTCTGGTGCAGATGATAGCCTGGGGGCAGAAGGTAGTCAGGGGTCAGATGATAGTCTGGGGGCAGTCAGTAGTCTGGGGCAGATGATAGTCTGGGGGCAGTCAGTAGTCTGGGGCAGATGATAGTCTGGGGGCAGTCAGTAGTCTGGGGCAGATGATAGTCTGGGGAGTAGTGAGTAGTCTGAGGCAGATGATAGTCTGGGGGGCAGAAGGTAGTCCGGGGGCAGATGATAGTCAGGGGTCAGATGATAGTCTGGGGGCAGTCAGTAGTCTGGGGCAGATGATAGTCTGGGGGCAGTCAGTAGTCTGGGGCAGATGATAGTCTGGGGGCAGTCAGTAGTCTGGAGCAGATGATAGTCTGGGGGCAAATGATAGTCTAGGGGGCAGAGGGTAGTCCGGGGGCAGATGATAGTCTGGGGGGCAGTTAGTAGTCTGGTGCAGATGATAATCTGGGGGCAGATGATAGTCTGGGGGCAGAGGGTAGTCTGGGGGCAGAGGGTAGTCAGGGGGCAGATGATAGTCTGGTGCAGATGATAGCCTGGGGGCAGAAGGTAGTCAGGGGTCAGATGATAGTCTGGGGGCAGTCAGTAGTCTGGGGCAGATGATAGTCTGGGGGCAGTCAGTAGTCTGGGGCAGATGATAGTCTGGGGGCAGTCAGTAGTCTGGGGCAGATGATAGTCTGGGGAGTAGTGAGTAGTCTGAGGCAGATGATAGTCTGGGGGGCAGAAGGTAGTCCGGGGGCAGATGATAGTCCGGGGGCAGAGGGTAGTCTGGGGGCAGATGATAGTCTGGGGGCAGAGGGTAGTCTGGAGCAGATGATAGTCTGGGGGCAGATGATAGTCTGGGGGGGCAGAGGGTAGTCTGGGGGCAGATGATAGTCTGGGGGGCAGTGAGTAGTCTGGGGCAGATGATAGTCTGGGGGCAGATGATAGCCTGGGGGGCTGAGGGTAGTCCGGGGGCAGAGGGTAGTCTGGGGGGTATTGAGTAGTCTGGGGCAGATGATAGCCTGGGGGGCAGAGGGTAGTCCGGGGGCAGATGATAGTCTGGAGGGCATTGAGTAGTCTGGGGCAGATGATAGTCTGGGGGTAGAGGGTAGTCTGGGGGGAGAATATCCAAATGTAGACTATACATTGTAAAAGCGCGTTGGACCAGATGTCTGCAAAAATTGTCGGTTGACATTGGAATCTTGTTAATCCGAATCTTGCTAATCCGGAAACCTCGTAATCTGAACATTAATTGTAGTAATTGATACTTTATAAACGTTATTTCACGAGAACATCATTTCTAAACGGTGTCCCTAATCTATGGTTCGCCATATGCGTGATTACTTTATCCGGAAAACCTTTTAACAGTACCATTGAGCCACAAACGGGTGGGAATGATGAGTTGTCACTATATTGAGTTGTAAGTGACATACCACAGGTGAAAGAGTCGTCACGAGGTAATGCCCCTGGCGGACACTGCAACTGGGCCTCGCTGTCGACCGCCTCAAATGAATTTGGTTTGATTTGCATTGACAAGTCCCTGACTCTCAGATTAAGTCGGCCACTATCGATGCTTTGACGTACAGAGTCCTTCATCTTCTCAAACGTGTCCTCAATTTCATCCCAGAGATCCGTCGCGTCAACGTCCGCCTCGTCGCGCAACTTTATGAAGAAGTCGAACGTGACTTGAACGTTGTGAGTTGAACTTCGTTTCACTATGTGTGTGTATCGTTTTCGCCGAGTCACTTCGCCGCATTTGACTAAGACGTTGTCTACGCCACAGCCAGGAAAGGCCCGACACAGTGTGCTGTAGGCCGACGATGAGTTCAGAGCGGCGATGAACTCCTGTTTGATGTATAGTTGCGTTTCCTTTGTCGTGCAATCACCACTGTAGTACTGCAACTTACTTCGCAGTCTCGCCCCCTCTGCATTGTGTTTCGCTGCAACGCACACAGCAACATTACTTAGAATAAAACAACACACAAATGTGGTTGTTCATTAATATGCATTTCTTAAGAAAACATTGTTATATGACGTAAGTTTAGCTTTGAAACATTATCATAAGCAACTTGGATAAGTTAAATGTGCAGTGCTCGCCGGGAACAGACAACAACACAATGATGTCTAAATGGCGACTACTATCACTTCTATTTTATTACGAATAGCGTATAGACACGTGTACATTCCTAAACGAACAATGCACATTTAAAATAAGTATCGGCTATACATCAAAATAACAAAGTAATGATAATTTAACACAGTATTCTGTTGTAGAAACTAGCCTTGACTGACTGACTGACTGACTGACTGACTGACTGACTGACTGACTGACTGACTGACTGACTGACTGACTGACTGACTGACTGACTGACTGACTGACTGACTGACTGACTGACTGACTGACTGACTGACTGACTGACTGACTGACTGACTGACTGACTGACTGACTGACTGACTGACTGACTGACTGACTGACTGACTGACTGACTGACTGACTGACTGACTGACTGACTGACTGACTGACTGACTGACTGACTGACTGACTGACTGACTGACTGACTGACTGACTGACTGACTGACTGACTGACTGACTGACTGACTGACTGACTGACTGACTGACTGACTGACTGACTGACTGACTGACTGACTGACTGACTGACTGACTGACTGACTGACTGACTGACTGACTGACTGACTGACTGACTGACTGACTGACTGACTGACTGTGGTTCTGACTGACTGTTCGTTCGTTCGTTCGTTCGTTCGTTCGTTCGTTCGTTCGTTCGTTCGTTCGTTCGTTCGTTCGTTCGTTCGTTCGTTCGTTCGTTCGTTCGTTCGTTCGTTCGTTCGTTCGTTCGTTCGTTCGTTCGTTCGTTCGTTCGTTCGTTCGTTCGTTCGTTCGTTCGTTCGTTCGTTCGTTCGTTCGTTCGTTCGTTCGTTCGTTCGTTCGTTCGTTCGTTCGTTCGTTCGTTCGTTCGTTCGTTCGTTCGTTCGTTCGTTCGTTCGTTCGTTCGTTCGTTCGTTCGTTCGTTCGTTCGTTCGTTCGTTCGTTCGTTCGTTCGTTCGTTCGTTCGTTCGTTCGTTCGTTCGTTCGTTCGTTCGTTCGTTCGTTCGTTCGTTCGTTCGTTCGTTCGTTCGTTCGTTCGTTCGTTCGTTCGTTCGTTCGTTCGTTCGTTCGTTCGTTCGTTCGTTCGTTCGTTCGTTCGTTCGTTCGTTCGTTCGTTCGTTCGTTCGTTCGTTCGTTCGTTCGTTCGTTCGTTCGTTCGTTCGTTCGTTCGTTCGTTCGTTCGTTCGTTCGTTCGTTCGTTCGTTCGTTCGTTCGTTCGTTCGTTCGTTCGTTCGTTCGTTCGTTCGTTCGTTCGTTCGTTCGTTCGTTCGTTCGTTCGTTCGTTCGTTCGTTCGTTCGTTCGTTCGTTCGTTCGTTCGTTCGTTCGTTCGTTCGTTCGTTCGTTCGTTCGTTCGTTCGTTCGTTCGTTCGTTCGTTCGTTCGTTCGTTCGTTCGTTCGTTCGTTCGTTCGTTCGTTCGTTCGTTCGTTCGTTCGTTCGTTCGTTCGTTCGTTCGTTCGTTCGTTCGTTCGTTCGTTCGTTCGTTCGTTCGTTCGTTCGTTCGTTCGTTCGTTCGTTCGTTCGTTCGTTCGTTCGTTCGTTCGTTCGTTCGTTCGTTCGTTCGTTCGTTCGTTCGTTCGTTCGTTCGTTCGTTCGTTCGTTCGTTCGTTCGTTCGTTCGTTCGTTCGTTCGTTCGTTCGTTCGTTCGTTCGTTCGTTCGTTCGTTCGTTCGTTCGTTCGTTCGTTCGTTCGTTCGTTCGTTCGTTCGTTCGTTCGTTCGTTCGTTCGTTCGTTCGTTCGTTCGTTCGTTCGTTCGTTCGTTCGTTCGTTCGTTCGTTCGTTCGTTCGTTCGTTCGTTCGTTCGTTCGTTCGTTCGTTCGTTCGTTCGTTCGTTCGTTCGTTCGTTCGTTCGTTCGTTCGTTCGTTCGTTCGTTCGTTCGTTCGTTCGTTCGTTCGTTCGTTCGTTCGTTCGTTCGTTCGTTCGTTCGTTCGTTCGTTCGTTCGTTCGTTCGTTCGTTCGTTCGTTCGTTCGTTCGTTCGTTCGTTCGTTCGTTCGTTCGTTCGTTCGTTCGTTCGTTCGTTCGTTCGTTCGTTCGTTCGTTCGTTCGTTCGTTCGTTCGTTCGTTCGTTCGTTCGTTCGTTCGTTCGTTCGTTCGTTCGTTCGTTCGTTCGTTCGTTCGTTCGTTCGTTCGTTCGTTCGTTCGTTCGTTCGTTCGTTCGTTCGTTCGTTCGTTCGTTCGTTCGTTCGTTCGTTCGTTCGTTCGTTCGTTCGTTCGTTCGTTCGTTCGTTCGTTCGTTCGTTCGTTCGTTCGTTCGTTCGTTCGTTCGTTCGTTCGTTCGTTCGTTCGTTCGTTCGTTCGTTCGTTCGTTCGTTCGTTCGTTCGTTCGTTCGTTCGTTCGTTCGTTCGTTCGTTCGTTCGTTCGTTCGTTCGTTCGTTCGTTCGTTCGTTCGTTCGTTCGTTCGTTCGTTCGTTCGTTCGTTCGTTCGTTCGTTCGTTCGTTCGTTCGTTCGTTCGTTCGTTCGTTCGTTCGTTCGTTCGTTCGTTCGTTCGTTCGTTCGTTCGTTCGTTCGTTCGTTCGTTCGTTCGTTCGTTCGTTCGTTCGTTCGTTCGTTCGTTCGTTCGTTCGTTCGTTCGTTCGTTCGTTCGTTCGTTCGTTCGTTCGTTCGTTCGTTCGTTCGTTCGTTCGTTCGTTCGTTCGTTCGTTCGTTCGTTCGTTCGTTCGTTCGTTCGTTCGTTCGTTCGTTCGTTCGTTCGTTCGTTCGTTCGTTCGTTCGTTCGTTCGTTCGTTCGTTCGTTCGTTCGTTCGTTCGTTCGTTCGTTCGTTCGTTCGTTCGTTCGTTCGTTCGTTCGTTCGTTCGTTCGTTCGTTCGTTCGTTCGTTCGTTCGTTCGTTCGTTCGTTCGTTCGTTCGTTCGTTCGTTCGTTCGTTCGTTCGTTCGTTCGTTCGTTCGTTCGTTCGTTCGTTCGTTCGTTCGTTCGTTCGTTCGTTCGTTCGTTCGTTCGTTCGTTCGTTCGTTCGTTCGTTCGTTCGTTCGTTCGTTCGTTCGTTCGTTCGTTCGTTCGTTCGTTCGTTCGTTCGTTCGTTCGTTCGTTCGTTCGTTCGTTCGTTCGTTCGTTCGTTCGTTCGTTCGTTCGTTCGTTCGTTCGTTCGTTCGTTCGTTCGTTCGTTCGTTCGTTCGTTCGTTCGTTCGTTCGTTCGTTCGTTCGTTCGTTCGTTCGTTCGTTCGTTCGTTCGTTCGTTCGTTCGTTCGTTCGTTCGTTCGTTCGTTCGTTCGTTCGTTCGTTCGTTCGTTCGTTCGTTCGTTCGTTCGTTCGTTCGTTCGTTCGTTCGTTCGTTCGTTCGTTCGTTCGTTCGTTCGTTCGTTCGTTCGTTCGTTCGTTCGTTCGTTCGTTCGTTCGTTCGTTCGTTCGTTCGTTCGTTCTTTCCTTCGTTCCTTCGTTCCTTCGTTCCTTCGTTCCTTCGTTCCTTCCTTCCTTCCTTCCTTCGTTCCTTCCTTCCTTCCTTCCTTCCTTCCTTCCTTCCTTCCTTCCTTCCTTCCTTCCTTCCTTCCTTCCTTCCTTCCTTCCTTCCTTCCTTCCTTCCTTCCTTCCTTCCTTCCTTCCTTCCTTCCTTCCTTCCTTCCTTCCTTCCTTCCTTCCTTCCTTCCTTCGTTCCTTCCTTCGTTCCTTCGTTCCTTCGTTCCTTCGTTCGTTCCTTCGTTCGTTCCTTCGTTCGTTCCTTCGTTCCTTAGTTCCTTAGTTCCTTAGTTCCTTAGTTCCTTAGTTCCTTAGTTCCTTCGTTCCTTCGGTCGTTCAGTCGTTCGGTCGTTCCTTCGTTCCTTCGGTCGTTCGTTCATGTGTGCAATCATTAGTCGATTGGTTGATTGAGCTTAAATTTCACTCAGTATCGTTCTTAGTTTGTATCCTTACTGATTGCCGAACCATTTATGCATCATTTATATAAATCACAGAAATATCAGCATATGTCCACAAGATATACTAAATAAAAAATAGCAGGCGGTTGTAAAATAATTATATGTAATAAATATTCAAAAAGAGTAAATCTTGTCTATCCCTACCTGTGCAGTCCGGGACTTTGTCGCTTGGACTCCATGTCCCCGTTGAGTCATCGCACACGTAATAGTCTGAGGTGGTCGTGCCGCGGGGGACGTCGTAATTGTCATTGCAGTAGATACGTGACTGGATGCCGTATAACCAGTTGTCCCACGCTAGGGCGCCGTTCTTGGGCGGATCCAGCTTCTTGCACTCTTTCACTACACAACATGTAAACGAATGACAAGTCGAATAGCTATTATGTCAACACATTTGAACTATGTTTATGCGAATTATCAAGATATATTCATAAGACGAGGTTGTAGTGATCGTCAAGTAAAACATCCAGATCTAAAATATATGTGCTTGACAAGTCACAAAACCATCTTCTGATGGATTATACACGGAATAAATGTTGTGCATGTAATGTAACGACACAATGTCAGACGTAAGCTTTTTGTGTGATTGAAGTAGGTCGGATATTGTGTTATTAATAGCAATGAAAAAATAGATATTATTATTATTACTATTATTATTATTACTACTATTATTATTGTTATTAGTAGTAGCAGTTGTTGTAGTAGAATAATAGTGGTAGTAGTAATTATTGTAGTATAACTATTACTACCGCTATTACCACTACTATTAATAATAATAGTAACAATAATAATAGTTTCACGTTTTCACCGCGTATTCTGGCCACACTCGACTGATGCATTGTATCGGTGCCATCTGAACCAGTGAACGCCGCATATTTGAGCATCAGAGAACCAGTCTCTCGACAACGGCAACTAGTTCAAGATACAGCTGGTACAAATAGATCAACATCAGAGAACCAGTCTCTCGACACCGGCAACTAGTTCAAGATACAGCTGGTACAAATAGATCAACATCAGAGAACCAGTCTCTCGACACCGTCAACTAGTTCAAGATACAGCTGGTACAAATAGATCAACATCAGAGAACCAGTCTCTCGACAACGGCAACTTGTTCAAGATACAGCTGGTACAAATAGATCAACATCAGAGAACCAGTCTCTCGACACCGGCAACTAGTTCAAGATACAGCTGGTACAAATAGATCAACATCAGAGAACCAGTCTCTCGACACCGGCAACTAGTTCAAGATACAGCTGGTACAAACAGATCAACATCAGAGAACCAGTCTCTCGACACCGTCAACTAGTTCAAGATACAGCTGGTACAAATAGATCAACATCAGAGAACCAGTCTCTCGACACCGTCAACTAGTTCAAGATACAGCTGGTACAAATAGATCAACATCAGAGAACCAGTCTCTCGACACCGGCAACTAGTTCAAGATACAGCTGGTACAAACAGATCAACATCAGAGAACCAGTCTCTCGACACCGGCAACTAGTTCAAGATACAGCTGGTACAAATAGATCAACATCAGAGAACCAGTCTCTCGACACCGGCAACTAGTTCAAGATACAGCTGTTACAAATAGATCAACATCAGAGAACCAGTCTCTCGACACCGGCAACTAGTTCAAGATACAGCTGTTACAAATAGATCAACATCAGAGAACCAGTCTCTCGACACCGGCAACTAGTTCAAGATACAGCTGTTACAAATAGATCAACATCAGAGAATCAGTCTCTCGACACCGGCAACTAGTTCAAGATACAGCTGGTACAAATAGATCAACATCAGAGAACCAGTCTCTCGACACCGGCAACTAGTTCAAGATACAGCTGGTACAAATAGATCAACATCAGAGAACCAGTCTCTCGACACCGGCAACTAGTTCAAGATACAGCTGGTACAAATAGATCAACATCAGAGAACCAGTCTCTCGACACCGTCAACTAGTTCAAGATACAGCTGGTACAAATAGATCAACATCAGAGAACCAGTCTCTCGACACCGTCAACTAGTTCAAGATACAGCTGGTACAAATAGATCAACATCAGAGAACCAGTCTCTCGACACCGGCAACTAGTTCAAGATACAGCTGTTACAAATAGATCAACATCAGAGAACCAGTCTCTCGACACCGGCAACTAGTTCAAGATACAGCTGTTACAAATAGATCAACATCAGAGAACCAGTCTCTCGACACCGGCAACTAGTTCAAGATACAGCTGTTACAAATAGATCAACATCAGAGAATCAGTCTCTCGACACCGGCAACTAGTTCAAGATACAGCTGTTACAAATAGATCAACATCAGAGAACCAGTCTCTCGACACCGGCAACTAGTTCAAGATACAGCTGGTACAAATAGATCAACATCAGAGAACCAGTCTCTCGACACCGGCAACTAGTTCAAGATACAGCTGGTACAAATAGATCAACATCAGAGAACCAGTCTCTCGACACCGTCAACTAGTTCAAGATACAGCTGGTACAAATAGATCAACATCAGAGAACCAGTCTCTCGACACCGTCAACTAGTTCAAGATACAGCTGGTACAAATAGATCAACATCAGAGAACCAGTCTCTCGACACCGGCAACTAGTTCAAGATACAGCTGTTACAAATAGATCAACATCAGAGAACCAGTCTCTCGACACCGGCAACTAGTTCAAGATACAGCTGGTACAAATAGATCAACATCAGAGAACCAGTCTCTCGACACCGTCAACTAGTTCAAGATACAGCTGGTACAAATAGATCAACATCAGAGAACCAGTCTCTCGACACCGGCAACTAGTTCAAGATACAGCTGGTACAAATAGATCAACATCAGAGAACCAGTCTCTCGACACCGGCAACTAGTTCAAGATACAGCTGGTACAAATAGATCAACATCAGAGAACCAGTCTCTCGACACCGTCAACTAGTTCAAGATACAGCTGTTACAAATATATCAACATCAGAGAACCAGTCTCTCGACACCGTCAACTAGTTCAAGATACAGCTAGTACAAATAGATCAACATCAGAGAACCAGTCTCTCGACACCGGCAACTAGTTCAAGATACAGCTGGTACAAATAGATCAACATCAGAGAACCAGTCTCTCGACACCGTCAACTAGTTCAAGATACAGCTAGTACAAATAGATCAACATCAGAGAACCAGTCTCTCGACACCGGCAACTAGTTCAAGATACAGCTGGTACAAATAGATCAACATCAGAGAACCAGTCTCTCGACACCGTCAACTAGTTCAAGATACAGCTGTTACAAATAGATCAACATCAGAGAACCAGTCTCTCGACACCGTCAACTAGTTCAAGATACAGCTGGTACAAATAGATCAACATCAGAGAACCAGTCTCTCGACACCGGCAACTAGTTCAAGATACAGCTGGTACAAATAGATCAACACCAGAGAACCAGTCTCTCGACACCGTCAACTAGTTCAAGATACAGCTGGTACAAATAGATCAACATCAGAGAACCAGTCTCTCGACACCGGCAACTAGTTCAAGATACAGCTGGTACAAATAGATCAACATCAGAGAACCAGTCTCTCGACACCGTCAACTAGTTCAAGATACAGCTAGTACAAATAGATCAACATCAGAGAACCAGTCTCTCGACACCGGCAACTAGTTCAAGATACAGCTGGTACAAATAGATCAACATCAGAGAACCAGTCTCTCGACACCGTCAACTAGTTCAAGATACAGCTGTTACAAATAGATCAACATCAGAGAACCAGTCTCTCGACACCGTCAACTAGTTCAAGATACAGCTGGTACAAATAGATCAACATCAGAGAACCAGTCTCTCGACACCGGCAACTAGTTCAAGATACAGCTGGTACAAATAGATCAACATCAGAGAACCAGTCTCTCGACACCGTCAACTAGTTCAAGATACAGCTGGTACAAATAGATCAACATCAGAGAACCAGTCTCTCGACACCGTCAACTAGTTCAAGATACAGCTGGTACAAATAGATCAACATCAGAGAACCAGTCTCTCGACACCGGCAACTAGTTCAAGATACAGCTGGTACAAATAGATCAACATCAGAGAACCAGTCTCTCGACACCGGCAACTAGTTCAAGATACAGCTGTTACAAATAGATCAACATCAGAGAACCAGTCTCTCGACACCGGCAACTAGTTCAAGATACAGCTGTTACAAATAGATCAACATCAGAGAACCAGTCTCTCGACACCGGCAACTAGTTCAAGATACAGCTGGTACAAATAGATCAACATCAGAGAACCAGTCTCTCGACACCGTCAACTAGTTCAAGATACAGCTGTTACAAATAGATCAACATCAGAGAACCAGTCTCTCGACACCGTCAACTAGTTCAAGATACAGCTGGTACAAATAGATCAACATCAGAGAACCAGTCTCTCGACACCGTCAACTAGTTCAAGATACAGCTGGTACAAATAGATCAACATCAGAGAACCAGTCTCTCGACACCGTCAACTAGTTCAAGATACAGCTGGTACAAATAGATCAACATCAGAGAACCAGTCTCTCGACACCGGCAACTAGTTCAAGATACAGCTGGTACAAATAGATCAACATTTTCTTAAGCAAATATAACATATAATGTATATCAATCAGCCGGTTTCGCGATACTTTAACCAGATGTGTAATATATCTAGATTGAACAAACGTGTTTTTTGCCCAGCATATGTCAACTCACCGTCACACTTGAGCGGCTCACCGCTCCACTCACCGTCACACGTGGGCACACTGCTCCACTCACCGTCACACTTGGGCTCACCGCTCCACTCACCGTCACACGTGGGCACACTGCTCCACTCACCGTCACACTTGGGCACACTGCTCCCCTCACCGTCACACTTGGGCACACTGCTCCACTCACCGTCACACTTGGGCACACTGCTCCACTCACCGTCACACTTGGGCACACTGCTCCACTCACCGTCACACTTGGGCACACTGCTCCACACGCCAGACGCTGATGTCTCCTCTCCGAGCTCACACGTCACTTTCTCGTCACCAATGATGTCATATCCGGCCTCGCAAGCGAAGGTGCACGATGCACCGTAGGCTAGGCCCTGTGGGCAAGATACGGTCTTCATCTTGCGAGACCACGGGATCGAGGAACACGTTATCGCTGAAACGCACAACACTCATTTAATGTACGGACGGACGGACGGACGGACGGACGGACGGACGGACGGACGGACGGACGGACGGACGGACGGACGGACGGACGGACGGACGGACGGACGGACGGACGGACGGACGGACGGACGGACGGACGGACGGACGGACGGACGGACGGACGGACGGACGGACGGACGGACGGACGGACGGACGGACGGACGGACGGACGGACGGACGGACGGACGGACGGACGGACGGACGGACGGACGGACGGACGGACGGACGGACGGACGGACGGACGGACGGACGGACGGACGGACGGACGGACGGACGGACGGACGGACGGACGGACGGACGGACGGACGGACGACGGACGACGGACGGAACGAACGGACGGACGAACGGAC
>CBDHHR010000947.1:0-8056 GCA_965263245.1 Metamycoplasmataceae bacterium | reverse complement strand
TGTACATCCATAAGTACATTTAATTTGGGAGGGGCAGTAATTAGTTATACATGGTAGGTAGTATTTAATATCGTAAGGAACCTGTTGTTTTATCTTTTTTCTCTATCTGGTATAATGACAGTTATCAGGTGTTAATAAATATTGCAAACAAATACATATTAGGTATGTATGTTGTATTCCTGCATTGTCTGAAACAACATTGAATACAAACACAGGAAATATACATACAAATCATGGTAGACAACCAACAATAAGCAGGAAAGAAGCGAACTGCTTATTATTCCTTTTTTCAGTTATCAACAAAACATGTATGCCACCTTGGTGCAATTGTGTAGTTAATCAAATAAATGTCATATAAAAAATACACACATACCAACAGCCACACACACATACCAACACATACACACCAACACCCATACACACACACGCACCAACACACATACACACACAATTCCCCAGCTGTATGTCTCTATACAACCCTCGTCTAGGAAACCGACACGTATTCATGAGTTCTTGCATGTTTCAGTGGCAGGCCTCTGCAGCATGAGTTCAGAGACCTTCAGCCGGGCCGCACCTACACCTTCACTATCAGTGTTGTCGCCTCAGGGATGAAGGGAACTGGCTCATCCCGTGACATCACTACAAGTATGTAGAGCAAGAGTTAACACTGTTTTTCATACATACCTGGTACACTACATGCTTCACTTGGCATTGCAATCGTGGAGCAAAGCAGGTTCTTCTGAAGTCTGCACTGGCATCCTGTCCTGTCCTATCTCATACAGTTAATATCTGTACCGTTACACAACAGATGCTATTACCATTTACATTCAGTGCTTACCCTCTGATCATCTTGGTAATCTAGTTCTCATTTACATTGGAACTACAGTTTTTCTGCAGCTGTGCTGACACATCGGAACATGCTCCATTTTAGAGATAGATCAGTTGAAACTTACACAATTCAGCCATGATATAAAATGTTACCTTTACAAACTGCATATCCACACAGCTGTTGCAACTCGAATACAGCTGATCAGTTATGAGGTTGACCAACCTTTTTGTCTTAATTAGTGTTTCCCCTGAGTAAAATAAAGGGCGAGATGGTAGGTTGAGTGAGCACCGAAGGTATGATGTGACACTATGTGGGTCTGGGGCATGCCCGCCCAGAACTATTGTTAAACACTACCTTCAAAATGCTGCATTCTGAAGGGTGTTTAACCTACTCCCTGGGATATAGGTAGGAAACACATAACCACAAGGTGGCAGTTGTGGCATATTTTGGGCGAGATGTCTTAGAAAAACAGTGAGGTGGCCCACCTTGCTCATCATGTAGCAGGGAATACACTGCTGATGCGCCTCTGAGCGTGGTTTGAAAGGATAACGGGGCAACACAAGTTATGTTGTTATTGTTATTAATAATGTAAGATATTTTCAAATAAAATAAATCTAAGTTCAGTCACAATTAAACTATTATGGATCAAGCAAATAACAAATATAAAATAGACTTAGTATGCAAACAGTAGGCTTTTCTTTCGAATCCTCAACTTGAGCAATACATTATAGTAAATTACAGTATATTGTTGTGTATTACGAATATGAATACATTTATTGCAGATAAAAACCTATAATATTATACAGTTGATACACGTGTAGACATAAATAGCTTTAAAAATTTAATAATCGTAATAATATGAGTAGATAAAATTAAATAAAGTTATAAGTTAGCTAATGTGAAAACATAATATAACCAATATTGATAATGTGCTGTACAACTGCCTGTGTAATTGATAAATATGCAGTTTACACATGTAGATAAATGCCATTTACCGGTAAAAATAAAAAGTTAAAAACAATTGTATCTCTCCAACATTACTACGTAACGAGAACTAAAATATACATTCTCATAATTGTGCTTCAGTAAGAGGAAAATATTCTGGATTCGTGAATAATAAGCTATGTTTTGTGTTTTGCATTGATCCGTAGTGTGGCGAAGTAGTAGAGTGATTGTGTCGCAAGTTGTGTTTCACTGTTGTGTTCATTCAGATCCATCTATCGTGGAGTCTCTCTCAGTCGACACTTTGACCACACACACAGTGAGAGTTCAGTGGCAGGTCAGGTCTGACAGCACACAGCAAGAGTTCCAGGTCAGACTCCTTGTGTGGTCCATGTCTCTGTCTTCTCTCGCACACTCTATCGACTCCGAACAGTGCAAACTGATTCAGTTGTCAGTTTAGTTTCATAATATAAATTGCCACTTTTTCACGACATTGTGCAAGTTACAGAAGTCGACTGAGATTGCACCTTAGATCTGTGAAGTGATGTAGACAATTACTTCAACAGGTGTAATTCTGCATATGAATTCGGTATGGTTTCATGATAGTGTTGGTAATAATAATTTATTTTCCGCAATCATGAGATTGAATGAAATGTATGAAACATGTCAAATGTTCATTTGATAAAACTTGTGGAATGTGTTAGTAAATATATTTAATTAAAAATATATATATAACTACCCATACATGATTCATATTCATACACAGAAACATATGTATACATATGTACATATGTATACATATGTACATATATATATATATATATATATATATATATATGTATATATATATATATATATATATATATATATGTATATATAAAATATACATATACATATATATATATATATATATATATATATATATATATATATATATATATATATATACATTGTAATTCACATCCAGTTGGACCATTCCTTCGTGTTGGCAGGTTCAGTACAAGTTGCAGTCTGGGACAACAACAAAGGACATTCGTGTGCCTTATGTGACTGGACAGTTGGACTACACACAGGACGTGACTGGCCTAGCGCCTGGACACACGTATGACATCACCGTGGCTGCCCTGAGCAACCACATCAGTGGGGCCCAGAGGACAGAGCACAACACCACCAGTGAGTGTCACATTGTCACATCACTGTATGTCACCAAACCAACACAGCACTCATTACATGGACACACACACATGCCAAACACACATGTACATGCACACACGCACGCACGCACACACGCACGCACACATGCAGACACACAAACACACAAACACACAAACACACAAACACACACACACATACACACACACACGCACACACAGACACACACCAAACACACATGTACATGCGCGCGCGCACACACACACACACACACACACACACACACACACACACACACACACACAGACCAAACACACATGCACCACACACACACACATACACAATATTCACACATCACATACACATATACACACACCACATATACACACACACCACATATACACACACGCACAAATGCATGCATGCATGCAAACACATATGCGTGGATACACACACATATTACAAAAACTATTGCATGGCTAATAAATGTGTAACACATGTTGTTGTACATGGCCACTGCCAGGCCATTGTGTATATGCATAACACAGACTGTTGCACATGGCCAATGTGTGTGAGGCCATTATACTCATATGTGATGTGTTGTTGTACATGGCCACTGCCAGGCCACTATACCCATATGTGATGTGTTGTTGTACAGGGCCACTGGCAGACCACTACACTCATATGTGATGTGTTGTTGTACAGGGCCACTGTCAGGCCACTACACTCATGTGTGATGTGTTGTTGTACAGGGCCACTGCCAGGCCACTATACCCATATGTGGTGTGTTGTTGTACAGGGCCACTGCCAGGCCACTACTCTCATGTGTGATGTGTTGGTGTACAGGGCCACTGTCAGGCCACTACACTCATGTGTGATGTGTTGTTGTACAGGGCCACTGACAGGCCACTATACTCATATGTGATGTGTTGTTGTACAGGGCCACTGTCAGGCCACTATACTCATATGTGATGTGTTGTTGTACAGGGCCACTGCCAGGCCACTATACCCATATGTGATGTGTTGTTGTACAGGGCCACTGCCAGTCAGTCTGCGGGTGGAGGTGTTGAGTCCAGACTTAGCCGCCCTCTCCTGGGTGGGTGGAGAAGGCAGTCAGCAGGACCGTTACCAGGTCCGCTACAAGGGTGAGATGGTGTCCACTCAGTGGTCAAGTGTCCAGCTTGTCAATGATGGCACAGAGATAAACATGACAGACTTGACACCTGGAGACCGCTACTTGTTTGAGGTGACTGCCTTCAGCGTTGACCAGAGGAGTGACCCGGCCACTGAGACAGGCACCATGTGTAAGTGGCGGAAGTGACCACAGGAGTGACACACAAGACAAGACAAGTGAACACACACACATACACACATACACATCACACACACCTGTGCTGTGTTGGTTGGCATTCACATGCACATGCACATGCACACATGCATATGCATGCACAGACATGTGCATATATATATATATACACACATTCATACACATGGATACATATATACACACACATGCCACATATATACACACTTACATACTCATATGCACACACACACACACACCACACACACACCGTATATACATACACACATGCACATACACACATGCACGCATGGATACACATGTATATGACATGTGATTAGCTGATAGCTTTCAAGATTTATATATCAAATATTTGACAACATTTTCTCTGCTTTGGCTGGTGTAAATGATAAATTGCATGTGATATTAAGATTTCACAAGAATAAAGACTCTCAGCGTGTAACTTGTAGCATTGTATGTAGCATTGGCCAAAATCATCTTGTTCTATAGATTTTTGTTCCAATATTTCACCCAATAAAAAATGCAGTTACTCTGAAACTCTAAGTATGAAGTCGTTTACTTTGATGTATATTTCATGTGATTCTGCAACTGACTGACATAATATATACAGTGCTTGATAATCAAGCAGAGGCATAGTTTCTTTAATCAACAAGTCCTATTGGTTGTCACCATGTTTTTTCAATGGTCATTTCAAGCAGTTGTCCATATTTGTTCTATTCTAAGCTATCTAACTACTACCATGCGAGCATATGATTGAATGTATGTATCTATGTGGAACTCTTAATGTCTTCTTCATGGATTCAAATCTCCAAAGTACCCCATATATATATATATATATATATATATATATATATATATATATATATATATATATATAAATATATATATATATATATATATACAAAATATGTCACCTACTGAACAGATGACTTACCCTAGTCATCTGTTCAGAACATAAAACATACTACACATTTCAGCCATAACAACTGCTGTAGTTACTAGCCAGATAATAAAGACATGCTATGTTGTTGTAGACCCTATACCTCCGTCCAGTGTGGCAGTAGTGACCAGTGAGACCACGACGAGTCGGGTCAAGGTGTCATGGACGTACGAATACAGCCAAAGGAGCTACTGGACACACTGGCTAGTTGTCTATGGCCAGGTGGGCAGTGCGGCGACACTGTCACAGACACTGCAGGACGTCAACCTGAGCACGTACACTGTGGACAACCTGCTGGCGGGGTACAACTACACTGTACAGGTGTACACTGTGACAGTCAACAACGTCACCAGTCTGTCACCAGCTACGGTCAACGCAACAGTCAGTGAGTACCAGAGTAGACTGTGTGTAGTGCATGCTTGTTGTTACTGTGTTTGTCCCCAGGGCCTGTTCATGTCCTCCGAGTCTGTCACTGTCTGTGTCCCCAAGGCTTGTTCATGTCCCCAGAGCCTGTCACTGTGTCTGTCCCCAGGGCATGTGACTGGGTCTGTCCCTAGGGCCTGTTCATGTCCCCCTGTGACTATGTCTGTCCCCAGGGCCTGTTCATATCCCCTGAGCCTGTCACTGTCTCTGTCCCCAGGGCCTGTTCAATTCCCCTGAGCCTGTCACTGTGTCTGTCCCAGGGCCTGTTCATGTCCCCCGAGCCTGTCACTGTCTGTCCCCAGGGCCTGTTTGTGTCCCCTGAGCCTGTCACTGTCTGTCCATCCCCAGGGCATGTTCAAGCCCCCTGAGCCTGTCACGGTCACTCTCTCTGTCCCCAGGGCCTGTCATCACCACTGAGATGCGGGAGACTGTAGAGCAGACGACTACGGACACACTGGCCCTCCACTACACGGAGGAGACGGGCAGTGGCACATTTGACCACTACATCTTCACCCTACAAGAGACCCCCCATGTACACCCGGTCATCATGGACAGGGGCGACCTGGACAGGAAGGTGATGTTCCACGGTCTGCAGCCTGGACACAAGTACTGGGTGATGGCCCAGACTGTGAGTGGGGCGGAGAGAAGCACAACTAAAAGGCTCAAGATTTTCACAGGTACTTTCTTAATCACACAGGGCTAATATTTCTATTTTACACCCGTGTCTAGAGCAGCAAGTTAAATCATCGTAAATGTATGACTGTGGTGCCCTCTAGTGAGAATGAATCCATTGAAAACAAAACTTTGATATCAACCTTTGTGCCTTTTTAGTACCCCCAGGGCGTAGATCAGAGAGCAATGGCTAAGGAAGTGAACGAATGTCCAGACAGATACTCACACACAAGGCACATATGTTTACTAGACCCGTTTTATATAATAATAATATAATGTACATATATATATATATATATATATATACATATATATATATATATATATATATATATATATATATATATATATATATATATATATATATATGCATATGCATATATATGTATATATATATATATATACAGTGTATATATATATACACAATATATATACATATGATGATATATTCAAAGCACCTCCGAATGGATTTATTAAAATATAATAGAAGTCTTATTTAATAAATTATTTAACTCTGAAGAAACCTTTTTGTTTTCTCCATATATTTTGGCTGCATCTCACAGTCTTATTATTAATATTACTATGAATTGAGATCACAGTCAGTTTCTCCGTGTTTTAGTTCCACATATGCCCGAGGCAAGATGCATTGGTGATCAGTCTTCGATCACTCTTGTGCTGAACCAGATGAACGGCTCGGCCAGTCACTTTGATGTGGTGTGTGGCAAATGCAACGACTCACAGCATCGAAGGGTACGACTGGAAGAACACAGTACTCGATTCAACAACCTGGAGCCATTCACACACTACACCTTTGATGTGAGGTCACTTGTGGGACAAGACCCCACCAAATACAGCGCAGTCCTCAGTATTCGTTGTAACACCTCCGAAGGGCGTAAGTAACTGATACACCTCACTTGTTGCTGGCAGGCTTAGGGTGTTGTTACTGGCAGGTGTAGGGTGTTGTTACTGGCAGGCTTAAGTTGTTGTTACTGGCAGGCTTAGGTTGTTTTTACTGACAAGCTCAGGTTGTTGGCGTACTTCACTTGTTGATAATGAGAGGTTTAAAATGTTGTTATCCAAAACTTATGTTGTTACTGATATATGTGTAGGCTGTTGTTATTTAGAGGCTTAGAATAATGTTACTGACAGGTTGAAATTGCTGCTTTTGTATACCTTTTAGAACTGGCATGCTCAAAATTTTTATAATGACATACTAATGATCATTGTCGAAATGTGTAATAGATTGCAACTGACAGTTGTATTTCACAGACTCAATTCCACATATAAGTGTATGACCTGTTTGTTTGATTCATGTGAATAAATGCTTTTGTCTTTTGATATGTTTAAATCTCCTATTATGACCATCTGTCTGAGCCAGGACCTCACCAAGTGGAAGACTTCAGACTAAGCAATGTGAAGCCGTATGAGGTCACCTTGACCTGGGACAAGCCTCGGGTCACTAATGGAAACCTCAAGAAATATGTCATTACATACAATGGAACCAAACAGGTAAGGGCGTCTACATGAAAGAGCCGGGGAACGTACACCGGTAAACCATTGAATCAATACGACATGATGTATATATCAAATGAATTTTATATGGGCAGCATGCCCTGCTCCTAATTTTTGGTGTTTACGGTAAAGTAAGTGACATGACTGTGGGTATATGAAGGCGTGATGCCATTACATCTTCCCACTTTGAAATAAATTTTGCACAAGTAAAAGGTAGACCACTTATCGCTTACATTACTGATCTGTTTTATGACTTGATATA
>CBDHHR010000946.1:30000-33472 GCA_965263245.1 Metamycoplasmataceae bacterium | reverse complement strand
GCTTGTGTTCGAGTGCGTGGGTTTGAATACGTTCGCGTGCGTGTATGGGTGAGAGACACTGCTTCTACGTGAGTGTGTGTGAGTATATATTCATTTGAATATTACGTATACATGTGCAGGTATTTGTACACATACGTATACAACATTGTTATCATTGCTAATACAGAATCATAATAGAGTCAATTAATGGGTGGTGATTTATTTGACCTTACTTGATTCGCACGGGAAAGTGTTGCACTTGCGCATCTCTGTCTTCCCGTTTGGGAGTGTTCGGGTTTGGGTGCCACCTCCGCAGGATTTGCTGCAGGTGCTCCAACGACAGTGGCTGAGTAGAAACTCGTAGTCTGTAATCATATCACCAACATAATTAACCGACATAACAACATTTGCTCTGTCGTAGTTGATAGATATACGCTGGCAAACACCGAGAACTGATGACAGGAAAGGTAAATTAAAGAGAAAGCGAAATTATAGCACATATTTAACAAGATTTAACAAGTTTGCCGCCTGGAGTTTCAACTCTAGATGGCAGGTGGACTAGGAAGCCATTTGGCTTATCGAGAGTCCAACCTATCTATCTAAGTACACCCCATCCGTCTTAGGTATATGTCGATTTTATTTTAAAATATATTGACACTACTAGCACCTTCACAATCAGCTGACAATCTGTTCCATTCGTTTACTGTTCTTTGTGAAAATGAAAAATTTCTAATATCTAGTCTACACTGCTTCTTTGCTAATGTATATTCATGTCCTCTAGTCCTTCTCTCTTCCTTGACTGTGAAAAAAATATTTCTGTCAATATTTTCATATCCATTCAATATTTTAAACACCTCAATCTGATCTCCTCAATCTTCTGGTTTCTAGTGTTGTTAAACCACATTCTTTTAGACGCATTTCATAACTAATATTCCTGGGTTTTTGTATCATTTTGGTTGCTCTCCTTTGTCCTCTTTCTAGCATATCAATATCCTTCTTGTGATATGGCCTCCATGCTTGTATACAATATTCTAAGTGAGGCCTAACTATTGTTTTATACAGCGGTATTATTAGTTCTTTTTCTTTGTACTCTATATTTCGCCTAATTAATCCAAGAATTTGCTTTCCCTTCGCTGCTGCAATTCCACACTGCTCTGATACCTTCATGTCAACACCACTAATAGTTAATCCTAAATCCTTTTATTTTAAGGTAGTATTTAATACAGTACCACCCATTGTATATTGTGCATCTTCATTCCCATGTCCTGTGTGAAGGCGCTTACACTTTCCAAAATTAAACACCATTCGCCACTTCTCAGACCATTCTATCAACTTATTAAGATCATCTTGTAAATGCTGTCTATCTGTATCACTTTTAATTTTCCTAAAAACATTTGTGTCGTCCGCAAACTTCAACACCTTGCTTGTTATGTTATCATCCAAATCATTGATATATATTAAGAATAAAATAGGTCCCAGTACTGATCCTTGCGGTACTCCACTCAAAATCGATTTCCAGTTTGAAACCTCCCCATCAACTACTACTCTTTGTCTTCTATCAATAAGCCATTTTTCTATCTAGTTGATCATTCCATTTCCTATGCCATGGGCCTTTAGTTTAAGTAGTAGTCTTTGGTGTGGCACTTTGTCAAAGGCTTTTTAAAAATCTAAGTAGATTATATCTACTGGTGATCCCTCATCTACCCATTTGTGACATCTTCCAAAAAACATAACATATTTGTTAAGCATGACCTCGCTTTTATAAACCCATGTTGAGATGGGTTTATCAATTTATTTTTAACAAGAAAATCAACCAGGTGATCTTTAATTAGTCTTTCTAATAGTTTGCAAATCACCGATGTTAAACTCGCTGGTCTATTGTTCTCTGACTTGTTTCTCGAACCTTTTTTAAATAATGGTATAATGTTTGATTCTTTCCATTCTAACGGAACTATTCCCTCCTCTAATGACAAATTGAACACTGTTTCAAGCGGTATGCTGATTTGTTCTTCAATTTTCAATAGTAATTTGGGAGGAATCCCATCCACTCCAGGTGATTTATTATCCTTCATATCTTTTGTTTTCATAGCTACCATTGTTGGGGTTACAATTAGTTGTCCTAAATAGTCAAACACTCTCCCTTCGAACTTAGTCTCAAGTACTGGTAATATACTAATATCTTCCCTGGTAAACACCGAACTAAAGTACTCATTTAGGTTTTCTGCCACTAAGAATCCCTCTGTTATTATGTTTCCATCACTACCTTCTAGAGGACAGACCTTATCATGAACTTTCTGTTTACTTCGAACATAAGCATAAAAACTCTTGCTGTCATGTTTTATATTAAAAGCTATTTTTTGTTCGTAGCTTCTCTTTGAATTTCTAATTTCAGCTGTAGCTTGATTAAGTGCTTCTTTATAAATGCTATAATCTTTTTCACTTCCGGTATGTCTATATGTCTTCCACATCATTTGCTTGTACTTGATTTTTCTATTGGCTTCCTTCGATAAGTGGTTCTTCTTTGACCGTTTGCCCTGTTTTTTTCAAGGGGACAAATTTGTCAACGACGCAGTCAATTTCACTCTTTAAAATATTCCTGCATTCTGTTGCTGTATTATTATTCAGTGTGTTATTCCAGTCTATCTTTGCTAAATATTCCCTCATGTCCTTATATTTTCCTTTGTGAAATTTTTTCCTGTACCTTATTTTTCTATTCCGTTCTCCCTTTACTTTGATGACAAAATGTATCTGGTTGTGATCACTACACCCCAGTGGCTCACATATCTTGACATTATCAACAAATTCCTTCTGTGAGCTCAATACTATGTCTAACACGTTCTCGCCCCTGGTTCCTTCTAACACATGTTGAGAAAGGAAACTATCTTGTACTAAATTTAAAAACTCTTGATCCTCTCTCCCGGTACTCTGTAGAGATGTCCACTGTAATGGACATAGACGAAAACAATACTCTACTGTTTAGCATTGATACAAATTACTCACTCTCACAGGGTCTTGGGTTACATGGCTCCATCACGTGTGTGCATGCACCCATTTGTCCTTCTCCACAAACAGTCTTAGCAACGACACCCTGACCACAAGATTGCGAACACGATCCCGAATGATCTGCAGAAAAACTGTGTGTTACGTGCGCATCTCACGACAGCTGCGGTACATCTTCTCCGCTTATGGTCAATCGTATTAGGCTGACATTAATGCATGTAAGATGTATATACGTAAATATATATATATATATATATATATATATATATATATATATATATATATATATATATATATATATACAGACACACACATACACACACCCACACACACACACAGACACACACACTCACACACAAACACACACACACACACACACACACACACAAGACTGATCCAATTTACTCGGACCATACATTTTCGGTGCCGTTTCGTACACCAGGCAACGGCTCAAATTAGAACCGACCGTCTACTCTACGAGGCGGAGATACGG
>CBDHHR010000946.1:15000-17500 GCA_965263245.1 Metamycoplasmataceae bacterium | reverse complement strand
AAATACGCAACGGGAATGTATTGTTACTGCTTAATTATTTTTTAACAAAACTGATTAATGACATCAAACTATTACATTAAGTTAATTATGTTATACTGCCTCTTTCATTTGTGATTTTACGACAGACTTCTGAGGGAGATGTAAATCGGCGACCCGACTTCAGCGGATTATCCGTTTAAACTCCTCAAATAAATATTTGTTAACAAACTGCGCTCGAGCCATATCACTATTCACCAAGTCAAGACGTAGTTCAAGACAGATCTTAAATACATGCTGGGCACATAGCTTTATATACTTTAATTTGATAATACATTATCATCGCACACGTTTAACCAATCATGCGCATGAGGATGCGATATTTATTCAGTGGGCTACATGGTAGAATAAGTTGCAATCAGGTTTGTTAACGAATGCGAATATCATTCGAATGTTTAAAAATAACATAATCTATATTCCGATTAAATCCTCACAAACAAAGGTCAGAGACGCATCTGTGCAACAGAGAGATATCAGAGTGAATAAACAAATCCAGTTATCATCAGATTGATTGATACACCAGGGAGCTATGGTGGATAGACAAGGTTTTAAAGGTATGTTTTAAATAGTAAAAGATAGGTGCAGCTACAGAATAACCCTAGTTCCAGCATTGATATTGACATTCGGGACAAATATAAATCAGAACTTGATGCAACCGTTCAGATTTCAGCCCATTAGCATTGGAACGCAATCCATAAACAATCGTATTCCCATTCGAATTTTAATGCGAACCATAAACATTCGCTTTCGCAAGCCAAACATTTCATCGAATATATATCAAAAGTGTTTGACTTGATCAGCCTCTCCAATTGCCAGCTAACCCCCCGCTACCCCCCCCCCCACATCCAGCAATGCTTTTTCACACAACACAATCAGAAAGGTCCGTACTGTCCTCACATTCATCCACTGGTGAATAGCTGGGAAACGTTTACCCAGCTGCTTTGATGTAATTCGGCGGTCCCGATCATTGGATCAACATAAACAATCCACAAAGCACAGGCAGGAATGTGTGATTTAAAGTCTGGCCAAAGGTGTTCAATTGTCCTTTGAAGCATTTTGCAGCCACCAGCCACTCATAAAAAGTACGCTGTTTAACTTTGCTTTGGCAACACGTTTTTATTCGAATATTGACAAGAAAATCATTATAACACAACTTAAAGTCGACATGGATATAGAGTTAGTTGATCAACACAACGGAGAATTATCTGAGAATAAGTTTGCTCGTTAAAATTCACGTTTTTACATTTGTTTCTAAAGAAACTCCGGTAGCTGGCGCCACTGCAGGTTACTTTTAGCTTATCCAATTCTAACGTGGATCGTTAGATCTCACTGCAAGATAGGGACCTCTCTGATTACTAACTAGTAAAGATTAGCGTGACTGTGGAAAGGCAGAGCTAAGCTGAAATATGCAAACAACCTAGTAGGCTAACGTGCATTATATGAAAGTTCGCTCTGGGCTCAGCGAATAAGAAACGATATAGATTCGTATGTCTGAAATGATCAACCTAGCGTTTGTTTATAGATTCACGTTTCTGAAATAATCAACCTGGCGGTTTTGCAATTATCATAATTGTCAATCTCCCGCACATGTTCATTTAAAGCCCCGAAGCGAATAGCTTTAATACTATTAGGAATATATGCGCAATGTGTATATATGTATATACATGTATGCATGTGTGTATATACATGTGTACATATGTGCAAGTGTATATGTATGCACGTACGCACGTAGCCAACGTATTCCCATATGATATCAACCCACTAGCCCTCGTGTGTCTAACCCCTGTCCCAGTAGCCCCCGAGGTGTGACAATTAAGTGCCAGTAGTCCCCGTTCAGTTTCCTGTTAGTTTAACGCAAGCCCTTTTTTGTAGCTAGAGTTAGTCATCTGAAGCTCTACTTGACAGCAATTGTGTGGTGTGGAAGGTTAGCTGTTCTAAAAGTAAAGTATATCCTCTAAATAAAACTGTTTGATGGTGATTTGTGATTTTTACGGTTTCCTTCACGCAAAAAAATCCGACATTCGTAGAATGGGCGTCAGACTTATGACTATTTTCTTACTTAAAATAATATACCTAAAATAAATGTTGGACAGAACACTTAACGGAACTGGCAGGTAATGTTGGCAAAAGGATAAGTAATGTCACATGCACCCCCGTTAGTGTCAATACCCACGGCGGATACTGGACAGGGCTGGGAGTACTAGACAGTACATATGTACGTGAATAAGTATGTATATGTATGTATGTATGTATGTATGTATGTATGTATGTATGTATGTATGTATGTATGTATGTATGTATGTATGTATGTATGTATGTATGTATGTATGTATGTATGTATGTATGTATGTATGTATGTATGTATGTATGCATGCATGCATGCATGCATGCATGCATGCATGCATGTATGTATGTATGTATGTATGTATGTATGTATGTATGTATGTATGTATGTATGTATGTA
>CBDHHR010000946.1:0-12500 GCA_965263245.1 Metamycoplasmataceae bacterium | reverse complement strand
TATAATACGTGTTTTGGATAATGCGCATACCTTCCTAATAGTACTAGACATTTGCATCTGTACTCTAAGTAACTTGTGCGGGAAAATGACAACTAGGATAATTGCAAACCCGCCAGGGTGATTATTTCGGAAAGAAAGGAGCGTACTGGAGATCGAGCAGTAAATCTAGATGCATAATTGAAAAAGTGTAATTTATATAAGGCATACATAATGTGATATGCAGCAATTTGAACAAATATTATGTCATTAATCAATACATTCTTTAAACCAAGGCTAACAAACTTCAGTTAAAATTCTACTAAGTATATCGTCATGATCCTGGTTCTCCCCGACAAGAGTGTAAACACCATTTAACCGAAAATTATTGAAGAATTTATTTCGCGAAAAGAACAATAAACCTCATCTTATCAGATAATTCTTGTTTTTATTGGCAACCAACTTTGGTGTCGAATCTAGACTTTATTAAGAGGCTGGCCTCCATTAATCTTAGACAACGTAAGAAGACGAACTCGTGTAATCCAACATCATGTAAATGAGTAAAGCATGCATACCGATATTTTAGTATTTTTACAAATCGACGTGTAAACTGTTGTGTAACTCAGTGCGGTGTGGACAGTCACTTGTATGCACTACTAACAAATGGATATTATCGGACTCGCGACCTGTTATAATAAACCTGCGATACCCTATGTATAGTATATCAAGTATATCTTACTAACATAGAAAGGTAAATACACTTAATATTAAATGTATTGTGTTTACATTATCAAAGAATGAAACAAGGCGTTACGTTGTGTTGCTCAATGTCTTTATTCAACTGATAATACAACTAATGGTGCACAGCAAGCAAGAACATTTTACAATGTAGTGCTGGAAGCCTTTTTACACAAATGGGCATGAATTACTAGCATCTAACATTGACACAGAGGCAGGGAAGAAGCTATATGTCGCAGAACGCAACTGACTCAGAAGAACATGAATAATAAAGCAAGAGAATATAAGGAAGATGAAGGAAATTATTAGGAAATATAATGAAATTATGAGTGTATGTACAAAGAATGGGCGATTAAAGACTGCCTAAAAGAGAAGGCAAGTAGAAGGAATTTGTAGACGAAGAAAGGGAGGAGAGACGCTTAGACAGTTGAAGTGAGACTGGGGAGAGTTTGCGTGGACATCATTTGCAGAACAGAGGAGAGCATGGAAGGGAAACAGAGGAGGCATTAGAGTGACATAGCCCCCACCTCGCTAGCGAGCAAAGGAAAAGAAAACGCAAGCGAAATCTACGCACGAAGACTGTTTCCTTGGATGAACAGGAATGTCTTAGATTGAGTAACTACAGCATAAATAAAAGAACGTCTCGAAAGACAAAAGAAAAAAGAAAACCGAAAAGGAACATTTATGTGCTATTAAAAGCGTGAAGCAAGAGTTTCTATGTCGTCGTTTAAATCCAGGACTACCGTTGCTCTGTCAACGTGATCTAGCTACACGGCAGTTGGTTCAGGTAAGCGATGTCAGCAGCTGACAGGACCCGGTTGTAGACACGCAGCTGGAAAGATATAACCAAGTGTAAGTGGTTGAAGGTTTCTTTTTCAAAATAACAGGGGCATTTATAATGTATGTAGTATTGTGAATGTTTGTGTATATGTAAGTATATGTGTATGCTTGTAAATATATCTATATGTATATACATATATATATATATATACATATATACATATATATATATATATATATATATATATATATATATATATATATATATACGTTATGTTTAATAATTTAATATATATTATGTATGTATTTAAGTATGTATTTATGTATGTACATATGTACATATGTATGTATGTATATATGTATATATGTATATACGTATATATGTATATATGTATATATGTATACATCTATATAAGTATATTTGTATGTATGTATGTAAGTATGTATGTATGTATGTATGTATGTATGTATATATGTATGTATGTATGTATATATGTATATATGTATATATGTATATATGTATATATGTATATATGTATATATGTATATGCGTATATAGCGTATATACGTATATATGTATACGTATATGCGTATACGTATATGTATATGCGTATATGCGTATATGTGTATATGTGTATATGTGTATATTATATATGTATGTATGTATGTATGTATATATGTATATATGTATATATGTATATATGTGTATATGTGTATATGTATATATGTATATATGTATATATGTATATATGTATATATGTGTATATGTATATAAGTATATATGTATATATGTATATATGTATATATGTATATATGTATATATGTATATATGTATATATGTATATATGTATATATGTATATATGTATATATGTATATATGTATGTATGTATGTATGTATATATGTATATATGTATATATGTATATATGTATATATGTATATATGTATATATGTATATATGTATATATGTATATATGTATATATGCATATGCATGTATGTATTTATGTATGTATGTATATGTACGTATGTACGTATGTACGTATGAATGTAACCATATATGTAGGTAAGAATGTAAGCATGTATGCATGTATATCTGCATGTATCTATGCATGTATGTATGTATATAGTAATGTATGTATGCATATACATACGTACGTGCTTATGTACCTACGTACCTATGTACGAATTCAGGTATACTCATGCATGTATTATATTCGTGATGATACTTAACTATCATGACAACATGTAATACATACCTCGTCCATCAAGCCTTCGAAGAAATACTTGTCGCAATACGCACCAATCATCATCGGAACATCATTGTTCTGCAGGTAGCCTGAACAGAAATCTTAAGACTAAGTAAAGACGTTACAACTGAAATATTTGCAAATTATCACAAACAATATAGGTAAAACAATCAAATTAGCTAAACATATGTGGTGTCAATGTTACATTTGTACGGACAATAGCGATGACGCTAATTAATGTGATGTTTGAACTTATATTTAAGGATTGTTTTGATAAGCCATGCGTTTTTGATCGCGAATCTTCAGTAAATTCCATTGTTGACATTTATTGACATAAACGGTCTCCGTACTAGTTTCCAGTGCAATTAAATTTAATTCACGCGAACATTAGTCAAAAACATTGCTAACAATACTTTATCCATAACACATATATACACCACATACGCACACATATGCAAACACACGCACACAACCACACAACCACACAAAAAACAAACAAAAACACACCACATACAGTAACAAACTATTACCTGTAACACTTGCGCTGGTGCTGACAACTACTTTGTCAACATACACCGTCAGTTTCGCTCCGTCATAGACCCAGACAGCGTGATGCCAGTCACACAGTGACGACTGTCAACATGATACATCAACTCAGTTGCCAAAAACAGCATCCTTTCATGTTATACAAATAAGAATTATATATATATATATATATATATATATATATATATATATATATATATATATATCACAACACAGTCGCAGATAAATATTCCATACATTCAAACTGGTTATGGCGGTGGGGGCAAGGTTACACAATTTAAATACATTAATCAATAAGTATTGATTTAATATAAGTATTTTAAAATAAGACTAAAATAATAAAATAAAAACTTCAAATAAATATTGATTTAAAATAAATGATTGTTTAATTACATTTTTATATCAAGACAATTCATAAAATGAGTATACACATTAAGCTATAACCAGGATTGATAGATAATCTTGATAACATTCTTGATAATCGGATTGATGCTTTACTGATTAATTTTATTGGCACTGCAATGCTTTCGGTTTCTTTGCCATAAAAACCCAGAGTCTCTTGCCTGATGGTAGCATATCATATTATTGAGCCAGGATGTGACACAAGTCACTTAGGATGTGACACAAGTAGCATATGAATAACATATATATATATATATATATATATATATATATATATATATATATATATATATATCTACATATATATATATATATATATATATATATATATATATATATATATACACGTATATATATATGTATATATATATATATGTATTTACATATATATACATATACATATACATATACATATACATATACATATACATATACATATACATATACATATACATATACATATACATATACATATACATATACATATACATATACATATACATATACATATACATATACATATACATATACATATACATATACATATACATATATATATATATATATATATATTCGAAAATAAACACGGTGTCTCACAAACATATGTCACAAAATGTATATCTAAACACATTCGATGAAACTGAGGATTCAAAAAGTGATCAGAAGAAATATTGTTTTGTGTACCAGGTAATTTTCTGTGTAGATATATATATATATATATATATATATATATATATATATATATATATATATATATATATATATGTTCTTAGTAGATATAAGATTGGTGTATACTAAACTTACTGTAATTGAACCAGTCGTCAGTCTCTGGTTGTCCGCGAATATCTCGCCGTACATCGTGTTGTCCTTGGCACGGAGAGAGAATCCAGCGTCTTGTTTACAGTCTGCGTTGTTGACGAGAGCTCCACAGCTGGACGCAGATGCGGCGGTTTTCTTGTACCACAGGGAGACGGAGAACTTGTCCACGTGGTTATTTGCGAACCAGGTTCTCATGAACATCACCTGAAACAACGGGGGATACCTCATTAATGAGCTAAAAGAAACGACTATGCACGAAACTCTTTATCGCGGTGACGTTAGATCAGACACTGGAGACATCGGCTCATTTGAAGATGGAATACTTTCAGAATGATTAGCCTATATGGTAAACGAAATGAAGGCAATCTGCCTAAAACACCAAGAAACACCAAATGCGTATATTCCAATTATAAACAAACCGATTCCTAATGCGAAAGAGCAGGATGTAATGTCTGGATAGATCTTCAAAATTGTCCAAGTTAATGAAACTGTGAACGGTCTAGATGTTATTGAGGTAACAGTGCTTACAGAAAACAAGGAATGTCCAGGAGATTGAAATTGTTTCGTTCACCTTTCTCGTAAAGTGCAACAGATTGACGTGCGAGTGTGATTTTAAACACTCCATGTAGTTTTCTTTCCAAATGAACACTAGTCGAGACAGATGGCATCTCCGCATATGCAAGCACACACGCACACGCGCACACGCGCACACACGCACACACGCACACACGCACACACAAGCACACAAGCACACAAGCACACAAGCACGCAAGCACACAAGCACACAAGCACACGCACACACAAGCACACGCACACACAAGCACACACAAGCACACACAAGCACACACACACGCACACACGCACGCACATAATCGTCAACATCAGCATCATGGTTCTTCCAGTTGTCAACCCGTACTCAATGCTGCCTTGAAACATTCACATCAAGCATAATTAAACTGCAAAACTCAGCGGTTGTCGAATGTTCCAAGAGCACCCACCTCAAGATGTGATTTACCGTCAAAGCGGGCGACCATGTTACGACAACAGTCATTGACCAGTGTCACCGATCCGTACACGTCAGCTACAGCGTTGTGACAAGTGGAATCGATGAAGTCTTCATCGAACTTGAAGTGCAGCAACAGGTCGTCAGAACAGGTCGGCTCAACTGGAACGTCGCAATGGTTTTGTCACCAATCTACCGCCGTGAAATACACAGCGAGCGAAAATGTTTGTTTTCAATCCAACTATCACGAACACGGTATTATGGGAAAGTGTGCGTTCGTAAGTAAGTAAGTATGTGTGTGTGTGTGTGTGTGTGTGTGTGTGTGTGTGTGTGTGTGTGTGTGTGTGTGTGTGTGTGTGTGTGTGTGTGTGTGTGTGTGTGTGTGTGTGTGTGTGTGTGTGTGTGTGTGTGTGTGTGTGTGTGTGTGTGTGTGTGTGTGTGTGTGTGTCTGTGTCTGTGTGAGTGAGTGTCTGTCTGTTTATGTGTATGTGTATGTGTGTGTGTGTGTGTGTGTGTGTGTGTGTGTGTGTGTGTGTGTGTGTGTGTGTGTGTGTGTGTGTGTGTGTGTGTGTGTGTGTGTGTGTGTGTGTGTGAGAGAGAGAGAGAGAGTATGGGTGTATGTATGTGTGTGTGTGCATATGTGTGACTGTGGGAGTGTGTGGGAGTGTGTATGTACGCGTGTTTCCGTGAGACCATGCGTGCATGTCCACGTGTGTGTATGCTGCGTATTTGTTCGGATGTTTGTGTGTATGTCATATTTACGGACGCATATATGTTGAATATCTACACTGCTAATATATTAATTTACTGTTACCTACATTATTACAGTACTATTTAGTTACATACATATCTGGTGCAATGTTATTGATCCAGCAAGACTTTCAGCGATGTATATAAATTAACAAGAGGAAAATAAATAAATACTTATGTGATTATTTATGTGCATTATAAAGCAATGTTCAGATAAGTTAACTATCGTTTTACCATGCACTATAGTGATCACCATGGAAGAACGCTACATCGCCAACGCATTCGCACTGACCTGGTCCACAAACTACGCAGGTGCATGCCTCCTCAGAGAACACCATGCCTGGTTTACAGAACTGCTGTTCGGCACCAGGGTTTGCTTTGCTACAGAAGAACCTCGGATCGTACGGGTTGGTCTTGTATGGGCATTCACCTGTTGACAGACGACGTGGTACAGTATTCTATCTAGGCACGTGATACGTAGGGAAATTAAGAGACCTTCTGCGTAAGCTAAGTTCTATAACATGTTCAGTTAAAATGGTAGCGCCTTAAAACGTGTATCATTAATATTCTGCGAAATGCACATTTTGAAATAAGAAAAGAGTATCGCTGTTATTCTGCGAAATACACTTTTACAAATACGATTAAATACTGAACTCGCAGCATCCAAAATACGAAATCTTGGGAGCGTTCTTGCCAAATAAAAGGATCTTCACACAGTTTCAATTGTATATGCAATACAAAGAGATCAATATGTTGCGTTTGAGGATCCCAATTTAGGCTTGATTCGTTTTTGGATAAGATAAATTGTTCAACCCAGTATATGTTATCAGCATTTCAGAACCATCGGGAGCAACTTTCACCAATGGACACACTGTCCTGGACGAAAGCCTCAACGAGTTCTTAACCCATCTGCAACTTTAATATCCGATAATTTGGGAATGGATTTGGCGACGACTACTAATTTTATGAAGATGTCTTAAGAAATATATGGCATTATTATTATACCATTATTTAAAAAAGGTTCGAGAAACAAGTCAGAGAACTATAGACCAGTGAGTTTAACATCGGTGATTTGCAAACTATTAGAAAGACTAATTAAAGATCACCTGGTTGATTTTCTTGTTAAAAATAAATTGATAAACCCATCTCAACATGGGTTTTTAAAAGCGAGGTCATGCTTAACAAATATGTTATGTTTTTTGGAAGATGTCACAAAGTGGCTAGATGAGGGATCACCAGTAGATATAATCTACTTAGATTTAAAAAAGCCTTTGACAAAGTGCCACACCAAAGACTACTACTTAAACTAATGGCCCATGGCATAGGAAATGGAATGATCAACTGGATAGAAAAATGGCTTATTGATAGAAGACAAAGAGTAGTAGTTGATGGGGAGGTTTCAAACTTGAAAGCGGTTTTGAGTGGAATACCGCAGGGATCAGTACTGGGACCTATTTTATTCTTAATATATATCAATGAATTGGATGATGACATAACAAGCAAGGTGTTGAAGTTTGCGGACGACACAAAAGTGTTTAGGAAAATTAAAAGTGATGCAGATAGACAGCATTTACAAGATGATCTTAATAACTTGATAGAATGGTCTGAGAAGTGGCAAATGCTGTTTAATTTTGGAAAGTGTAAGTGCCTTCACACAGGACATGGGAATGAAGATGCACAATATACAATGGGTGATACTGTACTAAATACTACCTTAAAGGAAAAGGACTTAGGGTTAACTATTAGTGCTGACATGAAGGTATCAGAGCAGTGTGGAATTGCAGCAGCGAAGGGAAACCAAATTCTTGGATTAATTAGGCGAAATATAGTGTACAAAGAAAAAGAACTAATAATACCGCTGTATAAAACAATAGTTAGACCTCACTTAGAATATTGTATACAAGCATGGAGGCCATATCGCAAGAAGGATATTGATATGCTGGAAAGAGTACAAAGGAGAGCAACCAAAATTATACCAAAACTCAGGAATATTAGTTATGAAATTCGTCTAAAAGAATGTGGTTTAACAACACTAGAAACCAGAAGATTGAGAGGAGATCAGATTGAGGTGTTTAAAATATTGAATGGATATGAAAATATTGACAGAAATATTTTTTCACAGTCAAGGAAGAGAGAAGGACTAGAGGACATGGAGTTGCATTAGCAAAGAAGCAGTGTAGACTAGATATTAGAAAATTTTCATTTTCACAAAGAACAGTAAACGAATGGAACAGATTATCAGCTGATTGTGAAGGTGCTAGTGGTGTCAATATATTTAAAAATAAAATCGACATATACCTAAGACGGGCGGGGTATACTTAGATAGATAGGTTGGACTCTCGATAAGCCAAATGGCTTCCTAGTCCACCTGCCATCTAGAGTTGAATCTCTAGGTGGCAATCTTATTAAATTATAAACAGTGCGATCTCACCTGGCGGAGACGAGGTTGGGCCGGTGTAGGGAACAACGTCTCCATCACAACAAGTGCCCGTCCTCTCCTCTGTGCACGTGTGAAGCGCCTGGTTCCAGTAGAGATGTCCACAGGTCATGAGGTGCTTCCTGTAGTTGCCGTGGCCGAGGGGTTCACAGACGATGTACTGGTGGCAGTTGGGCGTGTACTGCAGCCAAATTTGACCGTTTGTGTAGTTGCAGCGGGCGCACACGTCTACAACGAAACATACAGTTTGAAGTCGTGTTATGGTGGCTCACCACTCATTCTTGTGTTACACAGATGTACAATTAACCACAATATGCACCTGATTTTATAGTTTGTAATATAAAGTAATGTTATTTAAAGTAATAACTTGATGATAGCTTGACATCTAAGTTCTGCTGAGGTAACAACTGCTGTTGGGTAAATATTTTCGCTGATGTTTTACTTGGGGGGGGGCAGTAAATTATGTATTTCTACCATACTCTCTGCTCTCCCCGCGAATATCCTTAAAACCCTTAAAACGACAGCGTTTTCATGCGTTTTGTGTGTGTGATTGGGTGCGCTGCTGTTGACCCATCATCGCAGCCGTCTCATCCTAACGTTTGATTTATTGGGATGTTGTCCATATGTCTGCCCCAACCGAACTTCTAGAAAGGCAGCTGAGCCTTCCTCTACTTACACGTCTATAGTAAGATCTTACCTGAACACGTGTATTCCACTATCTTGTCGAGTCGATTTGATATGTCAGACATGGCCGTCTCCAAAAAGAAATAGTCATCACCGGAAGACAAAGCCTTGACTTGTTTGACGAATTGAGGGTTACTAACAGACACGCCAGCTCCTAAAACATATAATATTAACCTTGTTGCATTGGTGACGTGTGGAACAGTACAAAGGCAGACAGTAGCTAATGCAACACAGCATCATTGATTGCACATTGGATTCGCAGTGAAACATCCATGATGCACCATGCACACGCAGACACATAAGCACGCACTCGTGTATGATATGGCTCGGAGTTACAGGATATATAGTATGCAGTAATATTCAGTTTCTATTAATTATTTGAAGCTTACCGATGGCTATTGTGAGGATGTCTGCTTGATGGGCCAACAAAATAGCATCCTTGATGGCTTGCAAGTTGTCGGGATAAGTCGGTGTGTTGTGTTCGCCATCGGTTATAAACACCGCTACTTTGCGGACATTTTCTCTCGCAGAAGACTCGAAGTAGTCGTACATCTTATTTACTGCGCTCACTATATTGGTTGCGCCACTGGATATAGAAAGTCCACTGATTTCTGCTAGAAGACTGGCCTTGTCGTCACTGAATGAAATCTGTAAGCAATGCCATAGTCGTTTAAACAAAAAAACACTTTAACAGTGTTGTCATTAGGTGCGACAGTCTGTCAAAGCTGTAACCACAGGATGTTGTCCAATTAATAACCAGGATGAACTATTCGGAAAGAGAGAGAGAGGTAGACAGACAGACAGACAGACAGACAGACAGACAGACAGACAGACAGACAGACAGACAGACAGACAGACAGACAGACAGACAGACAGACAGACAGACAGACAGACAGACAGACAGACAGACAGACAGACAGACAGACAGACAGACAGACAGACAGACAGACAGACAGACAGACAGACAGACAGACAGACAGACAGACAGACAGACAGACAGACACACAGACACACAGACACACAGACACACAGACACACAGACACACAGACACACAGACACACAGACACACAGACACACAGACACACAGACACACAGACACACAGACACACAGACACACAGACACACAGACACACAGACACACAGACACACAGACACACAGACACACAGACACACAGACACACAGATAGACATACCAACAGAGACGGAGACGGAGACGGAGACGGAGACGGAGACGGAGACGGAGACGGAGACGGAGACGGAGACGGAGACGGAGACGGAGACGGAGACGGAGACGGAGACGGAGACGGAGACGGAGACGGAGACGGAGACGGAGACGGAGACGGAGACGGAGACGGAGACGGAGACGGAGACGGAGACGGAGACGGAGACGGAGACGGAGACGGAGACGGAGACGGAGACGGAGACGGAGACGGAGACGGAGACGGAGACGGAGACGGAGACGGAGACGGAGACGGAGACGGAGACGGAGACGGAGACGGAGACGGAGACGGAGACGGAGACGGAGACGGAGACGGAGAGAAACAGAAACAGAAACGGAAACGGAAACAGAAACGGAAACAGAAACAGAAACAGAAACAGAAACAGAAACAGAAACAGAAACAGAAACAGAAACAGAAACAGAAACAGAAACAGCAGAAACAGAAACAGAAACAGAAACAGAAACAGAAACAGAAACAGAAACAGAAACAGAAACAGAAACAGAAACAGAAACAGAAACAGAAACAGAAACAGAAACAGAAACAGAAACAGAAACAGAAACAGAAACAGAAACAGAAACAGAAACAGAAACAGAAACAGAAACAGAAACAGAAACAGAAACAGAAACAGAAACAGAAACAGAAACAGAAACAGAAACAGAAACAGAAACAGAAACAGAAACAGAAACAGAAACAGAAACAGAAACAGAAACAGAAACAGAAACAGAAACAGAAACAGAAACAGAAACAGAAACAGAAATACAGATAGATGATATTGTGTTTTAACTCATAGATAGATGATATTGTGTTTTAACTTACACTATCACATTTTATGTGTACAAAACATTTTATCGACAAGCTTTTTTTTAAAAACGTGATTCGCGCCATCGATTATTTATTCAAAACGTTTCTTTGTGGAGATATGCTTAATGGAAATATGATCATAGTTTTGCTGTACTTCGATAACAACTTCATTTGTTATCACGTTTTGTCATAATATATCTTAATACAAAATTTCACCGCCGTTCGCACTGACGTTTCACTCTGAACATACATTCATATTTTTAGTATAAAAACAAAAGGATTCCTTAGGTGACATATATTGGAATCAAAAGACATCTAATCACCTCGACAGCGGCATTGCTGTTGAACATGATCACTCCAACGCGTGTGCTGGTAGACGAGATGGGTAAGCTGTTGACGAAATCCCGAGCGAAATCTATGGCATCATTCCAGTGTCCAGACATGCTGCCCGAATTGTCAAGCACCAGAAGGACATCAGCGCAACATCTCGTCTCAACTGAAGCAGTATTCATGTATTTCTTTATAGAAAGCAACAACAGGTAATGCGTGATATATGTATGTGTGTGTATTTGTGCGTGTGTGTATATGTGTGTTTGTTTATGTGTGTGTGTGTGTGTGTGTGTGTGTGTGTGTGTGTGTGTGTGTGTGTGTGTGTGAGTGTGTGTGTGTGTGTGTGTGTGTGTGTGTGTGCGCGCGCGCTTGTGTGTGTTTGTGTGTGTGTGGGTGTATGGTGTGCTTCTGTTCGAGTGTATGGGTTTGAATGAATGCGTGTGCGTGCGTGTGTGTATGTGTGTGTGTGTGTGCGTGTAAGTATATGGTGTGCTTATATATATATATATGTGTGTGTGTTTGTATATATATATATATATATATATATATGTGTGTGTGTGTGTGTGTGTGTGTTTGTGTGTGTATGTTTGTGAGTGTTTGTTTGTAAGTGTGTGGTGTGCTTCTGTTAGAGTGTATGGTTTTCGTGTACGTGCGTGCCTTCGTGTGTGCGTGCGTGCGTGCGTTCGTGTGTTTGTGTGCATGTGTTTGTGTGTGTGTGTGTTTGTGTGTATGTAAGTGTAAGTGTGTGGTGCGCTTGTGTTCGAGT
>CBDHHR010000945.1:0-10586 GCA_965263245.1 Metamycoplasmataceae bacterium | reverse complement strand
TTTTAACAACTCTGGTAATTTGCATAACTCCAAGATAGTCATTGATGATGTGTAACTTTTTTTAGAACTGCTTGTTTTAGAATTACGTGAACGACTTCTTTTTATGTGTATTTGGGTAAGAAGAATCCATAACTTTTGATACTTAAAGTTCGTTGGAATTGAGGTAACTAATATATCAACTAAGTGAGTGGACGTTTCCCATGCACACTTGACACATCGATGCCGCGTGTGTACATTCATCGTGCCAACCTAATAACGACATGCTGTGTTGTCTGCTTTGATGTCTCAGGGTTTTCCCACGCGTCAGATTTTACCAAGCACAGTTTAATAATTTCCCACCCAAGGCGTTTGTCAGGCTACCTACCAAATCAACTGTCTCTCCATGAGTACACTTTTGGAAACGGACAGCCCTCTAATATTTCATACAATGTCAGTCAGTAAGCACATCCATTGATCATCTAGACTATGAGTGGGATTTTCCTGACTATCTTGCATGTGACTGTTGAAATGAACGTGTGCGTTTATTGGAAATGAACGATATTTCGTAGTAACGTTTGCCTCAGACCAGCGCGAACATTTTCTCCGTGACACCACCGACCTTTTTCAGAAACAAACACAACGACTACTGAGGGTACGAATTTGAAGACATATAGACAACGGCGTAACGAAGTATAACCGTTATCGAAAAGGCTGAATTGGATTACAATCTAATCCCTCTTCTTACTCGTCGAGTTCAGACTGACAATAGTGCCTATACCCCCAGCACACAGCTAGAAAACACAGTCACTACACCCCATTACACAGCTAGAATACAGTCACTACACCCCCAGTACACAGCTAGAATACACAGTCACTACACCATTAGTACACAGCTAGAATACACAGTAACTACACCCCCAGTACACAGCTACAATACACATTTACTGCATGTCCAGTACACAGCTAGAATACATAGTCACTGCACCCCCAGTACACAGCTAGAATACATAGTTACTGCATGTCCAGTACACAGCTAGAATACGCAGTTACTGCACCCCCAATACACAGCTAGAATACACAGTAACTACACCCCAGTACACAGCTACAATACATAGTCACTGCACCCCCAGTACACAACTAGAATACACAGTAACTACACCCCAGTACACATCTAGAATACACAGTCACTGCACCCCCAGTACACAGCTAGAATACACAGTTACAGCATGCCCAGTACACAGATAGAATACAGTCACTATACCCCCAGAACACAGCTAGAATACACAGTGACTACACCCCCAGTACACAGCTAGTATACACAGTCACTATACCCCCAGTACACAGCTAGAATACACAGTCAATATACCCCCAGCACACAGCAAGAATACACAGTCACTACACTTCCATTACACTGCTAGAATACACAGTAACTAGACCCCCAGTACACAGCTAGAATACACAGTCACTATACCCCCAGCACACAGCAAGAATACACAGTCACTACACTACCATTACACAGTAAGAATACACAGTAACTACACCCCCAGTACACAGCTACAATACACAGTTACTGCATGTCCAGTACACAGCTAGAATTCAGTCACTACACCCCCAGTACACAGCTAGAATACATAGTTACTGCATGTCCAGTACACAGCTAGAATACGCAGTTACTGCACCCCCAAAACACAGCTAGAATACACAGTAACTACACCACAGTACACAGCTAGAATACATAGTCACTGCACCCCCAGTACACAGCTAGAATACACAGTAACTACACCCCAGTACACATCTAGAATACATAGTCACTGCACCCCTAGTACACAGCTAGAATACACAGCTACAGCATGCTCAGTACACATATAGAATACAGTCACTATACCCCCAGTACACAGCTAGAATACACAGTGACTACACCCCCAGTACACACCTAGTATACACAGTCACTATACCCCCAGTACACAGCTAGAATACACAGTCACTATACCCCCAGCACACAGCAAGAATACACAGTCACTACACTTCCATTACACTGCAAGAATACACAGTAACTAGACCCCCAGTACACAGCTAGAATACGCAGTCACTATACCCCCAGTACACAGCTAGAATAATTATACAGTGACTATACACCCAGTACACATCTAGAATACACAGTCACTACACTTCCATTACACAGCTAGAATACACAGTCACTACACCCCTAGTACACTGCTAGAATACACAGTCACTACCCACAGTACACAGCTAGAATACACAGTCACTACACCCCCAGTACACAGCTAGAAGACACAGTCACTACACCCCCATTACACAGCTAGAATACACACTCACTACACACCCATTACACAGCTAGAATACACAGTCACTACACCCTCAGAACACAACTAGAAAACACAGTCACTACACCCCCATTACACAGGTAGAATACATAGTCAATACACCCCAATTACACAACTAGAATACACAGTGACTGCACCCCCAGTACACAGCTAGAATACACAGTTACAGCATGCCCAGTACACATATAGAATACAGTCACTATACCCCCAATACACAGGTAGAACACACAGTCACTACACCCCCAGTACACAGCTAGAATACACAGTTACAGCATGCCCAGTACACATATAGAATACAGTCACTATACCCCCAATACACAGGTAGAATACACAGTCACTATACCCCCAGTACACATATAGAATACAGTCACCATACCCCCAGTACACGGCTAGAATACACAGTGACTACACCCCCAGTACACAGCTAGTATACACAGTGACTATACCCCAGTACACAGCTAGAATACACAGTCACTACACTTCCATTACACAGCTGGAATACACAGTAACTAGACCCCCAGTACACAGCTAGAATACACAGTCACTACACCCCTAGTACACAGCTAGAATACACAGTCACTACCCACAGTATACAGCTAGAATACACAGTGACTACACCCCTAGTACACTGTTAGAATACACAGTCACTACCCACAGTACACAGCTAGAATACACAGTCACTACACACCCATTACACAGCTAGAATACACAGTCACTACACCCTCAGTACACAACTAGAATACACAGTCACTACACCTCATTACACTGCTAGAATACACACTCACTACACCATCAGTACACAGCTAGAATACACAGTCACTACACACCCATTACACAGCTAGAATACACAGTCACTACACCCCCAGTACACAGCTAGAATACACAGTGACTACACCCCAGTACACAGCTAGAATACACAGTGACTACACCCCAGTACACAGCTAGAATACACAGTGACTACACCCCAGTATACAACTAGAATACACAGTCACTACACACCCATTACACAGCTAGAATACACAGTCACTACACCCCCAGTACACAGCTAGAATACATAGTACTACACCCCAGTACACAGCTAGAATACACATTCATTACACCCACAGTACACAGCTAGAATACACAGTCACTACACCCCAGTACACAGCTAGATTACACAGTCACTACACCTCAGTACACAGCTAGAATACACAGTCATTACACCCACTGTACACAGATAGAATACACAGTCACTACACCCCAGTACTTTTGAGTACCGAGTCGCCTATGCAAGAACACGCTGGTTTCGGCTTGTCATTTACTGCGCGCTGCTTCACCTTCCAAATAAGGAAATCATGTTCGGTTTCCACACTGAGCTCGCCAAACATTATTTCGATGTTGCGTAATTATATGCGAACAAATCAATCACAGATGGACCTTTAATCGAGGGTTATGTTTTGATGTTCACTGTCTCATTGTGATCGTCATTTTCGTAATTAAGCTTGCAATAATCGTTCGAAAGCGACCACCGCAGACTCTTGACGAACTTGATGCCGGCTGACACGTCAACTTCATCAACTCTAACCTGATTTTTCTGCAGGAATCCTTGCGTGAAGTATGTCAAAATTACTTACTAAAAATATTAGCCATATATTGCATTAATTAGTTTTATTTTATTTATAGTTATGTGTGAAAGTCATTGTAGGCATGTTACAAGACGTGCTATCTCATAGCAACATATAAAATATATCGTTCCACAATAAGCTATAAGCGTTATGTATACGTTGTCATAATAACTGCAGGTAACGCCTATTCGTCTTTGTAATATTATTTGTTAATACCAGATAATCACGTTCGACAAAACCATCAACTACATCTTCATATATTCCATACGCTTTGCCTACATCCTCATATTCTATTATTATCACAATTATCGTCAGCATACTCTATCTAGCATCCTCCTCGTCTCCAGCTTGAGTCTCGTCTGTCTTGGTGTGTGGATTGCAGCAGCCGTCTTCGTCAGAGTAGTTGCAATATGACGTGAATGAAAGATGTTCCTTGTGGTTGCCGCATACCTATTTGCTCTACACTCGCCACACTGGCACGGTGGACCTAGGCCACCATGAGAAGTGACCAGATCTCCCACTACGTGATATCGGTTTATTCACTAGTTTGGTGGGCATTCAGGTAACATCAACTAATTGAGTGGACGTTTCGCCTACAGTCTTGGCACACATCGTTGCCGCGCGTCAACATGCATCAATGTCGACCTAATAACTCTGCTGACTCCTTTGAATGTTTCAGGTTTTTCCGCGCGTCAGATTCTACCCATTGCACTTTACTCATTCCCCACTCAACGCCTTTGACAGCGGTTCACTAGAGTTGTCGTTGTGTGAGTTATATTTTGGAAAGGAATAGCACGCAAATATTTCTCAAAATGTCAAGTGGTAAGCACATCCATTAATCAGCTAGACAATGAGTGGGATTTTCCCGACTTGTAGGTCAGCCAGTTCTTATGAACCTCGCTGAAAATACATTATTCTTGTGAAATGGACCCAAGTGATTCCCTAGTTGTGGTTTTCCAAGTTCCAAAATGTATGTGCGTGCTGATGTGTTGGGGTGGCTATCGTGTAAGTTTTCTCCATTGAATATTTACACATGTTCGATTATTTTTCTGTTCTAGCGCGATATACCACCAAACCGTCCTAAATGAAATACTCTCTTGTTTGTGTCTGGATATGGTCGTGTGTTTTTCTTGGAAACTGACGAAGTTTCGTAGTAACATTAGTTATATTAGACTGGTTGTAATATAAATGCATTTGTTTACATAGTAATTCCGTAGGTTTGTCAATCACTTATTTATCCATACAAACTCAGTTAACAAGTACACCGCTAATAAACAAACATACATGTCGTTAATTAACATTTTCTTTATATCTTATTATTACTAATATATATATATATATATATATATATATATATATATATATATATATATATACACATATATATATATATATATATATATATATATATATATATATATATATATATATATATATATATATATATATATATATATATATAAGATGTGTGAGAGATTTACAGTTATTGCGGTTCGCACCGGAGTTTCTACTGACAAAAGAGTAGTGAATATGTCGATGGAGAACGAAACACTTTAAAATAACTGCTACATCAACTAAATGAGTGGAAAATCCGCTGACACGTCAGACGTTCTTGACAAATACGTGTGTGCACCTGCATCAACTCCTACCTAATAGGTCCGCCGAAAGTCGGTCCTTTGAAAGTGTCACATAATTCACCGCGTTATCGGCTGCTCCCTCCGTATTGATACCCCGCCCTGTGTCAGGTGTCAACAGGCTCCGTCTTTCGACGTGTCACATCTTATTATTATTAGAGCCTTGCGGCCCGCAAACAGTTTAGATATTTCTAGATTGTAAACACATCCATTAAACAACCATTACTGCACTTTCAGTCCGAAAAATTACTATTTGACTATATGACTTGCTTAAAAAAATGTATAATGCATGCATACATACATACATACATACATACATACATACATACATACATACATACATACATACATACATACATACATACATACATACATATATAATATATGTATAATTATATATATATATATATATATATATACATATATATATATATATATATATATATATATATATATACATATATATATATATATATATATATATATATATATATATATATATATATATATATATATATATATATATATATATGACATACGGTTGTGACCTTTGAAACGACCGTTAAACTCCAGTGTGTTCGATACAGGCCGGCGGAAAATGCCCCAAAGGTGTATTTGAGGAGTTTAAATGTCCCTTTCCACATACCCAAATGGTACACCATTCGAAAACCGTACATATTTCTGAACAATTAATAGTTGACAGTTATTTTTTTCACTGTCAGATTCTCCTGTTAGATTACAAATAGCACTACAGTACTGAATTGCGTTCCTCCTGTTTAGTGATAGCGTGTTTCGCTCATGGATTAAAGGAATAGTCTCTCTCCTCAATGCATGTTTGGCCGTTGAGGAATATGGACACACACACACACACACACACACACACACACACACACACACACACACACACACACACACACACACACACACACACACACACACACACACACACACACACACACACACACACACACACACACACACACACACACACACACACACACACACACACACACACACACACACACACACACACACACACACACACACACACACACACACACACACACACACACACACACACACACACACACACACACACACACACACACACACACACACACACACACACACACACACACACACACACACACACACACACACACACACACACACACACACACACACACACACACACACACACACACACACACACACACACACACACACACACACACACACACACACACACACATATATATATATTCTGGCAAATTATCATTATTATTGTTCGCTCTGGATTTCCTTCTGGATATATATTTATTGAGTTGCGAGCCTGTCATGACTGGCGGCTTGGGTCCACACATGTGCTAGGTCGTTAAGATGTTCCATGAGCGAATTGGAAAGTCTATATTGCACTAATCACAATATGTGCAAACGACCTGCAGGAGACAAACGATGAAACTGTCGGTGAGATTCGCGGCTTATAGCCCAGCCGATATGTGACAAACTGTGGCCGAATTGTGCGTTTTATGACGGCCGTTAAAACGAATTTGTGTCAAAATGTAAGTTTTTTCAAGGTAGCGATTTCCACTTTCTCCAACGTCTGCCATTTTTAAAGATGGTGTCTTTCAAATCACATTTTCCTCAAATCTTAAGAACTAAACCACCTAGAGAGATAACGCTGGTGTCACTATTAAGGATTTATGTGCTGCTATTATAAATATGTTATTTATTTATCGTGTCGAACATTCCTATTAGCTTTTTTCAAGATGGCCACTAAAAATGGAATTTTTTTGCATTTAACCTTAAATTAGTCGACCTCCGTATCCGCTATTTTATAAAATGACGGCCGTTAAAACGAATTCTGGCGTTAAATTACGTCCGAATAATGCTAATAATTACGATAGGTGATAGCACATATAACACATATTATTGTATTTCAGATCGTAAAATGTTTAGTTGTTGATATTGTGGCTGCGAGGATGTCACGTGACAAAAATTGAGGAAACCGCGCTTCGTTTTGAATGTTTGTTCTGTTGGATGATATAAATGATGAGTGTATTAATAATAACACAAATATAATGTAGAATGCCTTTTGCATGCTATTACCACCAGATGAGTGTAGTTGTCATATAATATGCGAATGGCCATAGTATATAAAGTGGCGGACCAGCCTGGCCCTGTGCAAAACTATCACTGACAATATCAATGGGTTTCAACAGGGTTTGTTGCTTGCCTAAGGTAATCAACCTGTTAAGGTAAATGATTGTGTAGGCATTGAGGCAATTTTCCGCAGCACGAAGCCAAATGGTATGGATCTTGTAAATTGCAAATCAACAACATTTCAGCGAGGAAATGTCACATTGAAGACACTGCAGATGTTTCTAAGAAGTTCTCCCGTAAGTCTGTAGAGGAAGCACCTCCTTCCACCGAGAAATGTTGCTTCTGTTGCATGTCTCTATTTGGAGAGTCTTTACGCAATTTTTTGATTGATTGATTTATTTAATATAAAATGTAAAACATTGTACACATATGCATAATATAACAAGGTACATTTAAATATTCGGATAACACAAAAAGTGCACGCACTTATTTCCATTGTGGTCCTTGGCATACACATGACAGACATTGACAGAAATGACAATATAACATATTAAAACAACCATAATAAATAAGTGGTATAAATAATTACTAATGTATGTAAATGACATTGATAATTACAATATAAAAAAGTATTGAAATATCTCCTGATTAGAAACAATGCATCGGCCTTTCAGGTTGATGTTCGATTCAGACAGTACGCTGTCATACTGCCCTTCTTGCGAAACTAAAATGCTAGGAACTTGATCGCATAAGAGGCCAAATATCACATACAACGTCTGGTAACGTTGTACATCAAAGCACGCGAAGTGGCAGCATCTGATGAACGTGAAATAAACTCTGATCTGGGTGGCTGCTTGGAAGATCTCGTTCCTGAACAAGACAATTCCCCCACTCCTGTCGTACTAGTCGTCATTCTTGATGGGGCTGCAATCGTCAACATATTTCGACCGGATTTTGCAGAAAGTTCTTATTTACGATCCAAGTGTTCCTGCATCACACCACAACTGCAATATATGAGCAGACTAGTTGTGTGGGATGAACATCTCGCAGATAGCTTGAAGGCTGAAGCACGAACAAGGAGAGGGAAATGTATCCGCCGCCGCGATTCTCTGCATTGACAAAAACACGATAGAGGTGTTTTTTCATTTTTTGGCAACTAGTGCAGCAACCATTGTCACTGACAAACAAGTTGTCAGCACTGATGTGCCCCGAGACATAAAAGACCTTGTTCCATGCATCATGAAGAAGCAGATACACGAATCCTATTCCACCTGGAAGATGCTGTGAAACAAGGATATTACAAGACACCCATACCCGCACAGTTGACACGGATGTAATAGTTCTTGCAGTGACATCAGCCCAGCGCCTCAACATCACCGAACTGTGGATTGCATTTGGTGCTCGGAAGAACTTTCGATATTTACCGGCCTACGAGATGGCCAACGCACTCGGCCTGAACCGTTGTGTTACTTTGCCAATGTTTCACGCCTTCACTGGTTGTGACACGGTGTCATGTTTTGGAAGCAGGGGCAAACGCACTGCATGGGACATGTGGAGTGCCTATGACGAAGTCACACCAGCTTTCTGTCTTTGGCTGCTACCCCCGAGACCGTAGATAGTTGTCTGTGTCCACTGGAACGATTGCTAGTCTTGCTGTACGACTGTACTAGCAGTCCGGAATTTGTCAATGGAGTGCGGAAGCAGTTCAAAAAAAGGTAGAGCAAGTGTCCGCCGACACAAGCAATACCTTTCCAGCACACAAAGCGGGCTGCTCACCAAGCCGGTCACCGTTGGGCACAGACGATGATCGCGACTTCGGAGCTTCCATCCCCAAGTGAATGGGGGTGGATCAGGAATGATAATGACGGCTGGAAATATGCTGGACAACTCTTTCTGAAGCGACACAAGCTTGTCGTGAACTACTGCGCTGTGGCTGCAATAAAGGTTGCGTACGACTATGCAAGTGCCTCAAGGGAGGACTCCAATGTACTCCTCTTTGCTACTGTGGTGGACTGTGTGCTCGTAGCTAATGCGTGACACAATATACATTAGGACGTGTAGTAACTAGGAACTATTACATTTTGCATAGGATGTTTTGGTCATGGACAATGTGTAAATATGTATCGTATGATATATACACAAGTGTTACATGCATATTGAACTGTCACACCGACGTAGGTTTCTGCTGTGGAATTTGTCTGCTGACATGTCACAAAACAATGATAATACCATTGTTATGCTAATAAACAATGAGGTAAACATGGAAATCGTTTTGAAGGTAATATAAATGTTCACAAATAGCAAGAAGGGAACGATTTGTGAAACTCCTCTCTAGAATATAACCTAGCTAGTAAAATAATGTTTAATGGTAGCCATTGCAGAAGATAACCGTCATTTTTAGTCGCCATCTTAAAAACGCTACCTTGAAAAACTTACATTTTGACACAAATGTGGCGGTTCTGATTGGAGCATTTTAAAGGTATGAACAAATATCTTTTTAACAGCCGTCAATTGGTAAAATGGCGGATACGAAGGTCAAATGCAAAATATTTTACAACACTGAAATCGGCTCTCCACATACCCATATTCTGACCAAAAACATATTGCTCTAGGTGGCGTAGTTCATGAGATATATGATCATTAGTCTTGCCGCCATCTTTAAAAATGGTGGATGTGAATGTCGGAGAAGGTCGAAAGTAATATATTTGAAATCGTGATCCCAGATAACCTATATTACATACCAAAACGACTGATTTACTTGAAGCAGTTGTTAAGATATGAGAAAATACGCTTACGGTGGCCATCTTGGAAAATGGCCGCCAACGCCTTCAACGGCGAAATCTGAGATGGCCATATATCCAAATATTTTTGTAATGGTGAAATCTAAGTGTGTGCCGAATTTCATTCACATATCGGCTGGG
>CBDHHR010000944.1:17500-19061 GCA_965263245.1 Metamycoplasmataceae bacterium | reverse complement strand
AATTAATCCAAGCATTTAGCAAAACGTTATTTTGAGAGAAGTACTTACGAACTTTACTGGAAAAATCCAAATGTTGTCGAAGACAACTGCGCAAAAATTCCTGTATCTAAGTAAATTGTTCGTGTGTTACGATGAAACAGTTGGGGATCATACAATATGTATATATATATATATATATATATATATATATATATATATATATATATATATATATATATATATATATATATATACATATATATATATATATATATATATATATATATATACATATACATATATATATACATATACATATACATATACATATACATATACATATACATATACAACAAACATATACATATACATATACATATACATATACATATACATATACATATACATATACATATACATATACATATACATATACATATACATATACATATACATATACATATACATATACATATACATATACATATACATACATGTTTGCCAAATTTTACCAAGAAAGGTATATAAAATGTGATGTTTTCACCATAATGCCATCATTCTGGTTCATATGTCCATATTAATTTTATAATTACTCCAGGTTTTCCAAATACAATCCACCTTTTTTCAGCACAAGAGGCGAAGAAAAAAGTGTTTTTTTCTTGGTAATTTTGCTTTCCCCATGAGCGCGCGAAACGACCCGTCTTTAGTGCGTCGTGAGCGAGTCTTCGCGGTGTGCGGGCAAATCAACTAAAGACTCGCTCACGACTCGCTCAAGACTCGACCTCAAGACTCGCTCAAGACGCATCGAAAACGTGCCTGGAGCGCGTCGTGAGCGAGTCGTGGGCGAGTCTTCTCGGTGTGCGGGCCGCTAGACATTTTGGAGCACCGCCGAAAAATAGCATAATATCATAGCTTCTTTTGCATAAAAACATGAATTTATTTCATTGAAGGCCTGTCAAAAATGATCCCAGCTAAATGTGTGTTTAGAAGTTTAGAATACACATGTAAGCATGCATTTTTAATGTACTGTATGAAACAAACATAACTTTTAAATAATAACTAATGACTAAATAACACTGGTGCAGATGAAACGGTATTTATAATAGATTAGAACAGTACTTAAATGTCTTCCAGACAGATCTTTTAAATACATATTAAACTGAGTGGATCGTGCTTCGGTACCGTGTAGTTTCACTGAATCGCTTGTTCACAAGTAGTCATATTTATTCTGCAACGACACCTGTTTGCTTTGTTATACACCAAGCCCCAAACGATCGTTGACTCACATCTCTACATTGTTTGCTTTCCGTGCATTTTCATATAATCCTTCGCGCTTCGAAGTTTCTAGGTTAATCATAATCAGTAATGTTACATTACCACATCAAATATGAAGTTGTCCTAGATATGATATCCAGGCACTTCTGTATTGAGTTAATGTATGCGTGGTATTGACATAAATATGCCACCAGTGTGTCTGTGTCGTCTTGAGATGTCATCATTTCATTACTTTGCTTTTGCTAAACCCTCACGACCACTTACGAATACAATACTACTTACTGTCTACCGTAGTGCAATAGCGTAT
>CBDHHR010000944.1:2500-7500 GCA_965263245.1 Metamycoplasmataceae bacterium | reverse complement strand
GGCAGGCAGGCAGGCAGGCAGGCAGGCAGGCAGGCAGGCAGGCAGGCAGGCAGGCAGGCAGGCAGGCAGGCAGGCAGGCAGGCAGGCAGGCAGGCAGGCAGGCAGGCAGGCAGGCAGGCAGGCAGGCAGGCAGGCAGGCAGGCAGGCAGGCAGGCAGGCAGGCAGGCAGGCAGGCAGGCAGGCAGGCAGGCAGGCAGGCAGGCAGGCAGGCAGGCAGGCAGGCAGGCAGGCAGGCAGGCAGGCAGGCAGGCAGGCAGGCAGGCAGGCAGGCAGGCAGGCAGGCAGGCAGGCAGGCAGGCAGGCAGGCATACAGACAGACAGACAGACAGACAGACAGACAGACAGACAGACAGACAGACAGACAGACAGACAGACAGACAGACAGACAGACAGACAGACAGACAGACAGACAGACAGACAGACAGACAGACAGACAGACAGACAGACATACAGACAGACAGACAGACAGACAGACAGACAGACAGACAGACAGACAGACAGACAGACAGACAGACAGACAGACAGACAGACAGACAGACAGACAGACAGACAGACAGACAGACAGACAGACAGACAGACAGACAGACAGACAGACAGACAGACAGACAGACAGACAGACAGACAGACAGACAGACAGACAGACAGACAGACAGACAGACAGACAGACAGACAGACAGACAGACAGACAGACAGACAGACAGACAGACAGACAGACAGACAGACAGACAGACAGACAGACAGACAGACAGACAGAAAGACAGTCGGACAAACAGACACATACAAGTATGCCTGCACTGAATATATATTTGTATGTGTACACGAGAATGTATTAATTCAACGTTCGTTCGCTTCCATAGAACTTCGGTGTCTGGCCTATCATCTAGTGATACTTTTCAACAAGCATAGTTTTGCTGTTTATTATTTAGAGTTATTTATACATATATATATATATATATATATACGTATATATATATATATATATATATATATATATATATATATATATATATGTATATATATGTACATATATATATATATATATATATATATATATATATATATATATATATATATATATATACATATATATATATATATATATATATATATATATATATATATATATATATATATATATATATATATATATATATAGTAATTAGATAGGATATTGATTCATTGTAACCTTATATTCCCTATTTAAATGGTGTGACCTCAGAATGTTATTTGATAAAGGTAAAACCATGAGCTGACTGATGTCTCAAAGCGATACACATACGATGTGATTTACCTGTGACACATACATCCTTCATCGGATATGGCAAATTTGAATTCGATAGAACAGGACAACACTGCAAACTATTTACCTGTTGCTAATACAATATACTCGTGCGATAAACATTGCACATTTAGCCTAGAAACGTCGACGCGTGTAGTGTCGTATGAAAATGCACGGAAAATAAACAGCGTAGAGATGGCAGTACATGTAGTGTTGGTGTTTGTTGAATGATGAAGTAGATAGCTTTTGTCGTAGAACACATACAATTGCGTGTGAACAACTAAGCAGGAGAGCTTCTCTTTATACAACATAGAAGCGATTTTTTTAATATGCATTCGAAATTTATTAGAGAGATATCGGTGCACATTTGTCACGTGCCAAGCAATGGAAAAACGAGCTTGTACCTGTCACCCATATTTAACAAGGTTTAAAAAGGTTGCCGCCTAAAGCTAAGCTCCAGACGGCATGTGAACAAAGAAGGCTTTGGCTTACGGTGAAAACAACGGAATAACTAAGAAATAATTTTACTTTAAAGTTAAGATGTTTCACTTATCACAGTTGGCCGGCACACAGGAGCCATCTGCCGGGTTGTAGTGGCAACGATTGGCACAGCCGTACTTCACGTAGCAGTCGCCTCCATTACGACCGTACTCGTTGGCGGCCATATCGCCGGCGCCATCTTTACTGCGAGTTCCGGTTTGGGAGAGTTCGCGGCATTTGCTAGAAAGAATAATCAGATATGTTGTTTATTAGAGATTTATTCTTACATACGTTATCAGATAAATTATGATGATTGAATCCTCGTGGTGTACGTCATTCCGTACACACACACCGACACACACACACACACACACGCACACACACACACACACACACCCACACACACACACACACACACACACACACACACACACACACACACACACACACACACACACACAGACACACACACACACACACACACACCGGTCATTCTTCAATGCACCATCTATTACAACACGAGTTCAATAAAGTATATACTGTGCATGTGTGTGCATGTGGTGTTCGTGGATGTACATACACACTCTCTCTAGCACGAAGGCAAATACACACACGCACGCACACACGCACGCACACACGCACGCACGCACCCACACATACGCACACAAGTACATACACACACTCTCGGGCGCGAGGGCAAATACACACACGCACGCACGCACACACACGCACGCACGCACCCACACACACACACCCACACACCAAAACAACACAGGCTACTCAAATATAGGCATTACAAATAAGGTAACTCGGCTATATCTTAACGCGATCATAATTTATGAAACAAAAATCGACACGGTTGATCACGAATTGTTATGTAAACAGTTAATTGGTATTCGCGGAGTGGCATGTGAATGATCTATAAACAAATATTACTAAACAAGGCAGCTCAGGTGTACCTTAAAGCGATCATGACATGTGTTGTTGTCTCCCTGTCACCGCATGTTCTGACGACGTCCAGATTCGTCACGCAGTGGAAATACTTGTCACAGTTGCTGCATTGCAACATCTCCATATTGGCGTAGTGGTAAAACGACTTGAACGCAGCACATAACACATGTTTGTCCAGCAGAGACCACGCGCCGAGGTCTGACGTCACGCACATAAAGAACTGCGTCCATCTGGCATTCTCGGATCCGGCCGAAGCGCCGACAACTAGTACCAGCGATATCAACCACATCGTCTCCATGGCTGTTTATATAACATTCTTGCAACTACAACGTGGTCGACGCCACCTACTTACAGTCCACGTCAGTGTTGTTTACTTTCTCATTCAGTTTTGTCCCGTATTACGTAGTGAGCGCTTCGTGTATGGGTGCGTAGGTATGTGTATGTACCTGTGTACATGTGTACGCATTCGTATAAATCTACGTATAGACAAACTATCCCATCTTTCTGTTAACAGGATTAGGGTTGCAATCACGGCTACTTACAAAAATAAAGACAGAAGGAAGAGGTAAGTTTTATGGTTTATATAACCCAGTTTGATATAAACCAGTATTCAATATTTAGGAGGAAACACTTAGCACTTTATTTATTTGTAAATCTCTTCAATCGAACACCATTTCAACTTCTCTGGGAAGTATTCAATCACGCTACAACAGATGCACGAAGATCATTCCTTCATAAACGTTAACCACTGTCTGTAGTCGGGTACAATTTTGGAGGTGTGTTAATTTTAGCTGCAGTTCACATAAGAGCAGACAATGGGCGCTGCTCGCATTCACGTCTCCGTGAAATTGTCAGGAAGTCATGTTGTGGAGGCGAGATGGATACATAGTGCTCTCTTATTCCCATTATCTGCTTGTTCTCTTAGTACACAGCATTGCGTGATGATTGTCCTTACACATTTAGAACACAGCATTGTTGTGATGGCCTATCAGATCTTTCGTAGACAGTAGATCCTAGTTGGAAGTAACATACCGTAAATGCTGTCCACCAGTCAGGTAAACATAGAACAACTAGTTTATTCTGAGGATAGCGCCACCATGCCAGAATTAGTCCATCTCAACTCGCTCAGTCCTAGTAACTATGTTAACGCGTCTTTTCGTCTCGTTCGTCACTGCCCGGCCCATCTCGTACATTTAGTATTTGTCACGCATGCAGTTTCAATCGTCGCTTGGCAATAGGAACGTTTATTCCTGCCGTCCGCCATAAACGAAAATGTGACCGTAACTAGTGGAATGTCAGCTATGCACATATGACAGTCTTAAAATCAACATCAATATTTGTTAACAATATTTATTCAAGAGCACAGCAAAATACGCTCATATTTTGTTTCTATCTCCCAGAACCATTGGCCATTAAGTGACACAATATTAAGAGTACTTGGACAAACATTACGCAGTTACAGAAGTGATTAGATTCACTAGTATTTCTCCAGTATTTCAGTCTTACCCGTTACCACCATGATGCTGTAGAATTTATGTTATTCGATCATAAATATAGAAGACATGGATAAATGTAAAACTATTCTCAAACCCTCTAGTATAAGGCCCAAGACAAGGCACACGCGGAACTGTTTGGTGTCAACCTTACAAATAGGCGACAGGAAATAAATTAGTAAGTAAATAATAAATAAACATATAAATAAATAGATACATCGATAGATAAATAAACTAATAAATAAATAAAAGATAAAGATTTTAATGACACACTAAGATGCTACAATTTCATCACCTGTACTTAATAAGTCAGCGTGTGCGTTGTTGTCAGTGTCGTCGGCGACGTTTGTGTTCTCTTTGTGGTGTGTGGGTTGATCTCCAGAGATGGGCTCATCCACGTCCCCCAAATCTCTCACGTCACCCACATCCCGGGCATCGTCCGCGACGATCCCTGTGCCAGTCCCCATATCCTCAACGTCGTTCCTCTCCTCTGCTGTTCGTTCGTCCGCCACATGTCCACCACATGCAACACCAAAGGTGTCACCCAAATAAACGTTTTCGTTTTTCGTAGAGAAATACTTCTTCCAGAGGTAGCGGATTCTCGCTGGCACCACTACGCACACATGGCTGACACTCGGGCTCGGTGATGTGAATGTTTCTTCTCCACCGACGTCTGCAATAAGGCGCAATTCAAGATACGTCATACCAGGAACGGACTCTTTAAGCCACAAAGCATAGTGAGTAAAATAACTAGTACTCTTAAGAATAAGTGTTTATCCTCTTGTGATGTAAGGAGC
>CBDHHR010000943.1:17500-22500 GCA_965263245.1 Metamycoplasmataceae bacterium | reverse complement strand
TGTGTGCGGTAGTAACCAATTTATGCCACCGCAATTACTAACTACTTATACCCTGTGCACACATAAACCATATTGGCAGCACGGCAAGAAATTGCTACGTCTTCGCAGATGGAAAATTGGCAGCTAAGTAAGTATCGGCGATCTCCGTCGGGCAGCCTAATTACTTCCGATGATGTTAACAGTAATGCTTCTGAACTCCGGGCGACCGTATATAAGTGGTTAACTGATTGATGATCTTATATGACACACATCCAACGGGACCACAAATGTACGTATTAACCACATGCAGTGGCAATCCCTGGACGAGAAGGAAACATGGGCTAAGGAAATCAGTTGTTCTAATAAACAGTAACACAAGACACGTTTGTGTGATGTGCGCCTAAGCAGGGAGACGTAGGTTCATATATGTTTCATGGCGGCTTCTCTGAGTACAAAACACGTGAATTATTCGTCTGCCAATTTGTAGTTACACGACTGTAGGCCTGTAATGTATAGCTGCGTCAAGACCGACGACATCAAATTGTTTCCAAAAAATGTAATTTCCGCAATATATTAATAACAACTGGCATCGGCATTGGATGAACGTTTAATCATTCGTGTTATTATCATTAAAAAGCCTTTCCATATATCACGGCTGTTTTGTGTGGATACCGTAAAGTCGAACTGTTCACTGGTCGCCATTTTGTATTACTGGCGCATGAGTAGATGCACTCACAAGACGCACGGAGAAGACTGCTCGGTAATGGAGATGCACTGAAGCTATAACAGAAAAACGTGACTTCTACACAGTTCTGTTATTAATTAGCCTCATACAATGACGCGCATGAGCTCCCATATGGCTTTATCTAAATCCATGTCCACAAAAATAGCATTCAGCTTTCGATAATGTTGTGAAGAGTGATTGATATCTTAGCAACGCTGCCTGCTGTTAAATCGATGTATTTTGTAATATGTTTGCCACAATACATGAACGAAAAAGCCTTCTCACTCCCAGCTGCACCAACAATTTGGAAACAAATCCACCTGTCACTGTGAAATCACCTTAAACTGTAGCCACATTTCATAACAAATTTAAGATTTATTTGTCTGAAATCGTGTTTCAACCCTAAACCTTCGGCGGTCCCATATTCTAAGGATGATTCTTTCCGTATGATGGAAACATAGTTCTGATTCATGTCTTTCCCTCGTACAGTACCTAACCAGTGTACGTTGACGAGGCCACGCATAATCATAATCATACTACTATTACTACAATAACAACACCTACTACTACTACTACTACAACTACTACTACTACTAGTACTAGTAGTAGTAGTAGTAGTAGTAGTAGTAGTAGTAGTAGTAGTAGTAGTAGTAGTAGTAGTAGTAGTATTATTATTATTATTATTATTATTATTATTAGTAGTAGTAGTAGTAGTAGTAGTAGTAGTAGTAGTAGTAGTAGTAGTAGTAGTAGTAGTAGTAGTAGTAGTAGTAGTAGTAGTAGTAGTAGTAGTAGTAGTAGTAATGACAATAATAATAATGTGCGGATAGTGGTATGACGGTTACCAAGGGAGACCGCCGAATAAATAAACAGAACGTTCGCGGCTGTGTATTTGTGTATTTGTGTATTTGTGTATTTGTGTATTTGTGTATTTGTGTATTTGTGTATTTGTGTATTTGTGTATTTGTGTATTTGTGTATTTGTGTATTTGTGTATTTGTGTATTTGTGTATTTGTGTATTTGTGTATTTGTGTATTTGTGTATTTGTGTATTTGTGTATTTGTGTATTTGTGTATTTGTGTATTTGTGTATTTGTGTATTTGTGTATTTGTGTATTTGTGTATTTGTGTATTTGTGTATTTGTGTATTTGTGTATTTGTGTATTTGTGTATTTGTGTATTTGTGTATTTGTGTATTTGTGTATTTGTGTATTTGTGTATTTGTGTATTTGTGTATTTGTGTATTTGTGTATTTGTGTATTTGTGTATTTGTGTATTTGTGTATTTGTGTATTTGTGTATTTGTGTATTTGTGTATTTGTGTATTTGTGTATTTGTGTATTTGTGTATTTGTGTATTTGTGTATTTGTGTATTTGTGTATTTGTGTATTTGTGTATTTGTGTATTTGTGTATTTGTGTATTTGTGTATTTGTGTATTTGTGTATTTGTGTATTTGTGTATTTGTGTATTTGTGTATTTGTGTATTTGTGTATTTGTGTATTTGTGTATTTGTGTATTTGTGTAGTTGTGTAGTTGCGTAGTTGCGTAGTTGCGTTGTTGCGTAGTTGCGTTGTTGCGTAGTTGCGTAGTTGCGTAGTTGCGTAGTTGCGTAGTTGCGTTGTTGCGTAGTTGCGTTGTTGCGTAGTTGCGTAGTTGCGTAGTTGCGTAGTTGCGTAGTTGCGTTGTTGCGTAGTTGCGTAGTTGCGTAGTTGCGTAGTTGCGTAGTTGCGTAGTTGCGTAGTTGCGTAGTTGCGTAGTTGCGTAGTTGCGTAGTTGCGTAGTTGCGTAGTTGCGTTGTTGCGTAGTTGCGTAGTTGCGTAGTTGCGTAGTTGCGTAGTTGCGTTGTTGCGTAGTTGCGTTGTTGCGTAGTTGCGTAGTTGCGTAGTTGCGTAGTTGCGTAGTTGCGTTGTTGCGTAGTTGCGTAGTTGCGTAGTTGCGTAGTTGCGTAGTTGCGTAGTTGCGTAGTTGCGTAGTTGCGTAGTTGCGTAGTTGCGTAGTTGCGTAGTTGCGTAGTTGCGTAGTTGCGTAGTTGCGTAGTTGCGTTGTTGCGTAGTTGCGTAGTTGCGTAGTTGCGTAGTTGCGTAGTTGCGTAGTTGCGTAGTTGCGTTGTTGCGTAGTTGCGTAGTTGCGTTGTTGCGTAGTTGCGTAGTTGCGTAGTTGCGTAGTTGCGTAGTTGCGTAGTTGCGTAGTTGCGTAGTTGCGTAGTTGCGTAGTTGCGTAGTTGCGTAGTTGCGTAGTTGCGTAGTTGCGTTGTTGCGTAGTTGCGTAGTTGCGTTGTTGCGTAGTTGCGTAGTTGCGTAGTTGCGTAGTTGCGTAGTTGCGTTGTTGCGTAGTTGCGTAGTTGCGTTGTTGCGTAGTTGCGTAGTTGCGTAGTTGCGTAGTTGCGTAGTTGCGTAGTTGCGTAGTTGCGTAGTTGCGTAGTTGCGTAGTTGCGTTGTTGCGTAGTTGCGTAGTTGCGTTGTTGCGTAGTTGCGTAGTTGTGTAGTTGTGTAGCTGGGTAGTTGTGGCAACAGTTTCTGGACACGTCAAATGATGTACGAGTGCGAGCAAGGTAAGAATAAATGAGAACCAGCTTAGTAAGATAATAAGCTCATCCACCATTACGCAAACTCCTATTGGATACTATTTCCGTGACACTAGAGGAAGTGTCCCGGTGGCGCGCCCTATAGTGTTGCCAGTTTTCATAGCATTGTTATTAAGTAGCAAAATGTCGATTTTTATATAGCAAAATCGGGCTCAAGAGCCCATAAGGGTGCTACTGAAACTGTCTCAATGTGTTCCGTAGTAATAATGAGAGTTCCACCGTCCTTATTGTTTCTGCATTATATCGCCGTTTCGAAATTCGGCGATAGTAATGTTTTGTTTCTCTTAGTTCAGCGTTGCCGTGTTACGCAAATTGATTGCACATAAGACCCATTCTCCGCGGAGATACTTTCGAATTTGCAATTATGGTGAAAGGACGTACTCGTCATTACTGTTTCCGTGTAGTTCATTTTATATCACTTTGCACCGGAGTAACGATACAAATATGGGTTACAACGCCAAACCGTAACCAGTTAACGGCTAGGACCAGCAATTGCTTCAGGAGGTAGCGTCGGACAGGGATTTGACGAAAATGAACCCGCAAAGAAAATTGTGCCGTTCTATATATAGTGTAGTATCGAAGCCTCAGGAATACTCTAAACGCTTTACACTTTACACTGTTTAATCAATCTATGCACTGAATAAAATAATAACCATAATACAATTTATTATTATGGTTATTATTGTTCTCAGTGCATAGACAGTATTATATATATATATATATATATATATATATATATATATATATATATATATATATATATATATATATATATATATATATATATATATATATATATATATATATATATTGCATATATTAATAAAAGGGAGCGCATTGATCGTATTATAAGTAAGTTTGAAAATATATATTAAGACGCGCTTTAATTGTGTTCATTGTGTCAGAATTCGCTGAGGCGAACACATCTATTACGTTATATCAACGAAAATGAACCAGAAAGTAAAGGTGTACTATCCAGTCCCGTGCGGAATCACGACGTTCTGTCCGGGAACCTCTCCTTCCTCAAGCGCCTGTTCTGTCTTTCTTGCGAAGGGCTGCAGGAATCCCGCGAAACGATTTGTCTGAAGCTGTAGATTTAATTAATAACGGCAACGACGACGGGCTGGCGATTACGGCGCTACGGCGGTACAGCGAGGGGAGGGCGACTTTTGCGAACCACAGAAGGCACAGTTCTAATCCACAGGGAACACGACGTCTGCTGGGCCTCAGGCGAGACCTTTCAGCCTCAACTGTCGGTAGCCCCATTGCCGTCAATGAGTGATCGTTCACCGTAATCGGTAGTACAATTAAGAGGCCCGGGAGAGAACATCTCGGCACTTAATTGGTGAATTGATTATGCATGTGATCGTTGAAAATACTTAACAATGACGGTTTACACGACTTGGCAACCATCGACGATATCTTCAGTTGTGTGCGCGTCGTTTGTCGTTGCTAAGTAAGAAGTGGTTTATTGCCGAAACTGAACCAATCTAATTGTGATTTATCAGAAACCGTGAATAAATTACTTTTTATATTAAACGTGTTCATTGTGGTACATATCGATGCAGAAAGAAATTCAAATTAACATTTATTGAAATCGTTTGTCATCGTGTTATTTGCATGTCAATTCCTCTTACACACACACGCACGCACGCACGCACGCACGCACGCACACGCACACGCACACGCACACGCACACGCACACGCACACGCA
>CBDHHR010000943.1:5000-10000 GCA_965263245.1 Metamycoplasmataceae bacterium | reverse complement strand
TGAATTCTCCTCCGAATTTATTTCTCGATCTGTATGTGTGTGTGTGTGTGTGTGTGTGTGTGTGTGTGTGTGTGTGTGTGTGTGTGTGTGTGTGTGTGTGTGTGTGTGTGTGTGTGTGTGTGTGTGTGTGTGTGTGTGTGTGTGTGTGTGTGTGTGTGTGTGTGTGTGTGTGTGTGTGCGCCCGCGTGTGTGTGTGTGTGTGTGTGTATGAAAGTGTGAGTGTGTGTTTGTGTGTGTACGTGTGTGTGTGTTCGCGTGTATGCGCGGGCGTGTATATGCGGCGTCTGTGGTGCGTGTAGGTACGCAATAATTATTTTACCTGAAAGAATAGTATGATTCAGTTTAGTTAATAATTTTCCAAAATGGCTTAATTCAATTGACAAATGTCTTAATAGCAATCAATTTATAAAAATGTAAGCATTTTAATATTATATTTATTTCTACACAATAAAATAATGAGTATGTGTGCTGGATTTTTGCGAGTAAGATTGCATAGAAAAGTTTTGTTCCAAGAAGATTGCTGTGCCCGGGGTCACAATGTCCACGTAGGTGTCGTGGGTCCAAGTGTTTTCTTGTACGGGCTGTGATACGCATCGGCCAGTCTTCTGTGCGTCTTCGTTTGCGTTCATTAGATAGTCCCGGTGGTTCTTATGACGTGCTTCGCAGACATGGTGTGATAACTCATGCGACACTGAGCTCACTCGAGACTCATGTTCGAGTCGCAAGATATTTCGAGTTGCTGTCGATGCAAATTCATTCAGCGAGTCAAGGCACCTGCTGAACGTTTGGCCGTTTGTATGCTTTTCGAACCTGAGTGGCAGTCTCTTTGGGTATTCAAAGAACTCATTTTGAAATACTATGCCCAATACAACAACATATATTAAATGAAAACTTTGAACACACATCTATCTTAATATATGCATAACTACGATGATCTTGAACCTCTTGAAATTAAAACCTATGATTATATAAGATTTTAACAAGATTTAACAAGATTGCCACCTAGAGATTCAATTCTAGATGGCAGGTGGACTAGGAAGCAATTTGGCTTATCGAGAGTCCAACCTATCTATCTAAGTATACCCCGCCCGTCCTAGGTATACGTCGATTTTATTTTTTAATATATTAACACTATTACCACATACACAATCAGCTGATAATCTGTTCCATTCGTTTACTGTTCTTTGTGAAAATGAAAATTTTCTAATATCTAGTCTACACTGCTTCTTTGCTAATGCAACTCCATGTCCTCTAGTCCTTCTCTCTTCCTTGACTGTGAAACAAATATTTTTGTCAATATTTTCATATCCATTCAATATTTTAAACACCTCAATCTGATCTCCTCTCAATCTTCTGGTTTCTAGTGTTGTTAAACCACATTCTTTTAGACGCATTTCATAACTAATATTCCTGAGTTTTGGTATCATTTTGGTTGCTCTCCTTTGTACTCTTTCTAGCATATCAATATCCTTCTTGCGATATGGCCTCCATGCTTGTATACAATATTCTAAGTGAGGCCTAACTATTGTTTTATACAGCGGTATTATTAGTTCTTTTTCTTTGTACACTATATTTCGCCTAATTAATCCAAGAATTTGGTTTCCCTTCGCTGCTGCAATTCCACACTGATCTGATACATTCATGTCAGCACTAATAGTTAACCCTAAGTCCTTTTCCTTTAAGGTAGTATTTAGTACAGTACCACCCATTGTATATTGTGCATCTTCATTCCCATGATTTAGACTGTATATACTTATATTATTATACTAAAATAATGAAATTGTGATTAGGGTTCACATAGATTATCATATGTTCATCATGGCACCATTGAGGTCGTTACTTCCGGCTACTATATTCGGCTGCACCACTAGATCATAGAGACACATGTTGGCAATCCTAGTTCTTGACACAACAACACACGCACATACGCACGCATTCACGCATGCAAGCATACACGCATACACTATCTCCCTTTCTCTCTCTCTCCCTCCCCATCTGCCTGTCTGTCTATGTCTCTCCCCACTCCCCTCTCTCTGTCTGTCTGTCTGTCTGTCTGTCTGTCTGTCTGTCTGTCTGTCTGTCTGTCTGTCTCTCTCTCTGTCTCTCTGTCTCTCTGTCTCTCTATCTATCTATCTATATCTATCTATCTATCTATCTATCTATCTCTCCATCTATCTATCTATCTATATATTTATCTATATATATATATATATATATATATATATATATATATATATATATATATATATATATATATATATATATATCCTTCCCCTCTTTCTGTCTGTCTGTATGTCTGTCTGTCTGTCTGTCTGTCTGTCTGTCTGTCTGCCTGTCTGTCTCTCTCTCTCCCCCCACTCTATATCTCTCTCTTGTGTGTATGTATCTTTCTCTTTGTATCGCTTGCTTTCGCTCTCTGTCTCTGTCTCTGTCTCTGTCTCTGTCTCTGTCTCTGTCTCTGTCTCTGTCTCTGTCTCTGTCTCTGTCTCTGTCTCTGTCTCTGTCTCTGTCTCTGTCTCTGTCTCTGTCTCTGTCTCTGTCTCTGTCTCTGTCTCTGTCTCTGTCTCTGTCTCTGTCTCTGTCTCTGTCTCTGTCTCTGTCTCTGTCTCTGTCTCTGTCTCTGTCTCTGTCTCTGTCTCTGTCTCTGTCTCTGTCTCTGTCTCTGTATCTGTATCTGTCTCTGTCTCTGTCTCTGTCTCTGTCTCTGTCTCTGTCTCTGTCTCTGTCTCTGTCTCTGTCTCTGTCTCTGTCTCTGTCTCTGTCTCTGTCTCTGTCTCTGTCTCTGTCTCTGTCTCTGTCTCTGTCTCTGTCTCTGTCTCTGTCTCTGTCTCTGTCTCTGTCTCTGTCTCTCTCTCTCTCTCTCTCTCTCTCTCTCTCTCTCTCTCTCTCTCTCTCTCTCTCTCTCTCTTCGTGACGCTCCCAAAAAGTCATCTATTCAACATTTATTTGACCTTCCCGACATCCTTAGCCGCCTCCCTCTGGACAGCAATGCCTGACATGTTCATAGATCGTCAGTTATTAATTATACTCGGGTTACTTTAACTATCCTAACTCTCGTCGTCCGCGGCAGGTGGATGTACACGTAGAGTAAAACATTAGTAAACTGAGAACCCGAACGATGATTGCAACCGACGTCAACGTTGCAGTACTGATCTAATGCCCGTCAAAACCCAAGTCTCGCTTCTCATTAATCCCAGCTGATGAAAATAAGTGAAAACGCGTTGATAACGGAAATTAAGTTGAGCTTGTTATTAACCATGCGCCCACTGCCTAATCGGATTTGACACTGTTGTGAAAGGCAGGTGGTGGTGAATGAATTTCACTAAGTGAAGACGGAAGAACAGAAGACAGTTGTGTTGTGCAACTATATTCACGAAGACTGCAGTTGTAAGAAATTATCCGGGAACACTGGATTTTGGGAGTGCCTATTATCAACATTATTAAGGAAGCCCCATTGTAACAAATGTAATTGAAAGGTTTATTTATTTATGTTTATGTTTATACTGAGTATATTTCCAATACGTAGGTGTATATGTATAGACATATGTGCGTGGTTGTGTGAGAATTGCGAAACTATACATATTTCTTTTTATTATGTCAAGGTAAATATTTGTAAATTCAGTTGTCATGTTTTTCGCCAAAATAACTATTGCATTATTTATGCCAATAACATTATCATCCAAAAACTTGTTTATGTCTAAATGTAATATTGTAATAACCAAATATTGCCGTTCTGCCAGTCATAAAACACGGACGGGACGGGACGGGACGGGACGGGACGGGACGGGACGGGACGGGACGGGACGGGACGGGACGGGACGGGACGGGACGGGACGGGACGGGACGGGACGGGACGGGACGGGACGGGACGGGACGGGACGGGACGGGACGGGACGGGACGGGACGGGACGGGACGGGACGGGACGGGACGGGACGGGACGGGACGGGACGGGACGGGACGGGACGGGACGGGACGGGACGGGACGGGACGGGACGGGACGGGACGGGACGGGACGGGACGGGACGGGACGGGACGGGACGGGACGGGACGGGACGGGACGGTTCGGTGAGCCGGTTGTATGGCGGGTGTTACAGGCAGCAACACGTGAACACGTTCGACGACGTATTTAATTCCAGTGGTCCTATAATTTAATCAAGTTTCAGCGGGTTCTGTTTGACGTTGTCCTTGATGCATCCACCTTGCTAATATGTGAGCCCTTTTACTCACATCGCGTAGCTATTGTTATGAGCGACACCTGATAAATTATTTACAAAACGCAGCGCATCAAGCAGCAATCTAATTAACTTTGTGGTGACGGAAAAGGTTAAGTATACGTTTCACTGGCCGGCGATCTGACGAGGCGAAATAGCACTGTTGCTATTTGAAAACTATAAAGAAATTATAGACATGTATGAATCCCAAACGTGTGTGAACCATTAGAAAAACGAGAAACGGATTGCATTATCAAAGAGGCATAACTAAACATAGATTGATTTCACACATATTGATACCCCAAACTTACATTTTTCATAATTCTTCACATCAGCTTTTATTGTATTAATTTATTGTATATCCTTTTGATGATGTCGCCTAGTAAAATACCAACAACTCTACACACGTTGATGACACCGGAAATAGATATCGAGATATGCGTCCGTCGTTAATTTCACTTGTCCATTTCAATGCAGAACTGTTCAATCAACGTAAGGGACCAACTACATTACTCGTTGCTGGATATAGAACAAACGTAATTAGTCGTATAGACATTCCAGAAACAGACACCATTATACTGATAACATTATAATGGTGCAACACATTTAAATCGAGTGAAGTGTTTACCAGTCACGTGCAACCGACGGGCATCTTGCTTCGCTGCGCTATCGGTGTAGGATTACTACAGATCAACAAACAAGAGAAGCTGTACAATTCACGCTCCAGAACACTCAATTTAACAGTTGCTACGACAATAATGGGTCGTCCGATCGTAACGATTTTGGTA
>CBDHHR010000942.1:27500-33359 GCA_965263245.1 Metamycoplasmataceae bacterium | reverse complement strand
TGCGTGCGTGTGCGAGCGTGAGCGAGCTTGTGCCTGTGTGTATGTGTGTGTATGTGTGTGTGTATGTGTGTATGTGTGTATGTGTGTGTATGTGTATGTATGTGTGTGTGTGTGTGTGTGTTGTGTGTGTGTGCGTGTGCGAGCGTGAGCGAGCATGTGCGTGTATGTGTGTGTGTGTGTGTGTGTGTGTGTGTGTGTGTGTGTGTGTGTGTGTGTGTGTGTGTGTGTGTGTGTGTGTATGTGTTTGTGTGTGTTGTGCGCGCGCGCGTGCGTGCGTGTGTACATGCGTGCGAGTGTTTATGTGTATATGTGCCTGTGTGCGTGTGCGCGCGCGTCTGTGTACCTTAAAAGGCCATGCTCTAAAATTCGAAATCACTGCATTCATTTTTCGTTGATAATACGTGCCCGCACGAAAGCCTTGGTCCCGGGGGTAAAGCCGCGGTAAAACCTCTATGAATTATATTACCAGTTGCATACACAAGTCCACGCCCCCGTCCCAAGCAAGGACCCTTGGTGCATTCGATTCCACGATGATCAGTCACAGATGTGTTAATTCAACGCACGTCTATTATTCTCTGATGTGTCGGGTGAGACATACGGACGCTAGATGTATGTACTGACGCGTTGACTTAGATGCACTACAAGTGGCGGTTATTGTATCAGACTTTATAGTTCTTTACAGCTAAATTGAAACGCAAGTTTATGCATTCATACGTTTTTCTCACTAAGAATAACAACGACATCGTCATTATCATCGGAATCATCGTTGTGATCATAATTCGTAATTAAGATTGCAGTTATGATGATGATTCTAACGATGTGAAGTGTCATTTGCGTTCTCATTCCCGTTCGCTTTGCAACAATCGCAGTACAGCTGTGTGCAATGTTTTAGGCCTGACATAACAATGTCCCGTTATACCTACATTGTTCCCCTTTATTGTTACATGCTTCCCCGTTATAGCTACGTAACGTGTCACGTTTTGCAGTCAAACTAGTCCTGTTACAGCCATTCATTTAATTACACTCCTGGGCAGGCAGCAAGGGGAGCGTCGAGTATTGCAGACTGCACTGAAAATTCTGCTTTAAATAATATATCCTATTCTATTATTGTACGACGACTTTCAAATGTCAGCCGGAAGTCATGAATATGAGCATTGGCTATTTGAAATGGTAAATATAACAGCGTCTGTAAGACAACTATAGGGGCCGATTTCACAAATCGGCGTAAATTTACGGTCTACTGGTCGCAGCTAACAGCGACTAGTCCATGTAGTTTATGGCTGGTTTCATGAGACCAATTTAGCATGCTCGTAGCTAAATCGACGTAGAAATGACCTAATTAATTCGCGGTGGAGAATCCCTGTATTTGTGGTGTCTCTGGACTTTTTCTCTTTAGTTGCTGCCTTTGCCGTTCGTATAGCAAATAGCGAGCAAAAGTGAATGCAAAGGATATCAAGTATAAACATTAAAAATAATGATGTTGAGAGTGAGCGTGTCGGGAGCATCAACGATCTTGGGGACCATACCGTAAATAGGTCAACTAGCGTAAAATTACGACTACTAAAAACATGGAGTAAGCTATGAAGCAGACTTGTGAAGCGCAACTAGGGTAACGTTACGACGTTTTAGGCTTTCGACGACTTATCGACCGCTACGACGTCGTAAGTTGGCTCCATGAAAGGGGCCCCAGCTGCACACAGACAGCTTAGCGTTGACCCGTCTCCGGGTGCACTCTCCTTCGTGACCGCAGCCAGCCGCTGATCCATACTACGTTCGTTTATTACTGTCACTTCACATATTGTACGTGTCCATGGGGATCTTTGAGACATCATCTAGCCACATCTTCAGACTGACGTGGGAGGCGTACAGATGGTAGACCAGCTCTGTCGTTGTCTTAAATGTGTCATCACCGTGCACTCAGTGGAGTCACAAAGTAGATGAAGATTGTTATATGTGGCAAATATTATTGTTGTGTTCTGCTGTTGACTGTCAATTGCAAAGACATCTTTTCAATCCAGTGTCTGTGTATAGTCTCCTCCTAGTAGGATGTGTTATTGCAGAGTTGGTTTGGCACAAACAGATGCCATTGATACCAAAGACCATGTTTCGTAAAATTGGAACGCGGCCTGTGTGTCATGACGTCCAAGCCATCCACTCGACGTCAGCTTTGCTGATGCAGATTTGCTGGTTTATCTCGAGAAGGTTTCCTCATGGCAGCGGGACCACTGACCGTTGACACCTCACGTTGTGCAATGTTTGGCGAGTGGTCGCCGCAAGCTGTAGCCTCGGCACAAGACTTCACCTATTTTATTGTTGTCTATTCCGTAATACCCACTGGTGCACTGGTCTTTGTGACAACAAATACTTAATCCTCGGTTCAGCTAGACACCAACTACCAGCCAAAGATGCCATGTCTTCACACCGCGCGCGCGCGCGCGCGCGCGCGCACGCACGCACGCACGCACGCACACACACACACACACACACACACACACACACACACACACACACACACACACACACACACACACACACACACACACACACACACACACACACACACACACACACACACACACACACACACACACACACACACACACACACACACACACACACACACACACACACACACACACACACACACACACACACACACACACACACACACACACACACACACACACACACACACACACACACACACACACACACACACACACACACACACACACACACACACACACACACACACACACACACACACACACACACACACACACACACACACACACACACACACACACACACACACACACACACACACACACACACACACACACACACACACACACACACACACACACACACACACACACACACACACACACACACACACACACACACACACACACACACACACACACACACACACACACACACACACACACACACACACACACACACACACACACACACACACACACACACACACACACACACACACACACACACACACACACACACACACACACACACACACACACACACACACACACACACACACACACACACACACACACACACACACACACACACACACACACACACACACACACACACACACACACACACACACACACACACACACACACACACACACACACACACACACACACACACACACACACACACACACACACACACACACACACACACACACACACACACACACACACACACACACACACACACACACACACACACACACACACACACACACACACACACACACACACACACACACACACACACACACACACACACACACACACACACACACACACACACACACACACACACACACACACACACACACACACGTTACGAGATACTGTCACTGAAATTGAAAATTAAAACCTATCTGTAATGGTAAGAAACTATAACAGCAATAAACCGTCTTTACTGCACGCGCCAAGAATGTCCTGCGTGTGTGGGCGGGTGGGTAGTGACGTCATCCAATTAACACAGCTGCGTGAGAATCAGTGAAGTGACTCGTCACGTCTCTGGTGGATAGTTTTAATAAGTTACGAACCTTTAAGTATTTGCACAACCATCACGTATCCGCGAAATAGCTTATTCGCTGTTAGTTCGAAACTTCTAAATGACGTTTCCTGTCAACAATGGCTGCATTTCGCCGTATTAATAATGCATTTAACAAATAGCACCCTAACGCATTGTGCTGCCGTCGATTGTTATATAAACAAACATATTTCTTCTTTGCTGTCGAACTGCTAAATTATTTAAAGTGATCTAATCGTACTGTTGTTCACATTTGCACAGTGTGTCCCATTTCCCATAAGTTATTACGCCACAGGGGTAGCGAATTCCAAATGACCTACACGATGTTCCTAGATAATTATGTAGTTGGTAGATGGTAGTTGCTTCCGCCGCAGTCGACTGTTGCATTCATCCTCGTAAACCTCCGGAAGGTGGTGCAATATAGGCGCGTCGCCGGCCGGAACACCTTCATCATGACGTTATTGGTTCGGCTTCCGCAGTCGCGTAATCATTCATACGAGTCGTTCATACGGACCGCGCGCTGCAGGACGTCGTTGGTAGCGCCGAGACCGGAGACCAGCCTCAGACCACGCATCACGTGATGAGCAACTGTCAAACCAAAACAAATCACATGATGACTATCGAATATGTATGATGAAGGTCAAACACGCATCTCGACCACTGTTGCGAAATCACACATGAATGTGGTTTCTACAGACGCAATGCAGGAGTAATGACGACGATTACTTCTGCGTTGATATGTCCAAAGAGCGTAGTCCACGCCCAAAATGGGTACGAACGGAAATTATCAAGATGTGTAGAGTGTATTTCGTTAAAATGAAGAGTAGGAATCACAAACTGAATGCGTTAGTACCAAATGGTCGAAATGTGCCATATGCCTTGAGGTTGTGTAACAAGTTACCTATCCCAAGGGCAAACACTAATCGCTACAAAAATTCCTTAATTCCGTGGTGTTTAGAGCATTTTCAGATAGGCTAGTAATGTACATGTATTTTAACAGACAATTTAATTAGAATTAACTTTTTTATGACAATGTTTATGTAAATTATATTTTAATGTATATGTTATAAATTTATTACGTAGGTTTCCAATAACGATTTTATTTTTTAACGGGATCTGCTAACATTGTACATTAATATGATATAGTATGGAATTGTTGATTTTAGTATGAATGTACATATACAATCCAACTGTAAAGTTGCCACATAATAAATTTATCGTATCTTTATCTTATCTTTATCTAGGTAAACCCCTATATGGGGTTTGTTGAGGTCAATACTACTATGTTGTGTCTGTTCAACAATTACAATCTTAGTACTAATCAGTGCATAAAGTAACACTTTGTAAATGGAATGTTTTCTTCTACGTGGATTACGAATGAAGCGAGTTTTATATAGAACTATTAATTAAAGGATACTTTATTATGTCAACTTTAGTGTTTTAGTATTCGTTTCTGGCTATAGCCATGATTTATGTGCACGCGTATTTCCCAGACATAGGGCATCGACGCGATGTTTGCTGCACATTGTAATTGTCCTACGCGTGACCCGAGGTGCTCGATTTTATACAAAAGCAGACAGATTAAAAAGTCGCATGTCGATGTCACATCAAAAGCCGTCGACAATGCTAATTGTAATCAAAACCTCATCGACTCGTATATATCAACGTCACGGTATGTTAATGCAATTGTATGCTGGTAGTACGTAGGCACGCGCGCACCCACGCACCCTTGTGCACACGCAAACAACTACATTATGGAGACCGGGGCTAGTTGTAGCAAAAACAACACATTTCAGGATTGTGGGTAGGTCTCTTAACATATCTCCCGAAGATAACTGATGCATAATTAAATGCCTGGCTTATTACATATTTGTGACATAATGAGTTATATGAGGTGTCCTAAAGTGTTACAAGTTACCCCGGTACGGTAGTACCTCTTTTCTTTTAAAATGGCGTAACTTTATGGCGTGCCGACGGATTCACGTGATATTACATACGACATACTGAAATCTATTGATGAGCATGCTCTCGTATTGCAGAATAAATTGCATTAGCAGTTTTGTCTGCAATAATCCTGTTACAACTTACCTGTGTTAAAACTACCATGCCATGGCAATAGCGGCAAGTACTTGTGTTTGGCGATCTTGACTAATAATGAAGAGTGCCAGTTTTCGCGCAGTACAACCTGTTTGGGCCAAACGTGTACATGTGATATGATTCTGTACATTTAGACAACTTGTCAGATATATGTGTTTATCGAAACCAAAACGTACAGCA
>CBDHHR010000942.1:17500-22500 GCA_965263245.1 Metamycoplasmataceae bacterium | reverse complement strand
GAAGTGTCTGGGGAGTCGATGCTGTTTACTAGACTAGAGATAAGGGCAGGAGGAAGTGTCTGGGGAGTCGATGCTGTTTACTAGACTAGAGACAAGGGCAGGAGGAAGTGTATGGGGAGTCGATGCTGTTTACTAGACTAGAGACAAGGGCAGGAGGAAGTGTCTGGGGAGTCGATGCTGTTTACTAGACTAGAGACAAGGGCAGGAGGAAGTGTCTGGGGAGTCGATGCTGTTTACTAGACTAGAGACAAGGGCAGGAGGAAGTGTCTGGGGAGTCGATGCTGTTTACTAGACTAGAGACAAGGGCAGGAGGAAGTGTCTGGGGAGTCGATGCTGTTTACTAGACTAGAGACAAGGGCAGGAGGAAGTGTCTGGGGAGTCGGTGCTGTTTACTAGACTAGAGACAAGGGCAGGAGGAAGTTTCTGGGGAGTCGATGCTGTTTACTAGACTAGAGTCAGGGGCAGGAGGAAGTGTCTGGGGAGTCGATGCTGTTTACTAGACTAGAGTCAAGGGCAGGAGGAAGTTTCTGGGGAGTCGATGCTGTTTACTAGACTAGATACAAGGGCAGGAGGAAGTATCTGGGGAGTCGCTGCTGTTTACTAGACTAGAGTCAGGGGCAGGAGGAAGTGTCTGGGGAGTCGCTGCTGTTTACTAGACTAGAGACAAGGGCAGGAGGAAGTTTCTGGGGAGTCGATGCTGTTTACTAGACTAGAGTCAAGGGCAGGAGCTAGTCCCGTGTCGAACGTGGTAATTTGCTCAGAACGTGCACGCGCAGCGCAGTAAACAGTCTGGCCAGCCGTTTTGATCTAACCTTTGACCGTCGAATAATTAGTTATTATTTTTTCTTGGCATTGCTGAAATTACCTTTACATGTAATGTTTAGTTCATATTATGATCAAAGTTAAATGCATGATAACAATTAAATACTTAATTGCATCAATCTCATTAGAAGCTACGTGCGCTTCTTGCGTGGTCCTGACAGATGCCTACCTTTGACAAGTGTCCACTGTTGGGTCGACTCGGTCGTTGTGACATTCACCTATTTGGAGATCGCAATGTTAGCGACTGAACAAGTGCAAACAAATTGCGCTAAACATGTATATATAAATAGAAGAATGTACGACAAAATTTAATGTGTTTTTGCATCGTAAATAAACTGTCGATATATAAAACGTAAGTATTTCACGCTGCCGCTCGTAAATTGAAATTTCCGCTGTGCAGATAATAATAATAATAATAATAATAATAACTTTTATTTGTAAAGCGCCGTATATCCGGAAAAATTTCCGCTCAGAGGCGCATAAAATACATTGTAACACACACATATTTAAAATATTCATAATCAGTTTAAACTTGCACAAGTTAAGACGAAATGTTAAATAACAATAATTAGATAATTTAATAAAGCTTCTAAAAACCTAGTTCATAAGCTAAACTTATAAGCAAACAATTGATCAAATAAAATAATAATATGTATTAATAACTTAATAATAAAGTAAGTAATATATATGTATATGTATATATATATATATATATTCATATATATTATAAGCATATATGTAATATATATATATATGTATATATATATAATATATATATATATATATATATATATATATATATATATATATTATATTATATTTACAGTTAAAATAAATTCATTATAAAATACCCTACAAGTAGTTTACAAATACGGCCTTAAAAAGACGTGTTTTAAAGTTGGACTTAAATTTGAAAGGAAAAAAAGATGAACGCAATTTTACCCAGGCTACTTTATCGAGCCAAAATGGACCGACCTCCGAACTGGACCATGTATTTTATGTGTCTTTCTCTCGACCTGTCTGAAACATTGGCGTTAAAATAACAGATTCGTGACTGCAACAGCAACTGAGATGTCAAAATAGTTCAGGTGGTGTTTCATATCACATTTCTAGCGAAGTTGCGTCTGTCGGCTGATCCATCTCTGTCCTACAGTTCCTCGTTACCATCTGCCTTCCTCCCTGCATATGTCGACCTTGTCGCGCTTACATTTTTCCGGTCGTTATAAACTTTCCGATTGACGTTTCTGTGTATGCACGATAAATGTACAATCATCAATGTGCTGCGAAACGACAAAGCTTTTTTGTATAAATGCCACGAGCTGTTCGTCAACTCTCCTGTGATGCTTACTGTGAAGAGTTGCTTAAAATGTCGTTCAATATATTAAACTATTACGTTTGTTTAAATCACTGTCACGGATTATGGTGCATTACAGTCACGTGATTTATGCTTGCTATCAAAACATGCCTCAAAATTTGCTTCCCTTATGTTAATTTGCGACAAATAACTTTGCTGAGAGGTTATATACATCCTAACGAACAACCCGTAGTATTTATACCATAAATGCATTGTCATTTCGATGCACATTGATGATTTTATATTTATTGCGCATGCGCAGAAACGTCTATCGGTACGTTTATAACGCCAGAAAAATGTAAGCGCGACAACTTCACACACACATACTCATTGTTACACACGAAGTACTGTAGAATGAAAGAAAATTGTCCAACGTTCCACGCGGCTGCGCAGTATTCGAACTCGAAGAAATATGCGAAGTTGCGTCTGCCGGCTGATCCATCTCTTTCCTGCATTTCCTCCTTACAATCCGTCTTTCTTCCGGCAGACGTGTCCGGCTTATCATATCCCATTCGCCGATGACGCGGAATACTGATGAGTTGTCAAATGTCTGTCATAACCGCTGCAACGACCCATGACTCTAGACCGTGCCGTGTTTACATGGCCAGGCGATTCTTCCGACAACACACATATGTAGCCTAACTAACCTGATCAACGATGACAAGGGCGACCTGACATTTCTGCTTGCGTTGCGAATGTGTTATTTTGTTAGGCATTATTTAATTATTACTTCGCGCCAGAAGGCAAACCCGGAAAGCGGTTGTGACATTCCCTCTTCACCTCCGGTGGCTCTATGAAGATGAGCGTACAGTTGATCTTTGTCCCATTTCTCACGTCGACCAAACTGTGTTCTTTGGTCAAGATACTCGCCACAAATATACCTGTGACAATCTGTCATGGCTGTCGATAGTAGGTGTTGGTCTAGTGCCTAGAGTCGTCGAAGTGTCGTATCCTCTTCCATCATAAATGTACACCAGGGTGTCTTTCGCACAGAATCGGACAAAGTTGCGCTATCAGTTTGTTGTATATTTTCTTTAGAATCGTTTGTTCAAAGCTGATTTGGTGCAAAGGTCTAGGCAGCAAAGTAGTAGGAGAGGACGACTTATTTAATAAAATAGTAGTTTACTGATACGATACACACTTACCACGTACGTTTACCAAAAGGGCATGTCAATAAAGACGTTGTGTTTACTTAAGAGTCAATAACACACTTTCACGTATGTGCTTGTTGATAAGATACACACTTACCACGTACGTTTACCAAAGGGCATGTCAATAAAGACGTTGTGTTTACATAAGAGTCAATAACACACTTTCACGTATGTGCTTGTTGATAAGATACACACTTACCACGTAAAGGGCATGTCAATAAAGACGTTGGGTTTACTTAAGAGTCAATAACACACTTTCACGTATGTGCTTGTTGATAAGATACACACTTACCACGTACGTTTACCAAAGGGCATGTCAATAAAGACGTTGTGTTTACTTAAGAGTCAATAACATACTTTCATGTATGTGCTTGTTGATAAGATACACACTTACCACGTTTACCAAAAGGGCATGTCAATAAAGACGTTGTGTTTACATAAGAGTCTTACGATACACACTTACCACGTACGTTGTCAATAAAGACGTTGGGTTTACTTAAGAGTCAATAACACACTTTCACGTATGTGCTTGTTGATAAGATACACACTTACCACGTACGTTTACCAAAGGGCATGTCAATAAAGACGTTGTGTTTAAGAGTCAATAACACACTTTCACGTATGTGCTTGTTGATAAGATACACACTTACCACGTACGTTTACCAAAGGGCATGTCAATAAAGACGTTGTGTTTACATAAGAGTCAATAACACACTTTCACGTATGTGCTTGTTGATAAGATACACACTTACCACGTACGTTTACCAAAGGGCATGTCAATAAAGACGTTGGGTTTACTTAAGAGTCAATAACACACTTTCACGTATGTGCTTGTTGATAAGATACACACTTACCACGTACGTTTACCAAAGGGCATGTCAATAAAGACGGTGTGTTTACTTAAGAGTCAATAACACACTTTCACGTATGTGCTTGTTGATAAGATACACACTTACTTACCACGTACGTTTACCAAACGTATGGGCATGTCAATAAAGACGTTGGGTTTACTTAATAAAGACGTTGTGTTTACTTAAGAGTCAATAACACACTTTCACGTATGTGCTTGTTGATAAGATACACACTTACCACGTACGTTTACCAAAAGGGCATGTCAATAAAGACGTTGGGTTTACTTAAGAGTCAATAACACACTTTCACGTATGTGCTTGTTGATAAGATACACACTTACCACGTACGTTTACCAAAGGGCATGTCAATAAAGACGTTGTGTTTACATAAGAGTCAATAACACACTTTCACGTATGTGCTTGTTGATAAGATACACACTTACCACGTACGTTTACCAAAGGGCATGTCAATAAAGACGTTGGGTTTACTTAAGAGTCAATAACACACTTTCACGTATGTGCTTGTTGATAAGATACACACTTACCACGTACGTTTACCAAAGGGCATGTCAATAAAGACGTTGTGTTTACTTAAGAGTCAATAACACACTTTCACGTATGTGCTTGTTGCAGATCTACCGTAGATTTTTGTCACTCATAATTCGAAGGTGTTTACTAATTGGTATCACGGAATGCTAAAAGTAATTGGTGACGTCGGGACGGAATGACACGTGACAGTTTCCCTTTAGAAAAAAACATTAACAGCAGGATTTGACAACAAATCAGCATAAAACATGTTCAGTGTTCGTAAATTCCGGGCCG
>CBDHHR010000942.1:0-7500 GCA_965263245.1 Metamycoplasmataceae bacterium | reverse complement strand
TACTAGGCCTATTAACTGCTATGTAAAACAGTTCGGCAATTTACTTAACATCAATAGATTAGGTGGTACGGTACAGGCGACAGTAATTGAGTTTCGTTTTATGAAGTGTCACAGAATTGAGGTAATTTCCCTGAGATCAGTGACACTATCCACAGTTGACGCGGTGTTTGGCAGGACGCAGTGGATCAAAGGGAATTTCGAAGGTCTACCTGATCATTTCTCATCAACTGGCGGTCATCTATAAATCATTCGTTGTAACGACTAAACGAGACTTGACTAACGTTAAGGTCTAGCGTCTTGTCGTTCGTCGATGTATTCCATGGCACATATGTATCTAACTGAGTCTATACCGCTCTCACTGTCCATTTTCATCAAGTTTAAAAAATGATCAATTTAGGAGTTGTTATTCGTAACGTTTTACTTACGTAAGTCAGCTCTATCTCTTCATGCAATATACAGTATAATCGTACACTGTTACTCATGTCTAGCCCTTCGTCATTTGACTCATTCGCATTTTGATTACACACGCGCGCGCGAACGTACACGTACACGTACACGTACACGTACACGTACACGTACACGTACACGTACACGTACACGTACACGTACACGTACACGTACACGTACACGTACACGTACACGTACACGTACACGTACACGTACACGTACACGTACACGTATATATATATATATATATATATATATATATATATATATATATATATACATATACATATAACATTATCATATTTAGTCCTCAGTTATATGTACAGTTAGGAAAATGTTACAGGACGATAAGAGCGTCGTTTATTTATGTTGTACCAATACATTATTCACCGAAATGTATCGCCACTCGTATGGTCATTCATTAGTCCGGTCACTAGATTACAGAAAACTTCGTTAAAACGAGACAGCTCATCTGTCACGCTGTCCAAGTTATGATACTACCTGATGTATTACTTCTATCAGGTATTCGATCAGACTCTTCACAAATCTCAGTCCAAGATAACACGTGACCCACGCCAGGCCTTTGCGCCAGTTATACGTGCTGTGTTGGCGTCATGGCTTCCTTCTATTGTTGCCGGGCAGGAGTATCATTGGTTCGACCACTACCGATTGTAACCGAGACTTCATCATGGATGGCGCGCGACCAGTGGTCATTGTTTGCGCTAGACACATCCGAATTCCGATCCCATAATTAATATTTTGTCGGTTACATGTCTGAATCGTAGTAAGATGACATATGGATTATGTGTCTCATATACATCAATTCGATATCCAAGATGGCGATTATCGAATAATAAAAATGCTTATGTTACTGTGCTAACGATGAACATGTACGAATATTGAGACGGAACCACTGACTGTTATTAATGTGCAGCCATTATTTTCAGTTCATGTATATGTATATATGTATATATGTATATATGTATATATGTATATATGTATATATGTATATATGTATATATGTATATATGTATATATGTATATATGTATATATGTATATATGTATATATGTATATATGTATATATGTATATATGTATATATGTATATATGTATATATGTATATATGTATATATGTATATATGTATATATGTATATATGTATATATGTATATATGTATACATGTATATATGTATATATGTATATATATACCTATGTATATATATATATATATATATATATATATATATACATACATATAATTTTACGCGTTTAGAATTTGTGACACAGAAATTAGAAAACACATACTTATTCAGCATCCAACGGTGCAAAATGTTCTGGCAATGTTCGTCACATGCATTGATTGCGGCGCTTCAAAGTAGAATTCTAACTTTTATGACATCAAACTAATTTAACAACCAAAAGACAAACATATGGCGAAGAAACCCTCTGTATGTGTGAAGCTAAGACGGGGAATAAAAGCCAACCTTTCTAATCTTCTTAAAGAATTACTGTATGGCTATGAACTCTGTTCACGAGCTGACTGTTTTGCTCATATGTACATGGATGTCCAAGGGTAAGTTTGCCGCAAAATCAATCGAAAATGGGATTTTACGGCTATCAGAAACATTACATTAACCTACCGTATGGATATCTCCGGCTGCTCAATTATCTTAACTGTTATGAACTTCAATACAAAAACCTTGATTATCGACTGTTTTGGTAATATCACAGCTGTCACGTAGATGTGGGAGCGTGTGTCATGTTGGAAACAATGTCCGAACTCGACAAGTGCGGAGGCACGCGATGGACAACACAAACTTCGAGCATCTGGAAGCCTTGAAACATGGGTTCGTAAGATAGTTCCATTAAATATCGAATGACGTTCCTAAGACGGTTCCATTAAATATCGAATGACGTTCGTAAGACGATTCCATTAAACATCGATTGATGTTACTCAAACTGAATTTCTGAGAATCCAGAAAATCCAAACACCGTATCGAAGATTCTGACTCTTTGTCATAGATTTGACTATAGATGTGCCAATTAAAACAAACGTTTCTGTAAAACAGAGCGCCCCCACCATGAACCAAGATCGGTGGTACGGTACAGGCGACAGTAGTTGAGTTTCGTTTTATGAAGTGTCACAGAATTGAGGTAATTTCCCTGAGATCAGTGACACTATCCACAGTTGACGCGGTGTTTGGCAGGACGCAGTGGATCAAAGGGAATTCCGCAGGTCTACCTGATCATTTCTCATCAACTGGCGGCCATCTATAAATCATTCGTTGTAACGACTAAACGAGACTTGACTAACTTTCGGGTTAAGCGTCTCGTCGTCCGTCGATGTATTCCATGGTATGTATCTAACTGACCTCATACCGCGCACACAGTCCATTTATACGTAACATTTCACCAAGTTATAAAAAGGATCAACTTTAGGAGTTGCGGTTCCGAACATTGTATTTACTTATCGCAGCTCTTTATCTTCATACAATACACAGTATGGTCGTACACCGGTACTCATGTATAGCCCTACGTTAATCTTTTTCTTTTTCTTCTCTCAGACACTGGACGGGGCCCTTTGCAGGGCGTTTAATTTGTGAGTCACACAGGTTACACATTTACCCCCTATGTGAGATCTTTTACTTCCCCTAGCATAGACGCCAGATAGAAGGGACCACCGGCTTTTGGCGTCTGATTCGAAATACACAGGCACTTGTGGGGTGAACGAAATTGCCTAAGTTTCGAAACGGCGATAGGTTGGATTGAACCATCGTCCCTTCGATTGACAGTCTGGCGCTCTACCGCGGGACCACCGCTCCCCACGAGGGTAGCTACTACTACCACCAATATAAACGTAAATAATTAATGCAACATATATAACATAAACGAGGAACCTTCTTCGTCGACTTTCTTGCAAAAGTCAATGAAAAACTAGGACAGTCTGTTGGAACAAAGACGACAAATGTAAAGAGGATAAATGAGCCGAGAGAAGACATCAAGAGATCGGACAGCGGTGCAACTTAACATGTTTATTAAAGACCGGATGAAGTGGGCAGATCACGTGATAATAACGGACAGTCGAAGACAGCGGGGAAACATCGCATCGCAGAAACACTGCACGGACACAGCTGATCGAAAAACTGCATGTGGAATTTTAAATTACTGCATATTCAGAATGGCTCAGCAAAGGTTTTGACTAAATATTTATGTTTTACTCGTTCTATGCCACATCTAAAGTGTTTTCATTGGCTTCCACTACGATGTCGTGTCATCTTTAAAATTAGTATTATCACATACAAGGCAAGTCGTGAAAATTTTCAAGTTGGAAATATATTAGTCAAACAAATGTTATGATTACGCAACTAGCAATTTCTACTCACATCAACATTTCAGCCACCATCGGCGGCCTTCTTTCACCACCGGCGGCCTTCTTTCACCATCGGCGGTCTTCTTTCACCATCGGTGGCCTTCTTTCAACATCGGCGGCCTTCTTTCACCATCGGCGGTCTTCTTTCACCATTGGTGGCCTTCTTTCACCATTGGTGGCCTTCTTTCACAATCGGCGGCCTTCTTTCACCATTGGTGGCCTTCTTTCACCATCGGCGGCCTTCTTTCACCATCGGCGGTCTTCTTTCACCATCGGCGGCCTTCTTTCACCATTGGTGGCCTTCTTTCACAATCGGCGGCCTTCTTTCACCATCGGCGGTCTTCTTTCACCATCGGCGGCCTTCTTTCACCATCGGCGGCCTTCTTTCACCATTGATGGCCTTCTTTCACCATCGGCGGTCTTCTTTCACCATCGGCGGCCTTCTTTCACCATCGGCGGCCTTCTTTCACCATCCGCGGCCTTCTTTCACCATCGGCGGTCTTCTTTCACCATTGGTGGCCTTCTTTCACCATCGGCGGCCTTCTTTCACCATCGGCGGTCTTCTTTCACCATCGGCGGCCTTCTTTCACCATCGGCGGTCTTCTTTCACCATCGGCGGCCTTCTTTCACCATCGGCGTTCTTCTTTCACCATCGGCGGCCTTCATTCACCATCGGCGGCCTTCATTCACCATCGGCGGCCTTCTTTCACCATCGGTGGCCTTCTTTCACCATCGGTGACCTTCTTTCACCATCGGTGGCCTTCTTTCACCATCGGCGGCCTTCTTTCACCATCGGTGGCCTTCTTTCACCATCGGCGACCTTCTTTCACCATCGGTGGCCTTCTTTCACCATCGGCGGCCTTCTTTCACCATCGGTGACCTTCTTTCACCATCGGCGGCCTTCTTTCACCATCGGTGGCCTTCTTTCACCATCGGCGGCCTTCTTTCACCATCGGTGACCTTCTTTCACCATCGGTGGCCTTCTTTCACCATCGGTGGCCTTCTTTCACCATCGGTGGCCTTCTTTCACCATCGGCGGCCTTCTTTCACCATCGGCGGCCTTCTTTCACCATCGGTGACCTTCTTTCACCATCGGTGGCCTTCTTTCACCATCGGCGGCCTTCTTTCACCATCGGTGACCTTCTTTCACCATCGGCGGCCTTCTTTCACCATCGGTGACCTTCTTTCACCATTGGTGGCCTTCTTTCACCATCGGTGACCTTCTTTCACCATCGGTGGCCTTCTTTCACCATCGGCGGCCTTCTTTCACCATCGGTGGCCTTCTTTCACCATCGGCGGCCTTCTTTCACCATCGGCGGCCTTCTTTCACCATCGGCGGCCTTCTTTCACCATCGGCGGCCTTCTTTCACCATCGGCGGCCTTCTTTCACCATCGGCGGCCTTCTTTCACCATCGGCGGCCTTCTTTCACCATCGGCGGCCTTCTTTCACCATCGGCGGCCTTCTTTCACTATCGGTGGCCTTCTTTTACCATCGGCGGTCTTCTTTCACCATCGGCGGCCTTCTTTCACCATCGGCGGCCTCCATTCACCATCGGCGGCCTTCTTTCACCATCGGCGGCCTTCTTTCACCATCGGTGGCCTTCTTTCACCATCGGTGACCTTCTTTCACCATCGGTGGCCTTCTTTCACCATCGGCGGCCTTCTTTCACCATCGGCGGCCTTCTTTCACCATCGGCGGCCTTCTTTCACCATCGGCGGCCTTCTTTCACCATCGGTGGCCTTCTTTCACCATCGGCGGCCTTCTTTCACCATCGGCGGCCTTATTTCACCTATCGGCGGCCTTCTTTCACCATCGGCGGCCTTCTTTCACCATCGGCGGCCTTCTTTCACCATCGGCGGCCTTCTTTCACCATTGGTGGCCTTCTTTCACCATCGGCGGTCTTCTTTCACCATCGGCGGCCTTCTTTCACCATCGGCGGCCTTCTTTCACCATCGGCGGCCTTCTTTCACCATCGGCGGCCTTCTTTCACCATCGGTGGCCTTCTTTCACCATCGGCGGCCTTCTTTCACCATCGGCGGTCTTCTTTCACCATCGGCGGCCTTCTTTCACCATCGGCGGCCTTCTTTCACCATCGGCGGCCTTCTTTCACCATCGGCGTCCTTCTTTCACCATCGGCGGCCTTCATTCACCATCGGCGGCCTTATTTCACCTATCGGCGGCCTTCTTTCACCATCGGCGGCCTTCTTTCACTATCGGCGGCCTTCTTTCACTATCGGTGGCCTTCTTTTACCATCGGCGGCCTTCTTTCACCATCGGCGGCCTTCTTTCACCATCGGCGGCCTTCTTTCACCATCGGCGGCCTTCTTTCACCATCGGCGGCCTTCTTCGGGAACTGAGTTCCTGAAGAAGGCCGTCGATGGTGGCTGGAACGTTGGTGTGAGTAGAAATTACTACTTGTGTAATCATTAATCTTGCTTGAATCAATTATATACATGCATTGCTTACTCCAGCACTGATCGTCTAGTTCTGATTTACTTTTTGTCCCTTTTGAACATGCTTCCTTTTGTGTTAGATCTGTTGAAAATATCGCACAATTCCGCCATCATTTCTAAACGTACCTTATATAAATTGGTTAAATATCTTGGCTTCGTGGCATATATATCCATTTGAACATTTTATGACTCTGAGACTGATCAAGCCTTTTGTCTTGATACGCATCTGCGATCTTGGTTTCCAAGTATTAGTGAATTCAAGTAATTCAAGATTTAGAAATATTGTGCATTAGGACATTTTTATGTACACGTATTATACGTGTATGTGCATATATATATATATATATATATATATATATATATATATATATATATATATATATATATATATATATATATATATATATATATATATATATATATATATATATATAATTATATATGTATATACACATATATAATTATATATACATAAAATTAGATATATATATATGCACATACACGTATAATACATTTTCATAAAAATTTCCTATAAAATGTGTATTTGCGAATATATATATATATATATATATATATATATATATATATATATATATATATATATATATATATATATAATAATAATAATTAAGTATACAACTATATATGTAAAATTATGTACGTATATATGTATGTATGCATGCATGCATGTACCGGTATTATGATGCACGTAACAATTCACATAAAATGCATATAAAAAGACTAAGCTGCTGTGTAGATTTCAAGAACGCTTACGACTCAGTGGAGCTCACACTACAGAAATCCCCTTCACTGCTTTATGCGTCAAACGGCTGTCTACTTGCATGGAGCGCGCTCTTTTACATTTGCCTTCGGATATGGTATTTGGGCCGTTTCTGAACTCAACTAAGCCATTCGACCACTCCGTTAAGTGCATTAGCCAATAGACTTATTAGCATGGCAAAGCAGTAGATCTGTCGGCGGCCGTCGCCGACACTAGCCAAGGACAGCTGCGCCGTCGCATATCAGGGTCCCCAATAGGAACAACTCAATTATTGATACCTTGACCATCACAAGGGACTTGGTCGGTCTGCGCTGGGGATAACGCCCGAGTCAATGATTATAGTTCTAAAGCAACATTATGTGGCAGACCGCGTTGATTTAATAGTCATGCCATATCGTTGACATTAACGTCTGTCCCGTGGTCATTGCTGCGGGCAGTGGGCGGGGT
>CBDHHR010000941.1:2500-7500 GCA_965263245.1 Metamycoplasmataceae bacterium | reverse complement strand
GACTGACATTGAAACTGTTGTAAGTTAACCGTGCTGAAGACGAGGTCAGTTCTTTCGAACGACCGTTGACGATACACATACACTGTTCACACTGTACATCCATACAGCCACGCACGTACGAACGTACACGAGCGCGTATACACACGCACACTATTTGTACCCTAACCATAAATTGGTGTAAGCGTATCTCTCCCGAAGCGCCGTTGCCAACTCTTTCTCTCTCTCTCTCTCTCTCTCTCTCTCTCTCTCTCTCTCTCTCTCTCTCTCTCTCTCTCTCTCTCTCTCTCTCTCTCTCTCTCTCTCTCTCTCTCTCCTCTCTCTCTCTCTCTCTCTCTCTCTCTCTCTCTCTCTCTCTCTCTCTCTCTCTCTCTCTCTCTCTGTTCCTTCGTTTCCACGGACCAGTGACTTCTGACCCACCAATTGGCGACATATATCACAAAACTACACGTGTTTACAAATATCTACTTTTTCTCAGATAACCCACCGAGCGATCAGTCTTGGGCAAATACGTCGACGACGCCCTTGAAACACATGTATTCTACACTATTGTCCACTATACTCATGTCCTTGTCCTGATGTCTAAGCGCCACATTGTAGTGTTGTTGGAAGGGTGTCGTCGGGTAAATTGACATTTCAAATGTTCCTAACTGAGCAAAAAACATTCCAACTCGTGTATTAAGATGACCAGATCAACACTCCACAGTCTTTATGGTATCACACCAGCCACCCGTCGTCAAGTCAGCGGTCTTGTGCGTCCTGTGTCGTCACGGCATGTCTCCTTGGCTGAAGACACGACACGGCTCCAGTGGCCTGGCGCAGATGGCCGGGAGACGGGGGTTACGACGGGCGCTCAGCCGTCTAACAACAGCGACACGTACCATGTGAACTAGGCTGTATCATTTATCTTACCGCGCATTCAAATGCGTGATAATGAAACACTTTCCTTCTATAACTTCTCGACGAGTGATGAAATCGACACTGCGCTGCGACGATCCTGCGGCACACTCGCACAAATGACGGGCGCGGCCACCAACTGCATGCTCCGTAATTCACGGCGATTACGTTTCACAGGTACAACACAGACTACGCCCGCTTAGAACTCGATACATTTACCTACAGCCAATGCACTATTATGCAACTCCCGAAAACCTTCGATCCCTTTCTTTTTGCGCGCAGTCTTCGGCTAGCAGTGTTTGGAACCGCGGGCAGCTGAATGCTGCCGCATTGTCTGCACGAGAAAATGTTCCAACACTCGCAAACGACGGCTGGAGATTGGGTACTGTTACTGCGCTAATCTGTGGCGTCTTTACCCAGTTTGGGAAGGAAAAGAATGTTCTTTGATGTATCCTCTTCTTGCATCCGAAGATAACCCGGAGGTTAATTACAAAATCACGTCGTTTAAAATACAGATGCAACCGCAAATGTTGCGCAATTTAACTGCGCAAAATCTCATTTAGATGTCGCCCCCCCCTTTCCGTCATAGATACGGCGTAAACAAATTCTGGGATTTATACCCGCGACACCATCGTATCCGTGGATATTGTTTATCGACGCGTGTCCGTGACCGTCACGATGCAGGTGTCACATTGTGTGTCCGCCAGCCGTCGCACAAAGCGACTGCAGCTGCAAATCCTCAAATGAGTAATTTGTCAAACCCTGAATGCGGAACAGTCGCCGTCAAAACAAAGCATGGCTGACGCCAACGGAATTCCTGCCCCAGACCTGTGGTTGCTTGGTTCGGCCGGTCGACAGGTGCGTCGACGGGTCCTTGTTTTCACGGATTCCCAGCCGACAATTTTAAGGAATGCACCAGGTCGTCTGTGCTTGGTTGAAATACGCTCACTTCCAAATAAGAAAAGAAATCGTTTGCATTGGTTGTTTCTACATCCGGGTATGTCTAGCAGGAGCAGCAGCATTTCTGTTGATGCTTTGATGACCAAAGCGATAAATACTCCTCCAAAGGTTTGGGTAAATTTGGAGAGCGTGATTATGGGATTGTTTGGCCGAAATAGTTTCAATATGCACAACCTCACCCTTCCACCGCCTTCCTGTGTCAGAGCCGATAACACAGCTAATAACTAACTAACAGCTAATAACTAACTAACAGCTAATAAGTGTTGAAACAAATTTAATGTCACGGCTAAACATCATCAATAGTATCGCCGTTCGTTTTTCGTCCGACAGCGGAATGTTGCTGACTTCTGCAATACCATTTTTGTCCCGATGCCAGTGACAAAGATTTAAGAAATACATATGAATACGAAGGTCTAATGGAAGAATACCGATATGGTAACATAGTGGAGGACATCAACGGTAAAGTGCAGGGGAACAGTACGACTAAACCTCACCCGTGTAGACCCAGCACGTAGCGTCGAAAAAGAGCGTAGTATTTAATATTACACGTGCGTCGTACGCTCTTGAAAGACGATGTCGCGTTTTCATTTTTCCGCGCGTTAAAAACGTTCCGGTTGACGTTTCAGCGAATCAACAACGCATTTCCGGTATAAATGCCACGAGCTGCTCGTTAACTTACCTGTGATGATTACTGTGAAGAGTTTCTTAAAATGTCGTTCAATGCAATACAATATTACGTTTTTTATAAATCACTGTCACGGATTATGGCGCACTACTGTCACATGATTTACGCTTGCTATAAAAATATGCCTCAAAACTAGTTTGTCTGGTGTTAATTTATGACAAATACCTTTGCTGAGAGGTTATATACATCCATACGAACAACCCGTAGTATTTATACCATAAATGCTTTGTCTTTTCGCTGCATATCGATGATTTTACATATAACGCGCATGCGCAGAAACGTTAACCGGAACTTTTTAACGCCCGGAAAAATGTAAGCGCGACAACGGGGCTGTTGACTGTCGTCTGAGGTGATCAGACGTCCTCAGACGTCCCGGGACGTCGTACGTGCACGTGAACGCGGACTCGTCCCAGTGACGACGATGCGACGTCGTTACTGCAATGTCCCTCGCGGGCACCTATATCGCTGATCCCGTCCGTCAGCGGTATCTCTTCGCATCTGAGATTATACGCGCCGCATTCGGTCGACTGGTTTACGACGACCCAGGGTCGACCAGACAAGATACGCGGGCGTGATTGCGACGGCGTGCAGCGCGGTGCGGCGCTGGTTACGGCGATTGTTCGCTGAAAAACCGAAAACACGAAGAGGATTGAATCGATAGGACGGGCCTTTGCACGAGAAACATCGCGTTCCGTGGGCTGATGTTTCCGATTGATAAGGATTCTCGCCGTGAGATACCGCTCAAAGCGGCATTATATTGATTTCAGAGTGTTGAAGGAAGATCGTCCGCCGATACATGGTAATATAACTAGACATGATTCACTCTCAGTGCCGCTATTAGAAGTTATATTTTACAGGCTTTTATTTATAGTTACTGTTGTGCGTGTAGTGAGTGAGTCCAGTCCGTCAGACCGGGAGTTGTGGTATCGAAGACGTCTCAGGCCCAACGATTGATTTCTACTTGATTCCGAATTGTGGGCGATTACACACGCGCGCGCACGCGCACGCGCACGCGCACGCGCACGCGCACGCACACGCACACAAGCACAAGCACAAGCACAAGCACAAGCACAAGCACAAGCACACACACACACACACACACACACACACACACACACACACACACACACACACACACACACACACACACGAACCACGAACACACACACACACACACAAACACACACACACACACACACACACACACACACACACACACACACACACACACACACACACACACACACACACACACACACACACACACACACACACGAACCACGAACACACACACACACACACACACACACACACACACACACACACACACACACACACACACACACACACACACACACACACACACACACACACAACACAAACACACACACACACACACACACACACACACACACACACACACACACACACACACACACACACACACACACACAACTTAGAGTAACTGTTCAGCATGTTTGACCCACACAGTTAGTGACCACTCGTTTGTAACGTGGTTTCACCGTGGACCGAGTAAGATTGCTATTGTTGATCCTCGTGGTCGAGGTTCCTTTATACAAGGCTGACGTTTATTGAAAACACCGTTGAATTACTCTTTATCTTTTTACCATCCAGTACTGTCAGCTACACTCGCTCTCCAGCTACAGTCTCCCCATCATTTCTAAGTTCCTTTTAACGTAGATCTGTCATCTTCGCTGCTGTATTCCCCTTCTGAGTGACATATAATTAAAAACGCCGATAACGGATTGAACGTGTATTGCTACATAACTATGAAAATGACACAGACGAGCTGAGCCCACTGGGACGACTCTGTCAAACGAGACTTGGCTGGATGGCTGGTTTCACGCGACAGACAGACAGACAGACAGACAGACAGACAGACAGACAGACAGACAGACAGACAGACAGACAGACAGACAGACAGACAGACAGACAGAGACAGACAGACAGACAGACAGACAGACAGACAGACAGACAGACAGACAGACAGACAGACAGACAGACAGACAGACAGACAGACAGACAGACAGACAGACAGACAGACAGACAGACAGACAGACAGACAGACAGACAGACAGACAGACAGACAGACAGACAGACAGACAGACAGACAGACAGACAGACAGACAGACAGACAGAAAGACAGAAAGAGGGGAAGAGAGAAGAGCGAGGGGGGTAGTGTTGTTCAAACAAGAGAATATAATCTAAAATGTTGATCGACTATTAAAATAAACTTATCTCGAACATAATATCAAGCAGGTTTTCCCATAAACATATATCATTAAGTACCTTTATCGTCTTATATATGACACAATCGTTTACATTGATCCGATACGGCGTTCTGACTATGAAAGATGATATTTTATTTACGTTGAGACTTGACTTTACACGCGCATGCATTCGTGCATTTTGATGGGTTTATTTGTATCGGCGACACGCG
>CBDHHR010000940.1:5000-7500 GCA_965263245.1 Metamycoplasmataceae bacterium | reverse complement strand
GGTGATCATTGGGACTTCGTCACGAAGCTCGACCTTTCCCCATATTACTTCTGAAAAGTACAGTGTGAGGCGTTGTCAGTGCAAGACCAAAAAGGCAACGCGATCGTTTTTTCTTGGTATCAGACACGGCCTACATATATGTGAATAACGCAGCTTGACACTGCAATGTATAGGTGTGAATAACGCAGAGTCACACTACAATGTATAGGTATGAATAACGCAGCGTAACAGTATGATGTATTGTTTGGTTTCTTGTGCCGCAACGAATACTTTTTAAATGTTAGACTTGATGGCCGTTCATTGCACGCCAACATTCTTAGCTACCTTTTTATCCGACGCTGACATTCTCATCACGATTTGGCCTTCTAAGCTCTGCCTGCTACGACCAGTTTTGCTGTAGATACTTCTATTTAATGCCAGCGATATTTAGTTATATGCTAACAGAGCACGCAACCTCCTTTGTCCAAACCTGATATGTTGTACACTAATACAGCCGTATATTTGTTAATATGCTGTTATATATTATGGTACAAGTTTCTTCTCCATAAAACATTGTATTGATGACACCAGTCCCATTGATGACATCAATATAACTATTTGGATTTTCCTATAAAGTGACAGAAGCGTTAGCTTATTTACTATCAGGCGTGCTCGATTTTATTTGTGGGATAACATATATTTCGTCCGCAATATATGTATGTTCCATCACTGCTAAGCCAAGGACAAATTAGTGTATTCTCTGCAAGATGGCTTGCTCTCGTCAACGCGAACATACGTATGTGGATTATGAACATAACGGCGTGCATAAGTCTCAGTTATATTAGATGTCTCCACATCGTTATGTTCCGAAACGTGCCACAAACGTAGGGATTGTGGCATTGTTCATTTCGATAAAGAGATGGGAGTTAATAAATAGGAACGACTGCCGTACTATTACAAACAATCGTGTATTTCTTAAGCGGTTTTAGAGCAGTTATCGAATTTGTTTTTACTGTACATGTGGCTATACTATATCAAACCATTTTATGAGTAAGGCGCTGTCGGATACTCAATCAAAGGTGACATTAAGTTAAACTACGTTTTTGTTCTAAAACATAAACATGCCGGCCATGACGTGGGTTGGTAAGTTGAATATTAATCGGCAAATGACACATGATTGTGCAAACAAAGCCATTCACCCAACATCGTTTTATATCAGTTGACGTCAGTTAGAATCGAATACTTAGAAAATAAAATAATGCAAGAGGCACAGCGAGATATGCTCAAGGGAGACACATGGGCAAAGGCATTTAGAAAAAGAACATCATTATTCAAATATATCATCAAAACACTATGACGTGTGACGAGACGTGATTGATATAGACACAACTGTATAAATGCAGCGACCTTTCCCGACTAGAGTACCACTTGATTCTGTCGAAGAACGGTGGGTCACAACGTTGTCTGCAAGGTAGGTAAGACGACCAAGTTTGTCTTCGTTTGTAATGTTTACCAGAATGTATAACGCACGTTCGTCTTTCTTCGAACTATTTATGGAAATATTTACTTAGTAACCACAATTTCAATTATCATCGTGTTAGTTGTTGATGATTAGTTAGTGTCACATATTCCATAAATATCAGTTAAGTGGCAGTTACAGTAGAATATCGTTGAATATTAATTGGCATCAACGATTTCGCATTTAGGATGCGGTATAGGTGGAAGCAACGCATTTTATTGGGATGTTTCCAGTAGATGCCAAGATAGCATTTGTTTGAAAACGGTCAGCCAGAGAGAAAAGAATGAAGCACTTTGGACAAGCCTGAGGATTCAAGACGATTATGTTAAAGAACATACCTTTTGTTGTAGTCGTCAAAGATCACGTTTAGCGGTGCATCCGGAATTAATTCATTTTTATTTCGATTAATTAATTTGGGTAATTTAAAATTAATTTACTCTGAATATGCTTTCAGTTGACACAAACACACGATGGCGAAGTATTTCATCGCTCTGTTGGCACTTGCTGCTGTGTATGCGGCTGAAGGTAAAGATTAAGACAAATCTGATATGTTTGTGTGTCGTTTCGTTCCATTTAATACATGTGAGTGTATATACGCCTCTCTTGTTTCAAATATTTATTTACGTCACAATGTGTGGTATAATATAATTATTATGCGCTTACAGGTTTTTTGTTTTTTTGTGTGTGACGTGTAGTTGTTGTTATGTGTGCTTATCCAGTTGTATATGATACAATGAGTGTTGTGTTGTGATTGTGTGTGATTGTGTGTCCCTGTGTGTCTGTGTGTGTGTGTGTGTGTGTGTGTGTGTGTGTGTGTGTGTGTGTGTGTGTGTGTGTGTGTGTGTGTGTGTGTGTGTGTGTGTGTGTGTGTGTGTGTGTGTGTGTGTGTGTGTGTGTGTGTGTGTGTGTGTGTGTGTGTGTGTGTGTGTGTGTGTGTGTGTGTGTGTGTGTGTGTGTGTGTGTGTGTGTGACTGTGCGTGTGAGTGTGTGAGTGTGCGTATG
>CBDHHR010000939.1:0-6070 GCA_965263245.1 Metamycoplasmataceae bacterium | reverse complement strand
CATTAATAAAGTTATTATTCTTGATCTTTATGCATGCAAAACTCACCTGGCTATTGGGATATCTATCTACAGTGCATATATGTTTGAGAGCAGGGATGGGTGATATTGATAGCCTTCAATTTAGAATGTTCAACTCGGGTGGGTGGGTGGGTGGGTGGGTGGGCGGGCGGGCGGGCGGGCGGGCGGGCGGGCGGGCGGGCGGGCGGGCGGGCAGACAGACAGACTTAATGTTGTAAATCAGTTTCCAGTTTTGTAATAAAAACGTTGTCATTATTTTATATGCAAATTATCTCGATTACGAGATGCAATCTTGAAATGTTTGTTTTGTGCAGATCCAAAACGAGGCTGCGAAGAGTTACCAACAAAGACGTGTCCAAGTTGTGTAGCAAACTCTCTGCGTTGTGTTTGGTGTGACGGCCAGTGTAGTCATGGTTACTGCAGCAGTGCGAAGGTAGGTTCACACTTAAACCACCAGGGGAACAGATCAGTTCATCAGCACATTTTATAAATTTATATGTAACAAAATGAGTCGTATGTCAGTGAACTTGATTTAGAGAAAACACCACATAAACATGCAATGAGGATTTGCGACGATTTTGACTTTTTGTCACCAAAGTATACTTTAATATTTTATTGTCAATTGGCAATGCTTATTTCTCATTTATATTTTATACATTTAATACATTTTATAGCCTTTTCATAAAGACTACATAACATTTCATGCATGAATTTCGTAAATCAGAACAGATAAATCGCACTTGTTTGAGTTGCATTCTTCAGGGTTTCCCTCAACACATGTGGCAATACGGGAAATCCAAAAACGCCCTCTTTTGGATTTTTGTAGCAGGAATCTCCACTGATGTCAACTTTAGCCAATAGCAGCACTTATTCGAGAGGCCTATCTGTAAACAAACATAACTGGATGTGGTGTGGGTCCCTGATTGGCTTAGAGCTGTGAGTGCAGGGGCAGTGCGCACTCGCTTACTGTAAACAAGCGTAATTGATCGGGTCGCTGCTAGAGAACATTGCTAAATACTTGGATTATGTTGTAAAAATTTCAGTAAACAGTTAGCATAATATATCTTCAACAACAAACATGACTTGGGAGTTTATTTTGAAAGTATCAAATGGAGGAATAGAAGCAAAATGCTGATTTAGGAACGACGATGTACTTGATCGTGTGCTTAAGTGACCCCGAATATCATGCATGTTTTTCTCTGTTTGAAGCTTTCTACCCCAGGCATGTTCAGTGTGCAATAACGTTGGCTGTGTGTGGGATAGGTCCATGATTTTTAAACCGTTGGACAGCTTAATATATCTTCTTTCCAATGATGTGACAAAGTCAGCTTTTTATTTTTTTACATACGACTCATTTCGTTAGAACACATCACATCATATAAAATGTGATGATGGTTTTCTGTAACATTTTTGCTGAATGGATTTGGTATAATTAGTGAGCTACATGTAGTGAGATGGAAGTCACCCCTGTGTGTTGAAGAAGGTATGCAGTTCATATGATATGGAAATCATCCATGCTGGGGATGATTTTACTGAGACACTCTCAATTAGAAATGGCGCACGTGACACTATTCACATACTACAGTCGCAAACATAAACAACTGTGACTTACTGTGAACTTTGTTGAGGATATTTGCATTTATTTGGTCAATACATCCATTTACGTTGGAGATATTTATATATCATCAATTAAAGAAAGGTGTGCATACCAACTTGAAACATTTGTGATGTGTTTTTTAATAAGTAGTAGATAACATTAAATTCATGTTACAAGAAAAAAAACATGTCCAAAAACTTATAAAGTCGACATTCTTAATGAAAACATTTGGTTTTAATTCATGGAAGTATGAATATAAAGTAGACAGCTGTTTCTAAGGTAAATGTGAAGGTAAGTTTATGTTCCTCATAAAGCAATTGACACAACAGTTGACACTATTGTACACACCTGATTGTTACTTTCCAGAAGGCAGTGACAGTGCAGGGTTGCCATGACAACTTCACGCGGACCAGCAGCGTGTGTCCCACCCTACATAACTGTCACGCATGTCGCAGCAATGACGCGTGTCTCTGGTCACCGTCAGACAACAAATGTCACCTCAGGAGTGAGTGCACTTTCCGTGTTGTGCTGTTGTGCCATTTGCAAGTTATTTCATGTGACACTATAAATTCTTTGACATTTTAAGAAACAATATACTGTAATTTTAGAAGAAATATACTCACATTCGTTCAAATCCAGATCAAATTTATTGTAGCTATTTACAATACATACAAAGCAAATGAAGGCAAATAACTTATGATAGCATGGAGAACATTAAGGGAAGAACATTATATGATGTTATATTTAACATTTGTTAAGTATTAACTGATGAGTTTAATGCTTAGTGGTGATTCGGCTAGCAAAATTGTGGAGTAGTCTGAATTGAACGTTGGTGTTTTTCCAGTGAAATCTCAGTCGGACGGCGAGAAACTGAGCAAGTGTCCAGTGCCATGCAACACCCATGCAACCTGCGAGAACTGCACTAGCGCCACCTGTATGTGGTGTAGCAACGAGCGACGTTGCGTCGAGTCCAACTCTTACGTTGTGTCGTTTCTCTACGGTCAGTGTATGGAGTGGACCACGATGCAGTCCAAGTGTCCAGGTATGATGTCCATGTCTTCTCGTCATCTCTGTCTCCTGCTGTCATATGGGCACACGTGTAATAAGCTATGACATTACTCCTAGACATAAAGCATTTCAGGCGTTTATCTGTGTCTTCACACAGGAAGTGAACTAATTTTATTTTCCTTATTTTCTTATTGGTGAGTGGTTGATGATTCATACAGTACATCTGTTGTTTGCTTGCAATGTCACTTGTCCTGACTTACATAAATCATCAACTTATCTTATTATACACCTGCCTGTATGCAGGATAACATTTGTGTCAATGTACAGATGTTGTGGTAGACACTTGCATGGCCACTCACACACCTGGAAGCCAGTCCATATGTATGTATAAACCATCACCCATGCATAGATTGCATACATGCATGAGACTTCCATTTTCAAAGCATGACTGATGCTTTCTGAAGATCTTTTTTGTTCCTTATTTCTTTATCGTCTGTTACCCATCCACTTATATAATTTTACCCATCCAAAACGAAATGTACCCATCCAAAGGACCAGTGGACGAGTCTCTTGATGAAGCTATAGTGGTGACATGTTATGTAACGTTGACCATTCATAGAAAACATGAAATGTTATGTAATGTCCATGAAGCATCCAGTACAACTATTTTATGAAACCATCCCGTTCATCTTTGTTATGTTGCTTAAGCTGGCATTGCTATTGTACTAAGTACTGGATTGGTTGGTTTCTGATCTAACAGTGAAGGGTCACCTAGAGCAACTGTTGAACTGTCAACTTGTCTTTCCTCCGGATCTTAGCCAGTTGATATAGGAAACACTTGTAGTCACATGCCATTTCAGTTGCATATTCCTGATCATGATTTTCAGCGACCAGATGCTCCGAGATGCGCACGTGTCACGAGTGTAAGATGGCGCCATCTTGTGGGTGGTGCAATGATGCCAGCGACACGGGACTTGGTGTGTGTATGACAGGGGGAGCCACCGGGCCGACACAGCAGGGCACCGGGATGGTGTCATCGTCGAATAAGTGTCCGTCAGAGAGATGGTTCTTCACACATTGTCCGTGTAAGTACTGGCATCTGTAAGTGTCCGTCAGAGAGATGGTTCTTCACACATTGTTTGTCTAAGTACTGGCATCTGTACGGGTCGGTTTGAAGGTTTTTGTTGCGACAGTAGTAACAACATGCATACTGCTTTGGGGTTTGGTGGCTAGATGTAAATAATTTGCCTTCTCCCTAGTAATCAGAAACTGGCCAGCCATCTGACAAGTTCTCTATTACTTATCAGTTGTAAGTGACCAGCCCTTTTGTCTTGATGAGCCTCTCAGTTTGGCATCCATGAATCTAGGCGCAAGAGAAATTACCATTATGGCATATTATTATTTATAAATTAACTCTGAGTTGTCTCTTGTCTTGAATTCTCATTTAAATTCATCAGTGTAGTCTTAGTGATTTTAATATGTTAGTATGCATCCGATCATGGAACTGTGGTGTAACGGACATAGTGTGTGTGTGTGTGTGTGTGTGTGTGTGTGTGTGTGTGTGTGTGTGTGTGTGTGTGTGTGTGTGTGTGTGTGTGTGTGTGTGTGTGTGTGTGTGTGTGTGTGTGTGTGTGTGTGTGTGTGTGTGTGTGTGTGTGTGTGTGTGTGTGTGTGTGTGTGTGTGTGTGTGTGTGTGTGTGTGTGTGTGTGTGTGTGTGTGTGTGTGTGTGTGTGTGTGTGTGTGTGTGTGTGTGTGTGTGTGTGTGTGTGTGTGTGTGTGTGTGTGTGTGTGTGTGTGTGTGTGTGTGTGTGTGTGTGTGTGTGTGTGTGTGTGTGTGTGTGTGTGTGTGTGTGTGTGTGTGTGTGTGTGTGTGTGTGTGTGTGTGTGTGTGTGTGTGTGTGTGTGTGTGTGTGTGTGTGTGTGTGTGTGTGTGTGTGTGTGTGTGTGTGTGTGTGTGTGTGGTGTGTGTCTGTGTCTGTGTCTGTGTCTGTGTCTGTGTATGTCTGTGTTTGTGTGTTGTGTTTCAGTGTGTTAGTGTAACAGACGTAACAAACATAGTGTGTGTGTACATTGTGTTTCACTGTAATGGACACAGGGTGTTGTGTTTCAGTGTAACAGACACAGTATGTTGTGTTTCAGTGTAACGGACACAGTGTGTTGTGTTTCAGTATGTCAGTGTTACACGTACTGTGTGTTATGTTTCAGTGTGTCAGTGTAACGGACATAGTGTGTTATGTTTCAGTGTGTCAGTGTAACGGACACAGTGTGTTGTGTTTCAGTATGTCAGTGTAACAGACACTGTGTGTTATGTTTCAGTGTGTCAGTGTAACGGACACTGTGTGTTATGTTTCAGTGTGTCAGTGTAACGGACACAGTGTGTGTCGGCCGGGCACAGACCAGTGTGAGGCCTGCTCCCCTCTTGTCACAGGTTGGTCAGCTTCCTTCACCTCTCTGAATCTACATTCATGGATTCATAATAAAAGCAAACAAGTTTACCAATGCAATATCCTACCCTGGCAAGCATATAACAACCTAGACCAAGTAAGGAAGACAAGAATAAGAAAAAAATTCAAATTGTCTGTCTTCAGTGATATAGTTAGTAGTACATTGCTGTCTGTAGCTGATACCTGGATCCTGACGTAAGAGCAAGAAAGAAACATTGACGGGAGTTACACAATGTTAAGGAAGTGTCTAAATGACTATAAGGAACAACAGACTGACAAATAACACACTTTATGATGTAAACAAACTCACCAATCAGATTCCCACGAGGCACCTACAACTGGCTGGTCACTGCTCCTGGGACATAGATGAGCCATTGTCACTGTTGATCCAGTGGAGACCCAGCCAGGACAAGATACACAGAGGGAAACAGGAGACACTGTACACTCAGCTGATCTGTTGACGTCTTCATGTTGGAGTGACAGCCTCCCCGTCTTAAGTCTTAATACATTACTGACCTATATAGAAACAGTACATCAGTGGTCCAGCCCTGGCCAAACAATGGTCATGGTAATGGTATAAGAGTGGTACAAAATGCAAGATGCAGTCGATAAATGATTGAGTTCAGCTTTACCCCAGAGAAATGTTCATTCCAATATAAATTATAATTACATCTTTGTTTAATGATAATTAATTTATCTCTTATCAAACTTATTAACAATAGCCACAAAATGAACTCTTCAGCCTATGTAAATTGTTCATGTATTATTTAGTAATCTCTTCATCCATACTTTTTTCATGTTAAAGAAACTCTGAAATAAACTCTTTATAAAATATGCATACTAAATATACATTTATTATCTATTCACTCGTTAACTCTTCATACTAAATCTACTCTTAATCCTAATCCTGAATTACACCCGTATGATTACACCACACTGGTGTCACACCTGTAGAAGTAATAAAGAAACAGGTACTTTTCCCAAAGGTTTTATTCAATGTCT
>CBDHHR010000938.1:5000-8497 GCA_965263245.1 Metamycoplasmataceae bacterium | reverse complement strand
ATTGTTACCATGCATATTTTGCATCCGGGCTTTTGTTTATTTCTCACATGCACGCTGATGGATTTGTCATAACAAATAACATGGCAGGACTACGAACGAATATTATTTGCAATTACATTATGCACTAATTCAAACTATCACGACATTGTTGCGCGCATCGTTGATACTCCATTACTAACAACCCATTGGTGTTATTTATATCTAGGCATTCAATTGATAAGAGATTAACAAATTAAACGTTATGTCGTAACATTTGCACACGCATATGCGTGTGCATGTACATGTAAGGGATGGACGGACAGATGGGATGAAAGGATGTATGGATGATGGATGGAAAGATGGTGTGTACTGGATTGGTTGGAATGGTTGGTTGGATGGATTGATGGTGTACGTGATATGGTTGGGTGTGTGTGCTGTGGATGGTATGTACGGTATGTACGGTATGTACGGTATGTACGGTATGTACGGTATGTACGGTATGTACGGTATGTACGGTATGTACGGTATGTACGGATGGTACGGATGGTACGGATGGTACGGATGGTACGGATGGTATCGATGGTATCGATGGTATCGATGGTATCGATGGTATCGATGGTATCGATGGTATCGATGGTATCGATGGTATCGATGGTATCGATGGTATCGATGGTATCGATGGTATCGATGGTATCGATGGTATCGATGGTATCGATGGTATTGGATGGTATGGATGGGATGGACGGGATGGGTGGGATTAATGGGATTGATGCGATGGATGGGATGGATGGGATGGATGGGATGGATGGGATGGATGGGATGGATGGGATGGATGGGATGGATGGGATGGATGGGATGGATGGGATGGATGGGATGGATGGGATGGATGGATGGGATTGATGGGATGGATTAGATTGATGGGATGGATGGGATGGAAGGGGTGGATGGTATGGATGGTACGGATGGGGTGGGTTGGACGGATGGTATGGATGGGATGAATGGTATGGATGGGATGGATGGGAGTGATGGGATGGATGGGAGTGATGGGATGGATGGGATGGGATGGAAGGGATGGATGGGATGGATGGGAGTGATGGGATGGATGGGATGGATGGGATGGATGGGATGGATGGGATGGATGGGATTGATGGGATGGATGGGATGGATGGGATGGATGGGATGGATGGCATGGATGGGATGGGATGGGATGGGATGGGATGGGATGGATGGGAATGATGGGATGGATGGGAATGATGGGATGGATGGGATGGATGGTATGGATGGGAGTGATGGGATGGATGGGAGTGATGGGATGGATGGCATGGATGGGATGGGATGGATGGGAATGATGGGGTGGATGGGATGGATGGTATGGATGGGAGTGATGGGATGGATGGGAGTGATGGGATGGATGGGATGGGATGGAAGGGATGGATGGGATGGATGGGAGTGATGGGATGGATGGGAGTGATGGGATGGATGGGATGGAAGGGATGGATGGGATGGATGGTATGGATGGGAGTGATGGGATGGATGGGATGGATGGGATGGATGGATGGGAGTGATGGGATGGATGGGATGGATGGGATGGATGGGATGGATGGGATGGATGGGATGGATGGGATGGGTGGGATGGATGGGATGGATGGGATGGATGGGATGGATGGGATGGAAGGGATGGATGGGATGGATGGTATGGATGGGGTGGACGGGATTGATGGGATGGATGGGATGGATGGGGTGGATGGGATAGATGGGATGGATGGGATGGATGGGATGGATGGGATGGATGGGATGGATGGGATGGATGGGATGGATGGGATGGATGGGATGGATGGGATGGATGGGATGGATGGGATGGATGGGATGGATGGGATGGATGGGATGGATGGGATGGATGGGATGGATGGGATGGATGGGATGGATGGGATGGATGGGATGGATGGGATGGATGGGATGGATGGGATGGATGGGATGGATGGGATGGATGGGATGGATGGGATGGATGGGATGGATGGGATGGATGGGATGGATGGGATGGATGGGATGGATGGGATGGATGGGATGGAGGGGATGGATGGGATGGATGGGATGGATGGGATGGAAGGGATGGATGGGATGGATGGGATGGACGGGATGGACGGGGTGGACGGGATTGATGGGATGGATGGGATGGATGGGATGGATGGGATGGATGGGATGGATCACCAGAAATTCTTCAGTAGAACAAGGATGAACTTGAACAAATCGCTCGAGACGAAGGAGTGGCTCTTGCCAGATAGGCGGCGAGCTAACACAGAAAAGGCCGTCCTTTTTAGGCGCCATCTATTAGCATTGAACGTATTTGGAAACCATAGTAAAGGCAGTTTAATGATGGAGTGTATACTGAATTTAATGACTCCTGGAATTTCGTAATGCACCACGGTTTGAACGTAATGCGGAACGTCCTACAAGATCATTGCATCGCTGGTTGGAAAAACATGAATTTATTGGAATGTATGTTTGGATCGATCGAACTGTACATACGAATATTCAGAGATTCTTCAGACATAAATAACAAAGAAACATGGCGAGCATCCACAAAGAGAAGTTGACCACTTCGAAGAGAGCATTATACAACCTGGACCGAGTTCATGAAACGTACCACCATATAGGGCCTTTGCTTAACTCTACAGTTACACCAAACGGAATTTACGACGCGATATATTTAACAAAAGAACTATTCAAAGAAAGCATAGAAATATATGAGACATTCGCTCGAGTCAGACACCACATTACAACATTCACCAACAACATCGATGGTTTATTTCGGGTGTACTCCGCCGCCAGTTATCACGAAAATGAAACAGAATTTTTCAATTACAGCAACGCCTTCCCGACAGCTTCATTCGAATACGACAAGGACTTACGATTATATGAGTCTCTCGTCATTGAAGATCCGCTTAGTCGCATCATAAAAGCGAAGAAATTAGTAGAATGTAACGATATTCTTATTTCATACATGAGTTTTGACGTATCCACTGCACTTTAAAATAAAATTCAAGCGCTGTTATACTTGGATAAATATTATAGAGTAGTCAACCATTTCTACAGCTCGATTTCTCAGTATTTGCTCAAAATATGGAGAACACGAAAGACAAGCAAGTTAGAACATGCTACCAGATTGTTTCAAATTGGCAGGAGGAAGGTTTTGGAGAACTATATATACATGGTTCGCGTTCTCTCGGAAAATCAAAAGACCGCTGAAAATGTTGTGCACGAATTGACTGCTAAGCAATATGCTTACACTGTGAAAGCTCTGTCTGACCCTTCGATGCGGGCATTCTCTGCTAAACTATTCGACCTCTACAACATGTCAAGCTGGACCGAGAAAGCTGCCTTGGACAGATGTTTCTATTTTCGAACGAACAATTCAGTCATAACAAATTAATACGTGGTGAGGTTCCAAATGTTAACAGCAACGGATTTGGGCTACGAGGAAGGAAACTTTACGTAGCCTATTTGAATCGGGCTCTGAG
>CBDHHR010000938.1:0-2500 GCA_965263245.1 Metamycoplasmataceae bacterium | reverse complement strand
TTACATATCATAATTATAATGATGCAACGGGATGTCAATAACCGAGGTCAAAAGTTCCCGAAGTTCTCCGAGATAGGAAGATAATTCTCCGGAGTTTTGTTACGTCATACTTGAAACCGGCCTGGCAGCGCTCAACGTTGCGTAGCTATAAAAATACGTTTGCGTCACAAGAACTACGTCAGATCATTGCCTAGTCACCATACCACCTAGCGACGTTATACAATTTATTCATCATTTTTGATGCACCGAAACAGACAGGAATCTGACACGAATCTGTGCGACGCATTTGGAAGATGCAGCTTTCTCGCGCCACATTAAGTCTTATTGTCTTGGTGTGTCCGATTCAAGTGATTACTGACGGCACTATAACAAAATATGCCAGAAAGAAAAAGACCGTGTGTGGATGGCCACTCAGTTGCGCTCATGCCCAAGATCTCGGTCTAGTGCCGTATGACAAACCGGTATGGATTTTCCATAAGGAAAACAACGAGAAGATGCTCGCTTCCTGCCGCATCAATGACGGCGGTGGGTGGACAGTCATTCAGGTGAGTCATTCAGGTGAAAGAAGCGGGTATAGTTTTCGCGTTCTATCCATGCCAATGTTGTGACTAGGTTTCCCTGTTTTTTCTCGTTCTATCCCAAATAAGAAATATTGCTACTTTTGCAGTGACTTCCTGGCCAATATTATAAATGTAATTAAGAGTTCATGAGCAAATGATCCAGACAGGAAAACAACTTTCATATGTCTAGATATAATAATAAACCTGGATAGAACTAGGTAAAAGTAGTATGAGTTCAACTTCGGAATAATTTACCGGTAGACGTTCAAAATTCGAAATCGCTAAATAGTTTTAAGAGTAAAGCCAGGAGCTTTTTATTGTTATTAATGAAAATTAAAATATGAATATACATTGTAAGGAATTCGCCAACGATTTCTGCCATGTTGTTATATCATACGTAGCTTTTTAGGAAGTCATTTACATGTTGAAGTAAACGTTATTAGTTTTACTGGGCAACCGTCTCTTGAATGATATGTTGTATCAATTATGGATGTGGTTGAGGAAATAAAATTACTTACTTGCTTAATAGCGTATAATTGTTAATATATGTAACTTTACATTTCAGGTACATTCTCTTAAACAATCATCGTATTTACATTCACCGTTTACTCCTGTTCTTGGTCTGAATTACTTGTGTAACCGCAGTCAAAACTAACTTTGAAACTTGGGCTTTTTGTAGCTGCACCAACTATTTAGAATATGCTTCCTCTTAGAGTTAGATCAATTAAAGGAGAGCTGAAACGCTTGAACAACTATTGGCCAAACATAAGAACTTCACATTTAGAGGATATGTGACCATGATTTGACGATCACGGAGCCATGATATATTTTAAATAAATTTTCAAACTTGGTTATCATTAACCACTGGGCGCCGCCATATTACACTCAAGCTGTATTTGGTTGACTTGTTCATATCTACTCAATGTAATTGTTTTTCTTTGTAGAAAATATATGGATCTTTTCTGTAGGCAATATATGGATCAACAAATCATTTGTATGCATGTTTGAAATCAAAACGTTAAATTGAATAACAGCAATTTACAACAACAAAATAGTGACAATAATGCTAAGCGCCTCTCTAGCCGTACCCTAGGCGAAACGGACTCTATTTCCTAACAAACTTACATAAAAAAGATACGCGTAAGAAATGTAACTTGGAATGACTTTTGTCATGCTGCCTTGAATTATTGAATACCTCTGTATATAGATTTGAAATGTATCCGTACAGGAATCTTATTAAGAAATTCCCGAACTCAGTGGAATTCCCCATTCCGCAAGTACATCACCGTGCCGTTTAAAAGGCTTTAATTTGCTGTAAGTCGTCGTAATTTAATTAAAGGTTTTATTTCGAACACGTATTTGGCCGTGATATAGTGACAAATATATTTTTCAATAATGGCAGCACTAATTTGTATAAAAGCCATATGTGGGACATTTCGCTGTCTATTCGCTGTATATTTCCAGGAGGGGTGCACGATACCCCCTCCTTCCGACAAGACTAGAAGAACAAGGAATATCTGCTCACTTGATGTAGATATTGACCACTTTGTGGAGAAGTATGAACAGAAAGACGCTGCGGCATAACATAGCAGCTCCAGTCTGTCTTTTAGAATGGAACCTAATCCAGATGGAAAACGATTCCAAAAGAGATCTTTGTTGATTAGGATATATCCGCTGCGCACTTCGAGAACATATTTTCCCAGGAAGAGCTCGTTTTTGTCAAACACAAAGAAAGAACTCGGCACAACTCAATACGCTACATATGGTGCATGAGGTCAAGGGTATCGTTAACGAGGAGACGGGTACTGTGCAGATGGAATTTGCAGAAAACATCGTCTCTATTCATGATGAAGAAATCCAATCTGCTTACGTCAACAAAAACTCTGTAACACTACATCCAGTTGAGGTGCATTACAAGAGGAACGTTCAGGATGAAGACA
>CBDHHR010000936.1:5000-9859 GCA_965263245.1 Metamycoplasmataceae bacterium | reverse complement strand
TTACTGAGGCCATTTACATATATAACAGTTTTTGTGTTGTGGAACGTTATCGTCACTGGCACGTAGCCGGCCTGTTCCGCCGTATCTCTGGCGCCCACCACAAGCTGCTTCTGTAGAGTTAGCCTCGGTTATCCAGGCTCCGTGATTTGGCAGCACTTTTAAGCCCCTCAACTCTGTCTTGGAAACTAATGCTCTGCATTTGTAACCCCAGATTAAGGCAGAGACGCTGATTGGCTCTCAGGCCAACTATGAAATAAAAATTAAAATAACGATATACTTTTACAAGATAATGATATCCTATGAAAAGTATTCAACATTGAACTTACATTAACATAAAATAAGTAAACATTCAAATTTAAAGTTGTTATTCATATCAGAATTACGGCAAGATTAACCAGTATCCGTTAGATGGATAGCATACAAATTAAAAAGGATACCTTTTTATCAAATAATGCTGTATTATAAAAATATTCAAAATTAAACTAAATGTTAACACAAAATAAATATAAATACAAGTTTGCAGCTGCTTATTAAATAGAAATTACAGCAGGATTAACCAGTATCCGTGAGGTGGCAGCATTGTTTAGATCACGCGGGTAATATTCAAAAGCCGGCAAAATCACCAGACTGTCTTCTCGGCGTAATTACGCAGCCGACCGACGGTTGGTTAAGCGAGACTACTGTAGACTCCAACAATATTGACCATTGCAGTGGTTGTTTGATGGGTCGTGTCACACAACGGATACGTGAATTGTTTCCGATAAGTATTGTTACGTTAATATAATCTTTCCATTTCCAAATATACTTGACATTTGTTGAGACCAAACAGTACGGCCTATTACGTATGAGTCGCTTTAGACCGAAGCACACGTCCGATTTGAAGGTCACAAACAAATCGTTGTTGTTGGGAATCGCTCACATGCATGCACGCACCGACGCACGTACGCCTATGTACACACACACATTTCATATGATAAAAAACTCACAGGATGAATTATATTTGTTTAAAACAAAACGCAATGAAGCATTATGAGCGTGGATATCAAATTGACCATCAGAATATGAATGACTATTTTCTTAAATCATAACATTATGTTTAAATAATTACAAATTTATAAACACTTTGTATATAATAAAGATAATGCAATTATACTAACAATTACGTACAACAAAAGACAGGCTAACACAATACAATCATCATAAGGGATTTTATGCTGAAACGTGTGTAATTGATTAACGTTATTGACAACCCCACATGAATAAAATAAAACTATATATTTTAAACATTAATATCATCGGCTAACAACAAACGAAGACCATCAAATTAGACAGACGTCTAGAGTTAGACGGATTCACATTTCCAGGAATAAACCACCACGCAAGTCGGCGTTCCTTGGAGTCCCCGGGGCAATTTGAAAATGGGAAAGTTCGGAGACGCTAGCCGTAGAGATGGGGAAGCAGATGTGGGAAAAGCAGGATGCAGTAGGAAACGTCTGGGAAAACACGCCTAAAACCGGAAAGGATACGTTAGCGACATATGCTGTGCCAAATGTAGGGAAATAGCTACGTCCCACCAATGCTTGCTCTCAGTGACAAGCCTTCGTTGTTGCTCGCTTGATAACTAGAACATATCATGTTTATTTTAGAATAACGTATTCTTTAATTCGGCACAACCAACGCTGTTTTTGCATATGTTATGTGATGTGATGTGATGTGATGTGATGTGATGTGATGTGATGTGATGTGATGTGATGTGATGTGATGTGATGTGATGTGATGTGATGTGATGTGATGTGTGATGCTGTGATGTGATGTGATGTGATGTGATGTGATGTGATGTGATGTGATGTGATGTGATGTGATGTGATGTGATGTGATGTGATGTGATGTGATGTGATGTGATGTGATGTGATGTGATGTGATGTGTGATGCTGTGATGTGTGATGCTGTGATGCTGTGATGCTGTGATGCTGTGATGCTGTGATGCTGTGATGTGTGATGTGTGATGTGTGATGTGTGATGTGTGATGCAGTGATGCAGTGATGCTGTGATGCTGTGCTGTGCTGTGCTGTGCTGTGCTGGGCTGGGCTGGGCTGGGCTGGGGTGGGCTTTGCTGGGGTGGGCTTTGCTGTGCTGTGCTGTGCTGTGCTGTGCTGTGCTGTGCTGTGCTGTGCTGTGCTGTGCTGTGCTGTGCTGTGCTGTGCTGTGCTGTGCTGTGCTGTGCTGTGCTGTGCTGTGCTGTGCTGTGCTGTGCTGTGCTGTGCTGTGCTGTGCTGTGCTGTGCTGTGCTGTGCTGTGCTGTGCTTTGCTTTGCTGTGCTTTGCTTTGCTGTGCTGTGCTGTGCTGTGCTTTGCTTTGCTTTGCTGTGCTGTGCTTTGCTTTGCTTTGCTTTGCTTTGCTTTGCTTTGCTTTGCTTTGCTTTGCTTTGCTGTGCTGTGCTGTGCTGTGCTGTGCTGTGCTGTGCTGCGCTGCGCTGCGCTACGCTACGCTACGCTACGCTACGTTACGTTACGTTACGTTACGTTACGTTATGTTATGATCAGAAGCAACGTATTTATTTTAGTATTGCGTAAACTGGAAGATGTTGTTGTTTTTATTCATGTGGAGATGTGGTATGGATTGATTAAACAAAATAGCCGTTGGTGGCAATGATAAGTCATTAATTAGCAGACAGACGAGGAAACGGATGGTAAAGTGGTGCGTTTATTTACTGGACTATCCTGAATGTTCTTCTTTTATTTCTTACGAGTGACGGGTCTTCTACTGTGCAGCCAGTTACGGCCTTGTCGGAGACTTTCGTGTGTTACTTTCCTTCCCCTTCATATGTGTAAAGTGTATAGCATATCGGCAGTACATTAATCGCCGCCAACACAGAGTGCGGCAGACGGCACACGCTGCTGGCAACACGTCTCTCTAATGCCACAGCTCAACCCGTCTGGCTACGTACATCCGTTGGTTTCAACGCATGCTCAGAGAAAACTCACCATGCGCATTGATATCTGTATGTCTGTTTTCATGAGTATACAAGTTACAGTTGACAACATTTTAATCGAGAGAACCACCAAAAGGACATTTGTGTATAGAGATCTTAACATAAGTTCGGTTAAACCCACCTGATGTGAAATTCGATTCAACGCGTCAGAACCTAACGCTTCACACACAGATGTGAGACTAGTTTCAACGTAGCGATAAATCTCGACGGCTCGCGTTGTGTGACGTGAATTGACCATGTAGACCTGGGGGTTATGTTAGTGCGCACAATGAGGACTGGTGATGAATGGCGAGAGTGTGTGTGAGAGAGAGAGAGAGAGAGAGAGAGAGAGAGAGAGAGAGAGAGAGAGAGAGATAGCGAGAGAGAGAAAGGAGAAAGATAGAGAGAGAGGAGAGAGAGGAGAGATATGAAAACATAGAGAGCGAGAGAGAGAGAGAGAGAGAGAGAGAAAGAGAGAGAGAGAGAGAGAGAGAGGGAGAGGGAGAGAGAGAGGAGAGAGGCCAGCGCGAGAGGAGGGAGTGAAGACGCAACGGATACATATTAATATTGTATCGCAATTTGTGTCTTTTATTAGGTAAATATGATTCAGATTGTGTGTGTAAGTTTCACCCTGTTGAAATAGTTCATACAAACGAAAGCCCGTTCCTGACAGAGCTGTTGACTTAGTGTTTCCAGGCTGGGACCAACCACCCACACACCTTGCACTTGGGCAACAAACACAACAATCGCCCCGGCGGATGCATTTGGCTCCGATCATTTCACAATCAACGGCGTAGGACGGTTTTAGGATTTCTGATGTTGACTCACCGATACGGAATTTGCAGCCAACTGGGATATTTCCAAAACAAACAGTAGCGCCCATGAGCCGCCACGTTTAATCAAATTGCTCCGATAAGTAGACAGACTTGTCCGATAACATTGTATCAGGTTTATAACGTCGACTTGGAGTGATGCGTTTTGCAGCGTTACGTTCCTCGAACCCAATTCGTCACGTCGACCGGATGTTGTCATGACGGATTGATGTACCGTACGTTATTCTTCGCACGCGCTACGTGATCATTAGGAACTATCGATATTGGAAAGAACCTGGTTAATACGACACATATTATACAGACTCGTTGCTAGGATTCCATTAATTTCAATATTTTTATTAGGCCATCGTTTAAAAGAGCCACCGTGGTTAGAATTTGGTCAGCTTATTTTGGAGAAAATAAACTTACGAAAGTTAGTATCCACTATGTATAGCAGTTAACTCATTTGTCTATGTTGTTTGTAAGACACTAGTTTCCATTGATGGGACGATCCGAGACTGAAGCTGTTTTCGCCACGCCAACGCCGTCGTACATCGACTGTTTAGACATTGAATATCTGCTTGTCTAGTGATGTGATTATCGTGCAATCGATCTAAGAGGAAGGCGGACTGGCATTGATATAAACGACGTCCCTAAACAACACTGATATGTCTGCCTGATTCACAACACGTAAGACATCTCGGCGAACCTAATTGTTCGCACATCCCGACGACTGTTATCGAAATGATTTACATTTCCGCGCCATCCATTATGCGTCGCTCTGCAGGTTTCGTCATGTCTTTGGCCGACTTATTACCACCGAGGTCTTAGCGCATAGTGCCACGGGTCGGCGCCATATCTGCGCGCTCTGCCAGCGAGGACAACCATTGATATTAATGATACACTGCACAAATTCGCAAAGCAATCAACTTTATTTGCGCAGCGTTTCAGCAAGCTGTTGTAACAATTGATCACCGGGAGATATTTACTGTCACTGAACAAAACAAACATCGATAAAAACAGTGTGTCCCCAGACAATGTCAGAGTACTCGTGTCGGCGTAATATCAGATTCACA
>CBDHHR010000935.1:0-15185 GCA_965263245.1 Metamycoplasmataceae bacterium | reverse complement strand
AAAGAAGAAATGAAGCAACCTTGTAATCAAGCAACCAGGTATATAAGCAACGAAGTTACCAAGTAACCAAGTAACCAAGCAACCAAGCAACCAAGTAACCAAGGAAAAAGTAACCAATTGCCCATTTAATTAATCAAGTAACCAATCAATGAAGCAACCAAGCCAACAAGAAACCAAGGTAACAAGCAACCAAGCAACGAAGCAACGAAGCAACCAAGCAACCAAGCAACCAAGCAACCATGGAACCAAGCAACCAAGCAACCAAGCAACCAAGCAACCAAGCAACCAAGCAAATAAACAACCAAGTAATCAAACGACGATGCAACCTAGCAACCAAGCAACCAAGCAACCATGCAACCAAGCAACCATGTAACCAAGCAACCAAGCAACCAAGCAACCAAGCAACCAAGCATCCAAGCATCCAAGCAATCAAGCAACCAAGCAACCAAGCAACCAAGCAACCAAGCAACCAAACAACCCAAGCAACCAAGCAACCAAGCAAACAAGCAACCAAGCAACCAAGCAACCAAGCAACCAAGCAACCAAGCAAACAAGCAACCAAGCAACCAAGCAACCAAGCAACCAAGCAACCAAGCAACCAAGCAACCAAGCAACCAAGCAACCAAGCAACCAAGCAACCAAGCAACCAAGCAACCAAGCAACCAAGCAACCAAGCAACCAAGCAACCAAGCAACCAAGCAACCAAGCAACCAAGCAACCAAGCAACCAAGCAACCAAGCAACCAAGCAACCAAACAACCAAGCAACCAAGCAACCAAGCAACCAAGCAACCAAGCAACCAAGCAACCAAGCAACCAAGCAACCAAGCAACCAAGCAACCAAGCAACCAAGCAACCAAGCAACCAAGCAACCAAGCAACCAAGCAACCAAGCAACCAAGCAACCAAGCAACCAAGCAACCAAGCAACCGAGCAACCGAGCAACCGAGCAACCAAGCAACCAAGCAACAGAGCAACCAAGCAACGAAGCAACGAAGCAACGAAGCAACGAAGCAACCAAGCAACCAAGCAACCAAGCAACCAAGCAACCAAGCAACCAAGCAACCAAGCAACCAAGCAACCAAGCAACCAAGCAACCAAGCAACCAAGCAACCAAGCAACCAAGCAACCAAGCAACCAAGCAACCAAGCAACCAAGCAACCAAGCAACCAAGCAACCAAGCAACCAAGAAACCTAGCAACCAAGCAACCAAGCAACCAAGCAACCAAGCAACCAAGCAACCAAGCAACCAAGCAACCAAGCAACCAAGCAACCAAGCAACCAAGCAACCAAGCAACCAAGCAACCAAGCAACCAAGCAACCAAGCAACCAAGCAACCAAGCAACCAAGCAACCAAGCAACCAAGCAACCAAGCAACCAAGCAACCAAGCAACCAAGCAACCAAGCAACCAAGCAACCAAGCAACCAAGCAACCAAGCAACCAAGCAACCAAGCAACCAAGCAACCAAGCAACCAAGCAACCAAGCAACCAAGCAACCAAGCAACCAAGCAACCAAGCAACCAAGCAACCAAGCAACCAAGCAACCAAGCAACCAAGCAACCAAGCAACCAAGCAACCAAGCAACCAAGCAACCAAGCAACCAAGCAACCAAGCAACCAAGCAACCAAGCAACCAAGCAACCAAGCAACCAAGCAACCAAGCAACCAAGCAACCAAGCAACCAAGCAACCAAGCAACCAAGCAACCAAGCAACCAAGCAACCAAGCAACCAAGCAACCAAGCAACCAAGCAACCAAGCAACCAAGCAACCAAGCAACCAAGCAACCAAGCAACCAAGCAACCAAGCAACCAAGCAACCAAGCAACCAAGCAACCAAGCAACCAAGCAACCAAGCAACCAAGCAACCAAGCAACCAAGCAACCAAGCAACCACCAACCAAGCAACCAACCAAGCAACCAAGCAACCAAGCAACCAAGCAACCAAGCAACCAAGCAACCAAGCAACCAAGCAACCAAGCAACCAAGCAACCAATCAACCAAGCAACCAAGCAACCAAGCAAACATGCAACCAAACAACGAAGCAACCAAGCAACGAAGTAACCAGCAACCAAGTAAACAAGCAACCAAGCAACCAATCAACCAAGTTACCAAGCAACCAAGCAACCAAGCAACCAAGCAACCAAGAAACCAAATAATCAAGTAACCAAGCAACCAAGTATCCAAGCTACCAAGTAACCAAGCAACTAAGTTACCAAGCAAACTAGTAACCAATCAACCAAGTAACCAAGTAACCAAGCAACCAAGTAACCAAGTAACCAAGTAACCAAGCAACCAAATAACCAGGAAACAAAATAAAAACAACCATGTAACCAAGCAACAATGTAAACAAATAACCAAGCAACAAAGAAATCAAGTAACCAAGTAACCAAGCAAGCAAGTAACAAAGAAACCTAGTAACACAGAAATCAAGTGTCCAAGCACCGAAATTACCTAGCAACCAAGTAACCAAGCAAATAAGTAACCAAGCAACCAAGTAACCAATCAACCAAGTAACCAGGCAACCAAGTAACGGAGTAACCAAGTAAACAAGCAACCAAGTAGCCAAGCAACCAAGCAACAAATTAACCCAGCAAAAAGTAACCAAGTAACCAAGTAACCAAGTAACCAAGTAACCAAATAACCAAGTAACAAAGTAACCAAGTAACCAAGTAACCAAGTAACCAAGAAACCAAGTAACCAAGTAACCATGTAACCAAGCAACCAATTAACCAGGTAACCAAGCAACCAAGTAACCATACAAAGAAGTATCCAAGTAACCAGTCAACGAAGTAAAGAAGAAATGAAGCAACCTTGTAATCAAGCAACCAGGTATATAAGCAACGAAGTTACCAAGTAACCAAGTAACCAAGCAACCAAGCAACCAAGTAACCAAGGAAAAAGTAACCAATTGTCCATTTAATTAATCAAGTAACCAATCAATGAAGCAACGAAGCCAACAAGAAACCAAGGTAACAAGCAACCAAGCAACGAAGCAACCAAGCAACCAAGCAACCAAGCAACCAAGCAACCATGCAACCAAGCAACCAAGCAACCAAGCAACCAAGCAACCAAGCAACCAAGCAAATAAACAACCAAGTAATCAAACGACGATGCAACCAAGCAACCAAGCAACCAAGCAACCAAGCAACCATGCAACCAAGCAACCATGTAACCAAGCAACCAAGCAACCAAACAACCAAGCATCCAAGCATCCAAGCAATCAAGCAACCAAGCAACCAAGCAACCAAGCAACCAAGCAACCAAACAACCCAAGCAACCAAGCAACCAAGCAAACAAGCAACCAAGCAACCAAGCAACCAAGCAACCAAGCAACCAAGCAAACAAGCAACCAAGCAACCAAGCAACCAAGCAACCAAGCAACCAAGCAACCAAGCAACCAAGCAACCAAGCAACCAAGCAACCAAGCAACCAAGCAACCAAGCAACCAAGCAACCAAGCAACCAAGCAACCAAGCAACCAAGCAACCAAGCAACCAAGCAACCAAGCAACCAAGCAACCAAGCAACCAAGCAACCAAGCAACCAAGCAACCAAGCAACCAAGCAACCAAGCAACCAAGCAACCAAGCAACCAAGCAACCAAGCAACCAAGCAACCAAGCAACCAAGCAACCAAGCAACCAAGCAACCAAGCAACCAAGCAACCAAGCAACCAAGCAACCAAGCAACCAAGCAACCAAGCAACCAAGCAACCAAGCAACCAAGCAACCAAGCAACCAAGCAACCAAGCAACCAAGCAACAAAGCAACAAAGCAACCAAGCAACCAAGCAACCAAGCAACCAAGCAACCAAGCAACCAAGCAACCAAGCAACCAAGCAACCAAGCAACCAAGCAACCAAGCAACCAAGCAACCAAGCAACCAAGCAACCAAGCAACCAAGCAACCAAGCAACCAAGCAACCAAGCAACCAAGCAACCAAGCAACCAAGCAACCAAGCAACCAAGCAACCAAGCAACCAAGCAACCAAGCAACCAAGCAACCAAGCAACCAAGCAACCAAGCAACCAAGCAACCAAGCAACCAAGCAACCAAGCAACCAAGCAACCAAGCAACCAAGCAACCAAGAACCAAGCAACCAAGCAACCAAGCAACCAAGCAACCAAGCAACCAAGCAACCAAGCAACCAAGCAACCATGCAACCAAGCAACCATGTAACCAAGCAACCAAGCAACCAAGCAACCAAGCATCCATGCAATCAAGCAACCAAGCAACCAAGCAACCAAACAACCAAGCAACCAAGCAACCAAGCAACCAAGCAACCAAGCAACCAAGCAACCAAGCAACCAAATAATCCGTAACAAAGTAACAAAGAAACCAAGAAACCACGTAACCAAGTAACCAAGAATCCAAGCAACCAAGTAACCAAGCAACCAAGCAACCTAGTAAACAAGCAAACAAATATCCAAGCAACGAAGTTACCAAGCAAACAAGTAAAAAAGCAAACAAATAATGAAGCAACCAAGTAACCAAGCAACCAAGTAAACAGGCAACCAATCAACCAAGTAAACAAGCAACCTTGTAATCAAGCAAAGAAGTTTCCAAGCAACGAAGAACCAAGTAACCTAGTAACTAAGTAAACAAGTAACCAAGTAATCAAGTAACCATGTATTCAAGTAACCTAATAATCAAGTAAACAAGTAACCAAGTAACCAAGTATCCAAGCCACCAAGTAACCAGGCAACTAAGCAATCAAGCAAACAAGTAACAAAACAAACTGGTAACCAAGCAACCAAGTAAGTGAGTAACCAGGTAACCATATAACCAAGTAACCAAGTAACCAAGCAACCAAGAAACCAAGCAACCAAGCAACCAAGTAATCAAGCAACCAAATAAACAAGCAAACATTTAACCAAGCAACCAAGCAACCAAGTAATCAAGCAATCAAGTTACCAAGCAACCAAGCAACCAAATAACCAAGCAACCATGCAACCAAGCAACCTAGTAAACAAGCAAACAAGTATCCAAGCAACGAAGTAACCAAGCAATCAAGTAAACTGGCAAACCAATCAACCAGGTAAACAAGCAACCTTGTAATCAAGCAAACAAGTGTCCAAGCAAAGAAGAACCAAGTAACCTAGTAACTAAGTAAACAATTAACCAAGTATTCAAGTAACCATGTAATCAAGTAATCTAATAATCAAGTTAACAAGTAACCAAGTAACCAAGTATCCAAGCATCCAAGTAACCAGGGAGCCAATTACTCAAGTGACCAAGTAACCAAGTAAACAAGTAAACAAGTAAACAAGTAAACAAGTAAACAAGTAAACAAGTAAACAAGTAAACAAGTAAACAAGTAAACAAGTAAACAAGTAAACAAGTAAACAAGTAAACAAGTAAACAAGTAAACAAGTAAACAAGTAAACAAGAACGAAGTAACGAAGTATCCAAGTAACGAAGTAACGAAGTAACGAAGTAACCGAGTAAACAAGTAACCAGGTAACCAAGTAACCAAGTGAGTAAGTAACCAAGTAACCATATAACCAAGTACCCAATCAATCAAGTAACCAAGTTACCTAGAAATCAAGTAACCAAGCAACTAAGTAACCCAGAAAGCAAGAAACCAAGCAACCAAGTAACCAAGCAACCAAGCAACCAAGCAACCAAGCAACCAAGCAACCAAGCAACCAAGCAACCAAGCAAACAAACTTCCAAGTAACAATGCAACTAAGTAACCAAGCAACCAACCAAGCAAGTATCCAAGCAATCAAGGTACCAAACAACCAAATAACCAAGCAAACAAGTAACCAAGCAACCAAGTAACCAAATAATCAAGTAACCAAGCAACCAAGTATCCAAGCTACCAAGTAACCAAGCAACTAAGTTACCAAGCAAACTAGTAACCAATCAACCAAGTAACCAAGTAACCAAGCAACCAAGTAACCAAGTAACCAAGTAACCAAGCAACCAAATAACCAGGAAACAAAATAAAAACAACCATGTAACCAAGCAACAATGTAAACAAATAACCAAGCAACAAAGAAACCAAGTAACCAAGTAACCAAGCAAGCAAGTAACAAAGAAACCTAGGAACAAAGAAATCAAGTGTCCAAGCATCGAAATTACCTAGCAACCAAGTAACCAAGCAAATAAGTAACCAAGCAACCAAGTAACCAATCAACCAAGTAACCAGGCAACCAAGTAACGGAGTAACCAAGTAAACAAGCAACCAAGTAGCCAAGCAACCAAGCAACAAATTAACCCAGCAAAAAGTAACCAAGTAACCACGTAAAAACCAAGTAACCAAGTAACCAAATAACCAAGTAACAAAGTAACCAAGTAACCAAGTAACCAAGTAACCAAGTAACCAAGAAACCAAGTAACCAAGTAACCATGTAACCAAGCAACCAATTAACCAGGTAACCAAGCAACCAAGTAACCAAACAAAGAAGTATCCAAGTAACCAGTCAACGAAGTAAACAAGAAATGAAGCAACCTTGTAATCAAGCAACCAGGTATATAAGCAACGAAGTTACCAAGTAACCAAGTAACCAAGCAACCAAGCAACCAAGTAACCAAGGAAAAAGTAACCAATTGTCCATGTAATTAATCAAGTAACCAATCAACGAAGCAACCAAGCCAACAAGAAACCAAGGTAACAAGCAACCAAGCAACCAAGCAACCAAGCAACCAAGCAACCAAGCAACCAAAGCAACCAAGCAACCAAACAACCATGCAACCAAGCAACCAAGCAACCAAGCAACCAAGCAACCAAGCAACCAAGCAAATAAACAACCAAGTAATCAAACGACGATTCAACCAAGCAACCAAGCAACCAAGCAACCATGCAACCAAGCAACCATGTAACCAAGCAACCAAGCAACCAAGCAACCAAGCATCCAAGCATCCAAGCAATAAAGCAACCAAGCAACCAAGCAACCAAGCAACCAAGCAACCAAGCAACCAAGCAACCAAGCAACCAAACAACCCAAGCAACCAAGCAACCAAGCAACCAAGCAAACAAGCAACCAAGCATCCAAGCATCCAAGCAATCATGCAACCAAGCAACCAAGCAAACAAGCAACCAAGCAACCAAACAACCAAGCAACCAAGCAACCAAGCAATCAAGCAACCAAGCAACCAAGCAACCAAGTAACCAAGCAACCAAGCAACCAAGCAACCAAGCAACCAAGCAACCAAGCAACCAAGCAACCATGCAACCAATCAACCAAGCAACCAAGCAAATAAACAACCAAGCAACCATGTAACCAAGCAACCAAGCAACCAAGCAACCAAGCAACCAAGCAACCAAGCAACCAAGCAACCAAGCAACCAAGCAACCAAGCAACCAAGCAACCAAGCAACCAAGCAACCAAGCAACCAAGCAACCAAGCAACCAAGCAACCAAGCAACCAAGCAACCAAGCAACCAAGCAACCAAGCAACCAAGCAACCAAGCAACCAAGCAACCAAGCAACCAAGCAACCAAGCAACCAAGCAACCAAGCAACCAAGCAACCAAGCAACCAAGCAACCAAGCAACCAAGCAACCAAGCAACCAAGCAACCAAGCAACCAAGCAACCAAGCAACCAAGCAACCAAGCAACCAAGCAACCAAGCAACCAAGCAACCAAGCAACCAAGCAACCAAGCAACCAAGCAACCAAGCAACCAAGCAACCAAGCAACCAAGCAACCAAGCAACCAAGCAACCAAGCAACCAAGCAACCAAGCAACCAAGCAACCAAGCAACCAAGCAACCAAGCAACCAAGCAACCAAGCAACCAAGCAACCAAGCAACCAAGCAACCAAGCAACCAAGCAACCAAGCAACCAAGCAACCAAGCAACCAAGCAACCAAGCAACCAAGCAACCAATCAACCAAGCAACCAAGCAACCAAGCAACCAAGCAACCAAGCAACCAAGCAACCAAGCAACCAAGCAACCAAGCAACCAAGCAACCAAGCAACCAAGCAACCAAGCAACCAAGCAACCAAGCAACCAAGCCAAGCAACCAAGCAACCAAGCAACCAAGCAACCAAATAATCCGTAACAAAGTAACAAAGAAACCAAGAAACCACGTAACCAAGTAACCAAGAATCCAAGCAACCAAGTAACCAAGCAACCAAGCAACCTAGTAAACAAGCAAACAAATATCCAAGCAACGAAGTTACCAAGGAAACAAGTAAAAAAGCAAACAAATAATGAAGCAACCAAGTAACCAAGCAACCAAGTAAACAGGCAACCAATCAACCAAGTAAACAAGCAACCTTGTAATCAAGCAAAGAAGTTTCCAAGCAACGAAGAACCAAGTAACCTAGTAACTAAGTAAACAAGTAACCAAGTAATCAAGTAACCATGTATTCAAGTAACCTAATAATCAAGTAAACAAGTAACCAAGTAACCAAGTATCCAAGCCACCAAGTAACCAGGCAACTAAGCAATCAAGCAAACAAGTAACAAAACAAACTGGTAACCAAGCAACCAAGTAAGTGAGTAACCAGGTAACCATATAACCAAGTAACCAAGTAACCAAGCAACCAAGAAACCAAGCAACCAAGCAACCAAGTAATCAAGCAACCAAATAAACAAGCAAACATTTAACCAAGCAACCAAGCAACCAAGTAATCAAGCAATCAACTTACCAAGCAACCAAGCAACCAAATAACCAAGCAACCATGCAACCAAGCAAACTAGTAAACAAGCAAACAAGTATCCAAGCAACGAAGTAACCAAGCAATCAAGTAAACTGGCAACCAATCAACCAGGTAAACAAGCAACCTTGTAATCAAGCAAACAAGTGTCCAAGCAACGAAGAACCAAGTAACCTAGTAACTAAGTAAACAATTAACCAAGTATTCAAGTAACCATGTAATCAAGTAATCTAATAATCAAGTAAACAAGTAACCAAGTAACCAAGTATCCAAGCGTCCAAGTAACCAGGCAGCCAATTACTCAAGTGACCAAGTGACCAAGTAAACAAGTAAACAAGTAAACAAGTAAACAAGTAAACAAGTAAACAAGTAAACAAGTAAACAAGTAAACAAGTAACGAAGTAACGAAGTATCCAAGTAACGAAGTAACGAAGTAACGAAGTAACCGAGTAAACAAGTAACCAGGTAACCAAGTAACCAAGTGAGTAAGTAACCAAGTAACCATATAACCAAGTACCCAATCAATCAAGTAACCAAGTTACCAAGAAATCAAGTAACCAAGCAACTAAGTAACCCAGAAAGCAAGAAACCAAGCAACCAAGTAACCAAGCAACCAAGCAACCAAGCAACCAAGCAACCAAGCAACCAAGCAACCAAGCAACCAAGCAACCAAGCAAACAAACATCCAAGTAACAATGCAACTAAGTAACCAAGCAACCAACCAAGCAAGTATCCAAGCAATCAAGGTACCAAACAACCAAATAACCAAGCAAACAAGTAACCAAGCAACCAAGTAACCAAATAATCAAGTAACCAAGCAACCAAGTATCCAAGCTACCAAGTAACCAAGCAACTAAGTTACCAAGCAAACTAGTAACCAATCAACCAAGTAACCAAGTAACCAAGCAACCAAGCAACCAAGTAACCAAGTAACCAAGTAACCAAGCAACCAAATAACCAGGAAACAAAATAAAAACAACCATGTAACCAAGCAACAATGTAAACAAATAACCAAGCAACAAAGAAATCAAGTAACCAAGTAACCAAGCAAGCAAGTAACAAAGAAACCTAGTAACACAGAAATCAAGTGTCCAAGCACCGAAATTACCTAGCAACCAAGTAACCAAGCAAATAAGTAACCAAGCAACCAAGTAACCAATCAACCAAGTAACCAGGCAACCAAGTAACGGAGTAACCAAGTAAACAAGCAACCAAGTAGCCAAGCAACCAAGCAACAAATTAACCCAGCAAAAAGTAACCAAGTAACCAAGTAACCAAGTAACCAAATAACCAAGTAACAAAGTAACCAAGTAACCAAGTAACCAGGTAACCAAGAAACCAAGTAACCAAGTAACCATGTAACCAAGCAACCAATTAACCAGGTAACCAAGCAACCAAGTAACCATACAAAGAAGTATCCAAGTAACCAGTCAACGAAGTAAAGAAGAAATGAAGCAACCTTGTAATCAAGCAACCAGGTATATAAGCAACGAAGTTACCAAGTAACCAAGTAACCAAGCAACCAAGCAACCAAGTAACCAAGGAAAAAGTAACCAATTGCCCATTTAATTAATCAAGTAACCAATCAATGAAGCAACCAAGCCAACAAGAAACCAAGGTAACAAGCAACCAAGCAACGAAGCAACGAAGCAACCAAGCAACCAAGCAACCAAGCAACCATGCAACCAAGCAACCAAGCAACCAAGCAACCAAGCAACCAAGCAACCAAGCAAATAAACAACCAAGTAATCAAACGACGATGCAACCTAGCAACCAAGCAACCAAGCAACCATGCAACCAAGCAACCATGTAACCAAGCAACCAAGCAACCAAGCAACCAAGCAACCAAGCATCCAAGCATCCAAGCAATCAAGCAACCAAGCAACCAAGCAACCAAGCAACCAAGCAACCAAACAACCCAAGCAACCAAGCAACCAAGCAAACAAGCAACCAAGCAACCAAGCAACCAAGCAACCAAGCAACCAAGCAAACAAGCAACCAAGCAACCAAGCAACCAAGCAACCAAGCAACCAAGCAACCAAGCAACCAAGCAACCAAGCAACCAAGCAACCAAGCAACCAAGCAACCAAGCAACCAAGCAACCAAGCAACCAAGCAACCAAGCAACCAAGCAACCAAGCAACCAAGCAACCAAGCAACCAAGCAACCAAGCAACCAAGCAACCAAGCAACCAAGCAACCAAGCAACCAAGCAACCAAGCAACCAAGCAACCAAGCAACCAAGCAACCAAGCAACCAAGCAACCAAGCAACCAAGCAACCAAGCAACCAAGCAACCAAGCAACCAAGCAACCAAGCAACCAAGCAACCAAGCAACCAAGCAACCAAGCAACCAAGCAACCAAGCAACCAAGCAACCAAGCAACCAAGCAACCAAGCAACCAAGCAACCAAGCAACCAACCAAGCAACCAAGCAACCAAGCAACCAAGCAACCAAGCAACCAAGCAACCAAGCAACCAAGCAACCAAGCAACCAAGCAACCAAGCAACCAAGCAACCAAGCAACCAAGCAACCAAGCAACCAAGCAACCAAGCAACCAAGCAACCAAGCAACCAAGCAACCAAGCAACCAAGCAACCAAGCAACCAAGCAACCAAGCAACCAAGCAACCAAGCAACCAAGCAACCAAGCAACCAAGCAACCAAGCAACCAAGCAACCAAGCAACCAAGCAACCAAGCAACCAAGCAACCAAGCAACCAAGCAACCAAGCAACCAAGCAACCAAGCAACCAAGCAACCAAGCAACCAAGCAACCAAGCAACCAAGCAACCAAGCAACCAAGCAACCAAGCAACCAAGCAACCAAGCAACCAAGCAACCAAGCAACCAAGCAACCAAGCAACCAAGCAACCAAGCAACCAAGCAACCAAGCAACCAAGCAACCAAGCAACCAAGCAACCAAGCAACCAAGCAACCAAGCAACCAAGCAACCAAGCAACCAAGCAACCAAGCAACCAAGCAACCAAGCAACCAAGCAACCAAGCAACCAAGCAACCAAGCAACCAAGCAACCAAGCAACCAAGCAACCAAGCAACCAAGCAACCAAGCAACCAAGCAACCAAGCAACCAAGCAACCAAGCAACCAAGCAACCAAGCAACCAAGCAACCAAGCAACCAAGCAACCAAGCAACCAAGCAACCAAGCAACCAAGCAACCAAGCAACCAAGCAACCAAGCAACCAAGCAACCAAGCAACCAAGCAACCAAGCAACCAAGCAACCAAGCAACCAAGCAACCAAGCAACCAAGCAACCAAGCAACCAAGCAACCAAGCAACCAAGCAACCAAGCAACCAAGCAACCAAGCAACCAAGCAACCAAGCAACCAAGCAACCAAGCAACCAAGCAACCAAGCAACCAAGCAACCAAGCAACCAAGCAACCAAGCAACCAAGCAACCAAGCAACCAAGCAACAACCAAGCAACCAAGCAACCAAGCAACCAAGCAACCAAGCAACCAAGCAACCAAGCAACCAAGCAACCAAGCAACCAAGCAACCAAGCAACCAAGCAACCAAGCATCCAAGCAATCAAGCAACCAAGCAACCAAGCAACCAAGCAACCAAGCAACCAAGCAACCAAGCAACCAAGCAACCAAGCAACCAAGCAACCAAGCAACCAAGCAACCAAGCAACCAAGCAACCAAGCAACCAAGCAACCAAGCAAATAAACAACCAAGCAACCAAGCAACCAAGCAACCAAGCAACCAAGCAACCAAGCAACCAAGCAACCAAGCAACCAAGCAACCAAGCAACCAAGCATCCAAGCAATCCAAGCAACCAAGCAACCAAGCAACCAAGCAACCAAGCAACCAAGCAACCAAGCAACCAAGCAACCAAGCAACCAAGCAACCAAACCAAGCAACCAAGCAACCAAGCAACCAAGCAACCAAGCAACCAAGCAACCAAGCAACCAAGCAACCAAGCAACCAAGCAACCAAGCAACCAAGCAACCAAGCAACCAAGCAACCAAGCAACCAAGCAACCAAGCAACCAAGCCATCAAGCAACCAAGCAACCAAGCAACCAAGCAACCAAGCAACCAAGCAACCAAGCAACCAAGCAAATAAACAACCAAGCAACCATGTAACCAAGCAACCAAGCAACCAAGCAACCAAGCAACCAAGCAACCAAGCAATCAAGCAACCAAGCAACCAAGTAACCAAGCAACCAAGCAACCAAGCAACCAAGCATCCAAGCAATCAAGCAACCAAGCAACCAAGCAACCAAGCAACCAAGCAACCAAGCAACCAAGCAACCAAGCAACCAAGCAACCAAGCAACCAAGCAACCAAGCAACCAAGCAACCAAGCAACCAAGCAACCAAGCAAAGCAACCAAGCAACCAAGCAACCAAGCAACCAAGCAACCAACCAAGCAACCAAGCAACCAAGCAACCAAGCAACCAAGCAACCAACCAAGCAACCAAGCAACCAAGCAACCAAGCAACCAAGCAACCAAGCAACCAAGCAACCAAGCAACCAAGCAACCAAGCAACCAAGCAACCAAGCAACCAAGCAACCAAGCAACCAAGCAACCAAGCAACCAAGCAACCAAGCAACCAAGCAACCAAGCAACCAAGCAACCAAGCAACCAAGCAACCAAGCAACCAAGCAACCAAGCAACCAAGCAACCAAGCAACCAAGCAACCAAGCAACCTAGCAACCAAGCAAACTAGCAAACTAGCAACCAAGAAACGAAGTATCCAAGTCACCAAGCAACCAAATAACCAAGCAAACATGTAACCAAGCAACAAAGCAACCAAGTATTCAAGCAATCAAGTTACCAAGCAACCAACCAACCAAGCAACCAAGTAACCAAGCAACCAAATAATCAGTAACAAAGTAACAAAGAAACCAAGAAACCACGTAACCAAGTAACCAAGAATCCAAGCAACCAAGTAACCAAGCAACCAAGCAACCTAGTAAACAAGCAAACAAATATCCAAGCAACGAAGTTACCAAGCAAACAAGTAAAAAAGCAAACAAATAACGAAGCAACCAAGTAACCAAGCAACCAAGTAAACAGGCAACCAATCAACCAAGTAAACAAGCAACCTTGTAATCAAGCAAAGAAGTTTCCAAGCAACGAAGAACCAAGTAACCTAGTAACTAAGTAAACAAGTAACCAAGTAATCAAGTAACCATGTATTCAAGTAACCTAATAATCAAGTAAACAAGTAACCAAGTAACCAAGTATCTAAGCCACCAAGTAACCAGGCAACTAAGCAATCAAGCAAACAAGTAACCAAACAACCTGGTAACCAAGCAACCAAGTAAGTGAGTAACCAGGTAACCATATAACCAAGTAACCAAGTAACCAAGCAACCAAGAAACCAAGCAACCAAGCAACCAAGTAATCAAGCAACGAAATAAACAAGCAAACATTTAACCAAGCAACCAAGCAACCAAGCAACCAAGTAATCAAGCAATCAAGTTACCAAGCAACCAAGCAACCAAATAACCAAGCAACCATGCAACCAAGCAACCTAGTAAACAAGCAAACAAGTATCCAAGCAACGAAGTAACCAAGCAATCAAGTAAACTGGCAACCAATCAACCAAGTAAACAAGCAACCTTGTAATCAAGCAAACAAGTGTCCAAGCAACGAAGAACCAAGTAACCTAGTAACTAAGTAAACAATTAACCAAGTATTCAAGTAACCATGTAATCAAGTAATCTAATAATCAAGTAAACAAGTAACCAAGTAACCAAGTAACCAAGTATCCAAGCATCCAAGTAACCAGGCAGCCAATTACCCAAGTGACCAAGTGACCAAGTAACCAAGTAAACAAGTAAACAAGTAAACAAGTAAACAAGTAAACAAGTAAACAAGTAAACAAGTAAACAAGTAAACAAGTAAACAAGTAAACAAGTAAACAAGTAAACAAGTAAACAAGTAAACAAGTAAACAAGTAAACAAGTAAACAAGTAAACAAGTAAGTAACCAAGTAACCAAGTATCCAATTAACGAAGTAACGAAGTAACAAAGTAACCGAGTAAACAAGTAACCAGGTAACCAAGTAACCAAGTGAGTAAGTAACCAAGTAACCATATAACCAAGTACCCAAGCAATCAAGTAACCAAGTTACCAAGAAATCAAGTAACCAAGCAACTAAGTAACCCAGAAAGCAAGAAACCAAGCAACCAAGTAACCAAGCAACCAAGCAACCAAGCAACCAAGCAACCAAGCAACCAAGCAAGCAACAAGCCAAGCAACCAAGCAACCAAGCAACCAACCAAGCAAGTATCCAAGCAATCAAGGTACCAAACAACCAAATAACCAAGCAAACAAGTAACCAAGCAACCAAGTAACCAAATAATCAAGTAACCAAGCAACCAAGTATCCAAGCTACCAAGTAACCAAGCAACTAAGTTACCAAGCAAACTAGTAACCAATCAACCAAGTAACCAAGTAACCAAGCAACCAAGTAACCAAGTAACCAAGTAACCAAGCAACCAAATAACCAGGAAACAAAATAAAAACAACCATGTAACCAAGCAACAATGTAAACAAATAACCAAGCAACAAAGAAACCAAGTAACCAAGTAACCAAGCAAGCAAGTAACAAAGAAACCT
>CBDHHR010000934.1:70000-82728 GCA_965263245.1 Metamycoplasmataceae bacterium | reverse complement strand
TTCTTGAAGAAAGATAAAACAATATTTTTTCTCTATCTCTGTCTCTCTTCTTCTCACTCTTATCTATCTACTTATCTATCTGTCTGTCCCGTCCGTCCGTCCGTCCGTCCGTCCGTCCGTCCGTCCGTCCGTCCGTCCGTCCGTCCGTCCGTCCGTCCGTCCGTCCGTCCGTCCGTCCGTCCGTCCGTCCGTCCGTCCGTCCGTCCGTCCGTCCGTCCGTCCGTCCGTCCGTCCGTCCGTCCGTCCGTCCGTCCGTCCGTCCGTCCGTCCGTCCGTCCGTCCGTCCGTCCGTCCGTCCGTCCGTCCGTCCGTCCGTCCGTCCGTCCGTCCGTCCCGTCCGTCCGTCCGTCCGTCCGTCCGTCCGTCCGTCCGTCCGTCCGTCCGTCCGTCCGTCCGTCCGTCCGTCCGTCCGTCCGTCCGTCCGTCCGTCCGTCCGTCCGTCCGTCCGTCCGTCCGTCCGTCCGTCCGTCCATCCGTCCATCCATCTATCTATCTATCTATTTATCTGTCTATCTAGTTACTTATCCATCTGTCTCTCTCTCTCTCTCTCTCTCTCTCTCTCTCTCTCTCTCTCTCTCTCCCCCCCCCCCCCAATCTCTCCTTCTCTATGTTTCTCTCTGTCTACCTCTCTCTTTAGCTCTCTGCCCCTCTCTCTATCTCTCTATATCTCTGTTTGTCTGTCTGTCTGTCTGTCTCTCTCGCTCTCTGTCTGTCTGTCTGTCTGTCTGTCTGTCTGTCTGTCTGTCTGTCTGTCTGTCCCTCTGTGTGTCTCTCTCGCTGTATATCTATGTGTATCTCTGTCTCTATCTGTCCCTCTCTCTTTCTCTCTCCTTTTTCTCTCTCCGTCTCTCTCCTCGATCCTCCACCTGTCTCTGTATGTACGTGTACGTGTATGTATGTGTGTATGCCTAGTCGTTCGTGTGTTGGTAACGAGTGTACATGCTTGCAACGTCCGTGCCAGTATATGCATGATAAACCTGCAGCAGTTGCAAGACTTTTTTTAAAAGTTGCATTCTGATATAATTTCCAATTTTTAATGCATTTAGGAAAATTCAATGTACACCATGACCGATATTTGCTTATTAGTATACTTCCTACTACATGTCTCACTTGGTGGTTTTATACGTTATTTGAACAAATATAAATATGCAACAAACAACAACTCTGTAAGTTCCCAAGAGTTGATCTATTTTACCATCGGAACTCTCCGGTCAACGAAAGTAAACGATGTCGCAAACAATAAATAACATATGTAAACAAATTAGATGCATGGGTGGTAAAGTCTGCTTTTGATTCAATATAAACACTGACATAGTATCTAAATATACACATAGTTATTTTATAAACACATATGATTTGTTGTTTATGCCTATCTTATTGTTAAAATAAATTTACTTGCCTAACGACAGTTAATGCGTAGCCTGAGCGGCCACGGCACTGTCATTGACTGAATGACTTGACGACTGGCACTGCAAGTGCAAGACATGGGGATGGTTTGGAATATGGGTAGTCTATCAAACATACCACATAAGTCAAGATGACGATGAAAACGATGACTACAGACGAAAACAACGGCGACAACGCTACATGCCGGAAACATTTTGTTTACGTGTATCATTGCGCATGTCTGACAGCGCTTTTCTCTGGAATTCCCTTCGTCAAGGTCTAAAGCAATCCGGGAATTGTTAATGACGAGGCTCGCCAGATAACATTTTCGCCGTTTGCTCCTTTGTTATCTTAAAATGGCATATTATATGAAAAATAAGTTGATAGGTAGTTGAGGAAAAGAATATATAGTGTATGGGGAATGCTGGTTTACTAGAAATGTTATTTTAAACATGGCGGAAGTCAGAATGCAACTGTAAATTAGTGACACCAGAAACCACTAACGCGTTTAACAGAAATATATATGAAATTATTCTAGTAACAAAACATCACAACATGTCGTCCTGGGAGGAACCATGTTTTTCTGACATTCAGCCACATAGACACACGCACAAACACGCAACACGATGCACACACAAACACAGACAGAGACACATACACACATACACCATACATTTAAATCATAATCATGATTTTGTTATACATACAAAATCATGAAGAGACATCATTTTATTTCCAACAACTGACATAATATACCGTACATAAATGACAATTTCATTGTGTGTTTTCATTCCATATTAATGTTTCCAACCTACGGCGATCGTCTGAAGTATAAGGCAATGGTTTTTCTTTCTCGGGCTTTCTTTGTACATATGCCATCACTAATCGTGTCTACTTTATGGTGCCAGCGTGTAGTCAAACACCTCCCATTTTCATAGAGAACATTTACGAAAACATTGTCATAATTCTTCGAAAATGGCGTAGACAGAAATATGAAGTACTTTGGTGCATGCGAAGACATCACGTCATGTCGTCCTGGGAGGGAAGCAACATTTTCCGACATTCGCTCACGCAGACACACGCACAAACAAACAACATGATGCACATATTTTCATACACCTATTCACCGGTTTTCGGCATGAGCTTAAAATGTAAGAGATAACCGGGACTTCAAGTTGGAACACACACACACACGCCCGCACGCTCACACACACACACACACACACACACACACACACACACACACACACACACACACGCACGCACGCACGCACACACACACACACACACACACGCACGCACGCACACACACACACACACACACACACACACACACGCACGCACACACACACACACACACACACGCACACACACACACACACACACACACACACACACGCACGCACGCACGCACACACACACACACACACACACACACACACATACACACACACTCGCGCGCACACACATGCACACACACAAACACTTGGTAGTTTCTTTTGTTCTAATAATGTCTCCCTCCCTCTCATATTTCCCCCTTTTTCTCTCATAAATTCATGGTTATTCACGCCAGCCCTCCTCCAGTTTCGTGTTATGCTGTCGTACTCTGTCTATCTTGGTGTTCCTCTCCGTCCTTTGATATAGTTGTGCTCTCCACGCTCTTTTTGTCAGCCTCTCGTCTTACACTCTTCGTAGGTGATTCATCAGCAGGTGCATCGAAATTGCCTGGATTTGACAAGGTCGCTCTCCCGAAATCGAAAACCATGAATTGTCTTACGACAGTGACCGCCATATGAAAGATCATGACACAAACCTTTTGTATATATCATTTCAATGTTTCACTCTTGTTGCAGTTCTCTGGAGAATCGTGTTGACATAGTTTTTCACCTCTAGTTAAATAACTAATTCGTTTTCAACTATATGACGTGTTTTGGCAATGCAGGATTTGTGAATGCTAAAGTCAATGTCAATGTTGTTAAAATGAACATGTTGTCGATATGTGCACTGTTGTGTCTTGAATATAAATAAATGGTCGTCGTGTCGACTTGTTGTGTGTTGCAATGCCACATCTATTGTTTTGTACAGCGGTATTATTAGTTCTTTTTCTTTGTACACTATAATTATTTGGTATCCCTTCGATGCTGCTATTCCGCATTGATCTGATACAATCATATCAGCAATAATAATTAACCCTAAGCCATTTTGTTTTATGGTAGTACTTAATACAATACCACCGGATATATATTGTATTTGTATATCTTCATTCCCATATGCATTATGACCGCACGTAAATTTCACAAATGTATACATGTGAATGAAAACCAATTGTATGACATTCACCCACATATACACACGCACAAACACGCAAAACGACGATGCACATACAAACACAGACAGAGACACATACACACATACACCACACATTTAAACTATAATGGTGATTTTGTTATGCACACAAAAACGAAACTGGAGAGACATCACTTTATTTCGAACAACTAACATAATATATCGTACATAGATGACAACGGTAACACATCCGACTCGTTCCCTGGTTGATTTACAGTAGCGGGCAATTCATAGTGGATATTCGATACACAATAGGTTCCTTGGTTATAATGTTCGTTCCTGCTATGTCTTTGTATCGGTTTCGTCAGACGTCGCGTTTAGTCGCAGCACTTGCACTGGCCGTAGACGTGGTTGCTGCAGTAAGCAAATGGCGCAGTGCATGCAGATCTTCTTGCACGAGTCGTACTGGCACTTGGCGGCGCACATAACCGGGGCTGTAACACAAAGGAAAATGTATATTAAGCGCGGCGTAAAGTTCACAATATTTGCTGTAAGTCCGGTAAGTGCTGAAACCTGTTTGTTGCTAATGTATGCGGGTCTAATGACTTGGTAAGACGTTTCTCTTTTGTTGTCTAGACCAACGCAGCAAGTCTGGCCGATTCGAGCATTTAATCGGCTAGACATTTGTTTTTACAGTGCGCGAGTAGATTGCGCGACTTTGCTAATGTACGCCTTTCAGACGCAAAACAAAACAAACTGTTATCATAGCAACGAATCAACTGCATCAAGCACAGTCGGTGATGACGGTGATAAAATTAATTAAATAAAATCAATAAGGATTAGTTATTTTTTATTATTCCATGTTATCTGTTCAATCTGTTATAAGGTGCAGGCTGACCTTTGAAAAAAATACTGCGGGGCGGGCCAAGTTACTGCGGGGCGGTGCGGGCTGCGGGCCAAGTATACTGCGGGGCGGGGCGGGCTGCGGACCAGGGGATGACCAATATGCAGGGCGGGCTGCAGGCTAAATTGTAATTTGCGGGGCGGGCTCCGGGCTCAGATTTCCAGCCCGCGCAGGACCTTAATACATACATACATACATACATACATACATACATACATACATACATACATACATACATACATACATACATACATACATACATACATACATACATACATACATACATACATACATACATACATACATACATACATACATACATACATACATACATACATACATACGCCCAAACACACACACACACATACTTACACACATACATACTTACACACATACATACTTACACACATACACACACGTACACGTACACGTACACGTACACGTACACGTACACGTACACGTACACGTACACGTACACGTACACGTACACGTACACGTACACGTACACGTACACGTACACGTACACGTACACGTACACGTACACGTACACGTACACGTACACGTACACGTACGTATACGTATACGTATACGTATACGTATACATATACATATACATATACATATACATATACATATACATATACATATACATATACATATATATATATATATATATATATATATATATATATATATATATATAAATTGTCGTGATATCGACTAGTTGTGTGGTGCGATTGTGATTTGTGAGCCCAGTGATGTCCAGTGCCAAATCTATTATTATTTTTATATTCTAAGTATCTCTTTTTGGTGGTGCAAGGTGCGAATACGATTGATACACTACAAGCCGAGGTTCCTAAATGCAGCTAATCATTCGCCCTTCAAATACTCCGAGATGTACGCATACCCCAGTTTTGGAAGCGCTTTCTGAAATAAATGCACTGTTTACTACCAACAGTCGATCATCACTTTGCTGTTTCGTCTGTCACGTCGAAATAAAATAAAATGGACGGATGGACGGGTGGACGGGTGGACGGGTGGACGGGTGGACGGGTGGACGGGTGGACGGGTGGACGGGTGAACGGGTGAACGGGTGGACGGGTGAACGGGTGAACGGGTGAACGGATGAACGGATGAACGGATGAACGGATGAACGGGTTAACGGGTTAACGGGTTAACGGGTTAACGGATTAACGGATTAACGGATTAACGGATTAACGGATTAACGGATTAACGGATTAACGGATTAACGGATTAACGGGTTAACGGGTTAACGGGTTAACGGGTTAACGGGTTAACGGATTAACGGATTAACGGGTTAACGGATTAACGGATTAACGGATTAACGGGTTAACGGGTTAACGGGTTAACGGGTTAACGGGTTAACGGGTTAACGGGTTAACGGAGCGGGTTAGCGGGTTAACGGGTTAACGGGTTAACGGATTAACGGATTAACGGATTAACGGATTAACGGATTAACGGAGTAACGGAGTAACGGAGTAACGGAGTAACGGAGTAACGGAGTAACGGAGTAACGGATTAACGGATTAACGGATTAACGGATTAACGGATTAACGGATTAACGGATTAACGGATTAACGGATTAACGGATTAACGGATTAACGGATTAACGGATTAACGGATTAACGGATTAACGGATTAACGGATTAACGGATTAACGGATTAACGGATTAACGGATTAACGGATTAACGGATTAACGGATTAACGGATTAACGGATTAACGGATTAACGGATTAACGGATTAATGGATTAATGGATTAATTAAAGTTGTGTTCAACAAGAACAACAAATGAGCATGCACAATACATGCATAATGTGGTGAGCCGCCGCTCAACGCTTAAATTATAGACGTATACATTGCCATGCCCTTCTCAAACTCGAAAAAAATAGAATACGAATTTAAAATAAAATGGTCCCGCCACTACGGTTACCTCATACAAATCGGGTCACATTTGGCTAGTCCTGGGAAGGACCTTAATAGTGAAGTACCACTTTATTTCAATATCTGATACTGGTGCCCATCCGTCGATCCATACCTAATAGCAACACCCTGTTGTGACGCTTGGGTTGGCTTTTACTCAACTACTTTGATATCATTGATATAAAACAAATTCTCACGCAGCACTGTTACTCTGGACTCAGGCTTTATAGAGATGCAAATAAACGTTCATATGATGTAGTAAGTGTAACGGCATTGGCAACAACAAAAGCACTGACCTCGATTTACAGCTGGTCGATCACCAACTCCTGGTCGCTGATTTCCATAGAAGTTCATCAGTTCATAGAGCAGATCTACAGCAGACTTAGTATGACTTAGTTTAATCAAACACAACAACATTACTGCAGAATTGTGAGTTATTACACGGGGCAGTTTTGCTTGGAAAATTACTCCAGATTCGTCCCATGGGTCATTTGTTCTTTTACTCGAATCTTCAATCACCATGTGAAAGTACAGCATTATAAACATCGGACATGTTATCACATTCAAATGATGCTAATTCTAAAATAAATGTATTATTGTCATTAACATTCCCTGCATTTGATAATGATGCAATCCTTGGGACGGGTGACGTTGCATTTTTATGTTTCGTTTTCCGATGCATGCTAGTTACGTTCTAATCCAAACGTCGGTCATTAATTTGTTCGAAAACGGGGTTTCTAGCAAAAATAGACATGCATATGCAATGTATATACAAAGTGAAATAGTTACGTATAGTCTTATTTAACTAAAGCAGAATTCCTCGTTACATACAGCTACTGCGCCATCCATAGGCGTACTTATCAGAAGAAGCCAGAGCCAGACTGAAAATTACAAGCAGGTGACAGTTCAAGTTTTTTCACTCTACGTTGCTCCAGTTCACTCAGCTGTATAAGTAAGTACCTGGCTATAGACAATTGGTGGATATGTGTGCGAGCAGCCTTCGCGCATTAATTGCAGCATACTGCTGTATGCTTCCCAGAGAAGTTGAGATGGTGTCTGATGGACAAGGTATGCCAGGGAAGTAAAGTGTAAAGCGCTTTGAGCTATCCTGAGGATTGGATACTGCGCTATGTAAGAACTTACTTTTACTTTACCTTTGCGTTATCATAACAGAACAATCAGGTAATCTCCAATCAACGAGCATCAGGATGTCCAACATTTAAGTGACTGGTGTCATTTGACCAGTTCGCAGCACTTATTACAACTCAGCCTCCAGCGACTGACGAAGTCAATTGCTATAATTTCACTGTTCCATCCCGCTCACTTCCACGGGTAGCGGAGGAGATCATCCAGGTGTATTGTAGCGCAGCGCAGTGATATCTGGCTTACAAGGATGCAGGGGAGAAAATACCAATACATATCAAACTGACCAGGTATTTTGACAATTTTGATTTCTCATAATTAATGCAAGATTTTGACTCTTGAGCCGAAGTCCGTAAGTCCGTAGATATGTACGTGTGACTGAGCTGCACAATTTCGTTTAAATGCATTTACGGTCATGGACATGTTAGTGTGTTGATGTGCAGGTATTGTATACTTATGTGTGAATCGGTGTGAATATATGTATATATATATATATATATATATATATATATATATATATATATATATATATATATATATATATATATATATATATATATATATATATATGTGCGTGTGCGTGTGCGTGTGCGTGTGCGTGTGCGTGTGCGTGTGCGTGTGCGTGTGCGTGTGCGTGTGCGTGTGCGTGTGCGTGTGCGTGTGCGTGTGCGTGTGCGTGTGCGTGTGCGTGTGCGTGTGCGTGTGCGTGTGCGTGTGCGTGTGCGTGTGCGTGTGCGTGTGCGTGTGCGTGTGCGTGTGCGTGTGCGTGTGCGTGTGCGTGTGCGTGTGCGTGTGCGTGTGCGTGTGCGTGTGCGTGTGCGTGTGCGTGTGCGTGTGCGTGTGCGTGTGCGTGTGCGTGTGCGTGTGCGTGTGCGTGTGCGTGTGCGTGTGCGTGTGCGTGTGCGTGTGCGTGTGCGTGTGCGTGTGCGTGTGCGTGTGCGTGTGCGTGTGCGTGTGCGTGCGCGTGCGCGTGCGCGTGCGCGTGCGCGTGCGCGTGCGCGTGCGCGTGCGCGTGCGCGTGCGCGTGCGCGTGCGCGTGCGCGTGTGCGTGTGCGTGTGCGTGTGCGTGCGCGTGTGCGTGTGCGTGTGCGTGTGCGTGTGCGTGCGCGTGCGCGTGCGCGTGCGCGTGCGCGTGCGCGTGCGCGTGCGCGTGCGCGTGCGCGTGCGCGTGCGCGTGCGCGTGTGCGTGTGCGTGTGCGTGTGCGTGTGCGTGCGCGTGCGCGTGCGCGTGCGCGTGCGCGTGCGCGTGCGCGTGCGCGTGCGCGTGCGCGTTCGCGTTCGCGTGCGCGTGCGCGTGCGCGTGCGCGTGTGCGTGTGCGTGTGCGTGTGCGTGTGCGTGTGCGTGTGCGTGTGCGTGCGCGTGCGCGTGCGCGTGCGCGTGCGCGTGCGCGTGCGCGTGCGCGTGCGCGTGCGCGTGCGCGTGCGCGTGTGCGTGCAATTTTTTTAAATAAACTAGTGTGTACGTCTGTATGTACGCTTTCGTGTTTCTTCGGGGTGTAAGTGTGTTTTTGTGTCATACATACTTGTGGACGTGTTCCTAAGTATATGTATGTATACGTATGTGTGAGTGTTTGCGTGTGTGTAGTGTTGTTCAGTTTGTAATTATCTTAGTTTTTATGAGAGTAAAACATAGGCGGCATAAAGAGAGAGATCACTTTATTTCGAGCAATTGACGTACACGTCCATCGAGGACACTGATCACACTTTTGGCATGTTCCCTGTGTCATTACAATAGCATGCATGTCACTGAGGTTATGATATGTAGCTTAATTTCCTTCGTTGTTGTTTTCGTTCCTGCTGTGTCGTTATAACGGGTTCGTTTATTGTCGTGTTTAGTCGCAGCACTTGCACTGGCCGTAGACGTGGTTGCTGCAGTAGCAGATGGCGCAGTGCATGCAGATCTTCTTGCACGAGTCGTACTGGCACTTGGCGGCGCACATCACCGGGGCTGCAACGGAACATCACAAGGTGTACGTTTTTCGTGATTATAATATGCCACATATGCGTGGTCTCTTCATTTAACGGCGTAAGAAAATACGATGTGCCATTTATTATCAGAGTAAAAATATCTGATACCGTTGTATGATTTGAAAAACGTATACTTGTGTTATATAAAGTACACATTTTGTCGATAATATTTCGATATTGAAACACGTTTTGCCGTGTCATTTGTGAGGACGAAGATTTGCATGCGTAGTGTATCTCGCCAGAACGGTTCGCTCTGTCTTCGGTACTTGTACACCTCCTCAAATGCACATCACAAAGTATAAGGACATGTTGTGTGTGTTATGTCTTGCATATTAAAATACTCGTATACATATTGTATACGCCGTGAATACTCCTGATTGGACATCATACCCACGGCTTAAATACTCCTGATTCCTATGTTGCTATGTTATGTACAACGATAGAAGCATTTGTAATTAACAAAGACAGTACCTCTAAGTCAGACTTGTTCCACGATTAAGATTATTGAGGTATGACTGCTACGTATGTATAATTCACATTAAAATCTATCGTTTATATAATCACTCACCCTTGCCGGCTCTGACCTCGCGGACAGCGGTCTCCTCCTCCTCCTCGGCGTAAGCCTGAGGCATGACGAGGGCGAAGATGCAAATAGCAGCGAAGAAGACGGCGACCTTCATTCTGACGATTGGGCTAATGACCTGTAAAATAATAATTTGGAGTTTAAGTTGTTGATGAGAGAACATGTAAATTTAGTTTACACCTCATATCTGTCCGTAGCAATGCAAACCGTTACATGTAATTACAACCCATTTTCCATGTCCTACGATATATCGCCGATGAAATGTAAGATTGGGCTGCCCTGTAATTGCAGCGAGTTTCTCTTTCTTGTAGGTTGTCATTTGAATCACTTCACTCTACCCTAACAGTAATTGTGTGAAAAACGGTTTATAGCTCTAAATAAAGTTGCCTAAATTGATCAGTAACATATGTCGTGCACACGAAATAAAATTCTTACCGCTACGTACCAACTGCTCTGGTGATCTCTCTCGACTGAAGAGTGGCCAAGTGGTGGAATCCGCTCCCTTTATATAGTATATTCAGCGTTGTCTCTTTCGCGTGTTTAATTAAAATTTATTGCTAAAAACACCACGAAATGGCGAACGAGACAGCAACGTGTATTTCTTAGTTAAAGCCCCACTGTGTCTGTGTCACATTTGATCTTTACAATTATTGGAAGGTTGCGTGTTGTTGAACGCCCACAGCTTTCATAGATCAAAATAATGAAGACAGCGTCTTTCTGCGTCAACACCAAAGCAAACTACTACTTCGGTGCACGCAAAGCTATCACGACATAACATCATAACATACACCTATTGGCGATAAACAGTTATCAAAGTGGAGTTGCTGTTAGTGTTTATTTCCTTTGCCACTCATTCTACGGCTCTGTGTGACATGTTGTATATGATATAGGAACTGTAATCATGGCAACCGTTATCTCTTCAATTGACGGATGTGAATATCGGACCAGCTCAAAGGTAATATATTTGAAATCGGTACCCGCGGAAACATATATCAAGAACCGAGGATTATGCGAAAAAAGCTATGGAGACACGCTGATGCTGTTCGGATCAATGATGATGTTCCTTCCAATTTTCGGTGTGCCACTTTTGTATTGACGATTTCTAACTAAATGCCAGTTTGTGGTCTGTTATCAAAACGTGTACGACTCTCTCAGTTAACTACTGCACTAGGGAGACTCAGTTAAACTTCCAAACACGTTTGCTATGACATACTTTCAACAGAGTGTCTACCAAACAAACGCGCAATGTCATTAACTGTGTAGTGAAACCACACTCACAGAAAGGACACTGGGACACAAATAAGATACACGACTGATTACTCTGTCGAAATGTAATATACGAACGTAACTTCATTTCAATCAGCAAGTACGAAAAGTATCGTATATATTCCGTCGTAGGTGACGGAGATAATTAAGATATTGAAGATGGGGAACGATGGTCATCAATACAAGAAGAATCGCACCACAATAGAAGATTCACACATCACTGCTCTGCAAGGGAATCACGGAAAGTAGGTATTCTTGTTTCTATTTCAAGGGCCGTCATGTGTCACTCTAGCGATGCACAGCTAAATCAACATGCCATGACAAACACTAAAACGTAATTTTATTATTCATACGGCAGGGACTGAGATCAACTAGAATCTAACTAGCACGAGTGGATCAATCAGATATCTCCGCTCCTTCTTCGTCGTCGTCGTCTTCGTCTTCTTCTATATATTAGACTTGGTTCTGACAGGGCAGGGCGTTAAAGGTGCAACGATGCGTGTGAGCTTCTAGGCGTAAGCTCTCATAAAATGTAGTTGATATCTTATGACGATAAAAAGTACAGAGAACTGGAAAATATAAACAAATATTTGAGATGTACTTAGCTATCTCAGCAAAAAACTTGCTTAGTGGGAGATGACACAAAAAACCAGTCATACAAGCCTCTCTTTAGTAATACAATATATCAACGACAATATTACGAGTGGTGATATTGTAGACGTTGGTGCTATAATTGCATACTTCAGCTTGCAAAAAGGAACAAATCAAAGTGCAACGCACAGAAATACGTCGCTCAGACGACACGACACGTCCACTACATTTCTGACTGGGGTAATATAAAATATTTCTATTGGTGTCTACGCGACAAACTAGCACCATTATTGCGGTGGTGCATGCGAGTATTAAAAACGTTTCAAGATACAGGGTCACTGGGGTAAATGTATAAATAAAATATAAACATCAGCATATGGTTCGAGAGCTCAAAGAGATGTTAGCAAGATGATCTCTTGAATGAGTCTGACGTAAGATTCGATGTAGACTTGCAGGTTTGTTACAATCGTGGAATTGGGCATACACATTTGAAACGGGGGTATTGGTTGCAGACCGTGGTCCATATATTTCTGTCATGCAGTGGATTCACCGAGTAAAATTCCAAAGTAATCGATATTGACCTCTTTGCTTCAAAATGGCTACATACTCATTTTCGGTGGGAACAGTATGTTGTGACTTTCCTTTGCCATTTGAGCAG
>CBDHHR010000934.1:60000-62500 GCA_965263245.1 Metamycoplasmataceae bacterium | reverse complement strand
CAGTTTGTAATTATATTATTGTCTTTGTTTGTTTTTTGAGATGAAAACATAAACTGGAGAAAGAGAGAGGTCACTTTATTTCGAGCAATTGACATACATCGTCCATCGAGGACAACGATCACACTTTTGGCATGTTCCTTATGCGATTACAATAGCATGCATGCCACTGAGGTATTGATATGTAGTTTGATTTCCTTCGTTGTTGTTTTCGTTCCTGCTGTGTTGTTATAACGGTTTCGTTTGTTGTCGTGTTTAGTCGCAGCACTTGCACTGGCCGTAGACGTGGTTGCTGCAGTAGCAGATGGCGCAGTGCATGCAGATCTTCTTGCACGAGTCGTACTGGCACTTGGCGGCGCACATCACCGGGGCTGTAACACAAATCACAGTGTGTACGTGTTAATTCATGATTATACTATACCATATGCGCGTGGTCTCTTCGTTTAATGGCGTAGGAAAATACTATATGTCATTTATTATCAGAAACAAATCGGGGGAAGCACATCATAACCACGGCTTAAATACTCCTGATTCCTCTGTCGCTATGCTATGTAAAACGACAGAAGCGTTTGCAATTAACAAGAACAATACTTCTAAATCAGATTTGTGCAATGTTCCACGATTAAGACAATTGTGGTGTGACCGCAAACGTATGTAAAATTCATATTAAAATCTATCGTTTATATAATCACTCACCCTTGCCGGCTCTGACCTCGCGGACAGCGGTCTCCTCCTCCTCCTCGGCGTAAGCCTGAGGCATGACGAGGGCGAAGATGCAAATAGCAGCGAAGAAGACGGCGACCTTCATTCTGATGATGTGGCAAGTGACCTGTACAACATAAAACAATAATTTGGAGTTTAAGTTATTGATGTGAAGACATGTAAATTTAGATCACACCTCGTATCTGACCATACGAATGCAAACCGTTACATGTAATTACAACCCATTTTCACATGTCCTACGAAACATCGTCGATGATATTCAAGATTGAGCTGCCCTGTAATTACAGCACAAGAGATTCTCTTTCTTGAAGGATGTCATTTGAATCATTTCACTCTGCCCCTAACAGTAACAGTGTGAAAAGCGGTTTGTAGCTCTGAACAAAACTGCCTAAATTGATCAGTAACATATAACGTGCACACGAAACAAATTTCTTCCCGCTACGTACCAACTGCTCTGGTGATCTCTCTCGACTGAAGAGTGGCCAAGTGGTGGAACCAGCTCCCTTTATATAGTATATTCAACGTAGTCTCTTTCGCGTGTTTAATTAAAATTGATTGCTAAAAACACCACGAAATGGCGAACGAGACAGCAACGAGTTTTTCGTAGTTCAACCCCGACTGTGTCGTTGTCACATTTGATCTTTACAAATATTGGAAGGTTGCGTGTTGTTGAACGCCCACAGCTTTCACAGATCAAGATAATGAAGACAGCCTCTTTACGGCGGGAAAGCTGCGTCAACACCAACGCAGACTACTACTTCGGTACACGCAATCCTATCACGACATAACATTATAAAATACTATTGGCGATAAACAGTTATCAAAGTGGAGGCGCTGTTTGTATTTATTTTCTTTGCCACTCATTCTACGGCTCTATGTATTGTGACACGGTTGATATGATATAGGAACTTCAAACAACCGTCATCTCTTCAATGGACGGATGTGAATGTTGGTGTTTCATAAGTATGCCACAGTTTAATAATGTTACAGGTAATATTCAAACAAATTAACGTCAAATGTTAATAAATCAAATGTCACTGAGGTGACACCAGCGTTAGACGAACAGAATGATCAATGACTGCAACTTACACACTTTATGTTACTTTAATTTGCACACAACAGTTACTCGAAGCTTGGATTCGTTCGCAAACTGTGTTGAATCACGCTAGTATGGCGTGTGCGTAACACGTACGAAATAAATACGTATGCCAGTACATCTTTCGGACAACCCTGTTGACGTCAGTCTGGTTTTCGTGGCGACAATTTATATCCAGTAATAACTGTGGGTAACAATAAACTAGGACATAATTAGCTATATGTGAGTTTAGTAGTTGTTTCGAATATAACACCAAATTAATATGTCCGCCGCAGACCTACATCCGCTTCAGGAAATCTGTACTTAATTATTAACTGTCTCTTAGATGGAATTACTGACAGGTGAAATGATTGGCTTTCGAAATGCGTCCGTCCGTCCGTCCGTCCGTCCGTCCGTCCGTCCGTCCGTCCGTCCGTCCGTCCGTCCGTCCGTCCGTCCGTCCGTCCGTCCGTCCGTCCGTCCGTCCGTCCGTCCGTCCGTCCGTCCGTCCGTCCGTCCGTCCGTCCGTCCGTCGTCCGTCCGTCCGTCCGTCCGTCCGTCCGTCCGTCCGTCCGTCCGTCCGTCCGTCCGTCCGTCCGTCCGTCCGTCCGTCCGTCGTCCGTCCGTCCGTCCGTCCGTCCGTCCGTCCGTCCGTCCGTCCGTCCGTCCGTCCGTCCGTCCGTCCGTCCGTCCGTCCGTCCGTCC
>CBDHHR010000934.1:40000-55000 GCA_965263245.1 Metamycoplasmataceae bacterium | reverse complement strand
TACCATATGCGCGTGGTCTCTTCGTTTAATGGCGTAGGAAAATACTATATGTCATTTATTATCAGAAACAAATCGGGGGGAGCACATCATAACCACGGCATAAATACTCCCGATTCCTCTGTCGCTATGCTATGTAAAACGACAGAAGCGTTTGCAATTAACGAGAACAATACTTCTAAATCAAATTTGTGCAATGTTTCACGATTAAGACAATTGTGGTGTGACCGCAAACGTATGTAAAATTCACATTAAAATCTATCGTTTATATAATCACTCACCCTTGCCGGCTCTGACCTCGCGGACAGCGGTCTCCTCCTCCTCCTCGGCGTACGCCTGAGGCATGACGAGGGCGAAGATGCAAATAGCAGCGAAGAAGACGGCGACCTTCATTCTGATGATGTGGCAAGTGACCTGTACAACATAAAACAATAATTTGGAGTTTAAGTTGTTGATGTGAAGACATGTAAATTTAGATCACACCTCGTATCTGACCATACGAATGCAAACCGTTACATGTAATTACAACCCATTTTCACACGTCCTACGAAACATCGTCGATGATATTCAAGATTGAGCTGCCCTGTAATTACAGCACAAGAGATTCTCTTCTTGTAGGTTCTCATTTGAATCACTTCACTGTACCCTAACAGTAACTGTGTGAAAAACGCTTTATTGCTCTGAACAAAACTGCCTAATTTGATCAGTAACATATGTCGTGCACACGAAACAAAATTCTTACCGCTACGTACCAACTGCTCTGGTGATCTCTCTCGACTGAAGAGTGGCCAAGTGGTGGAATCCGCTCCCTTTATATAGTATATTCAACGTAGTCTCCTTCGCGTGTTTAATTAAAATTGATTGCTAAAACTCACGACGAAATCGCGAACGAGACCACAACGAGTTTTTCGTAGTTCAACCGCCACTGTGTCATTGTCACATTTGATCTTTACAAATATTGGAAGGTTGCGTGTTGTTGAATGCCCACTGCTTTCACAGATCAAGATAATGAAGACAGCCTCGGGAAAGCTGCGTCAACACCAACGCAGACTACTACTTCGGTACACGCAATCCTATCACGACATAACATTATAAAATACTATTGGCGATAAACAGTTATCAAAGTGGAGGCGCTGTTTGTATTTATTTCCTTTGCCACTCATTCTACGGCTCTATGTATTGTGACACGGTGTATATGATATAGGAACTTCAAACAACCGTCATCTCTTCAATGGACGGATGTGAATGTTGGTGTTTCATAAGTATGCCACAGTTTAATAATGTTACAGGTAATATTCAAACTAATTAACGTCGAATGTTAATAAATCAAATGTCACTGAGGTGACACCAGCGTTAGACGAACAGAATGACCAATGACTGCAACTTACACACTTTATGTTATTTTAATGTGCACCTAACAGTTACTGGAAGCTTGGATATATATATATGTATATGTATATATATATATATATATATATATATATATATATATATATATATATATATATATATATATATATATATATATATATGTGACCTGTTCTAACGAAATGAGTCACATGTCAGCAAACTTGATTTCGAGAAAACACCGTATATAAACATTGCACGGCGATATTTAACGATTTTGACTTTTCGTCACCAAAGCACACTTTAATGTCTTTTCTATGAACTGTCAATGCATATTTGCCATTTATATTACTATTTAGTATATTTTACTACCTTTTTAGAAAGGATACGTAACATTTCACCCATGAATTTCGTAAAACAAAACCGATAAATCGCACTTGTTCGAGTCGCATTCTTCGGGATTTCCTTGGCCGTATGACATTTAGCCAATAGGAATGTTTAACTGAGAGACCTATCTGTAAAGAAATACAAGCAGTTGTCAGGCACAGCTGAGAGCGGTCCCCTGATTGGCATAAAGCTGCGACCGCATGCGCAATGCGCACTCGCTAGCCGTAAACAAGTAGAATCGATTGGATCGCCGCAACGAAACACTGCTAAATACTCGGATTATGTTGCGATAACCACAATAAACAACATGCAAGACATATATTCGACAATAAGCACGACTTGGGAGGGGGTTTAGAATACACCAAAAGGTGAAATAGAAGCAAAACAGCTGAATTAGAAATGACAACGCACTCGATCATGTATTGTGTGACCGCGAACTAGAAATGCGATTTTCTCAGTTTGAAGCTTTCTACCTCGGGCATGCTCAATGTCGAATAACTTTGGCTGTACGTGAGCTAGCTCCATAATTGTTATACCGCTGGAAAACTTATTAAATATTCTTTCCGATGGTTTTACTAACGATTTTCTCAGTTTGAAGCTTTCTACCCCGGGCATGTTTTTTGACATGTGACTCATTTAGTTAGAACAGGTCACACAGACACACACACACACACACACACACACACACACACACACACACACACACACACACACACACACACACACACACACACACACACACACACACACACACACACACACACACACACACACACACACACACACACACACACACACACACACACACTCAAACACACACACACACACACACACACACACACACACACACATATATATATATATATATATCTATATATATATATATATATATATATATATATATATATGTGTGAATATTGGTAATAAATTACTAAAGAATAAAGTCAACGCGGCGACCATTTTGCAATTAAAACACACAATTAGATTTAATAAATATATTTAACGAATGTTTCATTGTATGAAAACTACATTTATTGTCAATTTGCCAATACAATATATCTACCTTGTCAATTAATTTGTAGCGTGGCGTGTCTCTTTTAATTACACGCCCGACTAGACAGCAACTCTGGCCTTTGGGTAAAAATATCCAGTGGTTTGTAATGGGAAATGTAAATGTATCTAAAAAGAACTTAATTGCTTACATAAATCCTATTGTAAATAGTTCTCTTTCGAATATATGTCGCGGACTTAAGATTATAGCAGCTTAGGCGTGTGATTTAATGTTGTTCATTCAAAACCGATGAAACACAGATTATTTAAATAAATGGTGTTAATCAAACAAACTGATTGTTCTTTTGTTTTCTGACATATGCTTTCAGTCGAGTATCTATCCAGAGCAGATCACCTGAATGTATAGTCAAAGCAATGCTTTCATACAATTATAGAAAGACATGCTACGCAAACAGACCCACACACATTGCGTGATAACAGTTCTTATAAACTGTGCTTGTAACAGGTTTTTACTGCAGTGTTTATTCGTGCTGCAGGCGGCGTGTTTCCGCGGCACTAACGCGAGAATACATGTGGTGATGCAAGAGAGACCAAGTAGTTTAGTTGACGTCGGCGTAGGAGGCTCTAGTGTGAGAGTGGCGTGCTGCCCTTTCCGTGCAGAAGACACGATGGTTCTTACGCGAATAACGCTTTTTGCACTATTGGACATAGAACATATATTTGCGGTTTCCAACGGACGGACGGACGGACGGACGGACGGACGGACGGACGGAGGACGGACGGACGGAGGACGGACGGACGGACGGACGGACGGACGGACGGACGGACGGACGGACGGACGGACGGACGGACGGACGGACGGACGGACGGACGGACGGACGGACGGACGGACGGACGGACGGACGGACGGAGGACGGACGGAGGACGGACGGACGGACGGACGGACGGACGGACGGACGGACGGACGGACGGACGGACGGACGGACGGACGGACGGACGGACGGACGGACGGACGGACGGACGGACGGACGGACGGACGGACGGACGGACGGACGGACGGAGGGACGGACGGAGGGACGGACGGAGGGACGGAGGGACGGAGGGACGGAGGGACGGAGGGACGGAGGGACGGAGGGACGGAGGGACGGAGGGACGGAGGGACGGACGGACGGACGGACGGACGGACGGACGGACGGACGGACGGACGGACGGACGGACGGACGGACGGGACGGACGGACGGACGGACGGACGGACGGACGGACGGACGGACGGACGGACGGACGGACGGACGGACGGACGGACGGACGGACGGACGGACGGACGGACGGACGGACGGACGCACGGACGCACGGACGCACGGACGCACGGACGCACGGACGCACGGACGCACGGACGCACGGACGCACGGACGCACGGACGCACGGACGCACGGACGCACGGACGCACGGACGCACGGACGCACGGACGCACGGACGCACGGACGCACGGACGCACGGACGCACGGACGCACGGACGCACGGACGCACGGACGCACGGACGCACGGACGCACGGACGCACGGACGCACGGACGCACGGACGCACGGACGCACGGACGCACGGACGCACGGACGCACGGACGCACGGACGCACGGACGCACGGACGCACGGACGCACGGACGCACGGACGCACGGACGGACGGACGGACGGACGGACGGACGGACGGACGGACGGACGGACGGACGGACGGACGGACGGACGGACGGACGGACGGACGGACGGACGGACGGACGGACGGACGGACGGACGGACGGACGGACGGACGGACGGACGGACGGACGGACGGACGGACGGACGGACGGACGCACGGACGCACGGACGCACGGACGCACGGACGCACGGACGCACGGACGCACGGACGCACGGACGCACGGACGCACGGACGCACGGACGCACGGACGCACGGACGCACGGACGCACGGACGCACGGACGCACGGACGCACGGACGCACGGACGCACGGACGCACGGACGCACGGACGCACGGACGCACGGACGCACGGACGCACGGACGCACGGACGCACGGACGCACGGACGCACGAACGCACGGACGCACGGACGCACGGACGCACGGACGCACGGACGCACGGACGCACGGACGCACGGACGCACGGACGCACGGACGCACGGACGCACGGACGCACGGACGCACGGACGCACGGACGCACGGACGCACGGACGCACGGACGCACGGACGCACGGACGCACGGACGCACGGACGCACGGACGCACGGACGCACGGACGCACGGACGCACGGACGCACGGACGCACGGACGCACGGACGCACGGACGCACGGACGCACGGACGCACGGACGGACGGACGGACGGACGGACGGACGGACGGACGCACGGACGGACGCACGGACGCACGGACGCACGGACGCACGGACGCACGGACGCACGGACGCACGGACGCACGGACGCACGGACGCACGGACGCACGGACGCACGGACGCACGGACGCACGGACGCACGGACGCACGCACGCACGGACGGACGGACGGACGGACGGACGGACGGACGGACGGACGGACGGACGGACGGACGGACGGACGGACGGACGGACGGACGGACGGACGGACGGACGGACGGACGGACGGACGGACGGACGGACGGACGGACGGACGGACGGACGGACGGACGGACGGACGGACGGACGGACGGACGGACGGACGGACGGACGGACGGACGGACGGACGGACGGACGGACGGACGGACGGACGGACGGACGGACGGACGGACGGACGGACGGACGGACGGACGGACGGACGGACGGACGGACGGACGGACGGACGGACGGACGGACGGACGGACGGACGGACGGACGGACGGACGGACGGACGGACGGACGGACGGACGGACGGACGGACGGACGGACGGACGGACGGACGGACGGACGGACGGACGGACGGACGGACGGACGGACGGACGGACGGACGGACGGACGGACGGACGGACGGACGGACGGACGGACGGACGCACGGACGCACGGACGCACGGACGCACGGACGCACGGACGCACGGACGCACGGACGCACGGACGCACGGACGCACGGACGCACGGACGCACGGACGCACGGACGCACGGACGCACGGACGCACGGACGCACGGACGCACGGACGCACGGACGCACGGACGCACGGACGCACGGACGCACGGACGCACGGACGCACGGACGCACGGACGCACGGACGCACGGACGCACGGACGCACGGACGCACGGACGCACGGACGCACGGACGCACGGACGCACGGACGCACGGACGCACGGACGCACGGACGCACGGACGCACGGACGCACGGACGCACGGACGGACGGACGGACGGACGGACGGACGGACGGACGGACGGACGGACGGACGGACGGGCGGACGGACGGACGGACGCACGGACGCACGGACGCACGGACGCACGGACGCACGGACGCACGGACGCACGGACGCACGGACGCACGGACGCACGGACGCACGGACGCACGGACGCACGGACGCACGGACGCACGGACGCACGGACGCACGGACGCACGGACGCACGGACGCACGGACGCACGGACGCACGGACGCACGGACGCACGGACGCACGGACGCACGGACGCACGCACGGACGGACGCACGGACGCACGGACGCACGGACGCACGGACGCACGGACGCACGGACGCACGGACGCACGGACGCACGGACGCACGGACGCACGGACGCACGGACGCACGGACGCACGGACGCAAGGACGCAAGGACGCACGGACGCACGGACGCACGGACGCACGGACGCACGGACGCACGGACGCACGGACGCACGGACGCACGGACGCACGGACGCACGGACGCACGGACGCACGGACGCACGGACGCACGGACGCACGGACGCACGGACGCACGGACGCACGGACGCACGGACGCACGGACGCACGGACGCACGGACGCACGGACGCACGGACGCACGGACGCACGGACGCACGGACGCACGGACGCACGGACGCACGGACGCACGGACGCACGGACGCACGGACGCACGGACGCACGGACGCACGGACGCACGGACGCACGGACGCACGGACGCACGGACGCACGGACGCACGGACGCACGGACGCACGGACGCACGGACGCACGGACGCACGGACGCACGGACGGACGGACGGACGGACGGACGGACGGACGGACGGACGGACGGACGGACGGACGGACGGACGGACGGACGGACGGACGGACGGACGGACGGACGGACGGACGGACGGACGGACGGACGGACGGACGGACGGACGGACGGACGGACGGACGGACGGACGGACGGACGGACGGACGGACGGACGGACGGACGGACGGACGGACGGACGGACGGACGGACGGACGGACGGACGGACGGACGGACGGACGGACGGACGGACGGACGGACGGACGGACGGACGGACGGACGGACGGACGGACGGACGGACGGACGGACGGACGGACGGACGGACGGACGGACGGACGGACGGACGGACGGACGGACGGACGGACGGACGGACGGACGGACGGACGGACGGACGGACGGACGGACGGACGGACGGACGGACGGACGGACGGACGGACGGACGGACGGACGGACGGACGGACGGACGGACGGACGGACGGACGGACGGACGGACGGACGGACGGACGGACGGACGGACGGACGGACGGACGGACGGACGGACGGACGGACGGACGGACGGACGGACGGACGGACGGACGGACGGACGGATGCATTTCGATAGCCAATCATTTCATCTGTCAGTAATTCCATCTAAGAGACAGTTAGTAATTAAGTACAGATTTCCTGAAGCGGATGTAGGTCTGCGGCGGACTGATTAGTTTTGGGTTTTATTCGAAACAACTACAAAACTCACATATAGGTAATGACGTCATAGTTTATTGTTACTACTTATTATGTTATTACTGGATATAAGTTGTCGCCACGAAAACCAGACTTACGTCAACAGGTTTGTCCGAAAGATTTACTGGCTTGCGTATTTGTTTCGTATGTGTGACGCATGCGCCATACTAGCGTGATTCAACACAGTTTGCGAAAGAATCCAAGCTTCGAGTAACTGTTGCATGCAAATTAAAATAATATAAAGAGTGTAAGTTGCAGTCATTGATCATTCTGTTCGTCTAACAATGGTGTCAACTCAGTGATACTTGATTTTTTAATATTTGACGTTCATAAGTTTGAATATTACCTGTAACATTAATAAACTTTGGCATGAAACACCAACATTCACATTCGTCCATTGAAGAGATGACGGTCGATTGAAGTTCCTATATCATATACACCGTGTCACAATACATAGAGCCGTATAATGAGTGGCAAAGGAAATACACACAAACAGCGCCTCCACTTTGATAACTGTTTATCGCCAATAGTATTTTATAATGTTATGTCGTGATAGGATTGCGTGTACCGAAGTAGTAGTCTGCGGTGTTGACGCAGCTTTCCCGCCGTAAAGAGGCTGTCTTCATTATCTTGATCTGTGAAAGCAGTGGGCATTCAACAACACGCAACCTTCCAATATTTGTGAAGATCAAATGTGACAACGACACAGTCGGGGTTGAACTACGATAAACTCGTTGCGGTTTCGTTCGCGATTTCGTCGTGAGTTTTAGCAATCAATTTTAATTAAACACGCGAAAGAGACTACGTTGAATATACTATATAAAGGGAGCTGGTTCCACCACTTGGCCACTCTTCAGTCGAGAGAGATCACCAGAGCAGTTGGTACGTAGCGGTAAGAATTTTGTTTCGTGTGCACGTCATGTGTTACTGATCAATTTAGGCAATTTTGTTCAGAGTTACTAAACCGTTGTTCACACAATTACTGTTAACATAGAGTGAAGTGATTCAAATGAGAACCTACAAGAAAGAGAACTATTGCTCTGCAATTACTGGGCAGCTCAATTCTGAATATCATCGACGATGTTTCGTAGGACTTGCGGAAATATATTGTAATTACATGTAACGGTTTGCATTTCTATGTACAGACACGAGGTGTGAACTAAATTTACATGACTTCACATCAACAACTTAAACTACAAATTATTGCTTTATGTTGTACAGGTCACTTGCCACATCATCAGAATGAAGGTCGCCGTCTTCTTCGCTGCTATTTGCATCTTCGCCCTCGTCATGCCTCAGGCGTACGCCGAGGAGGAGGAGGAGACCGCTGTCCGCGAGGTCAGAGCCGGCAAGGGTGAGTGATTATATAAACGGGAGATATTAATGTGGATTGTACATACGTTTGCGGTCATACCACAATTGTCTTAATCGTGGAACATTGCACAAATCTGATTTAGAGGTATTGTTGTTGTTAATTGCAAACGCTTCTATCTTTGTACATAGCATAGCCACAGAGGAATCAGGAGTATTTATGCCGTGGTTATGATGTCCTTTCCCCGATTTGTTTCTGATAATAAATAAATAATAATAATAATAATAACACAAGTTTTATTAGCAACTCAACTGAGTTGGATTGACATTACAATAGGTTACAATTAACTCATCAAAACATCATACAAATACAATAGAAATACATTTGATACCGCAAATCATACCATATTAATAGCCTTTTTATTGACAGTTGTGTAAAGCCCACGGTATAAAGGAGTTACGGAATCTATTCGTTCTAGTAACTGGTAACGGGTACACATTTTGTTGTCTAACATTATATTTGATATGTCTTTTGTCAGGCAGCAGATAATTTAATCTGTGTGTGCCGACTTTAATTTTATCAAAATATTTTTGACAAATGCTGTCCCGTCTTACATTCAACGTATCCAGGTTAACACGTCTAAGTATTTCCGCGTAACCCAATCCAGGAAAAATACATTTTAGTGCCCTTTTTTGTATAACTTCAATATTGTCAGACAAATATTGGGGCAAGTTAGTGTGCCATACAGGACATGCATATTCTAGAACTGGTCTCACCACACTAACATATACACTGACCAGATCTTTCTGGGTAATCCCTGCACGCTTTAACTGATATAACATGTACAAACGTTTACCAGCCTTTTTCACAATATTATCCACGTGTTTGTTCCATATCAGATCCTGAGAAATGGTCACACCTAATAGTTTGGCATTGGAAACTTGTGCTATATCCCTCCCATCAATCTTTATATTCGGGATAGTGCTTCTGAAATTGTCATCTTGTGCAAAACTAATGATTATTTCTTTTGATTTTTCCGAATAAATTTTCATGTCATTCTGTTCTCTCCATCTAGCACCAATATCAACCGACTCTTGTATAACAGATACATCATTTCTGTCGCATATTTCAAATAACGTACTGTCATCTACATACTTATATAATGGAACAGTCGTTCTTAAATAATTTATATAAACAAGGAAACATTTAGGTCCATACAATGTCCCTTGCGGTACTCCCCCATTGGGATGACCAGAATGGGAATATTCATTTCCTATTTTTACTCGTTGGGCTCTGTCTAATAGAAATGTTGCCATCCATCTTAAAATATGTGCGGGCAACCCATACGACTGTAGCTTATCTAGCAACAAATGATGATTAATAAGATCAAACGCTTTGCTAAAGTCTAGCATTACAACTCTGACATAAGAATTCAATTTATCTGTCGCCTTATACCACATATGAACCAGTTCGACAAGAACGTCTGTTCCCCCAAATTGCTTAGCATCAATTTCACCTTCAATTGTTTCATCCATGACATATAGTATTTTCCTATGCATTTAACGAAGAGACTACGCGCATATGGTATAGTATAATCGTGAACAAAAACGTACACACTGTGATTTGTGTTCCAGCCCCGGTGATGTGCGCCGCCAAGTGCCAGTACGACTCGTGCAAGAAGATCTGCATGCACTGCGCCATCTGCTACTGCAGCAACCAAGTCTACGGTGTCTGTAAGTGCTGCGACTAAACACGGCAACCAACGAATCCGTTATAACGACACAGCAGGAACGAAAATAACCACGGAGGAAATCAAACTACATATCAATACCTCAGTGACATGCATGCTAATGTAATCACACAGGGAACATGCCAAAAGTATAACCGTTGTCCTCGATGGACGATGTATGTCAATTGCTCGAAATAAAGTGATCTCTCTTTCTCCTGTTTATGTTTTCCTCTAAAAATAATACTAATATAATTAAAAACTGAACAACACACACATACACACACGCGCGCACACTCACACACACCCACACACACGCACAAACACTTACACACACAAACACACACACACAAACACACACACAAACACACACACACACACACACACACACACACACACACACACACACACACACACACACACGCATACAGACACCTATACATACACAAACTTAGGAAAACGCCTAAAAGTACGCATGACACAAAAACACACATACATACCGAAGATACACGAAAGCATACATACAAACGTATGCTGATTAAAACACGAAGACACACACGCTCGCACGCGCGCGCACACACACACACGCACAGACACACACACGCACACACACACACACACACACGCACGCACGCACGCTCACACACACACACACACACACACACACACACACACAATCAGTATTGTCAAAATTATAGGTCAGTTTGATGTGTATTTGCAAAGTTTACAAGGTAGATATATTGTATTGACAAATTGACAATAAACGTAGTTTTCACAAAATCAAACATTCGTTAAATACATTTCTTAAATCGAAATGTGTGTTTTAATTGCAAAATGGTCGCCGCGTTGTCTTTAATCTTTTGTAATTTATTACCAGTATTCATATATATATATATATATATATATATATATATATATATATATATATATATATATATATATATATATATATATTATAATGAATTATTGTTTGCTAGCCAGAGGGTGTATTTGACTGAGAGACAGTGTAAATATGTCCATGCATTGGTCAGCCCAGCATGAGTAGACACATGCTAGTCACTGGTCATCGCCACATTATCTTTTCTCTTTGAGGGACATACTGAACTTATCAAGAGAAGCCAGAGCCACACTGTAAATTACAAGCTGGTGACAGTTCAAATTTGTTCACTCTACGTTGCTCGAGTTCACTCAGCTGTATAAATGAGTACCTGGCTATAGACAATATGGATATGTGTGCAAGCAGCCTTCGCGCATTAATTGCAGCATACTGCGGTATGCTTCCCAGAGAAGTTGTGATGGTGTCTGATGGAACAAGTCTGCCAGTGAGGGAAAGCGTAAATTGCTTTAATCAATTCAGTGGATTGGATACTGCACTATGTAAGAACTTACCTTTTCTTTACCTTTATATTATAATAATACAACAATCTTGTAATCATCAGTCAACTATCATCAAGATGTCTAACATTTAAGTAACTGGTGACCAATATAAAAACAGAGCCTTTCGCGGGCTGGAAATCCTAACCCACGCCCGCCTCGAAACTGTGTCATTTGACCAGTTCGCAGCACATTAAAACTCAGCCTCCAGCGATTGACGAAGTCAATTGCTATAATTTCATTGTTCCATTCCGCTCACTTCCACGGGTAGCGGAGGAGATCATCCAGGTGTATTGTAGCGCAGCGCATTGCCACCTGGCTTATAATGATGCACGGGAGAAACACATCAAACTGACCAAGTATTTTGACAATATTGATTTTTTCACCATTAATGTAATTTTTTTATTCTTGTGCCCAAGTCCGCAAGTCCGTAGATATGTCCATGTGATTAAGGTGCAACATTATGTTTCTTTGCATTTGCGCACATGGATATGATAGAGCGGATGCGCGTACGTTTCTGTGCAGGTATGTTAATGTGTGTAAAATTATGTGTGTATATGTGTTAATATATATATATATATATATATATATATATATATATATATATATATATATATATATATATATATATATATATATGTGTGTGTGTGTGCCTGTGCGTGTTTCTGTCTGTGTGTTTTTAGTGAGCTAGTGTGAACGTTTGTATGTACGCTTTCGAGTATCTTCGGTATGTATGTGTACTTTTTGTATTATGCATACTTGTGGACGTGTTCCTAAGTCTGTGTATGTATACATGTGTGTGTATGTATGTGTGTGTATGTGTGTGTGCGCGCGCGCGTGTGTGTGTGTTTGTGTGTGCGTGCGTGTGTGTGTTTGTGTGCGTGTGCGTGTGTGTATGTGTTTGTGTATTATTGTTCAGGTTGTAATTATATCATTATCTTTGTTTTTTTCTGAGAGGAAAACACAAACAGGAGAAAGAGAGAGATCACTTTATTTCGAGCAATTGACATACATCGTCCATCGAGGACACTGATCACACTTTTGGCATGTTCCCTGTGTAATTACAATAGCATGCATGTCACTGAGGTTATGATATGTAGCTTAATTTCCTTCGTTGTTGTTTTCGTTCCTGCTGTGTTGTTATAACGGTTTCGTTTGTTGTCGTGTTTAGTCGCAGCACTTGCACTGGCCGTAGACGTGGTTGCTGCAGTAGCAGATGGCGCAGTGCATGCAGATCTTCTTGCACGAGTCGTACTGGCACTTGGCGGCGCACATCACCGGGGCTGGAACACAAATTACAGTATGTTTATATTCGTGATTACACTATGCGTATTCGCGTGGTCTCTTTATTTAAAGGAGTAGTAAAATACTATCTGCCATTTATTATCAAAAAGAATCGGGGAAAGGACATCATAACCACGGCTTAAATACTCCTGATTCCTCTGTTGCTATGTTATGTACAACGACGGAAGCGTTTGCACTTAACAAAGACAATACCTCTAAGTCAGATTTGTACAATGTTCCACGGTTAAGACTATTGTGGTATGATTGCAAACGTATGCACAATCCACAATCAAATATACCGCTTATATAATCACTAACCCTTGCCGGCTCTGACCTCGCGGACAGCGGTCTCCTCCTCCTCCTCGGCGTAAGCCTGAGGCATGACGAGGGCGAAGATGCAAATAGCAGCGAAGAAGACGGCGACCTTCATTCTGATGATGTGGCAAGTGACCTGTACAACATAAAACAATAATTTGTAGTTTAAGTTGTTGATGTGAAATCAGGTACATTTAGTTCACACCTCGTGTCTGTACATAGCAATGCAAACCGTTACATGTAATTACAATACATTTCCGCATGTCCTACGTAATATCGTCGATGATATTCAAGACTGAGCTGCCCTGTAACTGCAGCGCAAGATATTCTCTTTCTTGTAGGTTCTCATTTGAATATCTTCAATCTACTCTAACAGTAATTGTGTGAACAACGGTTTGTTGCTCTGAAAAAAATTGCCTAAATTGATCAGTAACGTATGACGTGCATACGAAACAAAATTCTTACCGCTAAGTACCAACTGCTCTGGTGATCTCTCTCGGCTGAAGAGTGGCCAAGTGGTGGAACCAGCTCCCTTTATATAGTATATTCAACGTAGTCTCTTTCGCGTGTTTAATTAAAATTGATTGCTAAAACTCACGACGAAATCGTGAACGAGACCGCAACGCGTTTATCGTAGTTCAACCCCCACTGTGTCGTTGTCACATTTGATCTTTACAAAGATTGGAAGCTCGCGTGTTGTTGAACGCCCACAGCTTTCACAGATCAAATTAATGAGGACAGCATCTTTAAGCCGGGACAGCTGCTTCAACACCATCGGAAACTACGACTTCAGTACACGCAACCCTATCACGACATAACACTATAGAATACACCTATTGGCGATAAACAGTTATCAAAGCGGAGCGGCTGTTTGTGTTTATTTCCTTTTCGAATCATTCTACGGCTCTATGTGTGATGTTGTATATGATATAAGGACTTTAATCAGCCGCCATCTCTTCAATTGAATGTCGGTGTTTCCTAAGTATGCTAATAATGTTACAGGTAACATGCACACTTAGGAACGTCAAATATTAATAAATCAAATGTCACTGAGGCCACACCAGCGTCAGACAAACCTGATGATAAATGACTGCAAGCAACAGTTACTCAAAGCTTGGATTGTTTCGCAAACTTTGTTGAATCACGCTAGTATGGCGTGTGCGTCACAGATACGAAACAAATACGTAAGCCAGTAAATATTTCCGACAACCCTGTTGACGTCAGTCTGGTTTTCGTGGCGATAACTTGTATCCAGTAATAACTGTACGTAGCAATAAACTATGACGTCGTTTCCTATATGTGTGTCCATAAGCATACTTGCATATAGCATATATCCAACAGAGGGTAAATCAG
>CBDHHR010000934.1:0-35000 GCA_965263245.1 Metamycoplasmataceae bacterium | reverse complement strand
GTTCGTTCGTTCGTTCGTTCGTTCGTTCGTTCGTTCGTTCGTTCGTTCGTTCGTTCGTTCGTTCGTTCGTTCGTTCGTTCGTTCGTTCGTTCGTTCGTTCGTTCGTTCGTTCGTTCGTTCGTTCGTTCGTTCGTTCGTTCGTTCGTTCGTTCGTTCGTTCGTTCGTTCGTTCGTTCGTTCGTTCGTTCGTTCGTTCGTTCGTTCGTTCGTTCGTTCGTTCGTTCGTTCGTTCGTTCGTTCGTTCGTTCGTTCGTTCGTTCGTTCGTTCGTTCGTTCGTTCGTTCGTTCGTTCGTTCGTTCGTTCGTTCGTTCGTTCGTTCGTTCGTTCGTTCGTTATTTTATTCATTTATTCATTCTAAGGTTATTAAACGTATATGTCCAAATATGCATACCAGCGTAAGCGTAAACACATTTCCCGTGTGAAGACTGTGCAATTCTTTGTGAAACCGCAAACATATGTTCTGTGTTCAATAGTGCAAAAAACGTTATTCCCTTTAGAACCATCGCGTCTTCTGCACGGAAAAGGCAGCACGCCAATATCACACTAGAGCCTCCGACGCCGACGTCAACTAAATCATTTGGTCTCACCTGCATAACCACATGTATTCTCGCGTGTATGCCACAGAAACACGCCGCCTGCAGCACGAATAAACACTGCAGTAAAAACCTGTTTGATGCAGTGTTTTAAAGAAAAGTTATCACGCAATGTGTGTGTGTGTCTGTTTGCATAGCATGTCTTTCTTGAAATGTATGAAAGCACTACGTTGACTGTACATTCAGGTGATCTGCTCTAGATATATATTCAATTGATTAACACCAATTACACACACACACACACACACACATATATATATATATATATATATATATATATATATATATATATATATACATACACATGCACATGCACATGCAAATGCAAATGCACATGCACATGCACATGCACATGCACATGCACATGCACATGCACATGCACATGCACATGCACATGCACATGCACATGCACATGCACATGCACATGCACATGCACATGCACATGCACATGCACATGCACATGCACATGCACACGCACACGCACACACACACATACACACATACACACATACACACATACACACATACACACATACACACATACACACATACACACATACACACATACACACATACACACATACACACATACACACATACACACATACACACATACACACATACACACATACACACATACACACATACACACATACACACATATATATATATATATATATATATATATATATATATATATATATATATATATATATATCTGGTCATCACTGAAAATTTGTATAGTCTTTATCTTTTTTGTTACATACATTTATTAGTACGATATATGCATTTGCATGATTATAGCTAGTAAATAAAATATATCGTTGATTGCAATACCATTTTGAAGTATTTGCAAATAAAGTCGAACACATTATGTCAATCTAACAAGTATCTAGAAAACAACTTCCTTGCAGGATAACGAAATATGATAACAACCCAAGTCCTCTCACTTCTTTCCTCTGTATGGTTTTATCTTCCCCAGACAAAGAAACTAAACAAGGCTCTCCGAAAAAATAACAAAATTATATGAACACAATTGTTGCGTGTGCTGAATGTGGCGCCATCTATGGGTGACGCAAGTTAATCGAAAGAATATCGTAAGCCATAACACCCGTGTTGTGTTTTTCCCCTTTTATTGAGATGTCACCAACACAATTAGGTAGCAAAAACATGTGCGTAAGCGGAACACCTTCTGAACATGATACTATACGGAGTACGCAACGGATCCATGCATTTTGTTGTTGTCGCCAATACCTTGTAGTTGCTTTAGTTGTTGCATAGTTGTTGTTGTGTTCATTTGATCATGCAAGGCGACTACTAGTGTGACTAGCGGGATAGTATGTTGCGCTGTTAGGAATAATACCAAGCAGCCACATTGTATATGTCGTGACAGGGCGAGCACACTGATGACGTAGTTCCGGTTCAAAATATGTTTCGTACTCTAGGAAAAGGGTATCGGGTTGTCTTTTTACCCGATCAGTTTTCACCCACCAGGGGTTACCCAGCGTGGACATCTTTAACAGGAAATCTACTATTTTTTATGTTTTGAACATCAACGGGCATTGTGGAAATATTAATATTGCCAATATTCGTACTTCCTATTATAATTGGGTCTTCTGAAACTATAATGTCCTTTCGTAAAGCACTCAAAACACACGTCTTTGAAATTGTCTTTCCTCCTCCATGCATTTACGCAGTTCCATGCTCCAATGACTATTTTTGCCTGTCCTCATTTATGATTACGCCAAATAACTTTTTTGCGCCTAAGCTTTAATTTGCAATTTTAAAGGCCCTATAGAAGTGTTACAATTACATAGTTACTTATCATTGTAAAGACACTAAGCGCAAGTCCGCGAGCAGTAAACCTTCAACAACGCATTTCGAATAAACTGAATAACAGCTGCGAACAGCTACTCTCATTTCAGTGGGGAAATAACACAAATATTGTAAGTCTCAATTGCAAATGTTGGGAAGAGGTGTTGATGTAAATATTGCATATTAAGGCCTTAAATATACAAATAACATTTACCGGTAAGTTAGCGCTATGGCGGTTGTTTTTATTGATATACCAATATATAGTCGCAGTATCGCTAAGTACAATTTCGACTCTCAATTAATTTCATAAAAACAAGTCCTACCCATGGAAGTGTAATTAAATATATTATGTTAGTGGTGTGTTTGTGTATGATTATGCGTATAAGATCGTGTGTGTGTGTGTGTGTGTGTGTGTGTGTGTGTGTGTGTGTGTGTGTGTGTGTGTGTGTGTGTGTGTGTGTGTGTGTGTGTGTGTGTGTGTGTGTGTGTGTGTGTGTGTGTGTGTGTGTGTGTGTGTGTGTGTGTGTGTGTGTGTGTGTGTGTGTGTGTGTGTGTGTGTGTGTGTGTGTGTGTGTGTGTGTGTGTGTGTGTGTGTGTGTGTGTGTGTGTGTGTGTGTGTGTGTGTGTGTGTGTGTGTGTGTGTGTGTGTGTGTGTGTGTGTGTGTGTGTGTGTGTGTTAATGTCCACTAATTTCAAAAGTTCACGCCGTGTTGTTATCCCATCAATGCATTCATACACCATATGTGTCAATGGTGACTGGCTACAAGAAGTACGAAAAAGACAAAGAAATTGGAGAGAGACCACTTTATTTCGAGCAAATTGCATGCATCGAAGACATTGTTGACACTTCTGACACGTTCCTTAAATATATTTACACTATGTCACAGAGAGTTATTGTCTAAGTTCCTTGGTTATTGTTTGTTTGTTCCTGCTGTATCATTATGACGGTTTCGTTGGCTGTCGAGTTTAGTCGCAGCACTTGCACTGGCCGTAGACGTGGTTGCTGCAGTAGCAGATGGCGCAGTGCATGCAGATCTTCTTGCACGAGTCGTACTGGCACTTGGCGGCGCACATCACCGGGGCTGCAACAGAACATCACAATGTGTCAGTTTGACGTGATTACTCTATACGATATACAGGTGTCTTCTTCCTTTAATAGTGCAGGAGAGCGCCTTCCTAAATTTGGATTTGGAAACGTATAATTTGTATATATAAGTTAAGCATTTTGTTGACAGTATTTCGATTTATAAATACGTTATGCCAAAATACATAATTTGTGACGATGTCGCCTTAAGTGTTTCATATAAATAAATACTTGAACATTTTCATATACATAATTATAACGTACGTAAAAATACGTGGGTAGAAGAACAGATAATTACACATTTTAGATTATTAACACAATAAGCAAGACTCTACTTATATAGGTCCACCCATATATACACCCATGCCGCTTCGGACCGCGCGAACTTCTTGTATGTTTGTAGTGTTTTGAGTGTGAGTGTGTTTTAACGCGTGAACCTGTTAATTTGGAAGTCTGGACGACAAGTGATGCAGAATCATACATCAAAGAAAGATAGCGTAACGGAATCGCTCAGCGTGAAACCACATAATCACTCACCCTTGCCGGCTCTGGCCTCACGGACAGCGGTCTCCTCCTCCTCCTCGGCGTAAGCCTGAGGCATGACGAGGGCGAAGATGCAAATAGCAGCGAAGAAGACGACGAGCTTCATTTTGATGATGTTCAAATGACCTGTGCAACAAAACGATCAAATAGTTAGGTTTTATGGTAGTTTTCATCAAACGGACACACGCACGCACGCACGCACACACACACACACACACGCACGCACACACACACAGACACACACACACACACACACACAAACAAACACATGCTCACACAAACAAAACAAGTGAACGTATGTTACTATTTAAAATTGAAATATGTATCATAAAATGACATCTACGTTCATTTGCAGAGTTTATTACAATACTTGTTTAACATATTCTCGCATCATCTGCAAAACGAACAACATAAACTTGGTTCTTACCTGTTGCGGTACAACTGCTCAAAGTGATCTCTCAGGACAGAAGAGTGGCCAAGATGGGGAACCGGGTCTGTTTATATTGCAACCCGGCACAGCTGGACTGACAGTTTTGATTGATAATAATATATTGCACTTACGTCAGACGCAGGCTTGAAAACCAGCAGGCGTTTTTCGTAAGACGTATTTCTTTGTCTCGCTGTCGTAAACGCACCCCATTGACGTCTGTACATTGAAGAAGTTAACTGATAGGCTAACTGCATGCAACAACGTGTTGGTTTGGTGCAACTTCAACTACTATGTGTTGATAAATGCGTTTTATGTTTTATTATACTAATTTGCATTGTCCGCAACAGTCGCCAGTTGTGACAGTTACTAGTGACCTTCTTGCAGAAGCAACGTGCGAGGATTGTGGGAAAGGAAATTGTTCACCTTGTCGATGATCAACGATTCAAGGGGACATCACTGCGGGTCGACAAGAACCGATGAGACGCTTGAAACGGACGGAAAGTCTAAGAAGGAGAGGGAATCGTCAGGTCGATGGAAATTTTGGAAAGAGGAAGACAGCCAGTGATCAACGAGGATTGTGGTGTAAAGATATATTTACAAGGATATGGAAGGGAAGGAGAAATGGAAGGCGAGAGGAGGCGAGCTCCAGAGAGCGAGATACTAAGTGAGCGAGTAATAAAGACACACAACGTCAGAACAACAGGCAGATTGACAATATAAACACCCTGACAGAGAGATTAAAACAGACATACAGCCAGACATACAAATATAGAGGCAGACAGACAGACAGACAGAAAAACATACAGATATACAGACGGGCAGGCAGGCAGGCAGGCAGGCAGGCAGGCAGGCAGGCAGGCAGGCAGGCAGGCAGGCAGGCAGGCAGGCAGGCAGGCAGGCAGGCAGGCAGGCAGGCAGGCAGGCAGGCAGGCAGGCAGGCAGGCAGGCAGGCAGGCAGGCAGGCAGGCAGGCAGGCAGGCAGGCAGGCAGGCAGGCAGGCAGGCAGGCAGACAGACAGACAGACACACACACAGACAGACAGACAGACAGACATACAGACAGACAGACAGACAGACAGACAGACAGACAGACAGACAGACAGACAGACAGACAGACAGACATACAGACATACAGACATACAGACATACAGACATACAGACAGACAGACAGACAGACAGACAGACAGACAGACATACATACAGACAGACAGACAGACAGACAGACAGACAGCGAAGCAGACAAATATATATATATATATATATATATATATATATATATATATATATATATATATATATACGTTCCCACACATAAACAAACCACTTACTCACTCATTCACTCACTCACGTTTTCATCTCATCCTTTGATTAAAACCCATTAAATAACAAACAACCGAAAGACACTTATGTCGTTTTTAGTTTTGACAGACGCTATGTTTTTTCATTCGAATAACCACAATGCCACTACGCTAGGTGTATTTATGCGTAGTACAGGGAAGTGCAGAACTGGGCGAAATGAGTTCAATAGGGCGCAATGCTGTGTTGAGCGGTGCAGTACGGTTTGCTGTAGCGGCATGTAGTGTACCGTGCTGATTTTCAAATCCGCGTCATGCACTGCGCTGAAATGTCGCGAACACCGGGCGATTCTGAGACGTCCATGCAAGTGGGCGGATCCGTATTACCCGATCCACAGAAATCTCGTGGGCGTCTATTTCCTTTCCACGTAGGTACAGCAACAAGAACATTCTCCTGGCCTCCGGTGTGTGGTCCACCTCAGCGTCCCGCCTGACTGCGTCCCGTGGCGAATGACGCAGCCCCAGAAGCACGGCTGCGTGATGACAAATATTTATGCTCTTGTCGCGTGAGATACCTGTGCGTCGACAGGCCAGAGGCGCGACAGGACAGACGAGGTATAGTGTGATACGCCAATCCGAAACACGGGGCGAAAGGGCAGCGGTCATCCGCATAAAAGACGTCCGTGTAACTTCGGTGACTATTGCTTTTTGTTCGTGAGCGTGGTGAGAGTTGACACCATAGATCATACATTTATTACCATGTCGTGTGATATTATGGTGCAATTCCTCGCGGGTGTTAATGTTTTTAATGTGATGAATGCGTCTTATGCACGTCGTAAATGACCTTTATGTGAATACCGGAGGATTTTATGTATCTAAGATGAACTTATAAACAGTAAAAATTTTGTATATATCTAACTATATTTCCAGGTTATCCGTACGAAAATATCCTGCAGATGGTAAACCTGCCGACGTTGCACCGCAGACGCGATGAATTGTGTAGAGCGTATTTCGCTAAAATGAAGTGTAGTGATCACAAACTGAATGCGTTAGTACCAAATGATCGAAGTGTGCCATATGCCTTAAGGTTGTGTAATAAGTTACCTATCCACGCAAAATGTTAAAATAGCATATGGTGTACATCTAAATGCCCAACATTACAATACTGCTCACATGGATAAGAAAGCGACTCTAAGCCGTCCGGCAGCCGCATTTGGCTGATTCGTGCCATCAGAACGCCAATGGCCTGGACCCGGGAAAGTTGACTCATCCGTGGCATGATGAACTTATCCACAAGTGACTCCAATTGTGTCGGTCGATTATAGACCTGGCCATAGGTATACATTTTGTACATGGCTCATTAGTCCCACCCGTCACTTTGATCTCAGAGCAGTTTCAAGGAGTAGTCAACGCCGAGATATGTGGGAAACATTTACAATTATTTAGTGGTAATCCAAACCGTGCCTTCCGTATCATGGCTTGGGAACGCACATTACATGCTGCAGACACATTTATCCGAAACAAACAAACAAAAAATTGAAACAAAAATCCTTCAGTATGTTTTCCAATTCCCTCGCTCAGAGCAACACGGCACAAACTGGTTGCCGAACTACCAGCTGTTCTCTGCAAGGTCATCTACTCAATCAATGTCATGCTCACCATGTAGGGTAACATGTGCATGTGCATTCTCATTGTAATTACCGACCGGGATATATTCTATCCAACGACTGTCTAACACGCAACATAACCATTAGTTCTGGTATTGTCTCTTCGTATAGTTAAACATACGGCATACAACTGAAATTAACAGCCTTCTTAAAAAGAAGGTGGACAATTTATTTCAAAATATTCCCTAAACCATGCAAATTATGTCTTTCCATATCTGTAATGCTATAAGAGTCAGCGTTACAGAGCCCATTCACAGGTAAACATAAATCACTAGAAAACATTCTGCGATAAGGTACGGTTATGATGTCATGCGACATCTGGTGGTGAAGTGGTGTGCCAAACAGCCAAGACCGGTGTCTTTTCTTTACGAATAAAATGTTAAATAACGTTAAGGTGTTTTTATAATATACGATACTGCAGAATTCGAATACAGATTTCTTAAACGAAAATATGCAATATAACTGAGTCATTCTAAAACCATAATATGACAGATATTTCGGATCGAGTTTTATTAAAGTGTTTCAATATTTTCAACACACACACACATGTCGTGTGATTTAAGATGTTAGCTTAATAGGAGTTGCACATTGTGTGTGTGTGTGTGTGTGTGTGTGTGTGTGTGTGTGTGTGTGTGTGTGTGTGTGTGTGTGTGTGTGTGTGTGTGTGTGTGTGTGTGTGCGTGTGTGCGTGTGTGCGTGTTTGCGTGTGTGTGTGTGTGTGTGTGTGTGTGTGTGTGTGTGTGTGTGTGTGTGTGTGTGTGTGTGTGTGTGTGTGTGTGTGTGTGTGGTGTGTATATATATATATATATATATATATATATATATATATATATATATATATATATATATATATATAAGTTTATACGTGTGATTTAAGATGTTAGCGTAATAGGAGTTGCATCTATGTATATACGTATATATATATATATATATATATATATATATATATACACACACACACAATGTGCAACTCCTATTAAGCTAACATCTTAAATCACACGACGTTTGGATAGAAGGTTGTGAACCGAACAATTATAATAATAAATGAGATATAAACATTGACATCAGGATCGTTCATTTTCCTAGCAGGTTGCAATGGAATAGAAGAATGTAATTCCCTTCCTATGGTTATGCTCCTCTCAATCATTTCTTTTGTTGAAAAGGTTTATAGTTTTTTCTTGTCTTTTGCAGCCATCAGAATATCTTCTAATATATCCCGCAGGATTTACTTACGTTTACGATGAAACCACAACATAATTGTTTCGGGAATTGCTCTTACACGCTGTACCAAGTACGTCACCAAGTCTCGCATTTCTGCGTCTGTGCCTTGCACAAGCATTCACGACGGGTAGACGAATGACAAATTCACGTTTTCACGCAACTGCATTACTTGGTGAGATAATAAAAACATGTTATACGAGCTGCTAGCGCGCAAGCACATACTTACGCGAAGACGCACAAGAATACACCTGGACTGTAATATATATATATATATATATATATATATATATATATATATATATATATATATATATATATATAATTCGGGTATTTCACAGATGTAGTTACATTGCTGTACAGGAATGTTGAAATGTTTACAGTGAACGTGCTACCTCGTTAGGATAATCACCAGTCAACATAGATACGCTAACTCCTTATGATTTCGGGATAATATTTTATAGGAATGTATAAGTATACTAACTATGTATCTAAACGAGTTTCGATTGCGTGTGCGTGTGCGTGTGCGTGTGCGTGTGCTTGTGCGTGTGCGTGTTAGTGTGCGTGTTAGTGTGCGTGTGCGTGTGCGTGTGCGTGTGCGTGTGCGTGTGCGTGTGCGTGTGCGTGTGCTTGTGCGTGTGCGTGTTAGTGTGCGTGTGCGTGTGCGTGTTTCCTGCGCTCGGCAACGGTCTGTTAACTAATTACACTAATCTGTATATATTATACGTGTAATGGCAATGGTCGTGTGGAGTTTGATTAAACTAGTCAATGCTTTTTAGAATATTATCGTCAAGTCGATCTTTCTACGCTGCCACTGAGGGAGATAACTGCCAGGGTCTTGTCACAATCAACGTTTTTGCTACGCCCCAATTTCAGAAGGGAAAGACATAAGTGTGATTTTCGAATGTTGAAAGCCAGATTGTTTGCCTGTCTAGTCCAAGTTTTAACTCAAAGCGCTGGCTGGAATATCTGACGGATCTACTAATCACCAAAGTACCGCTCTTGGTGTGCCGCAATAACATAAATAACAAATCTGCGTGATTTATGAACTTAATGTTTCTGACTGCATTGCCTGAAATTTAGGAGGAGGGCCGACATCTTGTTTGATTCCTAGGAGTAAATCAGAAGTTACGGTTAGTTGGCTGCGACAACTGTGATGTCCCCATGGAATTTCGATCAGAGCAAACATATACTTTGACGCCCCATTAAATCAGATGGCTGCGACAAATTCTGCGACCCATTAAATCAGACGGCTGCGACAAATGCTCGCCAATACCCCGTACATTTTGCGAGGTCTGCTACCAGTGACGCACACATGCGACAAGACAAGACAAAGGGGACAATGTATGGTGGCGCGGCGGTATGACAGCGGAGTTGAGCAAAATATATACTTTTAACGTATGCGTGCTAGCTATAGTCATTTGTACGGATTATTTTGTTGGTTTAAGACACCTCATAATGATTGTACCGAACAATAGAATCACTTTATGTAGCAAAAGCACGCTATACGTGTAGCTAACATAACATTGAACATACGCTGATAATAAAATTTAATGTACGCATCTTGTGCACTCCACATCGAAACATATCGTTGTGTTCAATAGCATATACGCCTTTACGTCCATACCCAAACATTGCAATGTTTTTCAACAGGTCTAAGTATGTTTTAAAAGGCGTGACCTGTATATTCATGGCGCTCTTTCAGGCAAGTCTACAAACTACGTAACACCCAATACACACCACCGCCCAACTGTTGGTAATCGTCGAGTGATATACCGTTAGTAGCACCTTTGAAGAGCTAAAGGGGCGTATCTCCTACAAAGGAAGGCACTGTAGCGGTCAAGATTGATGAAAGAGTGAGCGGACATTGTGGCAAGTCAAGCCATACATACGTCACGGTCGATGGGTGTGTCGTGGGTAGTTGTTTCGTAATACAGATTACAAAATATTTAAAGACATAAAATCATACAATAAAAAAAACGTATGGAATATAAGAGTAATTATATACATATAATGCACAAATGTGGGCATGTATGCGCATGTATATGCCCACATATATACACGCACAAATACAAACATACACACGTACACACATGCACATACATACACATACACACACGTATACATACATACAACACACATACACACATACACCCACCAACATACATACACACATTCACGCTCACACACACATTCATGCACACACACACACGTACACACACACACACACACACACACACCCACACACACACACACACACACACACACACACACACACACACACACACACACACACACACACACACACACACACACATATTATACTAAATTAGTGTGTTGAACAAAAAAACCATCTTTGTTATATTAGCATTTACGCATTCGCCACACCGTAACCGCAACCAAAACACAATTACTACGTCTACATGTTTAAACGGAATAGTCCAAAGTGTCTTTGATCATGCGTGACAAGTTTGTACACGCTGTTCTTTCGGGCGCTGTTCTGCAATGCACCAAGACCACCTGAAAGGCCCGGTTCCATTTCATCATTCGTTAGTGTTCGTCGGGTGATATAGTTTTCAGTAACACCTCTTTGAAGACGTAAATGGGCGTACCTCCTACAAAGATAGGCGTGGCAAATGGTGACGGTTGATGAAGGGATTGGCGAACATACGTCGCGACCGGGGGGGGGGGTGTTTTGTGTAGCTATTTAGATATTATATATTATTTTTTACAATTACAAATAGTTACACGAATTTGCGAATTAAAAATTTTATAATTAAAATGTGTAATGTAGACAAGAGTACCTGTATAATGTATATGCGTCCGTATGTTTATATATATATATATATATATATATATATATATATATATATATATATATATATATATATATATATACATATATATATATATATATATATATATATATATATATATATATATATATATATATATATATATATATATGTGTGTGTGTGTGTGTGGGTGGGTGGGTGGGTGTGCCAGTGTGGGTGCGCCAGTGTGGGTGCGCCAGTGTATGTATGTGAGTGTGCGTGTTTGTGTGTATTTGTGTGTATGTGCGTTTGTGTGTGTGCTAGTGTTTGTATGTGTGTCAGTGTGTGCCACTGTGTGGCAATATGTGCCACTGTATGCCAGTGTGTACCACTGTATGCCAGTGGATGCCACTGTATGCCAGTGTGTGCCACTGTATGCCAGTGTGTGCCACTTCGCGCATAAGCATCTTATTCGTGGGAATGGCTTTTTCAGATTTACCGAGGTAACGACAGAACGGTGGCGCCACGCAGATCAGCGGCTGCAACTAACCCTTTTTGTAGTCATTGTTGTCGTTCATGACATGCAAAGAGAAACACAACTGGATTGCGAGGGAGAGAGAGAGAGAGAGAGAGAGAGAGAGAGAGAGAGAGAGAGAGAGAGAGAGAGAGAGAGAGAGAAATGTATAACGTGGTATCAAAGACTTGGGAAAACACCAGTTTGAGAGACACTGATTAAGCTTCAGCAGGATAAGCAACATACAGTAGATAGATTCTTATTAGTCAGCATGTGGCCACGTTGAGCAGAATAACATCTGGTCTTTGAGGTGACAAATATATAGATAAAAGCGATGCAGAAACAGCCATGGATCAGTAAATCTGTACCACTGCAGGTGATTTGAGAAAACAATAATTAGGAAAATAGAGGAAAGAACGTGAATAGATCCCTAGAAATACAGGAAAACATACAAAATGAAAATTCTAAAGTGTAAGGAAGTAAAGAAGAAGTACTTGGAGACACAAAATGGACATATAGAGGTATGTATGAGAAGGAACCATAGTCTCCGTATGTTCGGTGAAATAAGATATATGACAAAACATGTATTTGAGAGAAAAAACCGCCAGAAAGCGACTACATTCTTCATAAATAGAAACAACATCGCGAGGAAATGGTTGAGATATAAGAAGAGGACGAACAGGAATAAGGATTGGAGTGGAGAAGACTATAGATCGCACTTAGCCAAATGCGTTCAGTTGTTGAATGGACAGTAAAGGACGGACTTCCTCGTGTAGGGACGATGTCACTGCAAATGTTATGAAGACAAATGACAAAGGAAGCACGGAGAGCTACTACACATTGTGGAATGAAAATTGTAGGAAATTGGAACATGGCCTGTGGAATGGAAATGAACCGTGCTTATTTGAATATCATCTGCATCCTCTCATATCAATGTCGCAACATATTAATAATTACCAATTTATTCTTATCAATATGATAAGTAAGGCAACATGACTATATCCCTAACCAGACGTGCATGCAAAACGATGCTAAAAGACATAACAAAAATAACATGATAATACGTCATCTTCTTGTTTCTTGTTTTCGCACTAGAAGTAAACAAAGATTTCAAATTTCAACCGGACGAAATTACGTCCAATATACATTCTTAATTACGACAACAAAAATACTTTTCATAACATACTGAAAAGCTTTTTGATAGCGTTATCTTTCAAAAACCAAGAGAAACACCGATAGTAATACAATTCGACATGAAAATTACATTACTTGTACGACTGGTCAATGTTGGACAATACTACCGATTGATTCCCAGTCGTAAGGGAGTGAGTGAGGCAGCGGCATTTCGTTCGCCCATATGTTCAGTCTCCACTCACACAACTGTTATTAGAGTTAAAGAGACTAAAGGGAATGTTCAGTCTCCACTCACACAACTGTTATTAGAGTTAAAGAGACTAAAGCGAATGTTCAGTCTCCACTCACAGAACTGTTATTAGAGTTAAAGAGACTAAAGGGAATGTTCAGTCTCCACTCACACAACTGTTATTAGAGTTAAAGAGACTAAAGGGAATGTTCAGTCTCCACTCACACAACTGTTATTAGAATTAAAGAGACTAAAGGGAATGTTCAGTCTCCACTCACAGAACTGTTATTAGAGTTAAAGAGACTAAAGGGAATGTTCAGTCTCCACTCACACAACTGTTATTAGAATTAAAGAGACTAAAGCGAATGTTCAGTCTCCACTCACACAACTGTTATTAGAGTTAAAGAGACTAAAGGGAATGTTCAGTCTCCACTCACACAACTGTTATTAGAGTTAAAGAGACTAAAGGGAATGTTCAGTCTCCACTCACACAACTGTTATTAGAGTTAAAGAGACTAAAGGGAATGTTCAGTCTCCACTCACACAACTGTTATTAGAGTTAAAGAGACTAAAGGGAATGTTCAGTCTCCACTCACACAACTGTTATTAGAGTTAAAGAGACTAAAGGGAATGTTCAGTCTCCACTCACACAACTGTTATTAGAATTAAAGAGACTAAAGCGAATGTTCAGTCTCCACTCACAGAATTGTTATTAGAGTTAAAGAGACTAAAGCGAATGTTCAGTCTCCACTAACGGAACTGTTATTAGAGTTAAAGAGACTAAAGCGAATGTTCAGTCTCCACTCACACAACTGTTATTAGAGTTAAAGAGACTAAAGGGAATGTTCAGTCTTCACTCCCACAACTGTTATTAGAATTAAAGAGACTAAAGCGAATGTTCAGTCTCCACTCACATAACTGTTATTAGAGTTAAAGAGACTAAAGCGAATGTTCAGTCTCCACTCACAGAACTGTTATTAGGGTTAACGAGACTAAAGTGAATGTTCACTCTCCACTCACAGAACTGTTATTAGGGTTAAAGAGACTAAAGGGAATGTTCAGTCTTCACTCCCACAACTGTTATTAGAATTAAAGAGACTAAAGGGAATGTTCAGTCTTCACTCCCACAACTGTTATTAGAGTTAAAGAGACTAAAGGGAATGTTCAGTCTCCACTCACACAACTGTTATTAGAGTTAAAGAGACTAAAGGGAATGTTCAGTCTCCACTCACACAACTGTTATTAGAGTTAAAGAGACTAAAGGGAATGTTCAGTCTCCACTCACACAACTGTTATTAGAGTTAAAGAGACTAAAGGGAATGTTCAGTCTCCACTCACACAACTGTTATTAGAATTAAAGAGACTAAAGCGAATGTTCAGTCTCCACTCACACAACTGTTATTAGAGTTAAAGAGACTAAAGCGAATGTTCAGTCTCCACTAACGGAACTGTTATTAGAGTTAAAGAGACTAAAGCGAATGTTCAGTCTCCACTCACAGAACTGTTATTAGGGTTAACGAGACTAAAGTGAATGTTCACTCTCCACTCACAGAACTGTTATTAGGGTTAAAGAGACTAAAGCGAGTCTGAACTTACTTAATGGCCTGGAAATGATTGTACGAAACAGTTGAACTAAAATATGCCGACGGCACAGCACTGATTATAAATATAAAAGAAGAATTGGATAAATTGATAACTACAGTGAATTATTTTCAAGTAATTGTAAACAAGACTATGATATGGTAAACACGTTCCATTTATTATATTTCCTCTGTTGGATCTCAAAATCCCTTTACACCCATCAAAGAATTTAGAATGAATGAATAGTTTTCCCTATAACTACATAACAAATGACTTATACAAACAAATTATGGATAAACCATAAACCGGTTATCACAATGTTAAAACATTACCATTACTGATACTTTGTAATCTATCTTGTAACTAGTATTACAACTACTATGCCTTTTAATTTGAAAAAGGGCATAGCGCCTTACAAGTCTACCAACACTAATCTTCCTGACAGATTGAATGACTTTTATAGCCGGTTTGATAAACTGAACACTATTTCTCCTTCCTCTATCACTCCCTCCTCATCCCTCCCTCCTTTCACAGCTGACGAATATGTTGTTAGACGCATGTTTCAACGTCTAAATAGCAGAAAGGCCGCCGGTCCGGATAACATCTCTCCCTGTTTACTTAAACTCTTTGCCGACCAGCTGTCGGGTGTATTCACAGACATATTCAATGTGTCTCTTTCCCAATGTAAACTCACTCATTGCTTCAAAAAGTCAACTATCATTCCAGTACCCAAGAAATGTACAGCCTCTTGTTTAAACGATTATAGGCCTGTTGCCTTGACTTTTGTAGTCATAAAGACACTCGAGCGCTTGGTCCTGCAGTTTCTGAAATCAATTATCGATCCATTGCTTGACCAATTTAAATTTGCATATCGCAACAATAGATCTGTTGGCGACGCTGTCGCTCTAGGATTGTGTTACGTTCTTCAACATCTCGACAACCCAAATACTTACGCTAGGATCCTTTTTGTTGATTTTAGCTCTGCTTTTAACACAATTACCCCATCAAAACGTTTTGATAAGATACATAGTCTCGGTGTTCCTCAATCCATGTGTCTGTGGATTCTCGATTTTCTTTTAAATAGGCCACATGATGTAAAAATAGGCGACAACTTATCATCATCAGTTACGTTATCTACTGGCACGCCTCAGGGCTGTGTTCTGTCACCAATGTTATATTCTCTTTTTACACATGATTGTTTATCTTGTCACGTACGTCTAAAATACTGCAATTTGTCGATGACACTACAGTGATAGGGCTAATAACAAATTCTGATGAATCTGAATATCGGGATCAAGTAAACAAACTCATCAGTTGGTGCAACGATAACAATCTGGAACTTAATGTAAATAAAACGAAAGAAATGATTGTTGATTTTAGGAGAAAGAAATCTTCTCCTCCCTCGCCTCTTGTGATCGATGGCAGGACAGTTGAAATCGTCCAACATTTCAAATGTATCGGTTCTGCAATCTCCAGTAATCTTAAATGGGAGATAAATGTTGTTAATACTGTCAAAAAGGCCCAGCAGCGGCTGTACTTTTTAAGAATGATAAGATCGTTTGGTTTGACCACTAAGGTCATGCCCAACTTTTACAGAGCTGTAATCGAGAGTGTTCTGATATTTTCTATCACAGTATGGTTTGGGTCGATTACACAGAAGGGAACGCTCAGAATAAACAGAGTTGTGAAAACTGCATCCCGAATCATCGGCAGATACCTTCCCAATCTTGAAATACTGTATCAGCAGCGCCTGTTAGGAAGAGCCACTCTCATCTCTCAAGATTCATCCCATCCTGCCCATGACCTATTTGAACCTCTTCCGTCTAGTCGCCGATTCAGAACCATCAAAACCAGGACCAACCGCTTTAGTACTAGCTTTTTTCCGTTAGCCGTTCAAGCCCTGTCGAAACAGAAGTGATTTTTCTCCCACCCGCAGAAAACACACATATTTCATTCCGATTAGTTTATAGTGTGTATATTTTATCATATTTATTTATTTATTATATAGTATTTATTTCATATTTTACATGTTAAGCTAATATATTTCTACTAGATCGTATCAATTATTTATCGATGTTATAAAGAAAAAACGTTATTCGGACCTTTTTATGTGATTGTTCTTATTTACTTATTTATTTTAAATAGTAGTATATTTTATCATCATCGTTTACTGCATGTGAATGTATTGTCATGTGAATGTACTAGAACGACAACCAATATCATTACACATTCCAATGTTTTATAGTAACTGCAATGTGAACACATGGCAATAAAGCTATCTTATATTATCTTAAAGTCATACGACTTCTGCTATGTCCCTTTAACAGTAGCAGCGATTAACCAATCATGGAATTGTATTATCTTTACCATTATGTATTGTATTATCTTTCCCATAATATGTTGTACATTACTGTCTTGTTGTTGTTAATAAAACTTTCATTCATTCATTCGTTCATTTTATTCCATCTACAAAACTAAATTTGAAAATGTATATGGGCAAATATGAAGACTAAAACCTGCTGTGTGTTAGGTAAGGGAGTGTAAGCTGCCATACCAGAGTGGTGGATAAGGAACTTCGGACGATTCGCGTTATTATACTAGCAAAATACTGCATGATTGGGCGATGCTTAAGGTACCTATGTCTTTGTGAAAGGAACAAGTCATCAAGTCGAAATAATGTGCTAAGTCCGCTACACACGCACTCAGTTGCAAGATCACCCCCCCCCACATATATTCACACATTCACACATCCACACAGTCACACAATCACACTCACACACACTCAGACATTCGTGTTCTCATGCACTCACATACTCATACTCTCACACTCACACACACACACACACACACACACACACACACACACACACACACACACACACACACACACACACACACACACACACACACACACACACACACTCACTCACTCACTCACTCACTCACTCAGATGTGGAAGCAGCATGCTGAGGCCTTCGCCCAACCACGGGACACCACGGCTGCACAATGATGCTGATGAAGCTGATGATGCTGACGATGATGACGATGATGACGATGATGTATGTATGTATGCATGTATGTATGTATGCATGCATGCATGCATGAATGAATGAATGAATGAATGAATGAATGAATGAATGAATGTATGTATGTATGTATGTATGTATGTATGTATTTATGGGAAATGGGTGTACTTTGTTCAAGTATCCTCTATTTAGGATTTTTGGAACATGAACAATGACCCTAATGCACTGGCAACGGAGTATAGGTGGCGGATGTGAACTCTAAACTCATGATGACTGATCAGTCAGTGTAATACTTTCGGATATAGGGTATACCTGTAAAAAAGAGGGGTTTTATATGAGTTGCCTAAAGGTGAATAACATATATATTGTACAAGACTACGCGTATATACCGGAAGCACAGGAGTGCATGCAGCCGTTACACTCCCATGTCAATATACATTAAACAAATATCACTTATGCAAGATCGACGATAGCAGTTGATGTTCTCCCTTCTGTCCTGTTAAAAAAAATCTGTGTTTATTTTTCATTTTTATAGTTTTGTAGCTGGTGTACATTTAAATGCGAGAGGGACCCTGTTGTACTTGAAAAGCATGAGATATGCAGTGAGAAAATATAGTCTGAAATGAACAAAATTAACTTAAGCAGGGCATTGCGAAACTGTGGTGCGGCCCGACGAACCCCACATGTAATCTAAACTCCATAATAACTAAACAATTGTACACCTGCAAAGAATCATAATGCATTAAGTTATATCTAGAATAATAAATATCATAATGCAGTTGTACAATGGACAGACACGCGCGAAGCCGCACGGACCAGCGCTGCTGCAGCCCGACGAACCACGCACGCAATCCAATCCCCATAACAACTACATCACGGTGCCCCGGCCTGGAGCCGCTACAAGACGCCGCCAACCACGCCCGCCCCCCACCCAGGACCACGCACTGTCTCAGTCACACCCTACGTTGTGCCGTAGAAGTCCATTGTTCATTGTAATTTGGTGGACACCAGCATATCTTTAAGGTTCTTGTTCTTGGAAAAGGCTGTTATAAACCGAGGCATGTACATGTCTGGATAAGCGGATTGAAGCAGTTTATAGGTAGCTTTAGCCAGTTTAGCAATTGTCTTTCCTTGGTGGGAGAAACGAATCACTAAAGGTATAATATCAAAAGAGTCCTCTCTAGTAGTTAAACCTCCTGGCTGCCTAGTTTTAAGTCCTGTAATCCATTTGGATTCACAGTTCCGTCGGTAGATGGTTTCCAATGAGGTGTCGTCAGAAAATGGCCCTGATTCCAAGATTGTGATTCGCAAATCGGCATATGAGTGACCGGCTCCGTTAAAATGTCTGGCCACTTGTGTGTCGTTGTAATGTCTTATGTCCGACCTATGGTTATTCAGTATGTATGTGTGTGTATGGGTGTATGTGTGTATGTGTGTATGTGTGTATGTGTGTATAGACGTTTCACTCGTTAGGTAAGAAAACACCTGATAAGCACAACTCTGCAATAACAAACTACGCAGACATATAACACTCTGTTATAAACTGCCGTCTAAATTAGAAAGAAAATACAGTAAAAAATTCTTGGGGACCTCTGTCATGAGCGACCACCTGTCTTGAACGATTTTATCTGATTAGTCGTTATGTTTGATTAGTATATCAAAGTGGGCGAGGACGAGGGAGACGACGAGGAGGAGGCGCCATCACAGCCGGCACCGGGGCCGCTCACATCTCAGCAGGCAGCTGGACATCTACGGGCACTGCGCGACTTCGGCTTGTACATAAATCAGCCACAGTTCACTGTTTCAGTTTGCCAGGCAGAATAATTGCTTGAAACAGAAAAATGCAGTAAAGCAAACTGTTTTAAACAGACAAGTAACCTTGCGGTTTTTTTGTTATAGAAAGTTATGATTTCAGGTAAATGGTGCTCAAATAAGTTTCAGTGGGCGGAAATGTAAATCTGATATTAACAATGATGAACATGATACACTATAAACATGTATCCCAATGCGTTTTTACCTTGTATTATATATAGTCCTAAATACAAAATGTGTTAATGATCATTACATTTTTCGTTATGCTAGTACAATTCCTGCCTGCCTGTGTAGATTATATACACACACACATTCATAGTTACGCCGACATGATTTTGTGTGCAACCTGTTATACGCGACCACCTGTCTTGAGCGACTGCTTTTGCTAGGCTGGAGGGTCGGTCGCCCAAGGCAGGTTTGACTGTACCATCTAAGAACAGAGTCGAGTGGGCAACACATTGAGTCACGTGTGGGACAGCCTGCTCGCCACGCCATCTGGTGAGCTGTGAAGATTCATTTCCAGAAGTAGCCGCTGTGAAATAAATAATCTTGCGAAGTGTATATTAATTTACACGCACAACCATCACACTTGAAATTGTGCTCCACGGAACTAGACAAATGCGTTGCGTGACAACATTTCTCAGTAGCGCCACAGGAAAACAACGTTTTTACAGAAGACGTTTATACGTAGGAAGGCAGCATATGCCGGCAGCACGTGCGTGAACACATGCATTAGCGGCTAGGTCGTGGGGAGTAAGTAATTTATTTGATATCCACAAAAGAGACACTGGTGTCGACCCTTCTGTGCAGAAGATGCCTTAACGTGAATTACGTAATTTGCAGTTGTAAACACAGAATAACACATGGCAAGTGTATTTGCGGGTTACAAGAAAAACAAATGTTAAGTATAATTCACACACACTGGAAGGTTTCTACGCCTACGCACGTTTGGCGATATATGTTTATCGAATGCAGGTTAGCTAGTTGGTATTTTCAGTTAATAAAAACAATCTACAAAATATGTTATGGCATCTTACCTAGCTCTATATCAAGCATACCTTATTCTCCAAACTGTATCCTTCTTCGATCACAATATTCTTTTGCGAGAGCGACCTCTATCTAATATATATATATATATATATATATATATATATATATATATATATATATATATATATATATATATATGTATATATATATATATATATATATATAACAATATGAACACTGGACAACAGTTGTAGTGTGAAAAAGGGCAAATTTTATTGCCAGATTACCTCAATGTAATCCCAATTACAGCCTAACTACATTATCATAAAACAGCATTACTAATCTTCCTATTTTAAGCAACAAAGGTGAGGGGCCAACCGCCAAACCTCAACGTAAAAGTACATGTAGGTGTCGCCATCTAGCGAGCACAGCAATCTAACAAAGCACTAATTGTTGGGACGATACATATAGGTAACGCCATCTAGCGAACAGACAAATATGCCAAAAGTGCATCGCACTTAACAAGAGAACCGGATTATAGCGCAGTGAAGATAATGTATTGCATACGAAATCTGGAAGGAAAGACACATGATAAATGTAACACACGCATAATCTTAGAACATACATAACAATACAGAATATGGAGGCGGAGCGGAGGTGGAGGTATCAAATATTCTGTCACTTGAATTGGTCCGTCTTCGCAGGCGATGAAAGCCGAAGTGAAGACTTTCCCAGCATGCTCTAGCGGGACCAGTCAGTTTCCTTTAAGGGGAGACAAGTCACTCTCTAGTATCTACATAAATATTATTCTATTAGTAGAATTTCGCATTTATGTATACTACCAGAAAGTGAGTTAATGTGTGGTCGTAGCTCGTTTGGTGCAAACAATATGAACACTGGACAACAGTTGTAGTGTGAAAAAGGGCAAATTTTATTGCCAGATTACCTCAATGTAATCCCAATTACAGCCTAACTACATTATCATAAAACAGCATTACTAATCTTCCTATTTTAAGCAACAAAGGTGAGGGGCCAACCGCCACAGACACGGTTCCCTGCGAATAGTGTCCCCCCACCCAAGACCACACTAAACCTGACTGACAAAGGGGGTTGAAAAAGCAAGAAGTACATAAATGTAGCAATGTTGACATTGGAAATGAATGTGAAGTAATGACCAACTCTAGGCAAAGTCGCATATGAATACCGACAGCACATCAAAACCTGCAACTCAGCGCCGGCTGAGTGTTGCAGGGGGGGGGGGGGAGAGGAAATGATTGTGTGAAACCCGAAGTGGTGAATAACTGAATTAGCACTAGCTGAAAAAGTCAGGCGACATGACAGGTTGCAACTGTATGAACCAATCCACCTGTCAGTCAGCCTTGATGAGAAATGAATACACGCCTGAGTAAAGAGCAGGAAAACAAATCATGTACACTGGTGTCAATAAATGGAAACCAAATACCTTATGGCTGAAGAATCTTGTAATGTGATGAAGATGAATCTGATAGAACCAAGTCACCTAACATGCAGCACCAGCTGAGCATGCCATGGAGGACTAGCCTAGATGCGAAGCAAGCATGCACACCGGTGTAAAAAAGATGGCAACAAACAACTAGTCGAAAGAATATAGTAATGTGGTGAATATCGACCTGATAGAACCAATCCATTTGATGCTCAGCACCGACTGAGCATGCCAGGGAGGACTAGCCTAGATGCGAAGCGAGCATGCACAACTGTGTAAACAGATGGCAACAAATGACCTGTCGAAATAATATTGTAATGTGATGAATATCGACCTGATAGAACCAATCCATCTGATGCTCAGCACCGGCTGAGCATGCCAGGGAGGACTAGCCTAGATGCGAAGCGAGCATGCACAACTGTGTAAACAGATGGCAACAAATGACCTGTCGAAATAATATTGTAATGTGGTGAATATCGACCCGATAGAACCAATCCATCTGACGCTCAGCACCGGCTGAGCATGCCAGGGAGGACTAGCTGGGAGGAGAAGCGAACATGCACAGCGATTGTAAATAGTTGGAAAAAATGATCTGATGTCGACATCATCATGTAATGTGATGACTCACTGTAGGATAGAACCCAGCCCACCTGACACTCAGCACCGGCTGAGCATGGCAAGGAGAAGGCTAGAGAAGAAAATGATATGTCCGCACCCGAGTGCCAAGAAACAAGTGACGTTAAGAATGCATCATGGGGATGCGAATGTACCGGCGAAAGGCCGTAGATTTCCAACTGCCCATGTTTTGGATTTGAACGTCGGTGAAACCCCTTTCCGCGGCTGTGGTCGCCGCCCAATACGAAAGGAGTGGCCTGTGTACCTGGTGGTATCATATCCACAGTGTGAAAGACAGGCTGCCAGCCGCCTGGCGAAATATGAAGCCGATATTGGCGTGTGATCGGCGAAGATGAAGAGGGGGCCAGATGTGGAACCACGAACTCGAAGGTATCGCTTCGTAACAATGAGAGGGCAATGGTGAGATTTGGCTTCAATTTACAGAACCACAGGCCTGCTGCTGTGTTGGTGTTTGTAATGACGGATAGAAAGTTGCATGGAAGGTTTATGAGATCCAGATACAAACTTTAGATCCTGCAACTGTATAAGGTTGTCTACTGGTACGCCGGGACGCTTGGTGATTTCACCAATGCGCAAAAAACCATGAAACGCTAGCATAAACATAGCAGAAATGCAATACTCCAAAAACTGATTGGGGATCACAACCGATGTTGTTGCAACCAACTGAGCAAGCATGGGATGATCAATGGGATGCCGGGAGTCTACTGACCCTGTCCTTTTCTGAACTCCGAGCAGAAGTATTTTAATATACAAACTGTCTGCTGGGTCTGGCAAGCCAACAATCTTATGGCTGAATGGGATGGCCGAAACAGCCGAGACAATGGTTGATGCTGCATACTGACATGAAAACAAGTGAGTAATGAAACCGGCAAGATGGGCCTGTGACAGAGGGATAGATTTGGAGCCAGGGGCACTGAGTGCCAGATAATTTTGGAGCCTACCGAGACTGTAGCGGTAGGAAGCGCGTGTAGTTGGTGTCAGCGATGACCGAACCAACTCGTGCTCTAATTCAGTAGCATGGAGGGGCTCAGTGACTGTGGGATTACTGAAGGTTCGGCGTTTAACCAACTGGCTGCACGTTTTGCCTCGTCTATCTGGAAACGAGACAGGTCATCGGCAATAATGTTTTGATATCCTGGAACATGTTGAGAGCGAAACAAAATGTTATATTTCAAACAAGATAACACCAACATACGCACGAGTTTCATGATGTGGTGGTTCTTGGAACTTAATTTGTTGACAATCTCAACGACACCCGCATTATCAGTCATGAAGAGAATGCAATGGTTAGCTAGATAGCAACCAAATATGCCAGTTAGCAGGACCAAGGGGTACAGTTCAAGAAGCGTTATGTCAGATGATGAAAATGATCGGTGCCATGTCCCAGCTACCCACTTAGTGCCAAATATAGCTGCAAACCCGATGTCACTGGAGGCATCTGTGTAAAGTTTGATGGTATCCGATGAAAGAAATCTGTGATCCAAGAACATGCATTTGCCATTGAACGAGCACAGGAAAGTGTTCCAAGCTAGTAAGTCGGCTCGCGCCTCACTGGTCAAAGTGACATAGTGATGAGGACGGCGAACGCCACGAGTCAGCTGAATTGGACGGCCACACGCCACGGCAAGACAACAGAAACTCAGAAAACCTATGACCACCTGTAATGCACGCAAAGTAACCGTGCGACGCTTAGCTAAGCGATCCACTAACAAAGTGGCCTTCGCGATTTTTTCCACTGGCAAGCGGAGCTCCAACTTGAGTGTATCAACTTCAATGCCATACACAATCTGGCAAGTAGAAGGCAGACATCGCTTATCCTGGTTGAGAGGGATACCTAGCTGCTGTGAAAGCTGCTCGAATGAAAGCAGGTAATTGCGGCATACTGATTGATGAGCACTCACAAAGATGAAATCATCCAGCAAATGAGTGACACTGTCGACAGCAAAATGCTGCTGCAGAATCCATTGAACCGCCCGGCTGAAACGCTCAAAAGTCTGACAGCTAATGGCAGACCCCATCGGTAATACTTTATCATGGTAAAATAGACCATGCCAGGTCATGTCCAACAGGTGATAATCCTGTGGTTTAATTGGGATTAGCCGGAACGCATCTTTAATATCGGCCTTAGCTATGAAGCAACCCGTCCGCATTCTTGGACAAGTGATACAACCTGATCTAGAGTTTCATGCTGAACACACGTGAACTGCTTAGATGTATAAAAATTGATGGAGTCACCGCGTGGAAATGATAAATCGTGGATGAGGCGAAATTTACCGGGGTCATGTTTAGGTACCAAACCAAGGGGGGAGGATTGAAAATCGTTGAATGGAGGGTGCATAAAAGGGCCAGCTATACGGCCAAGGGAAACTTCGTGGAGTAGTTTTCTGTCAACTAGAGAAGCAGCCTGGAGAGCAGGCAGATGATTTCCGGAGGTGTGCGAGTAATGTGGGCCATCGTAGTGAAGGGAAAACCCCAGGGTGAACCCTGTGATAAGGATGGTTGATTCATGTTCATCATAATGCAGCAGGTATGACGCGAGCACGTCCCTTTTGATTGGCGTTGGGAGCGTGTGTCTGGACGGGGACACGATTACCTTTGGCAACGGGGGGTTGACGGCGACAGTTGCCGGTCTGGTGGGCCCCCGAGCATCGGGCACAGGAATGCTTGTAAGGACAGGCTGGTTTGCGGCAAGAGCCGGATCTCTCGAAGCTGAAACACTGACCACCTGGGTACCGCCCAGTCCTTGAGGGAACACTCCCCACGATTGGGCTGCGGGTGTTCGGGCTGCGAAAGGGGGGACGGCCGGCCTGTGTGGATTGCTCAAGGCAGAGAAAGCGGAGATCCCAGTGAATCTGCCCAAAGTCCAAGTGGTGGGCTTTCTTTTCCCTGCGGAAAGACTCATCATAAAGCCGCCAAGCGAGTCCCCCGAACCGACGCTCCATGTCACCAATGTCGGAGATGTGTTTAAAAAGACCAGGAGCGAGGTTGGGAAAGCGTTCCGTCATGACAGCTGCATAAACCGAAAAAGCGGAGACCCACTGACAGTATGACGAAACAAGTTTGGAGGAACCTGCCTTGGCCATGGTCAACGCTTGCTGAGAACCTATTTGAGTGAGTTCCAAGGATAGTCGCTGATTTTTGGGGTCTTCAAACTCCTGGTCTTTCAGTAACATGTGCAGGTTAATGAAATCGCCATTCCAAATTTTCTGTTTGAAATCAATGGGAAGATTCCCTCCGAGGGGACGGTTAATGACACTATAAGTGGGAGACTGGGATGGAACATCGCCCCCGAGCACATTCAAAATGTCGTCGCTCACAGAATCAACAGGACGAAATGAAACGACATCGTCATTCTGCTGACTAAGCTCACCGTCGAAGGTTGGGTCAGAAGACGGTGCTGGCAACAAACGTCATGACGCCTCCAGTTGTGCCAGGGCCGCAGTGGCAATGGCATCCGCTGCCGAGGCGATGGGATCTGGCGCATCAGCCGTAGCATGGCGTGTAACAGGACGGCCTCGTGTGGCAGGGGTCACATCCGGTCTGCCAAGTGCAGAGGTGGGGACAGTTGGTCGCTTCTGTGGTGGCGGAACGCTTGTACCAGAAGCCACCACACGTCGCTTCCGTGGTGGCATCGCAAACCTGGAGTGAGAAAAATTAAAGGATCCAAGCAACGCAAGGATGTGTTGTCCACAGGGCACCGAACACTAAGAACCCAGCGATATATATGTAAACGATACATATATATGTATATATATATATATATATATATATATATATATATATATATATATATATATATATATATACACACACAAACATAAGATAGATACACATACAGAAACATATGTACATGCTGACAGGACCGCACAAGCTGACGAACGTATAACTATCTCAGAACATGAGAGAAGGAGTATGTGACGGTGCATGATGGCCAGATGTAGGGTGTAGAGCAAGAGAACATTGATAGCTGATGGAGAAAGATGCACGGGAAGGACAGAAATACAATGTGATGGTGGAAGTCATGTAGTAATCCTGAAATACTGACGACATCCTGACGAAACAACAGTGGGATAGTGAAGAAAGTAATGGCAGTGTTCAGACAGCCATAGCGATGTCGGTATTCCCCCACACAGGTACTAAAACGACTGAGTGGATGTAAGGCGACAGTCACAATACTGAAATAAAAACAGGCGGTGTGATGTGGGAAGCTGACTGGATCTCCGAAATAACGACGTAAGCAAACATAGCTAAACGCAGATGTGCACCTGCAAAAAAGAAACCTGGAGAAGTGGAGAAGTACAGACGTATATACCTGTAAGTGTGTGTAACAGGGAATACAATATATGTAGTGGAGGAAGGAGGATAATTCTCTCAATCAGAGAACCGGGAAACGGATACACACGTGAACGGGAACTCGAAAGACCATCACACTAGAGTGAAAATGAACGGATACACACATTCATGTACAACACTCACCAATGGTAAGGAACAGAAGACACATCACCTCAATTAGAGAACCGGGAAACGGAAACACACGTGAACGGGAACTCGAAAGACCATCACACCAGAATGGTAAATGAACGGATACACACATTCATGTACAACACTCACCAATGGTAAGGAACGGAAGACACATCACTTCAATCAGAGAACCGGAAACACACGTGAACGGGAACTCGAAAGACCATCACACCAGAATGGTAAATGAACGGATACACACATTCATGTACAACACTCACCAATGGTAAGGAAACGGATGATGCAACACCACAATCAGAGAACCGGGAAACGGATACACACGTTAACGGGAACTCGAAAGACCATCACACCAGAGTGGTAAAGGAACGGATACACACATGCTTGTGCAACACTCACCAAAGGTAAAGTACACGGACATGCACGGTGAGGTAAATCTGGAAACGAGAAGGGAAAAAAAGGAATGCATAGACACATTCACTAACCTGGATCAAGGGTAAACCGCGGACAGGGAGAAAACGCAGACATGTAAACAAAGGGACACCAGGAGAGGACATACTCAAACACGCTTGGAGAGGTAGAGAGCAGCCCCCCGAATGGAGCGATAATATAGGCGCTCACCCGCCGCGGCGATGTGGACACCGTCATCACTAAGCAAGGAAATATAGTCGGAAAGCATCCCGCGGCGCTTCCAGTATACACACTTCGGGAAGAAAGCTATCAAACGCTTCAACTCGGCGTTCACCTGGTCGACGAGAGCGTTATAATGAGCACGAAGAGGATGACGGGAAGGGAGACCCAACTTTTGATCCCTGGGCAAAACGCGGTAGCAAAGTTGGCAGATTGCGAAGTGCTTGACATTCTTCTGTGCAATGAAATTGCGAGCAAGCGAGAGAATCTGTCGGGCGTGCTGGACAGGGTCGCACTGTGGGTGGTTCAAGTCGTTACCGCCGATTTGCAAAATAAGGAAATCGGCCCGCACAGCTGCAGATTGAGGGGCGCCGTCGCGGACAAAGGAAATCCCCGCACCGCCTGCCCCCAAAGTAGAGAAGTTGACCAAATTACGCTGTATACCACAATTGATAATAGTTTCCCGGGTACAATACCGGGAAAAACGGGTAACGAAACTGTCACCGACGAACAGAACCTGTTTTGGACAGGAAACCGGGATCTGCGAGAAAGGAGACCCGGGGCCAGGGGTGCCGACGGCCGACGCCATTACCAGACCAGTTCAAACCCGATGGAATTAGGACACACGAATAAATGCGCTAATGCGACAACAGGAAAGAATAAAATAGTCAAAACTCACCACACCGTGGAAGTCTATCGTGGTAACACAACAGAATATTCGGGTAACGAAATAACAGAAACAAAAGCCCAACAATGTATCAAATATTCTGTTACTTGAATTGGTCCGTCTTCGCTGGCGATGAAAGCCGAAGTGAAGACTTTCCCAGCATGCTCTAGCGGGACAGTCAGTTTCCTTTAAGGGGAGACAAGTCACTCTCTAGTATCTACATAAATATTATTCTATTAGTAGAATTTCGCATATATATATATATATATATATATATATATATATATATATATATATATACATATATACATATATACATATATATATATATATATATATATATATATATATATATATATGTATATATATATATATATATATATATATACATACACACACACACACATATATATATATATATATGTATATATATATATATATATATATATATATATATATATATATATATATATATATGTGTGTGTGTTATCGAGACCGATCTCGTTAAAGAATTTGGCGACCGAAGAAGGGCATTGCTCAGTGGACCGTCGCTGTGGGTGGTGTGAGAGTGCTAGGGTGTTATGGCATGTCAAGGACTCTCTTGCAATGTAAGAAAAGAGAACGACAACACGACTAGATATTTATGTTCAGAATAATGACAGTTTCCTAGAATGTGGTGGTAAATCACTGCCAGCATCAAATCCGTCATACAGCGAACTTGAAAGATTGCTTCCGTTTGTGAGGGCAATGAAAATAACCCAAGTGCACCTATAGCGTCAGGTGGTAATTGTGTATCATTGCCTGTCAACCTCGTGGGTGCAGTGAAAGCTAAGGCTACACCTACCGCCGTGAATAAATATAATATACAGGCAGAATAAGACGGATGGTCATTGACGTTTGGCAGAATGAAGATCGTAATCGTAATCGTCGCGGCTTACATCTTCGCCGTGGGCGTGCTTCAGGCACACGCAGAGGCGGAGGAAGACGTCGACATGTCGGCGGTTCGACTATCCAGACTAGCAATACCTGATGATATATAAAATATAGAGGTGCTTGTTAACTAAAAAAATATATGCCATATAATGGAGATGTGTGTTTGGTTGTTACATGATGCAGTATCAAAGTCTTTGATACCTGTTTGTAATACCAGTTCTGTAAGTATGATATTCAATTTGCTACGGACACAGTGAGTGCGGAACCCATGGGTCATGTTTCAGGGGTGTCTGTTTCTGCAGAAGCGGCTACAGAGGAGGCAACTGTCAAAAAGATCCAAGTAGGCATTCTTTTAAATTTCTCCTGTCTCGCTCCACGAATGGCCGGGAGGAAGCCTTCCCATGCCATATATGTACACGATTTATGTTTACTCTTTCTTTCTTAATCACTCACTCACTCTTGTTGCACTTCCCCGCCAACTATCTCACCCTCTCTTTATATTCTATGCTATTATCGAAATCTTCATGCATCTCCCTTTAAGCATTCCAACCTAGGTCGTCCTCATTCCGTTTGCCTGTCAACTGCTTTCTACGCTATTCGATCTCTCCCACTGCGGTGAACAAGTATGTTCCACGTTTGCTATTTCATCACCAGTTTCAATTTGAAACTTTCTTCCAAGACCACGTCCTCTGAAAAGTCGTCTATTCTTATGTTCTTCTCTCATGTTGCTGTCACCAAACTGTTTTCGCAAACATATTTTTGATCGTGTTTTGTCTGCCTTTGCCGTGATATTTCGGTCCTGAAACTGTCTAACTAACTAACTAACTAACTAACTAACTAACTAACTAACTAACTAACTAACTAACTAACTAACTAACTAACTAACTAACTAACTAACTAACTAACTAACTAACTAACTAACTAACTAACTAACTAACTAACTAACTAACTAACTAACTAACTAACTAACTAACCAGCGCATGTACCTGCAGGTTACGACATGTGCCTAAACGGTATTATATATTACTACAGTTGAGATAAGTGGAATGTAGCCCCGGAGAAGAAATATACAAATACCATGTGCATCACTGTTGTGTGTTGTCTAGTCTGCACCGAGGACAGTCACTGCAACATCTACGGCAAGTGTCTGTTCTACATGTGTGACTGAGCCAAGGGCTGCGGCGCGCTAACTGCGAAATTGAAGCACATGTGTATAACTCCACTAATGACAATGATCATAGTCATCATTGTAGTCATGATAGTAACAATGCCAACAACAATTATAATGGTAATTCTCATGATAACGTAATTTATTTTACATCGACCTCCACGGAAAGTATGTTCAGCCCTTAAAAACCAACAACTTCTTAATCTGAAACTCGGTGAGCGATATTCCAGTGTCACCGTACTGATGATCCATAACTATGGAATATGAGATAATTCATTACCTTAAAACCGTCAGTTCATGACAGAGTTCTGGCCCCTACGCAGGGAAACTGGAAGTAACCCATTAATATGTTATATTTGAATGCTATACAAATAATTCGGTTGTTATAGTGAGTATGTATTTGTATGGGGTAAACTATATATTACAAGTATTGCAAAGGTTATACAATTATTACCATACACTAAATATTCTACATTGCTTAGTAATTGATTCGGTTTCAGCCGGCGGTGCCAAATGTGTTTATGATACGTGCAAGACGATATGCAAACACTGTGCCATATGCGCGTGCGTCAAACAGATCAACGGCATGTGCCAGTGCTGCGACTGACGTCACAATACTACCAGAATGAACTCGCTATCAAACAATTATTTACTTTGTTGCGTAATATGTACCCTATGCATATGCAACAGAGATGTGCAGCTTTATTGTGCGCGTGGTGTAACATATCACACTGAAATACATTGTCTCCTAAAACTAGTGTTGTTGTTGTTGTTGCTATTGTTGTCGTCAATACACACACTCTCAGTGCCAATTGGAATCTGGCGTAGCTTGCAGGTCATATTCATTGCAATATCGTGTCATATAAATAACATTGCTTCGAACTGAAGTGTGTAGTGTTATCACAAAACAGTGTGTCTCTGTTTGTTTGTGTTTTGTTGGTGTGTGTATGTATGTATGTATGTATGTATGTATGTATGTATGTATGTATGTATGTATGTATGTATGTATGTATGTATGTATGTATGTATGTATGTATGTATGTATGTATGTGTGTATGTGTGTATTTGTGTATGTGTGTATGTGTGTATGTGTGTATGTGTGTATGTGTGTATGTGTGTGTATGTGTGTGTGTATGTGTGTGTATGTGTGTGTGTGTGTGTGTGTGTGTGTGTGTGTGTGAGCCCGCGCGTGTGTGTGTGTGTGTGTGTGTGTGTGTGTGTGTGTGTGTGTGCGCGCGTTTGTGTGCGTGTGCTTGTGCGTGTGCGTGTGCGTGTGCGTGTGCGTGTGCGTGTGCGTGTGCGTGTGCGTGTGCGTGTGCGTGTGCGTGTGCTTGTGCTTGTGCTTGTGCGTGTGCGTGTGCGTGTGCGTGTGCGTGTGCGTGTGCGAGTGCGTGTGCGTGTGCGTGTGCGTGTGCTTGTGCTTGTGCTTGTGCGTGTGCGTGTGCGTGTGCGTGTGCGTGTGCGTGTGCGTGTGCGTGTGCGTGTGCGTGTGCGTGTGCGTGTGCGTGTGCGTGTGCGTGTGCGTGTGCGAGTGCGTGTGCGTGTGCGTGTGCGTGTGCGTGTGCGTGTGCGTGTGCGTGTGCGTGTGCGTGTGCGTGTGCGTGTGCGTGTGCGTGTGCGTGTGCGTGTGCGTGTGCGTGTGCGTGTGCGTGTGCATGTGCATGTGCATGTGCATGTGCATGTGCATGTGCATGTGCATGTGCATGTGCATGTGCATGTGCATGTGCATGTGCATGTGCATGTGCATGTGCATGTGCATGTGCATGTAACGGGATGAGCTAATGTTGCACATGATATCGTGTTGCACGTGATCTAGCGATCTACTACGGCTCGTGGATTCATACTTTTCTTCAACATTTTGTATACTTGTAAAGTTACTGGTTGTTCACAATTGTCATGGCTAAACACAGGACGCACGGGTTTGCGCGGTGGATTAAAGCTGTCATCTAAATTAGAAAGATTGCATCATCTGTGAACAGACTGGAAGGGGCTACATTTGCGTGGGACAGCCTGCTTGCCTCGCCATCTGGCGAGTTGTGGAGATACCTCATGAAGGCCGATTACTGCGGTTGAAACGGTTGCTAACCGCTCACGTACAAGTGCCCATTTTTTGTTGCTATTATGTGGAATAACGTTAGGGTTAGTGTTAGTGTTAGTGTTTGATTATGGTTTCGGCTTGGTTTACTGGTAAGGTTATGTTGAAGGTACTTTTACAAGATTGAAATTAGGTGTCTTACATGGATTTATGGGCACTTGTAAGGGAGTGGTTAGCAAGAAGCCACTACCGGTTGAAATTTCGATGAGTGTCAATATGTATGAGTTGTGAAATAAGGAATCTTGCTTTACTATAGTATGCTTCCAACTTGACGAACATCGTCGCCAAAGTTATGCTAGTTTCCGTGCACAACCACCATGCATTCACGTTTCAAGTTTGCTCCAAAGATCATACGTTTTGACGTTTCACGTCCCGCTACGCAACTAGACATATACGCTGCGTGACAAGACGTCCCGTAAACACAGTATGACACACGACGTTTTTACAGGAAAGTGTATTCGCACTGCTGGCGGCATGTCTTGGCGTAAGCATACGATTAAGTGGCTATGTAGTGGAGAATAAGTGATTTATTTAATTGCATAAGTCCACACAAGAGGTCCTGGTGTCGCCCCTTCCGTGCCGAAGATACCTTGGTAATATCATTCACGCCACTTGCACTGGAAAACACAGAAAAACACATGATAAATACATTTGCGATTTCCAAGAAAGCCACATGTTAAATATACTTCACACTGGGAAGGTTTTACATATACGATACTACGCATGTTTGGCTCTATGCTTAAAGGCTGTAGGCTACCTAACGTCATTGCTGCATTTGTCAATAATCGCATAATCAAATCTGAAACAGATAACAACATCCTCCAATCTGACCTGATCCAACTACAAACATGGTCCAACAAATGGCAAATGCAGTTTAACATCCCCAAATGTGTGCACCTCCCAATAACAAACAAAACCAAACCCAGACTACATTCGTATTCCCTTTGTGGTGTGCCACTCTCCACAGTCTCCAGCCACCCATATCTTGGAATAAAATTAGATACTAAACTAATCTGGGCGAATCACATCACTGACATAGCTTCCAAATCATCAAACGTTTTAGGTATGATCAAACGAACCCTCGGACCATGCAAACCTGATGTAAAAGAAACGGCCTATAACATGCTAGTCCGACCAAAATTTGAATATGCCTCTCCTATATGGAATCCACACACCACTACCCAAATAATTAAACATCTTGAAAAGGTACAGCACTGTGCAGCCAGATTTGTCAAAAACAACCATCGACGCCAAACAGCCACAACAGACCTAATAGCCACCCTTGGATGGCCCACGCTTGAGCGACGCAGGATTATCACACCACCACCGGGCCTACTAAAACCATCAAAAAACCGTGGCCATTACATCGCCACCAGGTGCCGCATCAACACTGCAGTGTTCTACTTTTACCCCCGTGCAATTCGCATCTGGAATATGATCCCACCACACATTACTGCAATAGAAAATCCCATAGCTTTTCAAGCAGCAATAATGAACCTCCCCTTCCCAACACCCAATCACCTAAATTGCCTGTAAAACAAACAAACAAGTTATAACAAACAAACAAACAAACACACAACCAAACGCATGCGCACAAGAAGCACTACAAACTCCTGCGTTAGCCCAAGTTTGGGCTGTTTGGAGTACACAACCTGAGACCTGAGAATAATTACTTTCAGATAATAGAAAATGAGCTATAAAACATTCTCTAGGGTGACTTATATATCTACGATGTATATAATATGTATATATATATATATATATATATATATATATATATAATTTCCAGTTCACCTTGGTCACGTTTGAGATATATATATATAATTATATATATATATATATATATATATATATATATATATATATATATATATATATATATATATCAAACGTGACCAAGGTGAACTGGAAATTATATATATATATATATATATATATATATATATATATATATATATATATATATATATATATATACACATTATATATATATACATATATAAAACAGAGAGCATGTTATTATGCTGCTCAGTGGACTGTCGCTGCTGGTGGGTGTTTGAATGCTAGGGTGGTACTGCATAGCACGAAATGTCAAGTATTCTCTTGCAATTTAAGAAAAGAGAATGACAGCATAACTAGTTATTTATGATGTATAATGCTCATTGGTAGAACGTGGTGGGCTTTGTCGTTCGTAAACCACTACCGTCTTACAATGATCTTGAAAAATT